>JBGPOP010000045.1:0-34033 GCA_041488095.1 Planctomycetota bacterium
AATCGCAGGCACCTTCCAGCTCGACGAGCTCGAGACCTTCGAGCATTCGAGGAGGCTCGCCCCACTGACCGTCCCGGTGCTCATCGAGCGCACGAGCTACTTCGTCCTGGACGTCCAGACCGCCCCTCTACCCTGCAGGGGCAGGCTTTCCGAGGCCGACCGGTTGCGCAAGGCGGAGCGAGAGCGGACCTCGGGCGTGCGCAAGAGCGGATCGCGGGAGGCGGTCACGAAGTGCTTCCAGGCGTTAGCCACCGTTCACTCGCGCTCGGGCCCGGTCAAGGTCCAGACCGACCGCAAGCGGACCTACGCGGGCATCCTCAAGCGCCAGTTTGCGGGCCGGCTCGTGCATCAGCGCGTCTCTTCCAGGGACAAGCGAGACTACAAGAACCCGCTCTTCCCGATCAATCACACCCTGGCGATGATGCGGGACGGGATCTCGAGGCTGGTGCGCAGGACCTGGGCGGCGTCGAAGCTGCGGGAGCGGCTCGAGCGTCACGCGTGGATATGGATTGTGTGGCGCAACTACGTGCGCGGGATCACGAACCGCACGCCTTGGATCTCGCCGGCGATGGTCCTGGGCATCGAGGACGAGAAGTGGCGGGTCGCCGAGATCTGCGCCTGGAAGGTGGCGCCCTCGACCTGATTCCTGGACAGCGGTGTGGGCCAGATTCCCTCACTTGCCGACTGGAGCGCCGCGCAGCGTCGTCAGCCAGTCGACGAGGTCGGTGAGGTCCTCTCTCGAGATCGTCGACCACAGCCCGTCTGGCATCACCGAGGTGTCGAGCGTCCTGCGGCTGGCGACATCGGTCTTCTCGATCTTCTGCAGCTCCCCGTTCGTGTCGTAGAGATCGATCTCGTCGGCGGTCTCGCGCTGGACCATGCCGAAGAGGACGCGGCCGTCCTCGAGCTCGAGCGAGGAGGAGCGGTAGCCCTCGGCGATGCGCTGAGAAGGCGTGAGGATCGAAGCGAGGATCTCGTCGCGGCCGTATTTCGCGCCGATATCGGAGAGGTCGGGGCCGACCTTCTCCCCGACGCCGAACACGGTGTGGCACCGGATGCACATGGCCCCGTCGCGCGACTTGCGGAAGGACTCGAAGCCGTGCACGGGATCGCCGCGGTGGCCGAGCGCGTAGCTGCGGTACTCCTCGAGGTCGGGCCGGTTCGCCTTGCGGGCGAAGAGCGGTCCGGTCGGATCGCCGGAGATCTTGGCGTTGAAGGACCATCCGCCGGTGCTGTTGCCGACGAGGAGGAGGATCGGGTTCGCGCCGGAGCGGAGCTTGACGCGGAAGCGATCCTCGTCGGCGGACCAGGCGCGGTTCCCCTTGAATTCGTGCGCGAGCTCGCCGTTCACCCAGACCGCGACCGAGTCGTCGCTGCCGATCGCGATATCCGCCTCGCGATCGGAGGCCGAGCGGACCTCGGCGGCGGCGTAGGCGCTGACCTCGCTCGATTTCGAGAGGAGCTTCTCGAGATCGACGAAGCCGTCCTTGGGCTCAGCGCGGTGGTCGATCCAGGCGACGTCGGCGCCGGAAGCGCCCGGGTGCTTGCGGGCGAAGTCGAGCGTCTGACCGGCGAGCTTGGGCTCGTCACCGCGCTTGAACGGACCGAGCAGGCGCCAATCGAGGATCGGTTGCGGCTCCTGGTAGACCATCTGGACCGCCGCGAGCTGGACCTCGTCGAGCCGGCCCTGCGCGCAGAGCGCCTCGAGATCGCCGCGCATGTCCTCACGCACGGCCGCGAGAGCCATGCGGCTCGCGTCCTGGACCGTCCTGTTCTTGCGATCGAGTCCGAGCAGATAGGCGGAAAGAGCGCGCGGATCGGGCGCAGCCGCCAGCGCCTGGATCGCTTCGGCGCGCGTCGCCTCGTCGTCGACGAGGGGAAGGAGCTTCGGCGTCTCGTCGCGGAGCTTCAAACGGCCGAAAGCGCGGATGGCCGCGAGGCGCACGTCCAAAGATGGATCGCGGAGGAGGGGCTCCAGCTTCCCCGCGGACACCTCGCCATCGATGTCGACGATCGCCGCCGCGGCCGCGACGCGGATCTTCTCGTCACCCTGACCGAGGCGCCGCGCCACGACGGCCGACGTCCGGGGCTCCTTCAGGCGTGCGAGCGCGAGCAAACACGGCACGACATGAGTGGCCGGTGCCGCCGGGTCGTCTGCGACCGAAGACAGGAGATCGACCATGCTCGCCGTGCGGATGGTGCAGGCGGTGTCGATCGCGAGCCTGCGAACGGCCTCGTGGGACATGGGACCTCGAACGATCGATCCGAGGAGCTCCGTCGCGTTCTCGTCCTTCAGCGCGCCGAGGACGTCGAGGAGGAGGGCGCGAATCTCGTCGTGGCTCTCCTTCCCCCATCGCGCGCGAATGAGCGGCAGCGCGTCGCGATCGCCCATGTCCCGCAGGGCTGCGAGGCTCGCGCTCCTCGGTTCGGGCCGGGCATCGTCGAGGTGTTCGCGGACGGTCCTCCGGATTCCTTCCGAGCACTCCCAGTCGATCGTGTGCGACGGCGGCGGCGACTTCGCGGGCTGGATGCTCCACCACTTGCCATCCCAGGGCTCGGGCTTGCGGTAGAGGTCGGCGAGAACATCGATGGCTGCGGCACGCAACCCGGGAAGGAGGCGCTGCGAGGCCGACCGGGTGGCCATCTCGACTGCTCCGGGATCGTACGCACCGCGCAGTGCGCCGAGGAGCTCGTGCCAGGCTCTCGGGTCAGGGTAGTACCTGAGGCGCCGGATCGACTGCACGACGAGCGTCCTCAGGAATCGGTCGGCATCGCCCACAGCCGGGCCCTGCAATCGAGTCGCCAAGAGTTCCATCTGCGCCGCGAGGAACTCGCCCGCCTTCGATCGGTGCTCCGCATCGGCGGAGCCGAGCGCGATGACCATCTCCTTGGTGACGAAGCGAGGGAACTCGTCCAGCCCCGGATGGCCGTACTCTCCCATGTTCTCGACGAACCGTGGCCCGAGCGCACGGACAGCCTGCTCAGAGAGGGCCCAGTCCGCGTGCAATCCGAGATCGAGATCGAGGGGACGGTCCGAAGTATCGATCGCCGACCGAGCCCAGAGGGCGTGCCTCTGCCGTCGCTCCTCGGCCAGATTTGCCGGGGATCGACCCCGCGCTCCCTCGAGCACGCTGCGAAGCCTGGGAACCACCTCGGTGCCTCTCCGAGCCAGCTCACGCTGGGCGCGCAACCGATGGCTGAAGCTCGCATCCCCGAGCGCTGCGACGAGCCCGTCGACGTCCTTCGGCAGCGGTTTCGCCACGCTCGGAACGTGCGCATCGTCGTCCGCGCGGCGGATCCGCCACAGCCGTCCGGCTTCCTTCGGGTTCGTCCAGCCGTCGTAGCCCCAGTCGGAGATGTAGAGGAACCGCCCGTCGGGCGACTCGCACACATCTAGCGGCTTGAACGCCTGGACATCGCCCGCGCGCACGAAGTCCTCCGCCGTCTTCACCTTGAACGTCGCCCCGTCGGGCTCGAGCACGAAGCGCCGCAGCGCGCCCTTGCCCCACTCGCAGAAGAAGAGGTTCCCCTGGTAATACTCCGGCCATGCTGCCTCCCGGTACACGAGCCCGCCCGTCGGCGACCCTCCCCCGTACTCCGCCATGCACGGCAGCATCCGATCCTGGTGTTCGTGGTAGTCCCACGGATAGCCGTAGTACCCCCCGACCACGATGTGCGTGAGCCGCGTCCACCAGCCCAGCCCGTCGTCGGTGTTGTCATACGTGAACATCTCGCCGCGCTCGTCGATCGCGACGTCGAGCACGTTGCGCAATCCCGTCGCGACGATCTCGAGCCCGCTCCCGTCCGGCCTCACCCGCACGACGCCGCCTCCGCGCAGCTGGATCGTCGAGCCGTCCGTCCCGTGCGCGCCCGGGATGCCCTTGTCCCCCACCGAGATGTAGAGGAACCCGTCCATCCCGAGACGGACGCCCGACACGATGTGGTCGTTGAACCCGCCCGGGAACCCGGGCGCGGGCGGGCCGAGATCGGTGAGAATCTCGCTGCGCTCCTCCGCCACCCCGTCGCCGTCCGCGTCGCGGAGCCGCGTCAGGTGCGGCATGTTCATCACGTACACCGCGCCGTCGACCTCGGCCATCCCCATCACCGCGAAGAGCTTCTCGGCGAAGACCGTCTTCTCGAAGCCGCCGCCCTCCTTCCACCGCAGCCGGATCACGCGGTCGAGCGGCTGATCCGTCGGCCCGGGCATGTCCATCCGGTCCTCGCCGACGAGGAGCGATCCATCCGGGAGGCAGGTGTTCGAGCTCGGCCAGAGGATCTCCGGCTCCTCGGCGATCAGGTCGACCGCGAAGCCGTCGGGGACGAGCGGGAGCGCGCGCTGTGGGGGCTTTTCGCCGCCTTCCTTCTTGTCTTCCTTCTTCTCTTCCTTCTTCTCGGGGCCCTTCGGCGCGCCCTGGCCGGTCTGCGACGCGTCCTCGGGGATCCGCATCGCCCAGCGGAATCCGCCATCGAGCAACCCAAGGAAGCGCTCGTCCTTCCACAGCTCCGGCCGGTGCCCGAGCGCGGTGTAGAACACGCGCCCCTTGCCGTAGTCCTTGCACCACGCGAGCGCGAAGTCGCCGTCCTTGCGGTGCACCGCATCGACCTTCAGGTCGACCGACGACGTGTCGAGCGAGAGCAGCACGTGGAGCTTCTTGCGATCGTACGGCGCCTTGTACTGGTAGATCTCGTCGGTGACCTTGAAGCCCTCACCGAGGTGCTTCGTCGCCGGGTTCTCGCGGTCCTCCACCTTCACCCGGATCTCCTGGTGCCAGGGGTGCCCGTCGAAGTACGCGCCGATCATCTCCCCGTACTCGGGCACTTTGTAGAAGGTGTCCGCCGCGCAGTGCGCGCCGGCGAACGCTCCGCCCTTCTTCACGAAGTCGAGCAGCGCCTCGCGCTCGTCCTTCGACAGCGGCAGCTCGCCGGTCGTGTAGAAGAAGACGAGATCGATCTTGGCCAGCTTCTCGGGCGTGAAGTCGTGCTCGTCGCGCGTCACCACAGCCTCGAACCGGCCGGTCTTCTTCCCCAGGTCGACGAGCGTGCGCTCGACGAGCGAGAGCTCCTCGGGCTTCTCGCGCTTGACGACCTCGTGCTCGAACCCGGCCGAAACCGTGTACACCAGCACGCGTCTCGGCGCGCGCGCCACGGCCTCCTTCTTCTGTGCCCAGGCCGGATGCGCTCCGGCGATCACCGCTGCCAACCCGATCCAGCCGCGCAGGAGGTGGATGTCCATGCCCACGAGGATAACGACTCCCGCCTTGGGTGAGTCGGCCACTGCCCCAGGCGGAAAAAGGAAACGGGCATGCCGCAGAGGATCAGTCCGCGGCATGCCCGTTTCGACCTCACCGAGTGAGGTACGGAGTTGGGCGCGAGGGCCTCGCGTTCGTCCCCTACAGAGCTTTGAGACATACCGGCGGCTTCGGCGCAGCGCTTAAGACGCGCGCTCGCTCCTCGTAGGACGTTGCCCCGACCTCCAGGGCTTCCCGATCCGGGCGGTAGCGCTTCCTGTGATGTTCAGCGCTCCCCTCCAGGCCTCTCTCGAGGCCCCTCGAGGGTCTTCCTCACCCGGCCTGGCGGCTCCCGGAGTCGCTGCTCCAGGTCCGCATCCCTCTTGGCCTTGGGCTCGTCTTGCGAGTCTTCACCGCTGGTCTCCTCGCGGGTTGCGTCCCCCCGCGATGGCTCTCCTGAGGTTCGGCGTCTCCACAGCACATCAGGCCCTGCCGATCGCCCTCGGGTCTTGCGTCCCGATTGCATCCGCCTCCTGGGTTCGTCCCACTTGGCGGCTTGGTCCCGGCTTGGCCCTGCCGACGGATCCGGTGTCGGCGGCGCTCGCGAGATTCCCCTCTCGAAGCTTGCCCCCGCCCGGATCGGTACCGGTTTCCCGGCCCATGCCCTCCTGCGGTTCCACGTCGGCATTCCAGGCTCGACGTGCGCCGTTTCAGGGCTTCGATCCCCGGACGAAGTGGCTCGAGGTCCTGGAACGACCTCGCGCAGCTTCCTCAGGGTTCCCCTCTAGGGTCTTCTCCTCCACCGCCCTGGCTCACGGTTTCTTTCCCGGGCCATCCTCTCGTGCGCTTTCCGCACCGTCCACCGTCGGTGGACGACACGCGGCGCTCCAGAGTCTTGCGTAGCGGCAGAATCGGCTTGCCGTCTCCGGCTGCCAACCCTTCTGGGTTCTTCGACCTTTCGGTCGCGCGGGGTTCGTCCCCCGCGCCCAACTCCTGTTCTCAAGGATCGACGGCGCGCGCGTTTCACACCGCAGCCGGTTTCGCGCGTCGTTGCGCGCGACGTCCGCTCTTCTAGCTCAGCGCGCGATGCGCGGGCAACGAAAAAGAGCGCGGGGAACAGGGAAAATGTGCGTAGGTCGCGAGCATGCAAGGCACGTTCCGCGGACGCGCTGCGCGGACATGCTTCTCGCTTCGACGAGCGTGTGATCCGGTCTCTCCACAGCTTTCCACATTCCTCGCGCGTGTGGAAAACTTGGTTGCGCGCGTTCCATTGTGGTCTCCTTCAAGCGCTCCACGAGGGCCTGCGTTGTATGAGCGATCTCTCTTCGCGTTCGTGGAGAACTTGTGGGGCCATCCGTGGGAACGAAGCTTTGGAACGGGGATTGGAAGGGAACGCGAGATGAACACCGGAGAGAACCCGACCGGAGCACCCAGTTAGGCGAGCTGTGGGACCTTTGTCCACGGTTTCGACATCGGCGTCCGCCGGAAGGGCCCTTCGCTCGCGCGTGCCTTCGAGCAGGTCGCTCTCGCGCTGACGAGCGTGGTCGCGGATCCCGCGCGGGTGAAGCCCGAGCAGGAGGTCGCCATCGAGTGCAGCGCGCACGATCACGAGCTGCTCCTCCTCGAATGGCTCGACGCGTTGATCTACGAGATGGCGACGCGGCGCATGCTGTTCTCGCGCTTCGACGTCGCGATCGAGGAGGGCCGCTTGCGGGCGCGCGCCTTCGGCGAGACCGTCGACGTCGCGCGCCACCAGCCCGCGGTCGAGGTCAAGGGCGCGACCTGCACCGAGCTGTCGGTCACGCGCGGCGAGGACGGGGTCTGGAGCGCGCAGTGCGTCGTCGACGTGTGAGGCGCCGGAGGAGACTGCATCGATGGACGTGAGCCGGCTGGAACGCGTGGGCGAGTGCGCATGGCGGTTCGCTCCTCAGGGCGCGATGCGCGCTCCGGTCGTCCTGTATGCCACGCGCGAGCTGCTCGAGAGGATGGACGACAAGGTCCTCGAGCAGGCGAGCAACGTCGCCACGCTGCCCGGCATCGTGGGGGCCTCCTACGCCATGCCCGACGCGCACTGGGGCTACGGCTTCCCGATCGGCGGCGTCGCGGCCTTCGATCCCGACGAGGGCGTCGTCTCCGCGGGGGGCGTGGGCTTCGACATCTCGTGCGGCGTGCGCTGCCTGCTCACGAGCTTGCGGGAGGAAGAGGTCCGCGCGCGGCAGAAGGAGCTCGCCGACGCGCTCTTCGCCAAGATCCCCGCCGGCGTCGGCAGCACCGGCCGCCTGCGCCTCTCCGGCCGCGAGATGGACGCGATGCTCGCCGGCGGCGCGCGGTGGGCGGTCGAGAAGGGACATGGCGACCCGCGCGACCTCGAGCGCGTCGAGGAGCGGGGCTCTATGGCCGGCGCGGAGCCGGAGCACGTCTCGCAGAAGGCCAAGGAGCGCCAGCGCGACCAGGTCGGGACGCTCGGCTCGGGCAACCACTACCTCGAGGTGCAGAAGGTGGCGGGGATCTCCGACGCGAAGACGGCCGGGGTGTTCGGCTTGCGGGAGGGCGAGGTCGTCGTGTCGATCCACTGCGGCTCGCGCGGGCTCGGGCACCAGGTCGGCACGGACTACTTGAAGGAGATGCTCGCGGAGGCGCGCGAGCGCGGCATCCGCCTGCCCGAGCGCGAGCTCGCGTGCGCGCCGATCGCTTCCGCGGTCGGTCGCCGGTACCTCGGCGCGATGCGCGCGGGGATGAACTGCGCGATGGCGAACCGGCAGGTGCTGACGAGCCTCGTCAGGCAGGTCTTCGCGGCGGTCCTGCCGAAGGCGCGGCTCGAGCTGCTCTACGACGTCTCGCACAACACGTGCAAGGAGGAGCTGCACGAGGTCGCCGGGACGATGCGCCGTCTCTTCGTCCACCGCAAGGGCGCGACGCGCGCGTTCGGGCCCGGACACGCCGAGCTGCCCGAGGACCTGCGGCCCGAGGGACAGCCGGTGCTCATCGGCGGATCGATGGGCACCTCGTCGTGGGTGCTCGCCGGGACGGCCGAAGGGGAGCGGCTCGCGTTCAGCTCGGCCTGCCACGGCGCCGGACGCGACATGAGCCGGACCGAGGCCGCGCGGCGCTGGAACGGGCGCGACGTGCTCCGGGATCTCGAGGCGCGCGGGATCCTGATCCGCAGCCCGTCGCCGCGCGGCATCGCGGAGGAGGCGCCGGGCGCCTACAAGGACGTGTCGGAGGTCGTCGAAGCGACCGAGCGGGCGGGGCTCGCGCGGAAGGTCGCGCGGCTCGAGCCGCTCGTGTGCGTGAAGGGGTAGGGAAGCGGGCGGTCCGGAGCTTCAGAGCTTCCAGGCGTGGTCGAACCAGCCCGCCGAGATCACGCCGCCGTCGCCTTTCGTCAGGACTTCAGGCCCGAAGAGCGCGTAGTCGGGCAAGCCGACCCCGGAAACGAACACGGGGACCGTGACGAGCAGCCGCGTTCCTGCAGGTCCGCTGTCGGCGAAGGCACCGACGAGCGCGGGTGCGTCCGCGCGCGGGTAGACGAACAGGCAGGCGAGGCCCGGGCCCTCGTGCGCCTCCTCTCCGAGGCGGATCGATCCGCGCCGCGCGCAGATCGGGCAGCCCTCGGGCACGAGGACCTTCCAGGCCGCGTTCGTGTCCTCGTTGCCGAAGAGGATCACGTTGCAGGAGCCGAGCTCCGCTCGCTGCGCGAGGAACTCCCGGTCGTCCATGAGCCGTACGGAGCCGTTTCCGCGGTACCACCACACCTGCGATTCATAGCGAGCGAGATCGAGGAGCTCCTGGTCCTCGGCAGCGTCGCCCGCGGTGCCGTAGACGAGCACGAAGCGCCTCTCGAAGGCCAACTTGAACGGGCCGCTGCGGCTCGGGTCCTTCTCCTCCGGGGGAGGCCCGGAGGGATCGGCCTTCCACGCCTCCCCCTCACGCAGGCACCAGCCCGACTTCGGCAGGTCGAGCGTCGCGCCGTCGACGGCGACCGCCGCGCGAGGGAGCAGGGGATCGATGCGCAAGCGGCGCACGTTCTCGGTCGCGACCTCGATCCGCCGCACCTTGGCGTCGAAGCTCGCGCGCACGCGGAACGGCTGCCCGTACCGCTGCGGCTGGGCGACCTCGATCCAGTCGTGGCGCGAATCGACCGTGGGATCGACGCCGATCCAGTCGAGCCTGGCGGGCTTCGCGGGGATGCGGCTCTTGCGGAACAGATCGAAGATCGGCGGCCAGTCGACGCAGTCGACGCCCGGGGATGCATCGCCGTCCCACCAGTGGCCTGCCCCCGCCTGATAGTGGGCCTCGGGCTTCGCGCCCGCGTCGTGGAGAGCCTTCTCCAGCGACTGCGCCTCGCTCACGGGCACGTTGTCGTCCGCGGTGCCGTGGAGGATGTAGATCGGGATCCAGGCCAGGTTCGCCACGAGATCGAGGGTCAGCCCGGCTCCGTCGGCGCGGTGCCAGAGCTCCGCGAGCGCGCCCTTGGGTCTCTCGCCGTAGGTGTCGAAGCTCGCCCATCCAGCGCTCGGGGCGATCGCGGCGAAGCAGTCGGGATCATTCGCGGCGAGGTGCCACGTCCCATGGCCGCCCATCGAGTGGCCGGTGAGGCAGATGCGCGAAGGATCGACGTGCGAGAGAGCGAGCGCCTCTCCGAGAACTTCGTACGCGTCGAGACGGCCCCAGTCCTGCCAGTCGAATCCGAACGGGCGGCGATTCGTCGGCGCGACGATCCAGAAGTCGTCCTTGGGCGAGTAGCAGCGCACCTGTCCGAGCGCGTCGACGCCGGCGCCGTGCAGCGTCAGGACGAGGCCGAGGCCACCCTCGGGCTCCTTCGCGCCGGAGGGCGGGAGGACGGCGTAGGGCTGGACCGAGCCGTCGATGCGCGAGCGGAAGGTGCGGCGGCAGGCGTCGTGCCCGGGACGGATCTCGATCTCGAAGGCCGCCGAGGCCTTCGGCCCGTCGCCGGCGGTCGAGACCTCGACCTTAAGCGGGTGCTTGCCGATCTCCTTCGTCCCGAGGTCGAACGCGAACGGGACCTTCGTCGCCGCAAGCGGGACGAGCGTGCGCTTCGAAGGCGAGACCAGGTCGAGCTTCCGCTCGGTCGCGTTCATCACGAGGACGGCCGCATCGCCCGCCCCCGCGTCGGGCAGCGTTGCATCCCAGTCCGCGAGCACGAGCGGCCCCGGCGGCGCGCGGAGCTTCAGCGAGAAGCTCCCGCGGATGCCCGTGACGTAGACGTCGTTCTTCCCTGCGCGAAGGGCGACCGGCACGCCGTGGAAGCCGTATCGGTACGCGTCGCCGACGAACGCCGTGCCGTTCACGAACATCGTCGAGGCGCCCGCGAGCTCGGCCATCATCACGCACGGCGCAGGCGACTCGATCGAGGTGAAGCCCCACGCGAGCTCGCCCTCGATCGCACCGGCGTCCGAGGCCTGCTTCTTCTCCCAGGCAGCCTCCTTCCCGAGCTCCCCCGTGAGCTTCTCGCCGTCCTCCGGAGGCGCGGCCTTGCGATCGAGCAGGTGCCTTGCGAACCCCTTGTCGCAGCGGATCGGCCGGCGCCCGTTGACGTCGAGCGCCGGGATGACGAGCCAGTCGCGCGGGACGATCTCGCCCGGGGGTGCCGCGACCTGTCCGGCCGCTACAATCGCCCCCGTGAGCGAGAGCATCGAGTTCCTGAAGGACCACACGCTGGCAGTCTACTCCTCGACGTGGTGTCCCGATTGCGCACGGCTGAAGCAGTGGATGGTCGCGAATCAGGTGCCGCACGACGAGATCCTGATCGACCAGGAGGCGGGCGCCGCGGAGAAGCTCGAGAGCGAGACCGGCAAGCAGGCCGTGCCCTTCATCCTCGTCGACGGCAAGAAGTGGGTCCGCGGCTACCACCGCGAGGAGCGCTCGCGCTTCAGCGGGTCGAAGCTGCTCGCGGAGCTGCGCGAAGCGGTCGCCTAGCACGGTACCCGGCGCCGTGCGTGCGCCGATGTGCGTACCTTCGATCGCCCGCGGTTGCGCACCGGATTGTCCACGCAAGGCTACGCACAGGGGCCGGCCAGCGTACGTCGAGTGCCGCATGTTCCCGTGAGCTCCGGAAGCGTCGAATGCGAGCGCCCAAGGAGGGAATCATGTCCACACAAAGCACCGTGAATCCCGATGTGATCGGGACTCAAACACGCAGGACGTCGATCGAGGACCTGCCCGTCAGGGAGACGTATCCGGAAGGGGCTTCCGAGGAGAAGACGAGGCTGCGACAGGCTTTCGAGAACAGCCAGACCAAGGTGACCGAGTGGAAGGGCGCCGCGGAGAAAACCATCCGCGAGAAGCCGATCCAGTCGGTCCTGATCGCCGCCGGAGTTGGCGCCGTGGTCGGCCTGCTCGTCGGCCGCCGCCGGCATTGAGCACGCCGGCCCGAAGGGAAGGAGCGAGGTCGTGAAGAGAACCGACGGCTTCGAGGACCCCTCGCAGGGCTCGATCGCGAGCCCCGATCCGAGCCAGCCGGAGGTGAACGACGATCGCGAACGGACGGAGCGCCCGGGCTCCCCGGACGAGGCCGGCGGGTGGCTCGACGTCCTCTTCGAGTCCGTCGAAGCGGTCGCCGCCTCGGTGGGCAGGCTGATCGAGGTCCAAGCCGACCGCGTCCGGCTGTCGGTGCAGCGATCGATGGTCAAGACGGCGATCGGGGGCGCCGCGGCGCTCGGCGCGGCGGTCTGGGTCGTCGCCGGCACGCTGGCTCTCCTGCGGGGGATCTGCGGCGGGCTCGCGGCGCTGTCCGGAGGGCGCGCGTGGCTCGGCGACCTGGCCGGCGGCGCGCTCGCCCTGGGCAGCGTGATCGCCGTCGTCGCGCTGGGTTCGCAGGCCTGGTCGCGGCGCGAGCTGAGGCGATTGGAGGCGAAATATGAGCGGAAGAGCGACGAGAGGCGCGCAGCCGGCCACGGCGACGATGAGGGCGAGAACGGCGGAGGAGCTCCTCGACCGCGAGCAGGCGCGGTCGGTGCAGACGATCGCGGACGCGGCGCAGCGGCTCGGTGACGAGCTGTGCGCCCGGACCGGGCTGCGAGAGAAGATCCGCCGCCATCCGCTCATGTCGATCGGCGTGTCGACCGGGCTCGGCGCGGTCCTCGGCTCCACCGCCGGTCCTCCGGCGCTGCGCGCGCTGGCGCGGGTGCTCGCCTCGCAGTCCAGCTTCCGGCGCGGCCTCTCCGCGCGGCCACGGTTCCTGTCGGACCTCGTCCTGCGCTCGCTGGGCCTCAGCCCCCGCTCTTGATCGCCGCTGCGATCTTCCCCACCGTCTGCTTCGCGTCGCCGAACACCATCATCGTGTTCGGCCTCACGAACAGCTCGTTCTCGATCCCCGCGAACCCCGGGTTCATGCTGCGCTTGAGCACGATCACGGCCCGCGACTGGTCGACGTTGAGGATCGGCATGCCGTAGATCGGGCTGTCGGGCGCGCTGCGGGCGGCCGGGTTGACGACGTCGTTCGCGCCCACGACGACCGAGACGTCGGTGTGCGGGAACTCGTCGTTGATCGCCTCGAGCTCGTAGAGCTGGTCGTACGGCACGTTCGCCTCGGCGAGGAGCACGTTCATGTGCCCGGGCATCCGGCCCGCCACGGGGTGGATCGCGTACTTGACCGACGCGCCCTGCTTCTGGAGCAGCTCGGCGAGCTCCCGCACCGCATGCTGCGCCTGCGCCACCGCCATGCCGTAGCCGGGGACGAAGATGATCGAGCTCGCGGCCTTGAGGAGCTCGGCCGCGTCCTCGACCGTCCCCTCCCGGATCGCGGCGTCGGTCTTGCCCACCGCCGCGAGCCCCACGGCCTCCGTGCCGAACGCCCCGAAGATCACGTTCCGGAACGACCGGTTCATCGCCTTGCTCATGATCAGAGCCAGGATGAAGCCGGAGCCGCCGTCGAGCGATCCGCACACGATCAGCACGGGGTTGTCGAGCGCGAACCCCGTGGCCGCGGCCGCGAGACCCGCGTACGAATTGAGAAGGCAGATCACGACAGGCATGTCCGCTCCGCCGATCGGAGCCACGAGGAGGATCCCCAGCAGGAAGCCGAGCGACGCGATCGCGTAGAAGACGGGCTGGATCTGCGGCTGAGCGACCAGGACGACGAGCATCGAAGCGGCGAGGCCGAGCAGCGTGAAGTTGATCGCATTCTGGCCCGGAAACGTCTGCGGCCTCCCGGGCAGGATCCCCTGCAGCTTCCCGAAGGCCATCAAGCTCCCGGTGAACGTGATCGCGCCGAGGAGCACCTCGAAGCCCACTGCGCCCGCGTCGAATGGACTGAGCTCGATGCGGTGGTTGAAGTACTCCGCGACGCCCACGAGCGCGACCGCGAGACCGCCGAAGCAGTGCGAGAGCGCGATCCGCTCGGGCATCTTCGTCATAGGGATCCACAGGCCCATCGGGATCCCGATCACCGTTCCGACGACGAGTCCGCCGACGATCCACTCGTAGGTCACGATCCGCTCGTGGAGGAGCGTGCCCAGGACGGCGACGAGCATCCCCACCGCGGCCATCTGCATGCCGCGGCGCGCGGTATCCGGGTGGGAGAGTCCGCGCAGCCCCAGGATGAAGAGCACCGACGCCGCGAACAGCGCCAGCAGGAAGATCACCTGCCGCGCATCGATCGCGTGCGCGGCTTCCGCCGTCCCGATCAGGGCGAGCGCCGTTCTCATGCCGCTCCCTTGCCCTTCCTGCGGAACATCTTGAGCATCCGGTCGGTGATCAGGAAGCCGCCCACGACGTTGATGGTCGCAGCCGTCACCGCGACTGCGCCGAGGAGCGTGCTCAGCGTGTTCTTCCCCTCGCCCGCGATGACGAGCGACGCGACCAGCGAGATGCCGGAGATCGCGTTCGTGAACGCCATGAGCGGCGTGTGGAGCAGCTGCGGCACCTTGGTGATGACCTGGTAGCCGACGAAGATCGACAGGACGAAGACGTAGAGAAGGATGATCAGACGTTCGAGCGGCATCGACGACCTCCAACCTGCCGGAGCGATTTCATCATCTGTTTTTGCAGCCGGCCGCGTTCACACGGCCGAGCTCTCGATCACGTGACCGCCGCCTGCGCGGCGAGCGCAGCGAGCGCCTTGGCGGTGCCCTCGTGGCAGATCCGACCCTGGTGCGTGAGCAGCGCGCCCGCGAGAACCTCGTCCTTGAAGTCCGTGGCAAGGTGGCCTGGCTTGTCGACCAGGAGCTTCACCAGGTTCAGCACGTTCTTCGAGTACAGCTCGCTCGCGTGCACGGGCACGGTGGCGGGGAGGTTCGCGAGGCCGACGATCGTGACGCCATGGCGCTCGACGATCTTCCCGGGCTCGCTGAGCTCGCAGTTGCCTCCGCTCTCGACCGCGAGGTCGACGATCACGGCGCCGGACTTCATCGCGCGCACCATGTCGGCGCTGACGAGCTTCGGCGCCGGCCTCCCGGGCACGAGCGCGGTCGTGATGACGACATCCGCCTCGGAGACCCGCTTCGCCACCGTCTCGCGCTGCTTCGCGAGCACCTCCGCGCTGGCCTCCTTGGCGTAGCCGCCCGCGCCCTCGAGGTCGGCGAGGCCGGGCACCTCGATGAAGCGACCGCCCAGGCTCTCGACCTGCTCCTTGGCCGCATAGCGGACGTCGGTCGCCTCGACGAGACAGCCGAGACGCCTCGCGGTGGCGATCGCCTGGAGCCCCGCGACGCCGGCGCCGAAGACGACGACGCGCGCGGGGGTGATCGTGCCCGCCGCCGTCATCAGCAGCGGGAACATCCGCGGCGAGTGGACCGCGGCGAGGATGACCGCCTTGTAGCCCGCGACGGTCGCCTGGGAGCTGAGCGCGTCCATCGCTTGCGCGCGCGTGATCCGCGGGATGAGCTCCATCGCGAGGGAGGAGACGCCCGCGCTCACGAGCGCCTCGACCAGCGGCCGGTTCGCGGCCGGGTAGACGAAGGAGACGAGGACCGCGCCGCGCTTGAGGAGCGCGGCCTCGGGCAGGGTCGGCGGCTGGACCTTGAGGACGAGATCGGCGCTCGACCACGCCTCGCGCCCGACGATCTTCGCGCCGGCCCCTTCGTAGGCGGCGTCGGAGAGGCGCGCTCCGGAGCCCGCGCCGGCCTCGACCTGGACCGTGAGGCCTGTCGCCGCGAGGCGCTTCACGCCGTCGAGGACGAGCGCGACGCGGGTCTCGCCGGGGTGGATCTCCCTGGGAACGAAGGTGATGGCCATGGGCAGCCTGAAGTTGCGGGTCGAGAAGACTACCAACTCTCCGAGCGTGCTTGAACAAGCGGGGCTGGCCAGTAGGCTTCGGCCTCCGGGACGAATTCGCGCATGCCCGACGCCAAGACGCTCCTCCTCGTCCTCCTGGGAATCCTTGCCGTCGCCTTCAGCGCGTTCTGGGCTCGGTCCATCGCCGCGGCTCGCCGGAAGCAACCGTCAGGCCCCCGTGTGCGGCCTGGACGCTACGAGCTCCTGGTCGGGTTCCTCACCGACTTCTTCGACACCCTGGGCATCGGATCGTTCGCGACGACGACCACGCTCTACCGCGCGCGCAAGACGATCGACGATCGCCTGCTGCCCGGGACGCTCAACGTCGGCCACACGCTGCCGACGATCGTGCAAGCTTTCATCTACACCCAGGTGATCGCGGTCGAGACCCGGACGCTGGTGACGATGATCGTCGCCGCCGTCGCGGGCTCGCTGGTGGGTGCGCCGATCGTGGCAAGGTGGCCCCGGCGCAAGATCCAGATCGGGCTGGGATTCGCGCTGCTGATGCTGACCGGCGTGCTGGTCTACCGCCAGCTCTGGACCCAGCCGACGACGGGCACCCTCGGTCTCGCGGGCGGGCTGTTCGCGATCGGGATCGCGAGCAACTTCGTGCTCGGCGCGCTGATGACGATCGGCGTCGGGCTGTACGCGCCGTGCCTGGTCCTGGTCTCCCTGCTCGGGATGAACCCGGACACCGGCTTCCCCATCATGATGGGCTCGTGCGCGTTCCTGATGCCGGTCGCGAGCGTGCCCTTCATCCGGCAGGAGAGCTATTCGCCGCGCGCGGCGCTCGGGCTCACGCTCGCCGGCATCCCGGCCGTCCTGATCGCAGCGTTGATCGTCAAGAGCTTGCCGCTCTACTGGGTGAAGTGGCTGGTCGCCGTGGTCGTGACCTGGACCTCGATCACTCTTCTGCGCGCCGCGAGGGCTCGAACGCCCGCCTAGCTGCCGCCTCGATCAGGCTCCGCTCGACCGGTCGCCCTGATAGTGCCGCATCACGCTGTGACGGCGGCTGTAGGCGAAGTAGATGAACAACCCGATCACGAGCCAGACGATGAGCCGCCACCAGTTGGCTGCCGGCAACGAGAGCATCAGCACCAGGCAAGAGAAGATCCCGAGAACCGGCAGGAGGGGCACCCACGGACAGCGGAACGGGCGCTCGGCTTGCGGGGCGACCTTGCGCATGATAAGGACGGCCGCGCAGACGATGGCGAAGGCGAAGAGCGTCCCGATGTTCGTCATCTGAAGGAGCGCGTCGATCGGCAGGAACCCGGCTCCGATCGCGACGACCGACCCGATGAGGATCGTGGTCTTCCACGGGGTCCGGAATTTCGGGTGGACGGCGCCGAAGAAGCTCTTCGGGACCATCCCGTCGCGGGCCATGGCCAGGAAGACCCGCGGAGCGCTCAGCATCATGACCAGGAGCACCGAGGTGATGCCGGCCACGCCGGCGCTGGCGATGAGGACCTCGGCCCAGGGCAGCCCGACCTTCTTGAACGCGTCGGACACGCCCGCGCCCGTGTCGATCTGGTCGTAACTCACCATACCGGTCAGGACCGCCACGACCCCGATGTAGAGCACGGTGCACACGAGGAGCGAGGTCACGATTCCGATCGGCACGTCACGGTGGGGACGCTTGGCTTCCTCGGCGTGGGTGGAGACCGAGTCGAAGCCGATGTAGGCGAAGAAGATGATCGCCGCGCCCGCGAGCGTCCCGACCGGCGTGCCTCCGACCGTCTGCCCCCACACGCTGTGTCCGAAGATCGTGATCCCGCCAAACCCGTACGGTGTGAAGGGCTTCCAGTTCTCGGGGTTGATGTAGAAGGCGCCGACCAGGATGACGAACAGGACGGCCAGGATCTTGATCCCGACCATCGTGGCGTTGAAGCTCGCGCTCTCCTGGATCCCCTTCACCAGCACGGCCGTGACGATCAGCACGATGATCACCGCGGGGAGGTTGATGAAGCCGTGCGTGGCGACGAAGTGCCCGACGTTGGCGTCGTAGATGATCGGAGCCCGGCTGATGACCTCGGGCAGATGGATGCCGAGCTTGGGCAGCAGCGTCTGGAAGTAGCTCGACCAGCCGTTCGCGACCGTGGCCGAGCCGACCGCGTACTCGAGGACAAGGTCCCAGCCGATGATCCAGGCGAAAAGCTCCCCGAGCGTCGCGTAGGCGTAGGTGTAGGCCGAGCCGGCCACCGGGACCATCGACGCGAACTCGGCGTAGCACAGGGCGGCGAAGATGCAGGTGACGCCCGCCACGACGTACGAAAGCATGAGCGACGGTCCCGCGACGTTGTGCGCCGCCGCTCCCGTCGCCACGAAGATCCCGGCGCCGATGATCGCGCCGACCCCGAGGCTCGTGAGCTGGACCGGACCCAGCACGCGGCGCAGGCGGTTCTCGCCCGCCATCTCTTCGAGGAGGAGCTTGAGAGGCTTTCTTGCGAACAGCGGGTTGGCCATTCGCGGCACTCTAGGAACCGGGCAGGGGGGCGGGCAAGCCGGGAGAACGGATAAGAACCAAGTGAGCCGGGCAGCGAGGAAGATCCCGGCGGCGAAGGTGCCCCTACTTCGCCTTCTCCGGCGCCGCTTCCGTCTCGCGCGCGAGCAGCGTGATCGCGCGCGTGACGAGCCCGATCAGCTTCTCCTCCTCGACCGCGGCATTCGGGTCGTTCCATCCCGCCGAGAGCGCGTACCACTCGCCCTTCTTCGAGCGCAGCAGGAAGGTCAGGTTCAGGACTCCCGGCTCGGAGCCCCCCTTGTAGCCGACGTACGGGAACTTGTCCTTGGACACCTCGACGCCGGGATTGATCGCCAGGATGCCGCGCAGCGCTTCCGCCTTCCCGGATTCCGTCGCCTTCCGCAGCCAGTCCATCGCGCGGCACATGTCCCGCGCCGAGGCGAACCATTCGATCGAATCGATCCAGCGCGGCTTGGTCAGCAGGCTTCCGTCGACGCTCGACTCGTCGAGGGTGATCTTCGGAAGCTCCTCGTCGACGAACTTGCGCCGGGCAGCGCCTTCGCGCTTCAGGAACTCCTCGCCCGCGCTGCCTCCGCGCGTCATCTTCATGCGGAACATCTCCCCCGTGGAAAGGAACGGGACGTTCCGCGCCGGCGCCGCGTTCCCCATCGACGCGAGCATGCCCTCGACGCGCTCGCGCCCCAGCGTGAACAGGAGATGGTCGGTCGCCGTGTTGTCGCTCTCCGAGATCATCAGCGACGCCAGCGTGTGCAGCGTCACCGGCGAGCCGAGCGGCCACTGGTGCAACTTTCCCGAGGGCAGCGAGCGCCAGCGCGCGTCGAGGTGCGCGATGTCCTCGAGCTTGCGCTTCCCCTCCTCGAGGTCGCGCGCGAGCGCACCCAGCACGTAGAGCTTGAAGGCCGAGCCGACGGCCAGCGCCCGATCCGGGTCGCGCTCGGCCAGGACCACCGGCTCCTTTCCGCCGAGCTTCACGGCCGCGAAAGAAGCCGATCCCGGGAGCTTCCCGATCGCATCGGCGGCCGCCGCGAGGTCCGGAACTCCGGGAGACACCAGTCCGAACCACAATCCGACCACTGCGTTCGGCGGCGTGCGCCCCACGGTCAGCGTCACCCGCATCGTGTCGCCGTTCTCGAACACGAAATCGAGCTTGCCCGAGTACTCCGACTCGCGGCTCACGAACAGGGTGGAAGCGACCGCTCCGTGCTGGGCGTGGTAGGAGCGGACGAGATCCCGCATCTTGTCCGGCGGCACGGCCTTCACGAAGGCGGCGTCGAAGAGGTCGGCCTCCCACTTGGGATCGGCCGAGATCAGCGCCGCGATGTCCTTCGCTCGGCGCTCGAGGGCGTCGCCGGGCGCTTGCGCGGGAGAGGGTGAGAGCAGGGCGAGAAGGAGGAGGTGGGAGATCCAGGGAGCCATGGCCTCAGATCATAGACAGGCGCGCTCCCCCACCCGCCACCCCCCGCCCACCCGGGGGATGACTCTCCCGGCCGGCTCCAGGTTTCATGCAAACTGGGAGAATTCTGGACGTTCTCTCGCACCCCGCTCAGCGCAGGAAGAGGAAGTCGCTCTCCTGCGACCACGCCGCGAACCGGTACAGCGGAACCAGGCGCAGCATCTCCGCCACCATCCGCTCCGGCATTCCGGGATCGAGGGCTTCCCCGCGCGCCCCGGGAGGAGCCGGGAATCGCTGCTCGACGGCGAGCGCGTGCTCGCCAGGCTTCCAGTACTTCAGGAACTCCTCGAGTCGGTCGCGCGACAGCGCCCCGCAGACCCACTCGCCCTTCCAGTCCGCGAGCCGAAGGCGGAAGCCCTCGAGCGCATTCAGGAGCGAGAGCCACCCTGCGACGCCCTCGGCCGCCAGCCGCCGCGAGAGGTTCTGCCCGTCGTACCACGCATCCGCGTGGATGCGCAGCGACACCTCGAGCGCGTCGCTCTCGACCGCCGCGCACACGTAGGCGTTGCGGTAGGCGGCATCGAGATCCTTGCCGAGGTCCGCTCCGAGAGCGCCGCGCAGGCGCTTCTTCTCCGCCTTGTTGCGGCAGGCGTAGGCCCACATCCGATCCACCTTCATCCGATTGAAGGCGTTCGGCTGGTGCAGGCTCCCCCGCGCCTCCAACGCGACGCCGGTCTCCTCCGCGCGAGCCGTGAAGGCCTTCCCGAGCGCGAGCAGCTTGCGGCGCAGGACGAGCCGCCGGTCGTCGTACTGCGCATCCCGCGCGCAGGCGGGCGAGAGCGAGTGGAAATCGCCCTCGGTGAACGGATCCAGGCTCGTCCTTCCTCCTCCCCTGTTTCTTCGCCGGAAGCGCCCGGGCGGGCCGGCGCCCACGCTACCGGCCGCGAGGCCGCGGAACGAGCCCGGTTCCGTACAGGAAGGCCGCAACCGCGGTCGATCCTTACCCTATATCATGTCCTCCCAGCAGACCTCGCCCTTCCTGGGCTCCCCCATGCGGTTCGCTCACTTCGAGTTCGATCCCGAGAACGACCGCTTGGGCGAGGGTCCGCTCTCGGAGGTCTACCGTGCGGTCGACGTCGAGCTGGGCCGCACCGTCGCGCTCAAGATCCTGCGCCCGCACGCGGAGATCGATCCCGCCTCCGACGTGCGCTTCAAGCGCGAGGCGCAACACACGAGCCTCCTCAAGCACCCCAACATCGCCACGATCTACGAGTGCGGCAAGGACCACGGGACCTCGTACATCGCGATGGAGTTCCTCGAGGGTCGCACCCTCGACACGATCCTCAAGGAGCGCCAGCTCGGCTTCGAGGAGTGCCTGCGGATCGCCCGCGCGATCGCCTCGGCGCTGGCGGTGGTCCACCGGAGCGGCCTGATCCACCGCGACCTGAAGCCCGGCAACGTGATGGTCCTCGACGACGGCACGGTCAAGCTGATGGACTTCGGCATCGCGCGCGCGAGCAACGAGGCCAGCATCACGCAGCACGGGATGCTGGTCGGCACGGTGCTCTACATGTCGCCCGAGCAGGTGCGCGGCGACGAGCTGGACGCCCGCTCGGACATCTTCGCCCTGGGCTCGGTGCTCTATCACATGAGCACGGGAATGCTGCCCTTCCCGGGCAAGAGCTTCCCGGAGGTGTGCATGGCGATCCTCGACGGCAAGCCGCGACCTCCGACGCAGGTCCGCCTGGGCCTGCCCACCACCCTCGAGGACCTGATCCAGAAGTGCCTCGCCCCGGAGCCCTTCGATCGGTTCCAGGATGCCGAGGCCGTGCTCGCGACCCTCGTCGCCGGCGGGGAGGGCGCGAGCAACGGCTCGACGACGGCGGTGCTCCCCGGCTCCATCGTCATCCCCCCCATGACGTGCGCGAACATCGATCGGGAGGGATGCGCGGAGCTCGCCAGCTCCCTGCGCAAGGACCTCGCCACCGCGCTCCGGCGCACCCGGGGTCTGCGCGTGCTCCTGCCCGAGAATCCGGAGCTGCCCCAGGGCGAGCCCTTCGACTTCGTCCTGCGCGCCCGGCTGCGCCTCGACGGCGCCAAGGGCCTGCTCGATCTGAACCTCGAACGCTACGACCTGCCCCATGGCTCGCCGTCGGAGCCGCGCGAGGTCCTGCGCGACTCGGTCGAGTACGACGACCTCAACGAATTCGGGCTGGAGGCCGGGCTCGTCAGCGGAGCGGTTCGCACGGTGAAGAAGCGCCTGTCGGAGATCGCGCAGCGCCCCGCTCCGGCGGCGCGCCGCGACCCGGTCCGGGCCGAGGCCCTGGTCCGCTCCGGCGTCGACGTGCTCCTGCGCGGCAAGACCAAGCACCTGCTCGTCGCCATGGGCACTCTCAAGCAAGCGATCGAGGTCGATCCGCAGTCCGCCGCCGCGTACGCGGGTCTCGCGGGGGCGCTGGTGCGCCAGTTCCTGTACTTCGACGGCGAGGCGAGCTACCTCGAGCAGGCGCGCGAGCACGCGGCGCGGGCGCTGGCGATCGATCCCCGCTGCGCCACGGCGCACACGGCGCTCGGTTTCGGCTGCCACCTTTCCGGCCATCCCATCGACGCCGAGCGCGAGTACCGCCTCGCGATCCAGCTCGACCACGGCGAATGGCTCGCCCACCGGCTGCTCGGCGCCGTGCTCTCGCGCGCGGGCAACTACAAGGAGGCCGCCCCGCTGTTGCGCCGCGCGATCAACCTCAAGCCGACGCACATCGGCTCCTACGACCACCTGCACGACGTGCTGCAGCGCCTGAACCGCTACCAGGAGGCGATCCAGATCGCCGAGGCGGGGATCGCCGCGGCGCGGGCGCATCTCGCCGAGGTCCCCGACAACATGGAAGCGCGCCTGCACCTCGCCATGCTGCTCGCGCGCATGGGCTCGCACGACGAGGCGCGCGCCGAGGCCCTCCACGGCCGTGAGATGGCGCCGCGCGACGGCTACACCGCTTTCCATACGGCCTGTGTGCTCGCGATCGTCGGCGACCTGGCTGAGGCGATCGAGGCGCTCAAGGCGGCGCAGTCGCGCGGCTACTACATCGCGTCGGAGCTCGTGCACAACACCGACCTCGATGTCCTGCGCGGGCTGCCGGAGTTCAAGGCGCTCGCCGGCTGATCGCGCGCTCACGCGTGCGCGGGGATCGGCACACCCCTCGGGCGAGCATGGATCCCGCCGGCAGGGCGCACGTGGTCGCGAGCGGCGCGGCGCAGGTCGTTCACGGCACCGAAGCCATGGCTCCAGGTGTACAGGATGTCCCGCCAGGAGAAGTGGCGCAGCATCGCGGGCAGGGTGCGCAGGCCGGCGCCGAGCTGTAGGCGCGCCATCTCGCGGTAGAAGTCGTCGAGCGGCATCGCGGTCGGCAGCACGGCGTGCTCGAGGTCGTAGAGGCTCCAGTCGCGCGTCGTCAGCCGGCCCTGGTTGTCGTCATGGAGCTGCGTGCCGACGAGAGGGGTCTCGACCGTGAAGCCGACCAGGGGGGCCTTCAGCCTGCGCACGTACTGTCGCAGCGCCGCGAAGTCCTCCCGGGTGGAATCCGACGGGACGACGAACCCGACCGACACGGACAGGCCGAGCTCGAGCATCCGCCTCAGCCCATGTTCGTTGGCTTCGATCGTGTTGGCCTTGCGAATCTCCCTCAACCTCTCGGTCGAGTCGCCGTCGAGCCCGAGGTACAGCCAGCGCAGCCCGAGACCCTTCCAGCGCCGGATCAGCGCCTCCTGATCCAGGGCGGTGTCCGAGCGCGTCAGCATGTACCAGCTCTTCCGCATCCCGGCCTTCTCGACCGCGTCGGCGAGCCTCTCCATCGCCTCGGGCGCGAGGAACGGCTCGTAGTCCTGGAGGAAAACGTTCGGCTCGGTCATCCCGCGCAGCTCGGCCATCACGTCGTCGATCGAGCGCGCCAGGATCGACCCGTCATGCTTGCTCATCGGGCAGAACCGGCACTTGTGGCGGCACCCGAACGTGTAGAAGAGGTGCGCCATCCGCCCGATCCCGCCGAATCGGTAGCGCCCCCGCGCGCGGCCGAGGAGCGCGCGATCGGCGACGCCGATCTCGCCGACGACGTTGGGGACGTGCTCGGTCGCCGTCCACGTGCCCGGCGAGGTCTGGCGCAGGAGGCCGGGCACGTCGGCGATCGACCGACCCTCCTCCCACGCCGCGAGCGCCTGCGGGACGATGCGGCGCATCGGGGCCAGGAAGAAGGGCCGGACGAGCGCGTCCGCGAGCGGGTGGGCGAAGTCGTGCGGCCGCTCCTCGACGTGCGTGTTCCCGTACTCCGCGTCGGCGCACAAGAGGATCCTGATGCGCGGGAAGCGCTCGCGCAGGTCGGCGAGCGTCCGGTCGCACGCGGCGTAGTGCACCGGGTTGACGCCGACGACCGCGGCATCGGGTCGCCAGCCTTCGAGCTCGCGGTCGAGGCTCGGCGTCACGCGCAGGTCGAGGAGGCGCGACGCATGCCGCGGGGCGAGCGCCGGCGCGAGGTACATCTGCGCCAGGGGCTCGACGAGCGAGAAGCGCGAGAGGTAGGACCTCCGCGCCAGCGGCAGGTGCAGCAGGAGGACGTTCACGGGAGACCTCCCAGGGCGATGCGTTCCCCTCCAGGCTAGTCCGCGCGTCCCTCCCCCGCAATCCGGCTCATGGATGGGGTAGCCTGGATCGGGATTGGACCGCCCCATCGTCGTCCTGGATACCGAGACCGCGACCCTGATCGGCGCGCCGCACCTGCTCGAGATCGGGGCCATCCGCGTCGTCGACGGCGAGGTCGTCGACCGCTTCGAGACGTTCGTCCGGCCGCAGGTGCCGATCGAGGCCGAGGTGACGGCGATCCACGGCATCGTCGACGACGACGTGCGCGATGCGCCCGATGCGGGCCAGGCGGTCGCGCGCTTCGCGGCGTGGCTCGGCGAGGACTGGATGGCGGCGCACGGCGCGCGCTTCGACGCGGGGGTTCTCGGCTTCGAGTGCGTCCGCTGGGGGCTGCCGATGCCGGCCGGGCCGATCCTCGACACGGTGAAGCTCGCGCGGAAGCTCATCCCCGATTCCCCCGACCACACGCTGGCGACGCTGTGCCAGGTGCTCGACATCGAGGCGCCCGTGCACCACCGCGCGCTTCCCGACGCGGTGTCGTGCTGGAAGGTGCTCGAAGCCTGCGTCGAGCGCCTCCCCAGCGATCCTGCGCCGAGCGCAGCCGATCTCTTCTGCCTGTGCGGCCAGCCCGTGACCGTCGCGTCCTCGGCTCCACGACCCCCGCGGATCGCCCAGCGCCTGCGCGCGCTCGAGGACGCCTGCCGGGCCGGCGCGCGCGTGACCGTGCTCTACGGCGAAGCCGATCAGGTCTCGCGGCTCTCGGTCTCGCCGCGCATCTTCTTCGAGAGCCGCCGCCGCGGTTACATGGAGGCCGAGTGCGCGCGGTCGGGGCTCCTGAAGACCTATCGCCTCGACCGTGTGCACCGGGTCCTGGACGGCGTCTGAAGCGGGAAAGTCCCTCGCCGGCGGTTGCTCTCGGCGCGCGCGCGGCTTAATATCTTCGCCCCGCAATCGCGGGAAGCCGCCCTCTGCGCGCCCCTGACCATGCCCGGCAAGCACAAGAAGCCCATCCGCAACATCGCCATCGTGGCGCACGTCGACCACGGCAAGACCACGCTCGTCGACGCGATGTTCCGGTTCGCCGGCACCTTCCGGAAGAACCAGCAGGTGCAGGAGCGCGCGATGGACTCCGACGCGCAGGAGCGCGAGCGCGGCATCACGATCCTGGCCAAGAACACCGCGATCGACTGGCACGGGACGCGGATCAACATCGTCGACACGCCCGGCCACGCCGACTTCGGCGGACAGGTCGAGCGCACGCTGCGCATGGCCGACGCCGTGCTGCTGCTCGTCGACGCGGCCGAGGGGCCGATGCCGCAGACGCGCTTCGTGCTGCGCAAGGCCTTCGAGAACGGCCTGCGCGCGCTGGTCATGATCAACAAGATCGACCGGCCCGACGAGCGCTCGCACGAGGTGCTCGACGAGATTTTCGACCTGTTCGTCGAGCTCGGGGCGCACGACCAGCAGCTCGACTTCCCGGTCGTCTACGGCTCCGGGCGCGAGGGGTACGCCGTGCTCGAGCCCGGGGACGAGCGCAAGGACCTCCTGCCGCTCTTCGACATGATCCTCCACAAGGTGCCGCCTCCGCCGCAGGACGACCACGCTCCGCTGCAGTTCCAGGCCGCGACGCTGGATCACGACGACTTCCTCGGGCGCGTCGCGATCGGGCGCGTGAAGCGGGGCGTCCTCAAGAACGGGATGCGCGTCGCGCAGTGCCATCCCGGGCGCGAGAAGGCCCCGGTGCTGTCGATCAAGGGGCTCTTCCACTACGAGGGGCTGAACCGCGTGCCGGTCGACGAGGTGCGCTCGGGCGACATCGCCGTCGTCGCCGGCATCGACGAGCTCATGATCGGCGACACGCTGTGCCCGCCCGATCAGCAGGAGCCCCTCCCCGCGATCCACCTCGACGAGCCGACGATCTCGATGGAGTTCTTCGTCTCGAACTCGCCCTTCGCCGGACAGGAAGGGCAGTTCGTGACCAGCCGGCAGATCCTCGCGCGACTCGAGAGGGCGGCGCTGCGCGACGTCGCGCTCGTGCTCGCTCCCGATGCGGGGGAGGGCGATGCGAGCGACGGCTTCGAGGTCAAGGGCCGGGGCGTGATGCACCTCGGCGTGCTGATCGAGAACATGCGCCGCGAGGGCTACGAATTCTCGGTCGGCAAGCCGCGCGTGATCCTCAAGGAGGTCGACGGGGTGCGGTGCGAGCCCTTCGAGCGCACGGCGGTGGAGGTCCCCAACCGGCACGCGGGCAGGATCATCGAGTACCTCGGCAAGCGCCGCGGCGAGATGACGCACCTCGAACCGATCGGCGAGCACACGCGGCTGGAATTCCTGTGCCCCTCGCGCGGCCTGATCGGCGCGCGCACGTCGATGATGACGCTCTCCCAAGGCGAGGCGATCCTCAGCCACGTCTTCGAGTGCTGGAAGAAGGACGGCGGCCCGATCCCGCGGCGCACGAACGGCGTGCTGGTCGCCGACCGGCCGGGCGAGTCCGTGCCCTACGGCATGTTCGGCCTGCTCGACCGCGGGACGTTCTTCATCCCGCCCGGGACGCCGGTCTACGAGGGCATGATCGTCGGCGAGAACAACAAGGACAGCGACCTCGACATCAACGTCTGCCGCGAGAAGAAGATGACCAACATCCGCTCGGCGGGGAAGGACGAGAACGTCCGGCTGCCCCCGCCGCACGTGATGTCGCTCGAGGAATGCCTGGAGTACCTCGAGGACGACGAGCTGCTCGAGGTCACCCCGAAGAACCTGCGGCTGCGCAAGCGCATCCTGACGCAGCTCGAGCGCAAGAAGCAGGACCGCAGGTCGGCGAAGGCGCTGCGGAGCTGAGGGGAGTCCATTTGGCCTCTCAAGCCAAAGTGCGCAACGAACCGCACGTCATCTGATACGATGGATCCGCCGGACTCGTACGTCGCAAGCCTGCGGCAACACGGCAGCAACGTCCTCGATTACCTCACGTCTGCCAACGACTCGCCGCTGCGGGGCGCACCAATACCCGCATTCGTTCGCTGAGGCATTCGACCTCATCTCAGTTGCACCGGGTCGTCAGGCCCGTGAACGCTTACGCCAAACTTAGCCAGGTAACCACGAGAGGGCAATGTGCGTGAGCTGCTTCTCCTGTGTTCTGGTGACCACCACGTTGATAATATGGCGGCGCTCACCTTCAGATATCTTGGCCGTCAAGGTCCACAGCAGTGGCTCGTCTTGAACGTGCTTATCGACGCTACCAAAAAGGTAGTCGTGGACAACGACTTCGAGGTGGTCGTATGTGCGGTTCTCGATCACAGGCTCCGCGAGATAGAGATAGCCATCAAGTCTTATCGAGTCGCCTACGGTCGCCGTTGTGTCTTGGCTCGAAATCGATCGCTTGACACCCTCGGATCTGGGGTTGCCATGCTCCGCGAAGAACTCTGCGAGATACCAGCGCACAACTTTTTCGAAGGCATCAGTAGTCGAGTACTTGCGAGCAAACGTCGCGCTGCCACCCTTCGCAGGGGGCTGATGAAGGGTCGAACCCGGATAGACGAACGTGGCCAACGAGAGTTGGACTTGTGTGCTTGGTTGGTGTTGAGCCTGGGTGTCGGGTCTGGCGCCGAGTGCGACGGCGAGGATGATCCCGATCGTCGAGGCCCGTAGTCCTAGTCGGACATCGAAAAGCTTGAGCATGGTTCCCTCCTTTGCAAGGCTGTACGTCTTGACGCGAGCTACGGCGCGGCGCTGGAAGTCTACCCCGACTACCTGCCCGCGATCCAGGGGATAGCGAGCCTGATGGCGAGGACGAGGAAGAAGGACGAGCGGCTGGCGGGCTGGCTCGACGCGATCGCGTTGCGTGCCGACTCCTCTCCGTGGCGGGAATGGGCCCGGCGCTTGGCGGGAGAGATGCGCTGAGCGCCCGTCGGCTCAATCCCAGGGCGACTTCCCTCCAGCCTCCCTTCTCAGCCCCGAGCTGACGCTGAATCCGGCCGGATTCACGAGTCCCCCTACTCGCACGAGGCGCATCATCCGCAAGCTCCCGAAGACGTAGGTCATCTCGAAGGTCGCCTGGACGCGGTGGTCGGGAAGACGGCTGAGGTAGGCGGCGAGCTCCTTGTCCTCGACCTGGTAGAAGTAGTGCGGATCGCTCTCGTAGCGGAGGACGACGCCCTCCGGAACGCCCGAGGACTTACTGCCGTAGTAGGCCAAGGTCTCCTGCCAGACCATCGCGAAGGTCCGCTCGCGGCGGATGCCGTTGACCGCGTGCGCGAGGAGCCCCACGCCGATCGTGAGGAGCACGAGCGTCGTCAACAGGCTGTTGCGCCGGACGAAGCCCGTCTCTCCGCCGCGCGAGAGCAGGGCCCACAGGCCGAGCGCGAGGATCGCGAGTCCGAGAGCGGCGATCGAGAACGAGAACACAGTGGGCCAGCCCGAGCAGCACGCCGCGGAGATCGACCACCACAGTCCGAGCAACGCGATGAAGCCGCCGACGAGGGTCGTGACGCGGGCCTGGAAGCGCGGGCTCATCGGGAGGCTCCTCCACGGCGCTCTTCGAGCTCCTCGATCGTTTTCGGCCAATCCGCGTGCATCAGGCGCGAGAGGGCGCGGTCGGCGAGCAGCTTGCCGCCGGTCTGGCAGCGCGGGCAGTAGTTGCACTCGTTCACGGCGTAGACGATGCGCTGGACCCGGCCTCCGCAGGCGGGGCAGGGCTCGCCGTAGCGTCCGTGCACGGCCATTCCCTCGCGGAAGGCGGTGACCTTCTCGGGAAACTCGCCGCCGGCCTCGCGTCGCAGGCGCTCGGTCCACTCGGCGAGCGTCGCGCGCGCGGCCTCGCGCAGGCGGGCGACCTCGGCAGGCTCGAGCGCCTGCGTCAGCGCGAGGGGCGAGAGCCGCGCGCGGTGCAAAATCTCGTCGGAGTAGGCGTTGCCGATCCCGCTGAAGAGCGTCGGGTCGGCGAGCGCGCGCTTGAGGGTGTGGTTCTCGCACGCGAGCGCCCGTGCGAAGGCCTCGAGGTCCGACTCGAGGACCTCGAGGCCGCCCCGGTCGTGGGACCGGAGGACTTCCTCGCCGCGGAGGAGATGCAGCGACGCGCGCTTCTTCGTGCCCGCCTCGGTGAAGAGCAGGGTGCCCTTCGGGAAGTCGAACGCAGCCAGGCCGAGCTTCGCCGGGATCGCCTCGCCTTTCGCGCGCCAGCGCAGGCGTCCGGCGATCATGAGGTGGATCACGAGGAAGAGGTCGCCCTCGAGCGCGATCACGATGCGCTTGCCCAGACGCCGGACTCCGACGACCCGCTTCCCCTCGGCCTCGGAGATCGGCGGATCGACCGAGCGCAGCACGAACGGGCTCGCGATCACGGCGCGCTCGAGGCGCTCGCCGAGGATGCGCTTCTCGAGCGCCTCGAGATACACGGCGAGGTCGGGCAGCTCGGGCATGCGGGCGGCGATCTCGGCCTGGCCGCGCGCCGTCAGCGCGGGAGGACGCCGACCTTCAATCGGGTGGGATGTTTCGTCGAGCGGAAGACCCGCTGCGTCGCCTGGATGAAGTCCGCGGCGTCGGCCTCGAACACGTTGGCGACGTACTTCTGGGGATTGCGGTCGATCAGCGGGAACCAGGTGCTCTGGATCTGCACCATGATCCGGTGACCCTTCGCGAACGTGTGCAGCACGTCCTGGAGCCCGAGCGGGACGAGCGCCGGCTCCCCCGGCACGAAGGGCTGCGGCTTGGCGTAGCTCTCGCGGAAGCGCCCGCGGATCGCCTCGCTCCGAACCATCATCTGGTAGCCACCCATGGCCTTGCCCGGAGGCGTGTCCTCGTAGTTCGGGAAGTCGTCCGGGAAGACGTCGATCAGCTTGACGATCCAGTCGCAGTCCGTGCCCGTCGTCGCCACCCACAGCTCCGCCTGGACCGGACCCGCGATCGTCACGTCGTCGTCGAGCGGCTTCGTCGCGTAGGCGAGGACGTCGGGACGCCGCGCGGCGAAGCGCTGGTCGTCGGTCATGTACTCCCGGGTCATCCCGATCGCGGTCGCCTCGGTGTAGGGGACGGGATGGTCGGGATCGCTCAGGAAAGCGTCGTTCGACTCGTCCGTCTCCGGCTCGTCCTCGCCGCCCTCGGGTCGCGTTCTGGGCGGATCGAACGAGAGGCGCCCGCCTCGGCGCAGGTAGAGGCTGCGCTCGGAGAGGCCCGTCGGGGGCCAATGGTCGAACTTCCTCCAGCGGTTTGCTCCGGTCTCGAACACGCTCGCCTCGGGGAGGTCCGCCTGGCCCTGGCCCTTCAGGAATCGGTCGAAGAACGCGAGCTCGATCTCCTGGCGGTAGAAGGGCGACGTCTTCTGGCCGAAGCGCACGCTGCCGAGCTTGTCGCCGTCGGTGCGCGACCAGCCGCCATGCTGCCAGGGGCCCATCACGAGCACGTTGAAGATGCCGGGGTTCTGCTTCTCGACCGCCGAGTAGACGTGGAGCGCGCCGAAGAGATCCTCGGCGTCGAACCACCCGCCGACGGTCAACACCGCGGGCGCGACGTTCTTGAGGTGCGGCTGGAGGTTGCGCGCCTCCCAGAACGCGTCGTAGTTCGGGTGCGCGACGAGGTCGTTCCAGAACTGGATCTCGCCGTGGAAGTAGCGGTCGTTGACGTTCGAGAGCGGGCCCAGGCGCAGGAAGAAGTCGTAGCCGTCGGGCGTGCCGTGCTGGAAGCCCCACTTGCGGTCGGTGGTCGGCTCGGGTCGCGGCCGCCCGAAGCCCGACAGGAAGTTGAACGCGTGCGGGAGGAAGAGCGTCCCGTGGTGGTGGAAGTCGTCGAAGAACCAGTCCGCGATCGGCGCCTGGGGCGAGACGGCCGCGAGCGCGGGATGGTGGTCGATCATGCTGGCGGAAGCGTAGAAGCCGGGGTAGGAGATCCCCCACATGCCGACCTTGCCGTTGTGGTTCGCGACGTTCTCGAGCAGCCACTCGATCGTGTCGTAGGCGTCCGTGCTCTCGTCGACGTCCTTCGGACCGGACTTCTTGTCGAGGTGCGGCCGCACGTCGACGAACTTCCCCTCGGACAGGTAGCAGCCGCGGACGTCCTGGTACACGACGATGAAGCCGTCCTGCATGGCGAGCTCGCTCGGGCCGAGGGTCTCCTTGTACTTGTCCTCGCCGTAGGGGCCGACGCTGTAGGGCGTGCGGCACATGAGGATCGGAAACTTCTGCGAGACGTCCTTGGGCGAGTAGATCGACGTGAAGAGCTTCGCCCCGTCGCGCATCGGGATCTTCGCCTCGCGCTTGTCGAAGTGCTCGCGGGCGTAGCGGCCGGGGTCCTCGGGCTGCGCGACCTGGGCGCGGAGCGGGATCGACTCGATCCAGGCAGAGAGGCCGAGGAGGAAGATCGACCGCGTGAAGCGAGGGAGGACCATGGCGCGACACTCTCTCACACGCGCGAGCGCAAGGGCAAGCAGGGCGAGAGCTCAGACGGCGGGCGAGGCCTCGCGCTCGGCGAACTCCTCGTAGGCCCGCCGGAGGCGCGCGGTCACCGGCCCCGGCGTCCCTGAGCCGACGATCGTTCCGGCGATGTTCACGATCGGCACGAGGCCGCGGGTCGAGCTGGTGAGGAAGGCCTCTGCGAGGGTCGAGAGCTGCGTGATCCGGACGTGCTCGCGGTGGACGGGGATGCCCAGGCGGTCGGCGAGATGGAGCAGGATCTTCTGCGTGATCCCCTCGAGCGCGCCGCCTCCCGCGGAGACGAGCTCTCCGCCGCGCACGGCGTGGAAATTCGAGCTCGAGCACTCGAGGATGCGGCCGTGCGTGTCGACGAGCAGGTGCTCGTAGGCCTCCTGTCGCTCGAGCGGATAGGGCCGGCGCTTGACGACGAAGTCCGCGGTCTTGATCAGCGGCCGCTCGCGATGGAGGTCGCGGGCGATCTCGATGCGCACGCCTTCGCGGAGGTAGCGCTCGGGCACGGGCTTGAACGGCGAGAGCGCGACGAGGACGCGCGAGGACGTTCCGGTGCGCTCAGCCGGCTCGGAGAGGACGTCGAAGCGCACGCGGGCGTCGGGGAGCGGGTAGGCCGAGGCGACCTGGTGCAACGCGCGCCGGAGAGCGGAGCGATCGAGGCGGTAGTCCCAATCGAGCAGCTCCATCGACCGATCGGTGCGGTCGAGGTGCGCGTCGAGCCACAGGAAACGGTCGTGATGGAACGTGCGCAGCGCCGAGTAGACGCCGAGCGAGAGACCGTCGAGGACGTCGTGGAACGTCGCGGCGCCGGAGGGCACGGACACAGGCTCGGGCCCTGTGCCCGCGACGGCGAAGAGCTGGACCGCGGAGGCGGAGGAGGTCGGCATCGGTGCCCGGAGCGCGCGCGTCGACGCGATGGGGCGGAGAGCCTAGAGTCTCTGCGATCGCCCCGCCACCGCAGAGGTCTCCCGATGAAGCTCGCGCTGCCCGCCGTCCTGCTGCTCGCGTCCTGCATTCCCCTCCCGCCTGGATGGAGGGAGGTGGATCCCTCCGCCGTGAGCGAGGAGGCCATGCGCATCCACCGCTCTGCGATCGTGATCGACGGACACAACGATCTCCCCTGGGAAATGCGGACGAAGGCCGGCTCGTCGTTCCACCAGAGGGACCTGGCGAAGCCCCAGCCCGACTTCCACACGGACATTCCGAGGCTCCGGAAGGGCGGCGTCGGCGCCCAGTTCTGGTCGGTGTTCGTGCCCGCGGACACGGCCAAGAAGGGGGTCGCGCTGCACCAGACGCTGGAGCAGATCGACATCGTGCTGCGGATGGCGCGCCGCTATCCCGAGACGTTCGAGCTCGCGCGCACGGCGGACGACATCGTGAGGATCCACGCGCAGGGCAGGATCGCGTGCCTGATGGGCGCCGAGGGAGGGCACTCGATCGAGGGCTCGATCGCGGTGCTGCGGACGCTGTACGAGCTGGGGGTGCGCTACATGACGCTGACGCACTCGGAGACGAACGACATCGCCGACTCCGCGACGGACGAGCCGAAGTACGGCGGGCTCTCGGAGTTCGGGGAGGAGGTGGTCTGGGAGATGAACCACCTGGGGATGCTGATCGACATCTCGCACGTGTCGCAGGAGACGATGGAGGACGTGCTGGCGCTCTCGAAGGCGCCGGTGATCGCCTCGCACTCGAGCTGCCGGGCGCTCGCGTCGCACCCGCGCAACGTGCCGGACGAGGTGCTGAAGAAGATCAAGGGGAACGGCGGGGTGGTGATGGTGAACTTCTACTCGGGGTTCTTGGTCGAATCCTCGGCGCAGAAGATGAAGGGGATGTTCGAGGCCGCGCGAGCGCTGCGGGTGGAGCATCCGGACGAAGCGGATTTCGAGAAGGCCGTGAAGGAGTGGCGCGGGAAGAACCCGATCGAACGCGGGAGCGTGAAGACGGTCGTCGACCACATCGACCACGCCGTGAAGGTCGCGGGGATCGACTGCGTGGGGTTGGGATCGGACTTCGACGGGATCGATTCGACGCCGGAGGGGCTCGAGGACGTGTCGTGCTATCCGAGGATCACGCAGGAGATGGTGGATCGGGGGTACACGGAGGAGCAGATCAGGAAGGTGCTGGGAGGGAACGTGCTGCGGGCGCTGAGGAGGGCGGAGGAAGTGGCGAGGGAGCTCGCCAGGTGAGGAGGTGCGGGCGCGTCGGGGGATCGAGATGCAATCGGGCTGGCGGCAGGACGTGGCCCGTCGCGTGAGCCGACGGGCGGGGTAACGAACGTGCCTGTGTACATGGGCTTCGATGTTGGCCGTGCCCGCAAACAGTTGCCCTCGCGCTTCGCGGGGTTATCCTGTTCGCCCCGAGCTCGGGGGCAGGTGCTCCTTGGCCGCGGGCGGGCGTAGCTCAGTTGGTAGAGCGCAACCTTCCCAAGGTTGATGCCGAGGGTTCAAGTCCCTTCGCCCGCTCCATTCATGTAGGGGAAGCGGATCACGATGAATGAAAAGACAACGCGGTGTCCTAGCCCGACCTATTCATGACGCCTCGCACGGCGCCGGGCAAGGTCGCTGCGGTTGATGGTGAAAGTCTATTCGGGCCGGGTTCAGGGATCGCAGTGACGTGGCGGGCGTATCAGGAGCGATGCTTGGCGCCCGGTGGAGG
>JBGPOP010000046.1:0-29334 GCA_041488095.1 Planctomycetota bacterium
ACCAGACCTATCCAGTACGCCGAAAAGTTGCCGGCGATGAAGCCCGCGAGGATGTTGAGCGAAGCTCCGCCCTCGCGCGAGGCGATGACGATTTCCTTCACGTGGGCGGAGTCCATCGAGGTGAAGACCTTGACCAGCTCGGGGATGATCGCGCCGGCGAGCGTGCCGCAGGTGATGATCGCCGAGAGCTTCCACCACAGGGATCCGTCGCCGAGGTCCGAGATCAAGAGCTTGGACGCGACGAACGTCAGAGCGACGGAGACGAAGGAGGTCAGCCAGACGAGCGTCGTCAGCGGAGCCTCGAAGTTCATCCTCTGGGCGTTCGCATACTTCGCCGTGGCCATCGTCTCGTTGATCAGATAGGAGACGCCGCTCGCGATGACCATCAGGATGCGCATCGCGAACAGCCAGACGAGGAGCTGCACCTGGACCTTCGGATCGTGCACGGCGAGCAGGATGAAGGAGATCAGGGCGACGCCGGTCACGCCGTAGGTCTCGAACCCGTCCGCGGTCGGGCCGACCGAGTCGCCGGCGTTGTCGCCCGTGCAGTCGGCGATCACGCCCGGATTCCGCGCGTCGTCCTCCTTGATGTTGTAGACGATCTTCATCAGGTCCGAGCCGATGTCGGCGATCTTGGTGAAGATGCCGCCGGCGATCCGGAGGGCCGCGGCGCCGAGCGACTCGCCGATGGCGAAGCCGATGAAGCACGGGTAGGCGTAGTCGCGCGGGATGAAGAGCAGGACGCACAGCATCATGAACAGCTCGACCGAGATCAGCAGCATCCCGATGCTCATCCCGGCCTTCAGCGGGATCGAGTAGCAGGGGAACGGCTTGCCCCGCAGCGCCGCGAAGGCCGTGCGCGAATTGGCGAAGGTGTTCACGCGGATCCCGAACCACGCGACGCCGTAGCTGCCGCCGATGCCGAGCAGGCTGAAGGCGACGATCGTGGCCACCTTGAGCGCGGGCATGTCCCGCAGCGCCCCGAAGTACACGACCATGATCGTGCCGATGAAGAGCTCGAGCAGGAGGATGAACTTGCCCTGCGTGACGAGATAGGTCTTGCAGGTCTCGTAGATCAGCTCCGAGATCTCGCGCATCGCGCGGTGAACGGGCATGTTCTTGAGCTGCCCGTAGATCACCAGGCCGAAGACGAGCCCCAGCACGCACACGGCCAGACCGGACAGGAGCAGCGAGTGGCCGTCCAGGCCGAGGAACTTCACGCTCCCGAGGTCGGGGAGCACGAGGTTCGCCTCGCCGCCCGCATGGGACTGCACGGGGGCCTGGAAGGCGGGGGTCGGGAGCATGGCGGCAGCCGCCGCGAGGCAGGAGGAGATCATCGTCGGCCGGGGCTCCGTGAGGGGAACTCGGGGATGAGGGCCGAACGTTATATGCGCGGGCCCCGGACCTGCCAAGCGCGAAGTGTCGCGATCGTTGCAAAGGGGCGAAAAAGCCCTGATCCAGGCCGAAACCAAGCAACGGCCGCCGCGCCGAGGGGGACGTTCCGGGAGAGACCGGTCCGACTCAGGCGTTGCGCAGCTCGCGGATGCGCAAGCGGGTGATGGTGATGCCCGAGCCTTCGTGGAACACGGCGCCGAAGGCACCCTTGCGCACCTTGGTCCAGTTGCTCTCGATCTCGAGCGGGTTCGCGTCCGGGGGATCGAGGGTCACCGTGAGCTTGTTGCCGATGTAGGTGGCCTTGAGCATGTAGTTCTGGCCAGCCTTCAAGCCGCCGTTGCTGCCGACCGTCAGGGGAAAGCTCTCCACGGTGTTGTCGAAGCGCCGCCCCAGGCGGAAGCACAGCTCGACCTTGCCGCCGGTCATCGTGAACTCCATCTCCATGTCGAAGTCGCGATAACCGCCGGCCTTGGGCACGTACAGGACGCCGTCCTTGCCCGCCCCGACGGCCGGACCGGTGGCTTGCAACTTCTCGCTCTCGATCCTCCAACCTCCGAGGCCATCCCCGTCCCAATTCGGCTTCTGCTGTACGGAGAGCATGTCGGTCCACGGCGTTTGGTCGATCACCTTCTGCGTGAACACCGAGGTCACGAACTGGTTGGACTCGTCGAGGATCTCCTTGAATTGGGCCGTGGCGTACTGCTTGGCCTCCTCGTTCTTCGTGCGGACGACGCTGTCGAGGAGCCGCGTGACCTCGTCCTCGGCCTGGCTGTAGGCGGTCAACGCCGCGCGGACCTTGTCGGCCCCGCCGCCGGCGAGCGTTTTCGCCTCTTCGCGCAGTTTCGTGACGAGGGTCTTGTCCACCGTCACCCGCGCAGCGGCGACGCGCGTGTCGAAGTCCTGGCCGTACATGCCGGCCTTGAGGCCCAGCGATTCGAGCGTGCGGCCGTGCTTCCTCAGCTCGACGGACGACTTCGAAGCCGCATCGCGCAGGGCGCCTTCGACGTTGGCGAGGCGCTCCAGCTGCCCGCGCTTCTCCTTGGACGCCTCCAGGTTCGACTTGGCATGGCTGATGAGACCCGAGGCGAGCGGGCCGGCCTTGGCGTCGTCCTCCCAGAACACGCCCTTCTGCTCCTCCGCGAACTTGAGCAACGCCTCGCACTCCTCGTCCTTCGTCAGGTCGAATTTCTGCATCTTGTCCGCGAACTCCTCGAGCGCCTTCACGTGCTTTTCGATCGCCGCCGTGTCGGCGTCGCGCTTGGCCTTGGCCGCGAGCGCCACGCCGCCGGCTGCGACGACCAGCACCCCGCAGACCACCCAGGCGATGGTCATGACCTTGCTCTCGCGCTGCTTGAGCATCTCCACTTCGCGCTTCACGTCGGGGTGGTAGTGCTCGCCCCCTTGCGCGCTCGTCGCTCCGGTGATCGGCTTGTGGAGAAGCTTCTTCGACGGGGCGCCATGGAGGTCCTTTCCCTGCGCTACGGCGCGCGCATCCCGCGCCTGCGACGCGGCGGGTCTTGCAGGCGCCGGACGCGCCGCCGCGGGACGAGCCGCTGCGGAAGGCGTCGCTGCGGGTGCGCGGGCCGCCGGACGTGCGGCGCCGGCGGTCCCTGCGGCCTTGGCCGCGCCGCCGGCCGCGATCGCCTGGGCGGCCGTGGCCGCGGCCGCGCGGGCGGCCTTCTCGGCGCGCCGCTCCGCTTCGCACTTGGGGCACAGCACGCGCAGCGAGCTCACCTCGGTGCGCTCGACGGAGGGGGTGAAGGTCGCGCCGCACTTTTCACAATTCGCCATGGGAGGTCCCTTGCTTTGGGAGGGGGGATCAGGCTTCGGATCGGGGACCGGCGGTCCGGTTCTTCTCTCTCAGCTTCTTCTCGAACAGTTCGCGGAAGCCCGCGCCCTTCGCCCGGGGCGCAGCCACAGGCCGCCGGGAGCGGCGCTGAAACACATACATTAGCAAGCGTGCCGCGGCGATGGCGAGAGCCAGACCCACCAGGGCGGCGGCGGTGTGGTCCTGGAGGAATCCGGCCACGTTGCTGCGGGGTTTCTCGACCGGGCGCATGGTCTTGAGCAGGAGGTACGGGATCTCCTGGACTTCTCCCTCGGGCGTCTTGGTCCGATAGGGCGAGGGCTCTTTCAGGTTCTCCGGCTTGGAGGTCGTGTACCGCGCGGTGCGGTAGAAGATGCCCTGCACGTCGATCGGGGCGTTGCGCAGGCTGATCCCCGCCGGCAGCTCGCCGACCAGGTCGAAGAAGATCCCCTCGCTCGCGTCTGCCTGGGTGAGGATTCCCTGATAGACGTCGCTCGTGCCGAACAGGGGATCGCGCAGCTTGCTGGCCCAGAGCTCGGCGATGAGCCCGCGCGTCCACACGAACTCCCCGCGCCAGGCGTCGGGATCCGCCATCGACGCGGCCCAGTCCAGCTTGCGCACCGCCCGGCGCGAGACCTCCTCGGACGGGTAGCTCATCAGGATCTGGAGCAGTCGCCGGTAGCCGGTCGTCTCGACGAAGTCCTGGCCGTTGCTCGTGTCGGCGAGCGAGCCTTCGAAGATCGTCGAGAGGCGCTGCTCGCGCGCCTCGCGCTCCTGCGGACCGAGCAGAGGCGGCAGCGCCGCCGCCTGCTGGTGCTGTGGGCCCGAGGCGAAGTACAGGCCCACGATGCCCACCACGACGAGCCCGAGCGCGAGCCACACGAAGCGTTGGAACTCCGGGCTGCGGTGGAAGGGCGCGGGCTCGGGCATCCCCTCGAAGGGGTTGCGCGGGCGGGCGGAGGTGGGAGGAGGGAGGGTCATGCTCTGCCGAGGACTATCTCTAGCCCCGGGGCCGGCAACCCGCGCGAATTCGGGTCCAAACGGGGTTCGACGGGCAGCCGCTGCGGCCAGGGCGGGCCGGGACCCCGAGTCTGCGCTAGGAGCGCTCCCGGCGCGGCCGGACACTCATCACTTGTCCATCGCGCCCAGCGCGAACTCGATGTTGTCGATCGAGAGCTTCTTGCAGATGTTCACGACGTCGATCACGTCTTTCCACGGCACGCGGGGGTCGCCATCGATGATCACGGGCGCGTCGGGCTTGTTCATGGCCTTGAAGTCGTCGTGCGCGCTCTTGATCAGGGACTCGAGCTGGAGGTCCTCGTCGACGACGCGCGTCCCGAATTGCCGGCGGACCTTCTGCTTCTCGACGTCCCAGAACATGGCCACGCGGATCTCCTGGATCTCGACCGGCGTGCCCTTGTCGCCCTTGTTCTTGGGCAGCCACGAGTCGAACTTCCCCTCCAGCTGCTTGAACTTGAACGAGCACATGAAGAACACGCACAGGCAGAAGATCACGTCCACCATCGGCACGACGTTGATCGCCACCGGGTTGTCTGCTTGGTCGCCGCCACCGGCCATGATCGTTTCTCCTCTTCCTTCTCTTCCTGTTTCTTCCCTGGAGGCTCGGGTTCGTTCGCACCGCCCGGGCGGTGCTCAGCCCTTCTTGTCCGGAGCCGGCTTCGCGGCCGCGACCTCGACCTTGTAGATCCCGACCAGACCGCAGTACTCGATCACCTTCTGGATGTCCCCGTAGGAGGCTGCGCCGTCGGCGCGAATCAGCACCCGGCGCGCGGAGAGGATCTTGTTCGCCTGCGGGTCCTTGGTCGTCTCCATGTCGAGCTGCGCCTCGATCTGGAGCTGGTCCTTGAGCGTGTCCTTGGTGTAGTCGTGGCCGCGAATGGCCCACTTCCAGTGGCCCGCCTCGCGACAAATCCCGCCGTTCGTGTAGACCGCGCAGGGAGCGTTGCCGTCGGGGGCGTGGTGGATGTTGATCGTCAAGTTCGACTTCGCCCCCGCTTCCACCTTGTTGTCGTCCTCCTTGACCTGGGTGGCCTGCGGAAGCACGAGCTCCTCGAGCTGCCGCTGGCTCATGTCCGCCCCCAGCATGAAGAACAGCAGGAGCAGGAACATGATGTCGATCATGGGGATGAGGTTCGGGGTGATGTTCTCCTCGACCTCGGCTCGCTTGCGCTTCTGCATGGGATCCTCGTCGTGAGGAAGGGGACGGGGCGATCAGGGACGCAGGCTCAGGCGCCCTTCTCGGCCGCCGCCAGGTGCTTCAGGAGGTCGACGGCCTGCAGGTTCATCGACAAGGTCATCTTGGTGACCTTGTTCTTGTAGACGAAGAACGCGGTCAGGAACACGATGCCGATGAACAGGCCCATGGTGGTGTTGACGAGCGACTCGTACACGCCCCGTGCCAGGTCGCCCGGCGTCGGCGCCTTCAAGTGCTCGATGACCTGGAAGGAGCTGATCATGCCCGTCACGGTGCCGAGCAGGCCGAGCAGCGGTCCGATGTTCCCGATCAGCGAAAGGTAGGAGATCTTGGCCTGCAGCTTGAACGTCTCCTCGTTCGCCGCGGCCTCCAGCCCCTGGATCATCTCCTCGTACCCGGCGTGGCGCATGCGCAGCGCCGAGCCGACCAGGTTCGACATGTAGCCGCCCTCCTGGTCGCACAGCTCGATGGCCTCGTCGTACTGCTCCTCGTCGATCAGGGCCTGCAGGTCCTGGATGAGGGGCGCCGGCGCGAGCTTCTCGCGGCGCAGGTTGACGGCGTGCTCGATCACGAGCGCCGTGCCGGTCATCGAGCAGATCACCATCAGGTAGCCGACCGGTCCGGTGGTCTTGAACAGCTCCAGGAGGGACTTCTTCGGGACGAGCTCCTCCTGGGCCAGGGCGACTCCCGCCATGAGGACGAGGGCCAGCCCGGCCATGAGGAGGAGTTTCTTGCGGGGGGCGTTCATCTCTTCTCTGTGACTTTCTTGGTGGATGGGGATGAGAGGGGGATCTTCAGTTGGAGTGGGGTGCGGGGCGCGCTCGCCCGCCGCGCTGTTCCTGGTCGCCGGTCAGCTCAGCCGTTCGGAAATTCCTTCTGGAACTGCGCCGTTCGTTCGCGCGCCCTCTCGGCGTAGATCTTCTTGCGGTCGGTGTTCTTCTTCTCGAGCTCCGAGATGAACTTGAAGACCTCCGCGGAATTCTTCAGGGCGCGCTTGTACTCGATGACGGACTCGCCCGGCAGCGGCGCGTACTGGACCACGCCGCGCAGGTAGTCGTAGAGGGCGTCGAGCAGCTTGTCGGGATCGCCCTGGTTCTTGCGACCCTCCTCGAGGGTCAGATCGCCGATCCCGTTCCAGGCGCCGGCGAGCACGTGGTTCGGGGCGTCTTCCTTGGTGAGGTTCCTGAAGAGCGCTTCGGCGTCGGTTTTCTTGTTCAGCGCGACCATGCAGCGAGCCTGCCCCAGGCGCGCCTGCTGCACGATGCCCTGCGAGACGCCGCTCGCCTTCTCGACCACGCCAAAGGCGGCCTGCGCCTCGGGGAACTTGCCCTGTTCCTCGTAGAAGCGTCCCTTGAGGACGTTGACCGCCGAGTTGAAGCCGCTCTCGACGCCCGCTGCCGTCGCCGCACCGGACAGCTCGTCCAGCGCCTTGCCCGCCGCGGCGACGTCCTTCTTCGCCATGTGGCAGACGACCAGGTTCTCGCCGACCTCCATGAGCCAGCGCGACTTGGGGAAATCCGCGACGAGCTTCTTGTAGCCCTCGATGGCCTTGTCGTAGTCGCCCTGGCGCTGGTAGATCGTGGCCGCATAGTACTGGGCGTTCTGCCTCAGCACGGCGCGCAGCTTGGCGTCGGAAGCGAGCTCCTCGAGCTTCGGCAGCGCCTCGGCGAACTTGCCCCCGTCGAGCGCGTCGCGGGCGCTCTGGAACTCGGGCGAGCCGCCGTAGGTGATCCCGCCCGGCGCGACCTCCTTCCACTCGACCGTGCGTGCGGGGCCCTTGCTCGGATTGAAGGAGATGCCGGCGTACTCCTCGCTCTTGATCAGACCGATCTCGCTCTTGCCGTCCTTGAGCAGGATCGTGTCCTTCTCCTGGGCCGCGGCGGAGGATGCCAGCGCGGCGACGACGAGGAACGCGGCGATCGGACCGGGCAGGAGCCTCGGGGTGGGGGTGGGAGTCATGCGTGGTGTTCGGGTTTTTCAGCCGGCGCGGGCCGTGGAGGGGATCACTTCTTCTCGATGCCCTGCTTGGTTCCGTTGGTGGACCCGTCGAAGACCTTCTTGGAGAGATCGTTCTTGAGGGTCTTGAATTCGTTCTGTAGTCCCGCCGGAGCGCCCAGCTCCGGGTTCATGCGTTCGATGTCGCGCATCAGCCTCCCCGCTTCGGGGTACTTGCCCTGGGCCATCTGGTTCCGGATCTGGTGGTACTTGGCGTGCCAGAAGATCTTCGCAGTCGGCTCGGGAATGCGCACGAGGTTGTCGAAGATCGTCCCGGCGCGGACGAACATCTCGGTCTGGTCCTGCTCCTTGGGTGCGGCCTCCTCGGCGGCGACGCCCCACTCGAGGTAGGCGAGATAGAGCTCGTTCTTCTGGCGCAGCAATTGGCCGTTGAACGGGGATTTCGGCGGCTTGGCGTTCACGTCGATGATGGGCTCGGAGTCGAACAGCCGGCCGTACACGGCGGTGGCGTCGGCGAAGCGCCCCTGGAACCCGAGCGACCGCCCGAGCTTGATCATGTTCTGGTAGCTCGGCGCGAGCTGCAGCGCGGCCGAATACAGCTCCTCGGCTGCCTTCCACAGATTGGGCTCGCGCATCTTCGAGGCCTGCCAGCCGACGAAGCTGTCCAGCCCCTCCGCCGGCACCTCGTTGAAGTGCAGGCCCAGCGCGAACAGGCGGTTGGCGATGACGTCGATGTCGCTCGCTCGCGCCGTGCCGCTCTTCGCCAGCCCGCGGCCGCTCATGGCGTAGTAGACGGCGGCGCGCTTGAGCTGATCGTCGCTCTCTCGCGCCTTGCCCTGCTTGAAAAGGTCGTCGGCGCGCTTGTCGAGGGCGCGCGCGACCTGGCCCGCCGCGCCTCCGATCGCGCGCGACTCGGGGTCCTTCTTGATCAGCGAGTCGAGCAGCGCCACCGCTTCGTCGAGCTTCCCCTGCTTCTCCAGCGCAGAGATCCGGAAACCCCAGGCGGCCGCGAGCTTCTCGGCATCGTTCGCGTAGCGATCGTCGACGCCCTCGAGGACCTTGAGGACCTCGGTGGGGCGGTTGACGCAGTCGAGGAGGTACATCTGCGCCAGCGCTACGCGCGCTTGGAACCCCGTGTTCTCGTAGCGAGACTGCGTCTCCAGGTCCATGGTGCCCTTGACGGCCGCCTCGAGGTCGTGCTGGGCCTTCTTGAGCAGCGTCTCGGCCTGCTTGACCCACTGGGCGGCCTCGCCTTCCTTCTTCTCCAGACACAGCTTGCGGGCCAGCCGGAAGTAGGCGTTGCCCGCGCGGTACTGGGCCTCGAGGTAGACCGCCGAGCCGGGCTGGATCCTCTGGTACAGCTCGGCCGCCTCCTGGAACTTCCCCTCGGCCTCGAGCTGCGTTCCGTCCGCGAGCTGGGCGTAGGCCGCGCGCAGGTGGTTGGGGTAGAGGGTCGAGAGCGACTTCAGGCGGTCATCGGCGCGCTTCTTGAACCAGGGCCGCTTGTCCTCGGTGTTCAGGTGCAGGTACGTGAGCATCGACTGGTACACCGCCTCGGGGGCCTTCTCCGCCTTGGGCCAGCGCTCGGCGGCCGTGTCGAAGGCGAGAGCCGCCTCGAAGTACCAGGGCGGCTCGCGCTGCAGGAAGATGCTGCCGATCAGGAGATAGCCTTCGACGCCGACGCTCGCCTCCTTGTCCGTGCCGCGCGCGGCCGCGATCGCCTGGTGGCAGACCTGCAGCGCGCGCTCGGGGTCCCGGCCGGCCAGCGAGCCGGCGATCTTGAGGGTGTTCGCCGCGTCGATCTGCCCGCCGCCGGCGCCGCCGAGCAGCTTGGCCTGGATCTCGCGGCCCTTGGCTCCCCAGCGCCCGCGCTCGTCGAGCTCGACGAGCTTCTGCGCGGCCTCGTTGGCGGCCTTGGCGTCGCCCGCGGCGAGCTGGGCATCCGCCTGGGCGGCGAGGATCGCGAGGCCGAGACGGGTCTGGTAGGGGTCGGGGACCGTGGTGAAGAACTTCCGCGCCGCGGCGACCGCGCCCGCGTAGTCCTTCAGCTCGGTCCGGAAGAGCACCTTCTGCAGGACCGCACCCGAGACCGTGTCGGCGGCCTCGGCGTTGAGCAGGTACACGTCCTTGTCCTTGTCGAAGCGCTCGCACAACGCGATCGCGGCGTCGAAGTCGCCGAGCGCATCCTCGTTCCTGCCCAGCTCCTTCTCGGCGAGACCCGTCAGGACCAGACCCTCGTAGTTGAGCAACGTGTCCTGCCAGTCCAGGCCGAACTGCTGGAAGCCCAGGATCGCCTTCTCGAGCAGATCCTTCTTCTTCCACTCTCCCGCGGGATAGAGCAGCGAGTGGTAGTACAGGGTGCGCGGGAGGTTGTAGAGCAAGCTGACGTAGACGCGCTCCTTCTCGGGAGTGGCGTGGTCGTCGGCCATCTCCTCGATGCGCGTCTTGAGCTTCTGCTCGGCCTGGCTGTAGAACTGCTCGCCCTCCTTCTGGAGCTGGGCGACGACGCCGACGTTGGCCTCCTTCTGGATCGCGACCGTGATCGCCTCGCCCAGCGTGCGGTAGACGTCCGGCAGGGAGTTGCTCGCCTCCTCGGCCTCCTTGGAGGCCGGGTACTGGTGGATCAGGTCCTCCTTCTCCTGGAGGACCGTCTTGATCAGGTCCTTGCGCTTGATCGGGTCGGCCTCGTTCTTGGCGAGGTCGAGGCGCAGGTCGAGGTGCAGCGCCTTGACGCCGACTGCGGCATCGGGGGACACCTTGCCGCCCTTCTCGATCGTGTCGCACAGCCGCTCGGCCAGGTCCGCCCAGCCGCGGCGGTACAGCTCGCGCGCGAAGACCGCGTCGTCCCTGCCGAGCACGCCCTGGCTCTGCCCGAGCGCCGGCGCGGCGCCGAGAGCGACCGGGATCGCCCCCGATGCGACGAGCAGGGCACGGAACGAGGGGGCGGGCAGGCGCGATCGCATGCAGGAAGTCTCCGGGGATGGGGCCAGGTCGTGAGGAGGTTCGGAGATCGAGGATGGGTCAGTTGCGCTTGGAGCCCCCGAAGGCGTTCTCGTAGCGGTAGTAGACCTCCAAGGTCAGGACGTTGATCGCGGTGTTGTAGAGCGGGCCTCCGCCGGAGTAGTTGCCCCAGCGATCGCTCTGGATCCACCCGCCGTTCGTGCAGGCGCGCTCGGTGTGGTCCTGGAGCGACAGCACCGCGTCGACCATGGCCTTGTTCCACGGACCCCAGTACTTGCCCGACTTCTTGGGGCTGTCCGGGCCGTCGAGCTGGTTCATCGCGAGGCTCGCGTAGTACCAGTAGTAGTAGTCGATGGAGGAGCGGTCCTTGGAGACCGTCGGCAGGTCCGTGAGGATGCGCTTGGCGGCGAGCTCCAGGAAGGGGTCGTCGGGGTTGTGCGTTGCGAAGATGCGCAGGCACATGCCCAGGGCCGACATCGTGGTCGAGTGGTAGGTGAACTGGCTGTCGAAGGGCCCGGTCACCGTCGCGCCGGCGGACTTGGCGTCGAGGTAGCCGACGAGCCCGTCGTTGGCCGTGACGAACTTGCAGAACTCCATGGCGCCGTCCATCGATTCCTGCTTGACCTGCAGCCCCGAGAGCTGCGCCGACTTGAGCGCCATGACGCACCAGGTCGTCACCGAGGTGTCGGAGTCGAAGAGGTCCTTCTTGTAGGTGTCGTCGCCCGTGCCCTTGCGGAAGTCCTCGATCTCCTTGCGCGAGGCGTAGCGCCAGCCCCAGAAGCCCTGGCCCGAGGGATTGGGACGCTGCGACTCCTCGATGAAGTTGATGCCCCTCTGCGCCGGTTCCTTCCAGTAGCGGTTCTGCGAGAGGCCGAACGCCTCGGTCATCGCCATCGTCGCCAGCGCCTCGTTGTACATGAAGGCGCGGTCACGGCTGAACGAGCCGTCGGGGTTCTGCTTCTTGCGCAGATTCTCCAGGGCCTTCTTGACGACTTCACCGACCTTGTAGCGCTTGGCGAGAGCCGTATCGACGATGTCCTGCTTGCTCTCGTGGCTGAAGCCCGCGCCGAGGAAGCACAGGAGCGCGAGCCCCGTCAGCCCCTCGTCGTAGTGGTCGTTCATGTTCAGCTTGGCGTCGTAGCAGGGCGCCTCGGGGATGCAGCGCGACTTGAGCGAGAGCGCGCCCCACGAGCCGTCGGGGTTCTGGTGTCGAACCAGCCAGCGCAAGCCGTCGAGCACCGCCTTCTCCGTTCCCTGCGTGGGCCCGCCCGCGCGGCCTTTGCGGGGGCCCGATCCGAGCTTGCGCCCGCCGAAGGCCGAGGGCCGGATGCCGTAGTGGCCGCCCTCACCGACGCCGATCGCCGTGCCTCCGGTCGTGCCGCCGCTCGGCAGGTTGTCGAGCGCGGTGGGGTCGCCGCGATCGAGGTGCAGGTCCTCGGGCTGCGCCTCGGTGGTCGGGATGTAGATGTCCTCCTCGAAGCTGACGAGCTCGGCATCCTCGTTCTTCGGGATGGCCTTGCGGTCGATGACCTCGGGGGGCTGGACGAGCTCCTCGGGCTGGTCCTCTCGGGGCTTGGAGATGCTGATCTGGGTGTTCTTCTCTTCCTTGATCTTCTGTTCGTGCTTGACGTACCAGACGGCCGCGATGGCGAAGAGGATCGCGTGGAAGGCGATGGCCATGAACACCCAGGGCGCGTTCCGCGCCAGCACGATCGGGTTGAAGCTCTTCATGAGGATGCGTCTTCCTGATGGGCCGCCGCGGGCTGGCCGCGGCGGGCCTCCGGGGCAACGGGACACAACGAGGACGCGAGCTCGGCTGAGAGGGGGCGGTCACCCGAGGCGCGACGGCGTCGCACCTACCTGAGTGGGGGGGGGGATGTTACCCGATTTTGACCTGACCGCAACGCCGGCGGGCCCGTCCCCCCCGGCCGGGCCGATGCGACGGGCGCGACCTCCCCGATCCACCATCGCGAGGGCCGGAAGCCTGCGCGCAGGAGAGCCCCGGCCGGAGCGCCTCCCCCCACCGCACCCGGGTCTCGACCCTGGAGCGCGGTCAGTTGCGCTTGGTGCCGAAGGCGTTCGGATAGCGGTAGTAGACCTCGAGCGTGAGGACGTTCAGAGCCGTGGCGTAGAGGGGGCCCGCGCCGGAATAGCTGCCCCAGCGGTCGCTCGCGATCCAACCGCCGCTCGTGCAGGCGCGGTCGGTGTGGTCCTGCAGGGTGAGCACCGCGTCGACCATGGACTGGTTCCAGGTGTTCCAGTACTTGCCCGTCCTCTTGGGGCTGTCGGGGCCGTCGAGCTGGTTCAGCGCGAGGCTCGCGTAGTACCAGTAGTAGTAGTCGAGCGAGGCGTGGTCCTTGGCGACCGTCGGCAGATCCAAGAGGATCCGCTTGGCCGCCTGATCGAGGAACGGATCGCCGGCGTCGTGCCTCGCGAAAATCCGGATGCACATGCCCAGGGCCGACATCGTGGTCGGGTGGTAGGTGAACTGGCCGTCGAAGGGCCCGGTGACGATCTGGCCGGCGGTCTTGGCGTCGAGGTAGCCGACGAGCCCGTCGTTCGCGGTGACGAACTTGCAGAACTCGACCGCGCCGTCCATCGACTCCTGTCGGACCTGGAGGCCGCACAGCTGCGCCGACTTGAGCGCCATGACGCACCAGGTCGTCACCGAGGTGTCGGAGTCGAAGAGCTCCTTCGGGTACGAGGCGTCGTCCGTGCCCTTGCGGAAGTCCTCGATCTCGCCGCGCGAGGCGTAGCGCCAACCCCACAGGCCCGAGCCGGAGGGGCTCGGCCGCTGGGCCTTCTCCAGGAAATCGACGCCGCGCTGCGCGGGATCCTTCCAGGTGCGATTCCCCGTCAGCCCGTAGGCCTCGGAGAGCGCCATCGTGGCGAGCGCCTCGTTGTACATGAAGGCGCGATCGCGGCTGAACGAGCCGTCGGTGTTCTGACGCGCACGCAGCCACACGAGGCCCTTCTTGACCACCTCACCGATGCGATGGCGCTCGGCCCTCACCGAGTCGACCAGGTCCTGCTGCGAGAGGTTGCTGAAGCCCGCGCCGAGGAACGACAGCAGCGCGAGAGAGGTCAGACCTTCGTCGTAGTTGACGGTCGCATGGAGCTTCGGGTCGAAGCAGGGTCGCTGCGGATCGCAGCGCTCGGGCAACGAGCGCGGGCTCCACGAGCCGTCGGGGTTCTGGTGGCGGCAGAGCCAGATCAGACCGTCGCGCACGGCCTTGTCGATCTGGAAGGTGCGGCCGATGGTCCCCTTCACACCCTTGGGTGGCAGCGGGGTCCTCCCAGGGAACACCGAGGACCACGGCGAGGGGCCGTTGCCGCGATTCCCGCCCGTGCCGACGCCGATCGCTGTGCTCCCCGAAGCCCCGCCGTTGGGCAGGAGCTCGGTGGACAGCGGATCCCCGATCGGTTGAGTGGGATCGAAGTCCTGCGGCACGAGGTCCGAGGGGACGTAGACCGGAGTCTGGTCGACCACCTCGCCCGGCTGGTTCGGCGGAATGCGCGTGCGGTCCGTCGGAACGGGCGCCTCGACCGGCTCGAAGGTCGGCTCCTCGTGCTCGCGTGTGACGACGAGGAGACCTCCGTCGTTCGGGCGCTTCCCTGTCCCGTGCCGGATGACGACGAACCCCAGCGCCACGAGCAGCATCAGGTGCGCGAGAACCGACATGACGAGCCAGGGTGAGTTCCTCGCCGCGTGGCGGACGAAATCGATCGGGTCGCGGATGGGCATGACTTCGATTCCTTCGCAGAAGTGCCGCGGGCCGGGCGCCCCGGGAGTTCGGGTCGCCTCGGCGGCAGCAGGTCTGACGCACCGAGCTATCCGCGTCCGCGAAGGCTGTTACCGTGTGTGCACCTTCGGGCTCTCGTGCACAGCCGCTCGCACACCGCTGCTCCCGCCATCGCGCGCGCCACAATGCGCACGCTCGCGCTGCTCGTGCTGCTCGCGCCGGTCGCGGCAGCGCAAGAGGTGCGCTCGGCGAACGGGCGCTTCGTCGCGCGCGTCCGTCCGCCCGAGATCCAGGTCGTCGAGACGGCGGAGCCGCACGGACGATCCCTGTGGACGTCCCGCGATCTGAAGCTCGCCCCCGCCGATGAATGGCGCCTCTCGGACGATGGCAAGGCGCTCGTCGCGATCGACGCGAAGGGAGCCGCTGAGCGGCCGCTCGTCCAGGTCGTGCGCGAGGGCCAGCTGCTCATCTCGGCCGACGCCAGGGCCCTCGCCGTCCCGGCCGGGCTTCTCGGCGCCTGGCTCCCCTCCGACGCGCCCTGCATCCGCTTGCGCAGCGTGGAACGCGACGGCGGACAGGGACTCTGGCTCGACCTCCTGGCCCGCGACGATCGAGTCCGCTCGATCGACCTCGAGACCGGCGCGCTGCGCCTGCCCCGCGACGAGGGGACGGACGCTCCCCTGAGGGTCGAGCCGGCGGCAGGCGAGGGGACGGAGCCGGTCTTCGTCTCGCACTGGCTCGCTCCAGAAGTCTGCTTCGCCGGGGAGCCGCTGCCCGTCCACGTCCGGGGCAGCCTGCCGACGCCGGCTTGGAAGCCTGCGGGCTTCGTGCTCGAACGCGATCCTGCGAGCGCGCTACGCCTCGTGATCGTCCCGCGCGCGACGCCGCCTCCGCCCGGCACGATCCCGATCCAGGTCCTGAAGGGCTTCGAGGAGTCCGCGACGGTGCACGGCCTCGATCCCGGGCTGTACTCGATCGCGGTCCGCGGCCGCGTCGCGGAGGAAGCCGAGCCGCCGCGCGAACTTCGAGTCCTCCCGACGGGGACGCTCGTGCACCTCGAGAGGCCGGGCGGGACTCGGGCGGAACCCGAGAGCATCACGCTCCACGATGACGGCCGGATCGAAGCGCGGTACGAGCGGGGCGCCGTGCGCCGCGTCGCGCTCGCACCCGCGGCGGTGTGCGAGGAGATCGCGCGGCTCGTGCTGCAGCTCCCCGCGGGGGGCGAGAGGCGCGCGAACCCGAGTCCAGCCTCCGGCTCGCGGTGGGAGATGGACTGGTCCGCCCAAGCCTCCATGGGGGGCAGGCCGAAACGAATCGTGCGGGACGCGAGCAGCCTCGAGGCCGCCCCCCGCCAGATTGCCGACCTCCTGCTCCGGGCCGCCCCGCCCTCGTCCGCACAGCCCGCGCGCTATGCGATCGACCTCGCCAGGAGCTTCCTCGAGGTCCGCACCGGATCCGCGGGTCTGCTCTCCGCCTTCGGCCACGACCACCGGCTCATGGTGCGGCGCTTCTCCGGGCGGGTGGAGGCCGATCCCGGCGACCTCGCGCACTCGTCCGTGGAGCTCGAGGTCGACGCGGGCTCGCTCGCGGTCGTCGACGACGACAGTCAGGGCGATCGCGCCGCGATCGAGAAGGAGATGAACGAGAACGTGCTCGAGGCGGGGCGGAACGCGACGATCGGCTTCAAGAGCCTCGCGGTCCGGGCCTCCGCCGCCGCGGAGGGAACGTACGACCTCCTCATCGAGGGGGAGCTCGCGCTCCACGGCACGTCCCGGAAGCTCCGCGTGCCCGCGCGCCTGGAGCTGCGGGGCGAGCGCCTCCGCGCGACCGGCGAGATCTCGCTCCTGCAAAGCGACTTCGGGATCCGCCCCACCTCCGCAGTGGGCGGCACGGTCAAGGTGGCGGACAAGGTGCGGATCTCGTTCGACGTGACCGCGGTGAAGGAAGTCGCCCGCGGGAGATGAGCCCGGGCCGCAGCACGGTCCGGCCGCGAGCTCAGCCTCCCCGCGCGAACTGGCTCCTGAGCTCCAGATTCATCTCGACGAGCTTCGTCAGCATCTCGAGCTTCCTTTCCAAGTCGCGCTCGCTCCGGAGGCCCTGCACGGCGCGGTAGGCGGAGGCGACCCCGGGATCGATCTCGCGGCCCGCCTGCGAGTGCTCGAGCTCGGACTGGGCCTCCTCGAGCGCGCGCGAGAGCTTGCCGATGCGGCGCTCGAGGAGATCGACCTCGGAGGAGTGAGCCTTCTTCTGTTCGGCCAGCGCCTTGGCGAGCGCCTCCTGCGCCCACTCGCGCGCCAGCTTGAGGACCGTCTGCTCCAAGTCCTGGAGTGGGAGCCTGGGTTTCTCGTCCTGCGCGAGGGCCGTGCCTGCCGCCGGCGCGCGGTTGCCCGTGCCGCGGGCCGCGACCGCAGCGGTGCGTCCCTTCAGTGAGCTCTTGGCGAGCTCGGCTGTTCCCGAAGCGGACCGAGGTCCGATCGGCGGCTGCGACGCCGCCTCGGCGCGCGCCGGGACGAGAGACGGAGCCATCGGCCTCGGACGATGCGGATTCTCGCGCTCGAGCCGCTTCTGGTGGAATGCGTAGAGCTCGGTGTGGACCGCGCGACCGCCGCCGCTGCTCCCGGCGACCTCGACCCCCTCCTGGGCCACGGCGAGGAGCGTCTCGAACCATGTTCCCGCGTCGAACTGTGCGAACGCGAGCCCGACGGAGAGTCGCGCGACGACGGGAGTCGGAGCCCCGGGCACGGGAAGCCGGCGAGCCCCCTCGAGGAGCCTCTTGGCCCACGTTTCGGCTGCCTCGGCGTTCGTACGGGGGAGCATCGCGACGATCGGCCCCCCCTCGCGCAGGGCCAGTAGGTCGCCGCTCCTCGGCACCGTGCGCATCATCTCGGCGACCGATGCGAGCACGGCGTCGCCTCCTCCTCCCGCTGCGGCGAGCGCGATCCGGTCGAGGTCCTCGATCGCGATCCGCAGGACCGCAAAGGGAGCGCGCTCGCGCAGCGCCACCTCGTACTCGAGCTCCATCAATCCGCGCACCTCGGCCGGCGAGCGGCCCCGGCCGGACGCGACTGCGTCCAGACCGAGGGGCAGGAGCTCGACGCTGAGGATCTCGCTCATGGATGCGGGGAGCCCGCGGGAAGGGCGGCGGTCGACCGGGGAGCGGGGGATGGCGGAGACTCGGCCCGATCGAGCCGCCGCCTTCCGGCGGGAAGATCTCGGTTGCGGTGAAGAAGGTGGGTGAGCCCGTGAAAGACTATCTCGCCGCGGGCCGGCGTGTCGCCCCCTTCGGGATCTCGCTGGACGGCGTTGCGCACGGGATCGCGCGCCCATCGATTCCCATGGCCCCGCCGTGCGGGTTCACGATCGGCCCGGCGGCCGCTATCCTCCTCACCCCGAAAGCGGGCGGGCGGTCCCGCGACCTCGTGCCGCCCATCTCCCCCGAGCCCCCTCCATGCAGTCCTCCGCCATGGACCTCCGCAAGGGCCTCCTGGTCAAGCACCAGGGGCGCACCTGCACGGTCATCCACTGGAACATCCTGCGCAACGACCGCCGGACGTTCGTGCAGATGAAGCTCAAGGACCTCGAGTCGGGGCGCATCACCGAGCTCAAGGAGCACAGCGATTCCAAATACGAGGTGCTCGACTCCGAGTTGCTCGAGCTCGTCCACTCCTACCGCGACGGCGAAGACGAGGTGTTCTACACGCCCAACGGCGTCGAATACCGCTGCCCGCGCACGGCGGTCGAGGAGCAGCTCAAGTGGGAGGTCGAAGCGTACAAGGGTCTGCTCGTCGATGGACAGCTTGTCACGGTTTCGCTGCCTTCGAGCGTGGTCGCGACGGTCGTCGACACGTCGCCGCCGATCAAGGGCGGCGGCGGGACCGGCCTCAAGGACGCCTTGCTCGACAACGGGGTCAAGGTGCGGGTCGGACTGATCGTCGCGACGGGTGACCGGGTTCGCGTCGATCCCGAGACGCTCGAGTACAAGGAGCGCGTGCAAGCCTGAGCCGAGCGCCCTCGTGCCGATGCCGCCCGATGCGACAGCGGGGCGGCGCTTGCCCGGCTGCGTGGACGCGCTTAGGCTTCGTCTGGTACACCGCATCGTGAGCGACCCACCGTGCTAAGACCCGCAGGCTCCGACACGATCACCGAAGGCATCCGCATCCAGGCGCAAGCGGAGTACAAGCCTTCCGAGTCCGACCCGGACCGACGTCACTTCGTGTGGTCCTACCGCGTCGTGATCACGAACGAAGGCACCGCGCGCTCGAGGCTCAAGTCGCGCCACTGGATCATCCTCGACGCCGACAACCGCCGCGAGGACGTGCGCGGAGGCGGCGTGGTGGGCAAGACGCCGAGCCTCGCGCCCGGCGAGCGCTTCGAGTACACGAGCGGCTGCCCGCTGCACACGCGCTGGGGAACCATGGAGGGCAGCTACACGTTCGAGCGCGAGGACGGCACCGCGTTCGATGCCGCGATCGGACGGTTCTTCCTCGTGCCGCCGCCGCTCCCGGTCACGGTCGCGAGATAGTCGTGCCCGCGAGCGGGATTCCGGCCGCGGAGCGCGCTCCCGTCCGGACCGCGCCGGATCGACACGCGGGCACCCGGGCGCTGCTTCTCGCGAGCGTGGTGATCTGGGGCTCCACCTTCGTGGCCATGAAGGAGGTCCTGCTCGCGCACGTCACACCCTTCGAGCTGGTGGGCCTGCGGTTCGCGATCGGCTTGCCCGTGCTCGCCGGGGTCCTGTGGGCGAAGAAGATCCCTCTGGCCTTCGACCGGAGGGACCTGCGACCGCTCGCGATCGGATCGGCGATCATCCTGGTTCACTTCCTGGTCCAGCCTTTCGCGCTCTCGTTCGAGAAGACGACCGCCACGAACACCGGCTGGATCATCTCGTTCTCGCCGCTGGGGATCGCGCTGCTCTCGTGGCTCATCCTCGGAGAGCGGCTCGGGACGAAGCTGGTCCTCGGGATCGCCATGGCCACACTCGGGGTCCTGCTGCTCGTCTCGAAGGGGGACTTCACGAGCCTCGCGTGGCTCGCGAGCGCCGGCGACTGGCTGATCTTGTTGACCTCGCTGACGTGGGCCCTCTACACGATCGCGACGCGCGATCTGTCGCGGCGCCGCTCGCCGCTCGCGGTCACCCTGGTCGTCTTCACGCCGCTGTGCCTGCTGTGCCTGGCCCTGATGGCGTCCCGGTCGGACTGGTCCCGCTTCGGTCGGCTGCCGCCCCGACCCCTGGCCGCGCTGCTGTTCCTGGGAATCCTCGGCACGCTCGCGCAGTGGTTCTGGCAGCTCGGGGTCGCCCGGATCGGCGCCGCACGCGCGGGGGTCTATCTCTACCTCGAGCCTGTGGCGACGACCGCGCTCGCGGTGCCCCTGCTCGGCGAGAGCTTCGGCGTGTGGACGGCCGCCGGCGGCCTGCTCCTGCTCGCCGGAGTCTGGTGGGCTCAGCGCGAGCCCGCGCCGGCTCTCCGCCGCGGAGCGGAGGAGCCCGAGAGGAGCTAGGATGTCGCCCAGGAGGCACACCATGATCGTGTCGCTGATGTTCGCAGTCGCGCTCGCTCTCGCGCCCGCGCAGGGGAGGACGGAGGCGAAGCAGAACCCGAAGCCCGAACCGATCTTCGACGAGCAGGCGGATGGAGCCGAGCAGATCGCCGGGGCGCTCGAGAGCGCGCGCCAGGAGAACCGACGCGTCCTGATCGAGTGGGGCGCGAACTGGTGCAGCTGGTGCCGGTTGTTGCACGGGCTGTGCAAGAGCGACGAGAAGATCCGCCACGAGCTCCTCTACGAGTACGACGTCGTCCGGGTCGACGTCGGGCGGTTCGACAAGCACCTCGAGCTGATGCGCAAGTACGGTGTCGATCTCAAGAAGACCGGCATCCCGTTCCTGACGATCCTGGACGCCGACGGCAAGGTGCTCGCGAACCAGGAAACCGGCTCGCTCGAGCTGAAGGAGGAGGGCCAGAAGGGTCACGACCCCGCCAAGGTCCTCGAGCTGCTCTCCGAGCATCAGGCGCCCTACCTTGCAGCGGAAGACCTCTACTCCGCCGCGCTCGCGTCGGCGAAGGAGCAGGACAAGCGCCTCTTCCTGCATCTCGGCGCGCCCTGGTGAGGGTGGTGCCACAGGATGGAGGCCTGGATGGCCTCCAAGGAGGTCGAGCCGATCCTGGCCAAGGAGTTCGCCCTGCTGAAGATCGACATCGACCGCACGATCGGCGGCAAGGACCTCCAGAAGCGTCTCCGCAAGGACGACCAGGGCGGCATCCCGTGGTTCGTTTTCCTCGACGCGCAGGGGAACGCCCTCGCGACCAGCGACGGAGCGGACGGCAAGAACATCGGCTTCCCGTACCAGCCCGCCGAGATCGAGCACTTCGTGACCATGCTGGCGAAGAGCTGCAAGCGTCTCTCCCCTGAGGACGTCGGAGTCCTGACGCGCTCGCTCACGGCCGTGCGCGAGAACGACGAGAAGCAGAGGGCGAAGGCGAAGGCCGGGGCAGAGGGCGGATAGCGCGGGCGTGCAAGCCATCCGCGGGGTCTCGGCGTCGGCGAGCCCAGTCGCTCCTCCGGCGCCCGCGCGCAGGGTCCGAACGCGCCGCCTCGGGTCCGCAGGCGCGGGCACGCTCTCGCCGCCCTGGGACGATCGCGGCGGGAGCGGCGGCGGGGGCGGAGGCGAGCGCGGGAGCGGCGAGGGCGGCGACGGAGCCGGGAGCCGCGCCCGGCTCGGGCTCTACCTCGCGCTGCTCGCGATGAGCACGCTCTTCGGGGCGTTCCTGATCGCCTATCTGCTGCTGCGCCGCAGCGCGCCGATCTGGCCGCCGCCCGGGGCGCCGGTGCCGCCCAAGGGGCTCTGGATCAGCACGCTCGTGCTCGCGGGGAGCAGCGCCACCCTCGTCCTCGCCCTGCGCGCCGGTCGCACTCTGGACGCGCGCCGGCTCTCGCGCTGGCTCGACACGACGCTCGGGCTGGGCGTCGCGTTCCTCGTGGTGCAGGCGATCCTGTGGCGCGACGTGTTCGCGGGCGGTCGCACCACGGCGACCGACGCCTATGGAACCATCTTCTATTCGTTGACCGGGCTGCACGGCGCGCACGTGATCGGAGGGCTGGTCTGCCTGGCGCGCACCTCCGGGCGCGCACGGCGCGAACCGACGGGAGCGCGGACGCGCCTCGCCCTGGCGCTGTGCTCGACGTACTGGCATTTCATGGCAGCGGTGTGGCTCGTGATCTTCGCCGTGCTCTACTTCCTGAATTGAGCGCCGCGGATGCGAATCCTCGGGCCCCGGGAGAAGGACGCGCTGCCGTTCGTGCTCATCGTGATGGCGGGGTTCCTGATCGGTCTGGCGTTCCTCGTGTTCATCGTGATCGTCGGTCCGTGAAGCCTCCCAAGAGCCGGCCGATTGGCGCACGGAGCGGAGCCGCGCTACTTTCCCGGCCATGACACGCACATCCCTCCCGTTCCTCGGAGCCTTGTCCCTGCTCCTCGCCGCCTGCTCGGCACCGATTCCCGAAGGGACCGTTCATGCCCGGCCGCTCGCAGGGGACTTCAACGCCCTGTTCACCGGCAAGACCCTGCGCTTCGACTACTGCCACTCCGGCACGGCGAAGGAGGAGCACATCAGCCCGGACCGCTGCCGTCTCGAGGGCGACTGGCCCGGCAGCCGCGTCCACCTCGTCGACGATAGCAACTTCGGCAAGTATCGATTTCGCGTGGAACAGGAAACCATGCACAGCACGGCGGAATCGTTCGTGGCGCACCTGACGATCTGGACGCGTGGCTTCGCCAGCATCTACGGCGAGTGGGAGACGACCGGCGAGGCCAAGCAGTCCTGGCGCGCCTTCCAGGAGTCGCAACGCTTCCCCGAGCCCAAGGGGCCGGTCCGGCTCGTGCTGGAGAAGCGCGGCCAGGACGGATCCTTCCGCGAGATCTACTCCTGCGGAGTCGATCCCGGTAGCCGCTTCGTCGACCGCTCGGCGATCACGCCGCGGGGCGAGGTCCTCACGATCTTCGAGAACGGCGCCCCGGCGCGGAAGGTGGACCTCCTGGTGCTCGCCGACGGCTACACCGCCGCGGAGAAGGACAAGTTCCGGGGCGACGCGGCGAGGCTCGTCGGCGTGATGTTCGACACCGAGCCCTACCGGACGCACAAGTGCGATTTCAACGTGCGCGCGCTGTTCGTCCCCGCCGCCGAATCCGGGATCAGCAACCCGCGCAAGGGCGTGTGGCGCGATGCGCCGCTGGGCTGCTCCTTCAACGCCTTCGACACGGACCGGTACGTGCTGACGTTCGCGAACGAGAGGCTGCGCGAGGCGGCCGCCCAGGCGCCCTACGACGCGCTGATCGTCGTGTTCAACGACAAGAAGTACGGCGGGGGAGGGATCTTCAACCTGTGGGCCACGGTCGCGGCGGACTCCGAGCAGGCGCCCTACGTCTTCGTCCACGAGTTCGGGCACGCCTTCGCGGGACTGGCCGACGAGTACTACAGCTCGCAGGTCGCCTACGAGCAGCTCAACCCGCGCGGCGTCGAGCCCTGGGAGCCGAACGTCACCGCGCTGCTCGACCCCGCGTCCCTCAAGTGGAAGGACCTCGTCCAGGCGGGCACGCCCGTGCCGACGCCCTGGGATCAGGCCGGCCACGACGCGCTCGATCTGCAATACCAGAAGAAGCGCAAGCAGCTGATCGACGAGAAGGCCTCGGAGGAGGCCTCCGAGGCCTTGATGCGCGAGGTCAAGAGCACGACCGGGCCGCGGCTCGCGTCCGAGAAGCACGCCGGCCAGGTCGGCGCGTTCGAGGGCGCGATGTACGAGGCCAAGGGCCTGTACCGACCCGAGGTCGACTGCATCATGTTCACGCGCAACCCGAAGACCTTCTGCCGCGTGTGCGCGCGCGCGATCGAGCGGGTGATCCGCTCGTACACGGAATGAGAGGAGGTGCGATCGCGCGATGAGGAGACTCCTCCTCGAGCTCACGCTGTTCAGGGCAGGAAGCCTCTGGGATTCCCGAGCTTCCTCGGCAGGTACTCCTCGATCACGAAGTTGAGCCCCCACTTCGCCAGCGCCTGCTGCTCCGCCCGCACACCCATCGAGAGCATCTGCTCGATGGCCTTGATCCAGGGCTTGTGCGCGACGAAGAACGGATCGTTCTTCAACGCGTCCCGCGCGCGCTTGACGTCGACCTCGAGCAGCTTGTGCGTCGCGTCCTGGAGCTTGAAGTCGTGGATGTCCTGGGGCGTCACGCCCAGGTACTGCGCCTGCGGCACGCAGAAGAAGCGGTTGATGTGCGCCGCGTTGCCCGACCCGACCTTGAGCGTCCGATAGATGTTGGCGATGCCGTAGGGGTCGCAGTCGACGAAGGCGTACACCGGGATCTTCTTCAGGTCGGCCAGTCGACGGATGAAGCGCCGCGTCGCGCGCGTGGGCACGCCGGCGGTCTCGACCAGGATGCAGTTCGCGCTCTTCCAGTACTTGTGGTTGTTCAGGCGCTGGAACATGCCGCCGGTCTCGATCGCCAGGATGAACTTCGCCTCCGTCCTGAACCCAAGGTGCTCGACCGAGTGGGGGATCGAGTAGCTCCCTGAGCCGAACCCGGTGCAGTCGATCTCGATGGGCTTGCCCGTCTCCGCGTCGGTGTCGATCACGACCAGGCTCCCTGCCACCGACCCCCCGTGCTCCTCCGGGTAGTAGCGCAGCTGCTCGCGGCTGAGACCCTCGAGGCTCGCCAGCGCCTCGATGTCGTCCATCACCGTGTCCGACTCGACCTGCTCGTTGAACTTGCAGTCGCCCCAGTTCTTGCTGACGTAGTAGGCCTCCCGCTTGGTCGCGAAGTCGTTGTTCTCGACCATCTCCTTGCTGATCGACATGAGGCGCAGGGTCTGCGCGAAGCTCTTGACCGTGTTCACCGAGAGAGCGCGCGCTTTCTGACCCCGCCCCAGCTCGAAGTACCCGACCTTGGCGTCGTACTTGACGTTGGACAGCGCTCGCGCCGGGAAGCGCAGCTCGGGCAGCGAGCGCTGGTCGATCTTGGCCCGCACGCGCGTGGCCGTGCTCTCGATCAGCGCGAGCGTCTTCTGGTCGAGCCCCTCGAGCTTGCGCGGAGCGCGCCGGATCGCCCGGGCCGCGGGCTCCTCCTCCTTCTTCTTGCGTTGGGCCATCGTGGGTGTCTCCGGGGCCGGGCCGCGACGGGTGGGGTGTCGCGGGGCGGGAATCGAGGCCGCGGGCCTCGTGGGACTCGACCATCCGTCAGGAGCTCTTCCCTATCGGACGCGCACGAACGATGCAAGGCTGACCGGGTGGACCGGTCAGCCTTGCTTGAGGACGAACAGAGGACCCGTCGACGGGGTGTCGGCGGGTCTCGTTCACATCACGGAGCCCAGAGGACCGAGCCCGCCTGGCTGTCGTTGAAGGTGCTGGCCGTGTTGCCGCACGGGCCAGCCGCGAGCGGGTCGCGGTAGTAGGTCATGTAGTAACGCGTCTCACCAGCCAAGATCGGATTGCCCAGCGCGGCCGACCGCACGTGGACGCTGGGATCACCGCCTCCGGGGCGTGTGATCGTGCCCGCCGAGGCGCCACCCGTGTAGAGGCGCTTCAGGATGCCCGTGACGCAGCGAACGCCGGCCCCGTAGGGAACGCCGGTGGGGCTGCTGGTCGTGCCTTGCAGGAAGATCGTCAGCGACGTGTTGTTCTCACCCGTGGAGGTGAAGACCAACGTGTCGGCGGCGAGCGAGGCCGTACCCGCGGCGGTCATGGTGCAGCTTGCAGCGGGACCCGCACCGTAGTTGTTGCAGCCCAGGCCGCCACCCGCAGGGGGGTTGGAGCACGGGCATGCGATGACGCCGCTCTGGCCGGGGAGGCAGAACGTGCTCATCGGCGAGAGGTTGCAGCCACCGCGGAGCATCACAACGCACGGGAAGCCGATCGAATCGAAGGTATACGGCGGCTGGGCGTTGTTGAGGATGTTGGCGTAGTCCACCGGGTTGGGGTTGTTGTTCCCGAAGAACCAGGCGACGCCGGACGGCGAGCAGCTGTCCGTGTCCATCGGAGCCACGTACTGGCCCGCGACGTGCGAGAGACCGGCGCCGATGAAGAACACGCCGTTCACGTTGACGGGCGTGATCGGGATCGTGTTGTAGGTGTCCGTGTCTTCGTTCTGCACGGTGGTATTGACGACCTGCAGCAGGACCCCATCGCTGGGATCCCCGTCGTCGTTCGGGTCGTCCCAGATGGCGACCTTGGCGGGCGTGCCGTTGGGCGGGTTGTAGCCCGGGTACAACGCCGAGCCCCAAGCCACCTGGATTGCGGAGACCGCGGTGGTCCCTGTTGCGGCTCCGAAGCGTTGCAACCAGACCATCTCACCGCCGGCGGTCCAGCCCAAGAGGTTCTCGGTCGAACCGTCGTCGTACTGGCACGGCGGGGCCGCCGGAGCGACGGCGAGGGTGAAGGTGCCCGCGGCGCCCGAGGCGCCGGGGAAGGTGCCGAGCTGGATCGTGTAGGCCTGCCCGTTGGTGACGGGGAAGCACACCGACGATTCGAAGGAGCCGCAGGCGTCGTCGTTGCAGGCGATCGCCTGCGAGGTCGGGCAGCCTGCGCCCGTGTAGATGGCGACCTTGGAGTCCATGCCGGGGGTCTGGCCGCAGTCCGTCAGCGTTGCGTTCCCCGAGGCGGTGGCAATCCAGGTGAACCAGACGTCGTGGTCGATCGCCGGCAACCCGTAGAAGGCACAGATCGTGTTGCCCTGCCCGGCACAGCCCGTCGTCGCAGCTGAGTTGTCGAACGGGTACGGGCCCGGTCCGGACAGCGCCGTCGCGCCGGTGCACTCGTCGTTGCCGCCGCCCGAGGGCGACACGACAATCGTGAACGAGCCGCTCCCTTGGGTGGCACCCGGGAAGGTGCCGAGCTGGATCGTGTACGACTGGGCGTTGGTCGAGCACCAGACCACCTGGGACGTGAGACCGCAGGAGTCGTCGTTGCAGGCGATGGCCGCTGAGGTCGGGCAGCCGGCGCCGTTGTAGATGGCGACCTTGGAGTCCATGCCGCCCGTCCCGGAGCACAGCGAGAGGGTCGCGCTGCCCGAGGCCGGGGCCGTCCAGGTGAACCAAACGTCGCTGTCGATGCCGGTCAGTCCGTAGAAGTTGCAGGCGGATTCGCTCTGTCCCTGCGTGCCCGTGGTCGAGCCGATGTCGCTGAAGGCGAACGGACCGGGGCCTGCGATGACCTGGGCGGCGGTGCAGTCGTCAGGCGAGGGCGGGGGCGGGGCCATGATGGTGAACGTTCCAGTCCCCTGATTGTAGGCGAAGCCGCCGACCTGGATCTTGTACACGTTGCCGCCCACGGCGGTGAAGACCGTCTGGGACACGAGACCGCAGAAGTCGTCATTGCAGGCGAGGTTCGGTCCGAGGCACGCCGCGGTGTTGTACACCGCCACTTCGGAGTCGTAGGCGGCGCCGCCCCCGCACAGGCTGACGGTGAACGGTCCGCTCGACGGTGCGGTCCAGTCGAACCAGACGTCGTCGGTGAAGGCGCCGCAGTTGCTGGGACCGTCCGTGGTCGCCCCGACCGTGTCAAAGAAGAACGGCCCGGGTCCGGAGATGGCCGTCGCCGATGTGCAGGTGTCATTGGGACCTACGAGGTTCGACGTATTCGAGCCGGACGAGTTGACTCCCTTCGGAGCCGCCGGTGTGACGGGTGTCTTGTGGGGGGGCGCGACCACGCCAGGCGCTTGCTTCTGGCTGATCGGATTGGATTTCTGTGCGCTGGCCACGGTCGCGAACGAACACGTGAGCGCAGCGAGGGTGAGGAGGGGGAGTTTCATTTCTCGATTGTCCTTCTGGCAATGAAGGGGGACCGGACCGGCGGAGGTGCCGGCACGGGTGGGGGGGGTCGGGCTAATCGATTCCCCTAGCCACATGCTAAATCCTGTTCCGGAAGTGGGCGCAAGGATTCCTGCGCTTCGTTTCTCCAGACGTGATCTGGCCGAGGTGGGGAGCCCCGGTGCGGCCGGGACCACCTTCAGACGGGATCCGGTGCCGGAAGTTCCTTCAACACGGGTGAGAATCCCGTCGAAGCGGCCGTCGGGGGCTTGACAGGCCCGGGGAGGTGGATGGAGGGGCACCCCCTTGAAGTCCTGGGTCGCGGCCCACCTCCATGAGCGGTCGGCTGGACCGAGGGACGGTCGGCTGCGGCGTGGCCGGACCTCTGGCTGACCGGGGCCGGCGGATATCCCTCAGCTCGGCTTCCGGCCCAGCCGGGGTCGTGGCGGGGACCTCGGACTTGGGGCTCTACGGAACCCAGGTGACCTCGAGCCCATTCGTCAGGTTGAAGGTTGCGCTCGTGCAGAAGTTCGCGGGGTTGCGGTAGTAGACCTGGTACTCCCGGGTCGCGCCCGTGGGCGGGATCATTCCGCGCACGGAGATCGGGACGTCGCCGAGAGGCCCGCCGTAGCCGGATGAGCCGCCGGTCGTGTTGTGCTTCACACCCAGGCGGATGACGGTTCCCGCGACGCAGCGCAGCCCGTCGCCGAGCACGACTCCCGCGCCGTTGTTCGCCTGCAGCGTGCCCTGGTAGTAGATCGTGGTCGTGCCGGGCGGCATCCCGCTCCCGAGGAGCACGAGGGTGTCCGCGGTGAAGCGTGCGTCGCCCGTCGAGGTGAGCTGCCCGCCCGCGGGGTTCACGGAGTTCGCGCAACCGTGCCGGTGGTTCCCGCTGTTGCCGCACGGGCACGCGGTGCCGGTGCCGTCGCCGGAGCAGAACGGGATGCCCGGTCCCCCCCCGCTGGGCGTCTCCTGGATGGTGAACGACGACGGCCCTCCGGGGGATCCGGGTGAGCTGCCGATCTGGATCGTGTACATCGCGCCCGCGTACACCGGGAACGCCACCTGGCTCTGCTGCCCGCCGCACGCGTCGTCGTTGCAGGCGAGCGCAGCCGTGGACGGGCACCCCGTTCCCGGATACACGGCGAGGCTCGTGTTCACCGAGGTCTGGAAGCAGGAATCGATCGTCGCGGTTCCGCTCACGGACGCGGTCCAGGTGAACCAGAGGTCCTTGTCGATCCCGCCGCAGGGGTTCGCTTGCCCCTGCGTCCCCGTCGTCGCGGTGGTGTTGTCGTAGGAAACGCCGCCCGCGCCGGCGGACGCCGGCGCGGAGCAGTCGTCGTTCGCAGGAACGGGGGTGATGTCGAGCCGGAGCGTCCCCCAGCCCGGCGAAGTCCCGCCGCTCTTGCCGATCTGGAGCATGTAGCTCGCGCCGGAGCTCACCGGCCATTGCACGTAGCTCTGGAGGTTGCAGGCGTCGTCGTCGCAGATGATCGAGGTCGAGGCCGGACAGCCTGTGCCGGCGTAGACGGCGACCGCCGTGTCCCCGGCCGTCTGCCCGCAGGTGTCCAGGTGCGCCATGCCCGTGATCGGCGCGGTCCAGGAGAACCACAGGTCGTTCTGCACGTTCACGCAGCCGGGGTTCGACTGTCCCTGTGTCCCCGTCGTGGCGATCGTGTAGTCGTAGGCGAAGAAGCCCGTGCCGGTCAAGGCGGCGGGCGCGTTGCAGTCGTCGGCGGAGAGCGAAGCCGCACGGAGGATGCGCAGCGTCCCGGTCCCCGGCGATCCGAAGGGCGACGTGCCGAGCTGGATCGTGAACGTCTGCGCCGTGGTCGCGTCGAAGCGCGCGAGCGCCTGGAGGTTGCCTCCATCATCGTTGCAGGAGACCGGGTTGGCCGGAGGGCAGGTGGTCCCGGGGTAGACCGCGGCCTTCGTGTCGACGCTGGTCTGCTCGCAGGTCGTGAGGAGGTAGGTCCCGGTCGTCGGCGCGGTCCATCGGAACCAGACATCGCTCAGGATCGCGGTCGAGCCGTTGTAGTTGCACGCGAGGTTCGACTGCCCATCGGACCCGGTGGTCGCGGACGTCAGGTCGAAGGCGTGCGGCCCGGGACCGGAGATCACCTGGGCCGTGCCGCAGGAGTCGGAGCCTTGGGCGGCGAGGGGCGGCGCGAACAGGAGCGGAGCGACGGGGACGAGGAGAGCCAGGGCGATTCGGACGAGCTTCATGGTCGACCTCCAAGGGGCGAGTACGCCTCCCAGGATAGTCCGGATCCGCGGAAGAGGGCGGACGAAAGCCCCGGCTCCTAGAACTTGCGGCTCTTTTGCAGGACGTCGTCGAGGGTGCTCACGGTCTTGTCGCGCTCCTCGTTCGAGAGGTCGAGGATCTCCTGCAGCGCGATGCCGATGTGGGGGATGTACTTCTCGATGTAGCTCCGCTTGTCGAACTCGGCGCGCAGGCGCTTG
>JBGPOP010000047.1:0-29057 GCA_041488095.1 Planctomycetota bacterium
CCGGCGCGGCCGTGGGCCTCTCCGTGAAGCCCTTCGAAACCGCGCGCGCCATGCACGCGCGCGCCTCTTCCGCCTGGCCTCCGAGATCGTGCGCGATCGCCGCGTGGAGCTCGCACTCGGGGTTCCCGGGCTGCAGCGCGGTGGCCGCCTCGAACTCGCGCAAAGCCGTCCCGACCTCCCCGTTTTCGAGAGCCATGTCGCCGTACAGGAAATGACCGCGCACCCTCTCCTCGGCGAGCTCGGCGGCCTTGCCTCGGGCAGCGGACCACAGCGCGATCATGGCGAGCGACAAGACGACGACCGAAAGGCTGGCGATCTGGAGCCGGCGACGCCCGATCCGCCGCAGAGTCCGGCGGGCGAGCAGCCGGAAGCCCGAGGAGTGCGGCTCGATCCCGCTGATCACGCGTTCGAGGTCCTCGGCCAGCGCCCCGGCGGTCGCGTATCGATGCCCGGGATCCTTCTCGAGGGCCTTGAGCACGATCGCCTCCAGGCCGTGCGGCGCGGACGGCGCGGCGACGCTCAGGCGAGGCGGCTCCTCCTCGAGCACCTTCCGCCGCAGCTCCTCGTAGGTGCGCGCGCGGAACGGGACGACGCCCGCGACGACCTCGTGGAGCGTCGCTCCCAGGGCGTAGATGTCGCTCGCCTTCCCGACCGTGCCGACGTCGCCGCGCAGCTGCTCGGGAGCCATGTACCAGGGCGTGCCCATGATCATGTTCGAGCTGGTCAGCATCGAGCGCGAGTCCAGGTCGCGCGCCAGTCCGAAGTCGATCAGGAAGGGATGCCCGTCGCGGCGCAGGAGGACGTTGGCGGGCTTGACGTCACGGTGGACGATTCCGTTGGAGTGGGCGAACTCGAGGGCACGCGCGATCCGTGCCACGACGCGCAGATCCGCGGCCAGGTCCTCCGCGCCGCGCCGGCCGCCGCTCGTGCGCTGCCGTGCGATGCGCTGGTGGAGCGTCTCGCCTTCGACGTACTCGAGCACGAGGTAGGGGTTGCCCTGGTACTCGCCCAGCTCGATCACGGGCAGGATGTGGGGATGGTGCAGGCTGCGTCCGACTTTCCCCTCGCGCGCGAAGCGCAGGACCTCCTTCTCGCGCACCTGGATCCCCGGCTGGAGGATCTTGATCGCGACGCGCGAGCCGTCGTCGCCGGTCCTGGACGCGACGTAGACGCGGCCGACGCCGCCGTGGCCAACCTCGGCCAGGATGCGGTAGCCCGGGATCTCGGGGAAGTCGAGGGCGGCCATGGGACCACGGGCGGCGGGGCGCGAGGCCCCGACGCGAGGAGTCGAGTCTCATCATCCCGCACGGGCTGGCCGAGAGCCAGGGCCGTGATTCAGACGCAGAAGAGCGCCAGGTGGTAGGCGATCAGCAGCGTGTACGCGCCGGCCGCCGCCCACAGGCCGATGCGCGCGACCCGGAAGTTCTTGTGCATGCACAGGACCAGGAGCGCCACGCCGACGAGCGCGGACTTGAGCAGGACGAACTTCATCAGGCCCGCGCGAAGGAGGATGTCCGCGACCGGATTGACCTCCGAGCCGCCGTTCTGGAGGTGGATCAACGTGAAGAAGCTGTCGGCGACGTTGGCGACCGCGATCCACATCAGCGCGATCAGGAGCCCCGAGCCGTACAGATCGACGAAGCTCCCCTCCTGCTCGTTCCCGCGGCGCACGCCTTGACGGCGCCCGCCGGAAAGGGAAAACCGGGAGAGACGCGGCGTCTTGCCCTGCCGCCGGTCGCCGTCGCGCCAGGCGCGGCCTTCACGTTCACTTTCGTCGCGACCCGATGACCCGGATGACCCCAATGAATCGGGCTCGGGCGAGGCTTCGTCGGAGTCCATCGGGTCGGAGCGCGGGGGTTCGGCAGGCGCGGGGGGCCGATCTGCCTATCGGTCGAGGTCCGAGCCCGACTTGAAGGGGGTCAGACCTCGCCTCCGGTGACCTCGCGGTAGACGGCCAGGGTTTCCTCGACCATGCGCTCCAGACCGAAGCGCTCGCGCACGCGGGCCGCTCCGGCTCGACCCCATCGGACGCGGCGCTCCGGATCGCCGGCGAGATCCTGCATCGCCCGGGCCAGCGCGACCGGATCGCCGGGAGGCACGAGCCGTCCCGTCTCGCCATCGACGACGACCTCCGGCACCGCGGACACGCGCGTCGCGACCACGGGCAGTCCGGCGGCCATCGCCTCGAGGAATACGAGCCCGAGGCCCTCCCACAGCGAGGCCAGGACGAAGACGTCCGAGGCGGCGAGCAGCGCGGGCACGTCGCGGCGGATGCCGGCGAAGACGGCGCGGTCCGCGAGGGAGAGCTCGCGGGCGAGCGCCTCGGCCTCCCGCCGTCCATTCCCGAAAGGGTCGTCGCCGACGAGGAGGAGGCGGATGGGCGAGGATCCGACCTCGGAGAGGGCACGCAGGAGCACGCCGTGGGCCTTCTGAGGTGCGAACCGCGCGACGCAGATGAAGACGACGTCGTCGGGCGCGAAGCCGAAGCTCGCGCGCAGCGCGGCGCGCTGCGCAGCCTTCGTGCGCCGGGCGGCTTCGAACGGGACGGGATCGAGGCCGTAGTAGATGCGTCGGATCCGCGCTGGGTCGAGGCGCCCGTGCTCTTGGAAGAAGCGCCCGACGTGGTCGGAGAGAACGATCGTGCGCGCCGGGAGGTTCCCGAGGACGCCGTGGACGAAGGAGACGAGCGGACGCTTCAGCACCTGCTCGTCGTTGTGCTTGCTCGACACGAGGCGCGAGCGGCGCCCGGTGAGCGCGGCCACCACGGCGGCGGCCATGTCCGCCTTCAGCAGGTGACTGTGGACGAGGTCGGCCCAGCGCGTGGAGCGGAACAGGGCGCCGATTCCCCCACGGCCGACCCAGCCTGCTCCGGCCTCGCGCATCTCCGGCGCGAGCGTTCCGGCGCCCTTGAGGTAGAGCACCCGCACAGCGTGCCCGCGCGCGACCTGGCCGCGAACTTGCGACAGGAGGTGCACCTCGGCGCCCCCGACGTCGAGCGTCGTGATGACGTGCAGGATCCTCAAGCGACTTCCCGGTAGACCGCGATCAGGCCGTCGACCATGCGGTCGGCCGTCCAGCGCCCAAGCATCCGTTCGCGCCCGCGCTCGCCCATCGCGCGGCGTTCCGCGGGCGCGAGCGCGAGCAGACTGCGGACGGCATCGGCCAGCGCTTCCGCGGTGACCTCGCGCGCGAGGTAGCCGGTCTCCCCGTGGACAACCATGTCGCGCGCGCCGTCCACGGGCGTCGCCACGACCGGGCGCGCGGCGGCCATGCTTTCGAGCCCGATGTAGGGCATGCCTTCCCAGCGCGAGGGCAGGAGCGTGAAGTCCGCCGCCGCGACGATCGCCGGAGCGTCCTCGCGGAAGCCCAGGAAGCGCACTCGGCCGGCCACGCCGAGGCGCTCCGCCTGCGCTCGCAGCGCTGCGCGCATCTCGCCCTCCCCGGCGAGAACGAGATGAAGTCGCTGGAGCCCTGGCATCGCCAGCATCTCGAGCGCGAGATCCTGGCCCTTGGCCACGTTGAGGAGTCCGAGGACGGCGGCGAGGGGTTCGCCCTCGGGAACACCGATCTCCGAGCGCGAGAGCGGCCGCGCGGAGAGCCAGGGACCCGGATCGGGGCCGTTGGCGACGATCCGGATGCGGGCTGGATCGACGACACCGGAGCGTCCGATGGTGGCCGCCTCGCTCTCCGACACCGCGATCGTGCAGCTCGTGTGGCCGGCGAGCGCCGTCTCGACGTCGTGGAACAAGGCCCGCTTCCAGGCCGGGAACATCGCGTCGAAGAGGAACGCGAAGGTGTGCGGCGTGTGGACCCGCGCGCCGATGGCGGTCGCGACCGAGGCCAGGCGGCCGAGGGCCCCGCCCTTGCTGCTGTGGGTGTGTACGATCTCCGGCCGCAGATCCTCGAGGTGGCGCGCCAGCGCGACCAGGTGCGCCAGGTCGCGCCCGGGGCTGACCTCGCGGACCATGGGCAGGCGCAGGACGCCGCAGCCGAGAGCCTCGAGGCGGGCGAGGTCGCGCTCGAAGCCGGGCTGGCGCAGCGTCGAGACCGCCAAGTGCACGTCGAGGCCCCGCGCGCGCTGCCCCGCAGCCGCGTCGACGATATGGCGGCGCGTGCCGCCGATCGTCGCCTCCATGACGTGCAGGACGCGCATACGGTGCGGCGACAGTCTGTCACAGATCCGACCCGCGGCGAAGCGTCACGACCCGACCCGGCCCCGATCCGTGACACCCGGTCGCGGCCGGGCAGGTCAATACGCTCCGGTGCCCTTCACCACGGCGAAAACGGTCAGCGCGATGATCACGAGGTCGAGCAGGAGCGACTGGTGATCGATGTAGTACAGGTCGTAGTCCAGGTTCTCGTGGATCGCCGCCATCCGGGCATAGGAGATCTGCCACAACCCGGTGATCCCCGGCTTGGCGCGCAGTCGCTCGCGGTCGAGCGGGCCGTACCGCTCGACGATGAAGGCCATCTCGGGCCGCGGGCCGACGACGCTCATGTCGCCCTTGAGCACGTTCAGGAACTGCGGCAGCTCGTCCATGCTGAAGCGCCGCAGCCAGCGGCCGATCGGCGTGATGCGGGGATCATCCGCCTTGCGCGGCGATTCCGCATCCCCGGACACGCCCGCATGCATGGTGCGGAACTTGAGCATCATGAAAGGCCGGCCATCCTTGCCGATGCGCTGCTGCGCGAAGAAGACCGGACCGGGCGAGGCGCGCTTGATCAGGATCGCGGTCATCACGAACACCGGCGCGGCCAGCACGAGCACGGCGATGGAGAGAAGGATGTCGAGCACGCGCTTGGCGGCCAGACCGAACAGGCTCGGCGCGCGCTCGGCCGGCGTGACCAGGGGCACGGAGTCCAAGGTCTCGATCCGGACCTTGGACGCCATCAGGTGGTGGAAGCGCGGCACGACGCGCCAGGTGACGCCCAGGCGCTGCAGCTCGGCAACGGCGCGCATGACGCGGTCCTCGCTCGCCTCGGGCATGGCCACGAACACCTCGCTGATCTTGTGCCGGCCTACCAGGCTGGCGAGATCCTCGAAGGTGCCCAGGACGCGCGAGCGCTCGACCGTCGTTCCCACCTTGCGAGGGTCGTCGTCGACGAAGCCGACCAGGTTGAGCCCCAGCGTCGGCACCAGCATGAACTTGCGCTGGAGCTGCCGGCCGGTTCCGCCTGCCCCGTAGATCAACACGTTGCGGTTCCCGATCCCGCGCTGGTGGAGGCGCTGGATCACCTTGAACGAGGCGAAGCGGCTCGCGGTCGTCAGGCACAGGATCAACCCGAAAGTGACGAGCAGCGTCAACCTCGAGATCGTGTTGATGTTGACGTCGAGGTCGATCCACTTGTGCAGGGGCACGAGGAAGCCGTAGATCGGCCCCTCCGGGTCCTGGCGCGTGCCGCGCAGGTAGATGATCAGCGTGAAGAGAACCAGGAAGGCGACCAGCACGCTCTTCACGATGCCCTTGAACTCCTCCATGTTCAGGAGGCTCTTCGTCGGGCTGTACAACCCGAAGGCATGGAACGTGACTAGGCACACCGCCGCGATCAGAGCCGACAGCTCCTGGTAGAGCTGCGCCTGCGCGGCCTGCAACGAGGGGGCGGGGGCGAGGCCACCCAGCTTCTCGCCCATCTGGTAGCCGAGCCAGCAGGCGAGGAGCAGCACGGCCAGGTCGACGAGGACCTGAACCGACAGGATGACCGGCTCGAAGTTGCGGCGGACGAAGGTGCCGAGAGCGGTCATGACGTTGAAGCGACGGAAGGCGCGATCTCCCTGAGCCTGCGGCGCCAGGGGCGGGCTTGGCTTGGCCGGCGGCACCGACCTGCCCGAGTCGGTGTGGAGGGAACCCTTCGTTGGGGGCGGATCAGGCAGCGGACGTGGGCGACCATGGTAGCGGGGGTCGCCGCGTGCGGACAGTTCAGGCGCGGCGCGAGAGTTCTTCCAGCAGGGAGCTCACCGTATCGGCAGCTTGGCCGGCGAGAGTTGGGAAGTTCAGGCGGAAGGCCGCCGCGCCGAAGCCCGTGGCTCGATCCGTCACCGTCCTGAGCGCCGCCCAGGCCACCCCCGCCTGGCTGGCCACGGCGGCCACGGCCGCGGTCTCCATGTCCGCCGCGCAGGGCCCCGCGAAGGCTCGCGCGAGGCGCAGGCGGCGGAAGAGCGAGAGCACCGGGCGGTCGGCGGTCAGGAGCCAGCCCTCGGGTCCGGGGGCGACCGCCCGCCAGGCCTCGCGCAGCACAGGGTCGGACTCGACCTCCCGAGTGCGTCGGTCGGCGAGGTCGACCTGCACGGCAGTGGTGCAGTGCAGAAGGGTCCCGGGGGGGAGATTCTGGCGGAGTCCGCCGCAGGTCCCGACGACGAGCAGCCCGCGTGTCGCGCCTTCGGCGATCAACACCGCGGCCGCGCGAGCGGCGAGCACCTTCCCGACGCCGCCGGCGCAGGCGAGCGCCGGTCTGCCGCAGACCTCGATCTCGAGCACGTCGATCCCGAGCCTCGCCCGTCGCTCGATGGTGCGCCCGGGCAGGCCGCCTAGCTCCTCGGGAAGCGCGGCCAGGATGCCGAACATGCCACGGGAGGGCCCGTCGCGTCTCTCCGGGATCGCCTCCGCGCCGGCCATGGTGCCCGCCATCATCCACGACGGCAGCTCGATTCCGCTATGCTCTGAGCTGGTCCATGAAGATCGCGATCACCGGCGGCACGGGGTTCATCGGGGGATACCTCTCTCGCGGCCTCGCCCGCGCGGGCCACGACCTGCGCTTCCTCGTGCGCCCCGGCCGCGAGGGCGCCGTGGAGGTCCTTCCGGGCTCTCGCGCCGAGGTCCACGTGGGCGACCTGACGAACCCGGCCTCGCTCTCGGGATTCCTGGAGGGCATGGACCTCCTCGTGCACGTCGCCAGCGCGCACGACCACTTCACGGAAGAGCAGATGCGCGCCGTGAACATCGGCGGAACGGATGCCCTGCTCGCCGAGGCCCGGCGCGGCGCCAACCCCGGGTTCCGCATCTGGGTGATCTCCTCGGCGGTCATCGGGGCGCCGGTGTACAGCTACTACCGCGACAGCAAGCGGGTGCAGGAGAAGCTGATCCGCGGCTCGGGAATCCCGTGGGCTTCGTTCCGTCCCACGCTGGTCTACGGGGTCGGCGACTGGCGCCACACCGCGAGCATCCTCCGGCGCTGCGCGGCGAGGAAGGGAACGCTGTGGGTCCCGCACGACGGCCTGTCGAAGATCAACCCCGTGCACGTCGAGGACGTCGTCGACGCGGTTCTGCGTTTCTTCGGATTCGAACGCGGCGTCGACTGCTGCTACGAGCTCGCCGGGCCGGCGGGCATCGCCTACAACGAGTTCATCGATCTGACGATCGCCGCGGCGGGAGGCGGGATCCGGCGGCGCAACATCCCCAAGAAGTGGGCCGACCGGTTCATCTTCCTGAAGGGCCTCTTCGTCGACAACACCGACGACCGTCGCGCATCCGCGTACTTCAACCTGCACCATCAACACGACATCAGCAACGCCACGTTCGAGCTGGGCTGGAAGCCGCGCAACTACGCGGAGGGAATCGCCCAGGTCGCGGCGGGCGACTGGTGGCGCCGCGACCCGGCGCCGGCTGCAGTGGGCGCCGCTTCGTAGCCGATCATGCTGCGACGACACGCCTGCCTGCTCGCGATCGCGCTGATCGCCCTGGGCGGGGCGCTCCTCGCGGGCCTCGTCGCGGCGGTCTCCTGGTTCGAGGCGCGCGCCCCGTGGAGCGCGGACGCGCAAGCCGAGACCCTCGAGCCCGGAGCGCCGCGCGCGAGCTTCCTCGACCTCTCCCGCTCGCATGAGCGCTCGTTCGCCCTCGACGTGCCCGAGCGGGCGGTGGCCCTGCGCGTGAAGCTCGCATCGCGCGGCACCGAGCTGGACCTCTCCGCGCGGCGTGGGCCAGCGCAGGCCGGCAAAGCGGACGCGGATTTCGCCGTTTCGACGGACTCGGGCGAGGCGACGCTCGCGATCGGCCGGTTCACCGACCCGCCGCTCTCGGCCGGGCGCTGGACCTTTCGTGTGGCCTGGGCGAGCAACGTCTTGCCTCGGACGCCCGAGTTGCGCTTGGACCAGGTGGCCTTCACGATCGAAGCGCGGGTGTTCGAAGCGCGCGTCGATGGGGATCTGGCGACGGGCGCGACGGTCGAGAGCTCGATCGACGCGGAGAGCGGCGGGTTCCGCACCTTCCGCGTCGAGGTGCCGCAGGGCGCGTCCACGCTGCGCATCGACCTCGCCGACGTGTCGAGCGACCTCGATCTGTACGCGCGGCGCGGGGGTCCCGTCCTCGCGCTCGCGGATGACGTGCGCTTCGCGCAGCACCCCTACGGCCGCGAGACGCTGGTCATCGGGGAAGACTCCGACCCGATCGAGCCCGGGACCTGGTATGTCGACGTCGTCGATGTGCTTGAGCAGGACCATCCCGCGCCGTTCCGGATCCTGGCCACGCTCTCCTCGGAGCCGCCGACCGAGCTGCTCGAGATCCCCCCCTTCCCCGCGGCGCACGGGGCGGAGCCCGTGGCGCGTGCGCTTTCGGCTGTCGTCGAGATCGCGACCGACGACGCGGTCGGGAGCGGGACGATCCTCTCCAAGGACGGCTGGATCCTGACCAACGCCCACGTGGTCGCGAAGCTCGGCGGCGGGAGCTTCGAGGAGATCGTGGTGTCGGCCTCGCTCGATCCGCGCCGGCCCCCGGTCGAGCTGTTCCGCGGGCGGGTCGAGCGCGTCGACGAGGAGCGCGACCTGGCCCTCGTTCGCGTCGAGAGCGGGTTCTACGGCCAACCGCTGCCGAAAGGGTACGTCTTTCCGACGGTCGAGATCGGCGATCCGGACGCGCTCGCGATCGGCGACCCGATCTGGCTCGTCGGCTATCCTTCCACGGGCGGGCAGGGCAGCCGGGTGACGATCACCTGCACACGCGGCGTCGTGTCGGGCTACGAGACGGCGGCCTTCGGGCCGGTCATCAAGACCGACGCCGAGATCACGAGCGGCAACTCGGGCGGGGCGGCGCTCGACTCGCGCGGCAGGATCGTGGGGGTGCCGACGTCGCTCGTGGAGCTCGGCAGCGGGCAGGTGGCCTACGTGCACCCGTTGTCGGCGATGCCGGAGGAGTGGCGGGAGCTGATCGGCGCGAGCCACGAGCGGGAGCGGGGAGGGTCCGACCGGTAGCGGGCGTGCGATGGCGTGGCAGAGCGGGGATCGTGTGGTCGTCACCGGAGCCTCGGGCTTCTCGGGACGCTTCGTGACCGAGCGCCTGCTCGCGGCCGGCGCGCGCGTCGTCAACCTGACCGCGCACCCGGACCGCCCCCATCCTTTCGGGGACCGGATCGAGACGGCCGAGCTGAGCTTCGACCGGCCCGGAGAGCTCGAGCGGGCCCTCGCGGGCGCGGCCGTGTTGTTCAACACGTATTGGGTCCGCTTCGCGCGAGGCAGCCGGACACACGATCGAGCGGTCGAGAACTCGCGGGTCCTGTTCCAGGCGGCCAAGCGGGCGGGCGTGCGCCGGATCGTGCACACGAGCATCGCCAACCCCTCGCTCGAGTCCCGGCTCACCTACTACCGCGGCAAGGCCGAGGTCGAGATGCACCTCGCGGCCACCGGCGTCCCCCACACGATCCTGCGGCCGACCGTACTCTTCGGTGGCGAGGACATCCTGATCAACAACATCGCCTGGATGCTCCGGCGCTTCCCGGCGTTCCTGGTGCCCGGCGACGGCGCGTACCGGGTCCAGCCGGTGTTCGTGGAGGACTTCGCCGACCTCGCGATCGATGGGTCGCAGCGGGGCGGGATCCAGGTCATCGACGCGGTCGGGCCCGAGACGTACACGTTCGACGACCTCCTGCGTCGGATCGCGCGCTGCCTGGACAGGAGGGTGCGGCTCCTGCACACGCCACCTGGCATCGTGCACGTCGCGACGTCGATCCTCGGCGTTCGGCTGGGTGATGTCGTGCTCACCTGGCAGGAGATCCAGGGCCTGATGGCGGGCCTGCTCGTGTCGAAGGACCCGCCGCCGTGCCGCACGCGTCTATCGGAGTGGCTCGAGAAGAACGCCGGCCAGGTCGGCCAGCGCTACGCGTCGGAGATCGCGCGCCACTACCGCAAGTAGCGCTCGCGCTATGCCCGGCCGTGCCAAGCCGGCATCTTCTTCAGGTGCTCTCGCGCGGCCTTCTCGGCCTGTGGGCGCGGCATCTTCTGCATGGCCATGAAGTAGCCCGTCGTCGTGCCCTCGAGGACCTGCTCGAAGGGCTTGAGCTTGCCGCCCGCGTCCGTGCAGTAGCCGCAGTAGAGGCTCCCGGGCTCGGCGTCCTTCATGGGCATGCCGCAAGACTGGCAGCTCGGCATCGCCACCGGCGTGTAGAAGAGGAATCGATAGCCGTCGGGATCCTGCAGCCCGAAATCGCGGATCCCGTAGAACTGGGTCTTGGGTTCCTTCAGGTCGCGCAGGCCCTTCTTCACGAGCTTCTCGTGGTAGACGTCGACGTCAGGGACCTGCACGTAGATCACCATGCCGACGCCGGGACGGTTCTTCTGGAACTCCTCGGAGAGCGTGCGCATGGTCTTCGCGGCACCCTCGTCCCCGCCGCACATCTTCGCGGCGTCGTCGGGCGACATCTGGGCGCTGATCATGAGGCCCTGGCGCTCCATCATCAGGTTCGCCCACATGGGATTCTTGTCGTCGGGCCAGGCGGCCTCGAGCTCGAAGCCGAGCGTATCGCGGTAGAACGCGACGCTTTTCTTCGCATCGCGACAGGTCAGCATCACCGTGAGCGGATCGTGCTCCTTCTGGGTCATCGGGATCTCTCCTCCTTCTCGGCCGCTGGGTCGGGGGTCGGCGCGAGCGGACGGGGAGGATACCGGCCGCCTCGGGGATCGGCCAGAGGCCGGGGGGATGGCCCAGGATCCTGGAGCCGCCGCGGCTACTCCTCGTAGTTCCTGAGCTTGGCCAGGATCGAGTAGTCCTCCAGCGTGGAGGTGTCCTGCACGGTCTCGACCCCCCCGGCGATGTCGCGCAAGAGGCGCCGCATGATCTTCCCGCTGCGGGTCTTCGGCAGCGAGTCGGTGAAGCGGATCTCCGCGGGGCGCGCGAGCTTGCCGATTTCCCGGGCGACGTGCTCCATCAGCTCTTTGCGCAGAAGGTCGCTCGGCTTGTGGGCGCTGCCCATCGTCACGAAGGCGCAGATCGCCTGCCCGGTCAGCTCGTCGGGGCGGCCGACGACCGCCGCCTCGCACACCTTGTCGTGGCTGACGAGCGCGCTCTCGACCTCCATGGTCGAGAGCCGGTGGCCGCTGACGTTGATCACGTCGTCGACCCGGCCGAGGATCCAGAAGTATCCCTTCTCGTCCTTGCGCGCGCCGTCACCGGTGAAGTAGACGCCGGGGAACTTCGACCAGTAGTTCTCGCGGTAGCGTTGCGGGTCCCCCCAGATCCCCCGCACCATCGAGGGCCAGGGCTTGCGGATCACGAGGTACCCGCCCTGGTTCGGGCGGAGTTCCTTCCCATTCTCGTCGACGACCGCCGGCTCGATCCCGAAGAAGGGCCGTGTCGCCGAGCCGGGCTGCGTCGGGGTCAGGCCCGGCAACGGTGTGATCAGGATCGAGCCGGTCTCGGTCTGCCACCAGGTGTCGACGATCGGACAGCGCTCGCGACCGATCACGCGCCGGTACCACATCCACGCTTCGGGGTTGATCGGCTCGCCGACCGTGCCGAGGAGGCGCAGCGTGTCGAGCCTGTGCTTGTCCGGCCACTCGTCCCCCCAGCGCATGAACGTGCGGATCGCGGTCGGCGCCGTGTAGAAGACCGTGACGGCGTGCTTGTCGACGATCTCCCACATCCGCCCGAAGTGGGGAGTGTTCGGCGCCCCTTCGTACATGACCACCGTCGCGCCGTTCGCGAGCGGCCCGTACACGATGTAGGTGTGTCCGGTCACCCAGCCGACGTCGGCCGTGCACCAGAACACGTCCTCCTCGCGCAGATCGAACACGTAGCGCGTCGAGAGGTACGCGCCGACGAGATAGCCCCCGGTCGTGTGGACGATGCCCTTGGGCTTGCCGGTCGAGCCCGAGGTGTAGAGCAGGAACAGGAGATCCTCGCTGTCCATCGCCTCGGGCGCGCACTCGGTCGAAGCCAGCGAGACCGCCTCGTGGTACCACACGTCGCGGCCTTCGGCCCACCCGATCGTGTTCTTGGCGCGCTTGACGACGAGCACCGTGTGGACGCCGGACACGCCCTGGAGCGCCTCGTCGACCTGGGGCTTCAGCGCCAGCACGGCGCCGCGCCGGAACGATCCGTCGGCGGTGATCACCGCCGTGCAGCCGCCGTCCTGGATGCGGTCCTTGAGTGCCTGCGCGCTGAATCCGCCGAACACGACCGAGTGCACCGCGCCGATCCGCGCGCAGGCGAGCATCGCCGCCGCGGCCTCGGGGATCATGGGCATGTAGATCGCCACGCGGTCGCCCTTCTTCACTCCGCGCTTCTTGAGCGCGTTCGAGAGGCGGCACACTTCGAGGTGCAGCTCGGAATAGGTCAGGGTGCGCGTGTCCCCCGGCTCGCCTTCCCACACGATCGCCCGCTTCTGCCCGCGGCGGATGAGGTGCTGGTCGAGGCACACGGCGCTGGCGTTGATCTGGCCGCCGACGAACCATTTCGCGAACGGCGCACCACTCCAATCGAGAACCTTGGAGAACGATCGGATCCAGGGCAGCTCGCCAGCGACGCGACCCCAGAAGCGCTCCGGGTCGTCGATCGACTCGCGGTACATGCGCTGGTAGTCGGCCTCCTGGGAGAGGCGGCTCTTCTTCGCGAACTCCCGAGGTGGCGGGAAGTGTCGGTTCTCGTGGAGGACGTTTTCGATCTGGGTCATCGGCGGTCTCCGGTGGGCGGACAGCCTAGCGGGACGCGGGAAGACCGTCGATGGGCCCGAGCCCCGGCGAAGGGCTCAGCCTTCGCGCGCGAAGAAGCGGCAGCTCTCGGCCAGGGGGCAGGCGTCGCAGTCGGGCGCGGTCGTCTTGCACAGGGTTTTTCCGTGCGTCCTCAGGAGCCGGTGGGCGCGGGTGAGCCACGCGCAGTCCTTCTCGAGCTCGGGTGCGAGCGCCTCGAGGGCGGAGCGGTAGGTCGACGAGTAGCTGTTCTCTTCTCGGCCGTATCCGAGTCGCACGACCACGCGCAGCCCGTTCGAGTCGGGCGCGAGGGTCGGGAGCACGCCGCAGAACAGGAGGATCCTGTCGGCGCCCGGGTCCCCGATGCTCGGGAACTTCTTCAGGACCTTGCGCGCGTGAGGGACCGGGAGATCGAGGACGTGGGAGAGGTCCTGGCTCCCCTCCTCCAGCGCGAGATTCGCTATCCCCTTGAGCCTCGCGACACGCTGCTCGGGGTGCATGCCGCCGAGCTGCGTGACCCCGTGGAGGACCTTGTCGGCGGCGCGAGCGATCTCGCCAGCGGCAAGCCCGACCGTCTTCCCGAGGGTCCGGAAGGCGAGCTCGCGCCGCTCGTCGTCGACGAGGTAGGCGACGTTCTCCCACAAGACCCACTCGAAGGGGTTCTTCGGGATCGGCTTCTTGGGCCTGCCGTGGAGTTTCTCGAGCGCAGCGAGCCGTCTCGCGAAATGTGAGCGCATCGGGGCCGAGCCTCCGCGACGTTCAAGCGGTCCCTGCGCCTTCACGCCCGCTTCTTGAACAGCGTGAAGTACCGCGCGACCTTGCCCGCCAGGCGCAGCGGGCTCTTGAACTCGCGCACCAGGCGCCGCGGCCGGCGGTAGAACCGCCGGTATCCTTCGCGGATCTTGGCCTCGATCTCCTCTGCGCTCATGAATGCGTTCCCCTCGAGCGCACGGAATCCGGTCATCTCCGCGTAGTCGAGCTCCTTGTCACCGCGCACCATCCTGTAGAGCGGCGTCCCCGGGTACGCGGTCACCGCGCAGAACTGCACCTGGTCGGGATCGCAGCTCTCGACGAGCTCGAAGGTTTCCTCGACCATCGCCGGCGTCTCCTCCGGGAAGCCGATCATGCAGAACGCACGCGTCTCGATGCCGTTCTCGCGGCAGGCGCTGAACACCTCCGCGCACTTCGCCACGTCGATCCCCGTCTTCTTCCCGTCCAGCAGCTTGCTCCCGCAGTGCTTCCTCTGGATCTCGACGTTCCCCGATTCCACCCCGAGCGAGATGTGCTTGCAGCCCGCCTTCGCCATGACCTCGATCAGCGGCCGGTCGAGCGTCTTCACCGCCGTCTCGCACTGCCACTCGAGGTCGAGCTTCTCCCTCGCGATCCCCTCGCAGATCTCGCGTACGCGGTCCTTGCGCGTCGTGAAGATCGGATCGCGGAACACGACGTGGCGCAGGCCGTGCACACGGTGCAGATCGACGAGCTCCGAGATCACGTGCGCCGGCGAGCGGAACCGGAACCGCAACCCCTGCGCCAGCGTGTAACCGCAGAAGCTGCAGTCGAGTGGACACCCCCGTGAGCTCTTGACCGTCGTCACCGGCCCGTCCAGGCCGGGGAAGCGGTACGCCCGGTTCTCGAGCAGGTGCCGCGCGGGGATCGGCAGGAGGTCGAGGTCACCAATCATCTCGCGCTCGGGCTCGTGGACGACCTCCCCTGGCTTGCGCCTCCAGCTCGTGCCCTGGATGCCCTCGAGCGACCGCCCCTCCGCCACCCTGGCCGCGATCTCGCGCACCGTGTGCTCGGGCTCGCCGCGCACCACGAGGTCGACGTTCTCGTGCTCGAAAACCTCGCCCGGCGTATAGGTGACCTGGCTGCCGAGGATCGCGACCGGGACCCCCAGCAAGGCGCGCACCTCGCGGCACAGGCGCAGGTCCTGGTCGAGCGACGAGCTCGAGGAATCCACGCATACGAGGTCGGGCTTCGCCGCGGCGATCGCGTCGCGCGCGCCTTCGACGCCGAGGCCCAGCGCATCCGAGTCGTGGATCACGACCGCGTGTCCCTCCGCTTCGAGCACCGACGCGACGTGCGCAAGCTCGATCGGCGGATACAAGAGGCCCGGGTTGACCGCCATCCCGAAGCCTCCCATCAAGCCGCGGCTGACGCGGAACTCGGGAGGGCTCGGCGGATTGACGAGGACGATCTTCACGCGCGGACCATCATCGGCGAAAACCGACCGGGACGGGATCCCCGGCGGGGTTTCAGCGCGGGACGCAATCGAACTCTAGCCGCTCAGGAGCCTGGCACCCATCCAGGAGCCTCCTCGCTCTTCGCCGGATCCGCTCGCGCTGCCGCGAGCGGCGCCGCAGCCTAATAGGCCCCGCGGCCCGAGACCACGGCCGAGAAGGTCCGTGCGAGCAGGCGCAGGTCCAGCCAGAAGCTGCGCTGCGCTGCGTAGCGCCTGTCCATGCGCATCCAGTCCGGGAAGGCGATCTCGTTGCGGCCGCTGACCTGCCAGATGCAGGTGATCCCCCCTGTGACGTTCAGGCGCCGGCGCTGCCAGCGTTCGTACTCGGGCAGCTCGTTGAGCGTCGGGGACCGGGGCCCGACCAGGGAGATGTCCCCCTTGAGGACGTTCCAGATCTGCGGCAGCTCGTCGACGCTGTAGCGCCGGAGCAGCCGCCCCACGCGCGTGATCCGCGGGTCCTTGCGGATCTTGAAGACCGGGCCGCCCTGCTCGTTCCTGGCTTCGAGCTCGGCCCGCCGCTGCTCGGCGTCGACGAACATCGAGCGGAACTTGTAGAACACGAAGGGCCGGCCGCCTCGTCCTGCGCGCATTTGCCTGAAAATCACGGGCCCTGGTGAATCGAGCCGGATCGCGATCGCCACCAGGACGAACAGCGGGAACAGCGCGAGGAGGGCGACCGCCGAAAGGAGGATGTCGAGGGACCGCTTCCACAGCGGCAGCGGGGCGGAGAGCTCTGGCCAGAGGTCCTTCATGGGCCAGTGTGCATCCGAGAGCCCGTCGACCGCACCTGCCGAGGCCCCGACCGGCGCGTGATCAGCGTGTCCGTTGACCGGGGATCTTCCGTTCTCGAGCGCGCTCGCGTATCCATGGGCTCGGCTGTCGATCCGGCGGGTCACCTTGCCGTTCCCCCCGCCGTTCGAGTGCCCATTCCCATCCGGTCCGTCGTCCTGGTCCTTGTTGGCTCGGTCGGTGGCATCCGAAATGGAGGGGTAGACGTAGATGCTCGGTTCGAGGCGGATCTCGAGATGTCCCACGGCCTGCTCCACCCAGCCGGCCACGACGCGAGCTCCCGCGGGCTCCGTGTCGGTGAGGAGGACTCCCAACCGATCCGCGTCGAGTCTCCCGACGAGGTCGGTCGAGCGCAGGCGTACGCGCAACTGCCGCGAAAGCCTCTCGAGGTCTTCGCGGTCGCCCCGCTTCCGGCGCAAGATCAGCAAGCTGAAGAGTCGCGTGCCTCGGTCGGCGAGGCTGCGCTCACGCTCGAGGAACAGCTCGAAGGCCTCCGCGGAGAGGACGCCTTCCGTGGGGTCCTTCCACGGCGCACGTTGGGAGGATCGTGCGCCCCAGAGGCGGGGGGAGAAGAGGTACATGGCGAGCCGTGTGGGAAGAAGTCGTACGCACGCCGTGCCAGCTCGGGGGAGCCAAGCGTGCCGGGAGTCGCGTGGAGTGTCGAACACCCGGCCGGAGTACGCGCTGACTAGAGGAGGAGATGGAGTTTGGGCGGGAAAGCATACCTGGAATCGCGTCCCGGGTGCAATCCCATGGGTGAAGTATCAGGAGCCGCGGAGTCCGGATGGAACGCCTGATTCCACGCCCGCGTGGCTCAACCGGAAGGAGATTCCGGGTGGACAGGCCGCCTCTGCGCGTCCGAGGGAAATTCAGCGGGCGGGAGGCCCTCCGGCCCCCCCTCGCGAAGGCATCCTGACTGATCGGGTCCGCCTCCCGAATTGCGATTCGAGGAAGACTGCGTGAACTTCCGCGGGACGTCGTGCATCGCAGGCACGCGCCCGGTCGCGCGCCAACCCATCCTCCCGCCGTCCAGGCTGTTTCTCTCTAGCCCCAGAGCTGTCGGTCGCCGGTCGTGAGCGCGACGACCACGACCAGGGCGTTCGTGACCGAGTGGGCGAGCACGGCATCGAAGAGCCGGCCTCTGCGGCGATAGGCGAACGCGTAGATCATTCCTGCAGCGGCCCCAGCGGGCCAACTGCTGTGGAGCAGCCCGAAGGCGAGCGAGGAGAGGAGGAACGAGGGCCAGGTGAGGGTGCCGGGCGGGATACGCTCGAAGTCCGCGGCGATCAGGCGGCGCGTCAGATAACCCCGGAAGGCCAGCTCCTCCACGATCGGCACGACGGCACAGGTACCCGCGATGCGAGCCATCCACCAGAGTGCACTCCATACCGGTGAGAAAGCGGGTCCTCCACCCCCGACGTCCTCGCCCGCTCGCTCGCTCCCCAGCCCAATCGGAAAGGCGTGGACGAGTGCTGCCCAGACCAAGAAGGCAGCCAGTCCCAGACCTGCGGCACTCCAGGACCAATCCGGCCGGAGCTGCGAGTGCTCGCGACGAGAGATCCAGAGCACGAGCAGCACGGGGGCCAGGCGCAGGGGGTAGAGGGTCAGCGGCGAAGGAGAGAACGCGCCTGCGACCATCGCCGTCCCAACCCAAGCGAGCAAGGGTCCGAGGTAGAGAGCGGTCGGGTTCACGCCGGTCGACGGCGAGGATCGCACCGCGGAGAAGAGCGGAAGGCGCGTCCCCAGGGCGACGCAGCCGAGCGCAACGCCGCAAAGGAGTGGCCAGCCGGCGTAGACGTGGAATCCGTCCATGGCCGCCGCGGGGGAAACCAGGGTCCCGACCACGATCAACACGGCGATCCTGACCGCGTTCAAGAGCCAGGCTCCCAACGCGCCGAGCGGCAGGAGCAGGAGCGCTTGCGGGAATCGCAGCCGTTCTCGCCACAGCGCGAGGAAGACGCAGAAGAAGACCAGGAAGAGGCTGACACCCTCATATCCCGAGCAGTACTGGCTCACGTAGACCGGGAAGGCGTCGGTGCCGAGGACCAGCTGCTCCGGTTCGTAGACCCTGTCGGCGAAGAACAGCCCGAGGAGACGATCGGCGAGCCACATCGTTCCGCGAGACATGGGCTCCCACAGGGGCCAGGCGTCGGCGAGGAAGCTCCAGATCGCAAAGGCCACCGAGCCCAGGACCAGCCCACCGAACGCAACCCAACGGAGTTGGAGTGCGATCATCGCCAGGGTCCGCACGGGCGCGACCAAAGCAGCGAGCAGGATGACCGCGGCCGCGCCTGAGAGAATCCAGGGAATCGGCAGCAGCACGGCGAGGAGGCCCTGCGAAACGTCTCCTTCGAGGAGTCGCACCGTCAGGAGGTAGAAAGTCCCCAGGGCGAGGAGGTGGCCACCCAGGATCGGCCACAGGGAGCGAGGGCGAGAGAGCTTGTCGCTTGGCGTGCGGAAGGCGGCGAAAATCCTCGAGCGGCCGATCAACAACGCCGCCGCCACGATGCACACACCCCAGGACGTGTTGAAGCGGAGCCAACGTACCAGGGGCGCCCACCACAGCGGGCTCTCCAACAGGGCGTTGGTGCTGAAGCGCTGCTTGAGGAGCCAGTACTCGATCAGAAGCAGGACGACCGCCAGGAAAGCGGGCATCGTGGTGAACCGCTTCGCCCTCGAAGACAGCGAGGGCCGTTCAGGAGGCGATCCGGACATCCCCGACCCTTATGGTAAGTGCGACTGCGGCCGAAGGATCTCCCTTGGCCGCAGATCCGCGACTTGTCACGACGCCGATCCGCGCCGGAGAACCTGGTGCGCGACCTGACCGAGGCGGTCGGTCAATTCGTGGCTGGACGGCGTCGACCGGTGAGGACGAGGGTCCCGCCGACAAGGAGCACGAGACCTGCGGCGGCCAGCCCGGGATCGATTTCAGGCGCACCGCGGCCGCCGATCCCTTGCGCCAGCGCGCCCGTGCTCCACGCCAGCGAAAGCGCGAGTCCGCGGACGATGTTTTCGAGGTGGCAGTACTTGGGGAGGCGGGAAGTCATCGGATCTCCGGGTAGACGCGGGCAGTCAACTCAACGGCGTCGGATCGTTCGCTGGGGCCAGAACTAGGGCGACAGTATGACGGCTCTCCTCCAGGGGTGCAAGCCCCTAGATCGCACGTTCCGCGCAGGCCTGCGCCCGGGGGGGCCTGCGGGACGAGACTTGGGTCGAATTCCGGAAGTGCAGGGGGCCCCAGACGGGCTGTCGACACGGAGGTATTCCAGGTGGAAACCACAAGGGTTTGTCAGCTGGGCGGCGGTGACGAGCCCTGGCTGGGTCCCAACCTGGGGGGCTCGGGCGCGGTGCAGATCGCCACCCCGGGTCGCAATCTCGCATCCCACGCGCTCGAGAACCGTCGCCACATCCGGGTCGGCGAGCGTCCGACCCCCAGAAAACAGATTCACAGGAAGGACGAGAGACGGGTGCCGCCGCGGTCGATTCGATACTGCGAACAGGTCGAGAAGTTCGGTCGAAGCGACGACCACCTTCCCCACCCTCTTGATCCGCGCGACCTGACGCACAGCCATGGCCTCGATTGGCAGCGCTGCGGGCGGCATGTCGATCAGGAGCTCGACCTGGCAGACGTCACTCGATCGTACCCACTGCGAATCCGACGCGCCGGGCGGACATGGGCTCGTGTGCCGCGGCTGAGCCGCAACCCAACCCGCATCGCACCCTGGGCTGGCGGGGTCTGTTCAGAGAAAAACTCCGACGCGCCTGGCACGCGGGACGAGCGTGTCGGCGGTTGAAGCATCGGCCCGAACCCCAAGTCCGTGACCGGTCTCCGTTCCGGCCCGCGTGGGCGGAGCACCCGGTGCGCGACCCGAGGGAAGCGGACGGTCAGTTCGTCGCGGGACGGCGCCGACCGGTCAGGACCAAGGTGCCGCCCACGAGCAGAAGGATCCCTCCAGCGGCGAGTCCGGGATCGATCTCGGGAGCGCCGTTGTTGCCTCCGCCGCCGCAATGGTGATCACGCGCTCGTGCCATCGGTGCGCTCGCGATCAGCACCAGGGCCAGTGCGGATACGCGAAGGATGGTCTTGAGGAGACAGTGCTTCAGGCGGCTGGCGGTCATCGGATCTCCGGAATAGCTAGGAGGGTTCAGGTCGGCTGCGGGCGAGGAGTTATTAGGAAGCTGCATTACTGAGTCAGTATGCCCCCTTCCCTCCAACGCGGCAAGCCCAGATCCCGCGCAGTCCAGACAACCGCAGACCTCGGCCGAGAGGAACCAGGAACCCCGGCGCGCCTTGCGACCTGAAAAGATTTCCATGCAGAGACCCCCTCGGCCTGACTGCCGGCGGATGGGAACCGGGCTCTCGGGAGTTTCCGCCGAGAGGCTCAGCCGCGGCGCAGCGTTCCGCCGAGCACCTGGATCTCTCGTTCTGTGCGCTCGAGGAACTTCGCCACATCCTGGTCGGTGAGCGTCCGGCTGTCCGAGACGAGCGTCACGTGGAGCGCGAGCGACTTGCGCCCCGGCCCCAGGTTGGGCCAGGCGTACACATCGAAGAGCTCGGTCGAGGCGACGAGCCCCTTGCCTGCCTCCTCGATCGCCTCCACCAGCCGCGCGGCCTGCACGTCGATCGGCAGAGCGACCGCGACGTCGACCTTCACCGGTGGGAAACGCGGGATCGGCAGGTACCCGACCTTCCGGCGCGGCCCGGCGAGCAGCGCGTCGATCGAGATCTCGGCGCAGGCGACGTCGCTCTGGAGCTCGCCCGTGAGTCCGAGGCGCCGAGCCAGCGCTGGCTCGAGAGCCGCGAGCGTCGCGACGGGCTCCGCGTCGCGCGGGCAGTCCGCCTCGAGACAGCGCCCGGGGTGCGCCCAGGCCGGCGGCGTTGTGGAGAGCCTCCAGCGCGGTCGCTCGCGCTCCGTCGTCTCGAAGAGGTCGTCGACGACGCCCTGGAGTCGATTCAGGCGGCCGGCGTCGAAGCGAGCGTCCTTGGCCGGAGGCGACGCGGCCCACACGAGCGCGAGCTGGTGCACCTCGAAGGGCTCGCCGCGCGGCCCCGCGCGCTCGGGGAGGTATCCCTTGCCGACCTCGTAGAGGCGCACCTCCCCGCTGCGGCGGCGGTTGTCGGAGAGCGCCGCGAGCAGGCTCGGCAGGACGGACCGGCGCACACGCGAAAGGCCTTCTGCGGCCGCGTTGACGACCTGGACGTGCGGCGCAGCCGCCGTGCCGAGCTTCTCGAGAAGGCCATCCGGGAGGAACGAGTACGAGATCGTCTCGTGGAACCGCGCCGCGCCCGAGAGACGGTCCTGCAGCGCGCGCACGAGCGCCCGGCGCTCGTCCCGCGGAGGCGGCGCGAGATCGCCGGCGAGCGTCCGCTCGGGGATCCGCCCGTAGCGGTGGATCCGGCCGACCTCCTCGACGAGGTCCTGCTCGATCGTCACGTCCTTCGTCGCGCGTGCGCTGGGCACGCGGACCGAGAGCGCGCCGCCCGCGTCCGACACGCCGAAGCCCAGGCGCGCGAGGATGTCCTCGATCTCGGCGTCCGGTACCTCCGCGCCGAGCAGCTGGCGCACGCGCGCGCCCCGCAGGCGGATCGTGAGCGCCGGATCGGTCCACTCCCCCGCGTCCGTCGGCGCCGCGGGGATCGAGAGGCCGGGCTCCAACTCGCGGAGCAGGCTCACGAGGTGCGCCGCCGCCTTCATCGGAAGCGTCGGGTCGAGGCTCTTCTCGAAGCGCGCCGAAGAGTCCGTGCGCAGCGCGAGGCGCTGGGCCGTGCGCCGGATGACAGCGGGCTGGAACGTCGCGACCTCGAGGAGCAGCGAGCGCGTCTCTCCCGACACCTTGGATCCCTCGCCGCCCATGATCCCGGCCAACGCGACGGGCGCGGCTCCCGAGCAGATGAGCAGATCCTCGACCGCGAGGGCGCGCTCGAGGCCGTCGAGCGTCTTCATCCGCTCCCCCGCGCGCGCCATGCGCACGACGATCCCCTCGGGCGACAGCCGCTCGCGATCGAACACATGGTTGGGCTGCCCGAGATCGAGCATGACGAAGTTCGAGAGGTCGACCAGGAGGTCGATCGGACGCTGGCCGACGGCGAGGAGCAGCGCGCGCAGCCAATCGGGCGAGCGGCGTGCGGCGGCGCTCCCCACGCCATCGATCGGCACGGCGACGTAGCGCGAGCAGGCCTTCGACTCGACGCGCACGGGGAAGGGCCTGCCCCGCCCGGGCTGCGGGAGCTTCGGATCGAAGGGCTTCAGGCTGCGCCGGTGGATCGCGGCGATCTCGGAGGCGATCCCGCGATGGCCCCACAGATCGGGGCGGTGCGTCAGGGACTTGTTGTCGATCGAGAGGATCCAGTCCTCGAGCCCGAGCGCCTCGGCCACGGGCTTGCCGACGGGCGCGTCGGCGGGCAGGACCCAGATGCCGGAGTGCTCGTCGCCGAGCCCGAGCTCGCGCTCGGAGCAGATCATCCCGCACGACTCGACGCCGCGGATCTTGGCCTTCTTGATCGTCAGGTCGGCGGAGAGCTTCGTGCCGATCCTCGCGACCGCCACCTTCTGCCCGGCGGCGACGTTCGACGCGCCGCAGACGATGCCGAGCGTCTCGGGGCCGCCGACGTCGACGAGGCACACGGAGAGCTTGTCCGCGGCGGGATGCCGATCGTGTCGGGCCACGTAGCCGACGACGACGTCGGAGAGATGCGGCAGGAAGCGCTCGAGGCCCTCGACCTCCGCCGTCGAAAGGGTCAGGCTCTCGCCGATCTCTTCGGGCGAGATGCCGGAGAGGTCCACGTGACGCGCGAGCCAGCGGCAGGAGATCTTCACGCGAACTGCTCCAGGAAGCGCAGGTCTCCCGAGAGGAGCAGGCGCACGTCGTCGATCCCGTAGCGCAGCATCGTGAGGCGCGAAAGTCCGAGTCCGAAGGCGAACCCCGTCCACACCTCGGGGTCGATGCCGCCCGCCTTCAGGACGTTGGGGTGGACCAGGCCGCAGGGCAGGAGCTCGATCCAGGTCGACTGCTTGCACACGCTGCAACCCGACTTGCAGAACGGGCAGCGCGCGTCGAGCTCGAAGCCCGGCTCGACGAAGGGGAAGTAGCCAGGCCGCAGGCGGATGTCGATGTCGCGCCCGAACACACCGCGCAAGAGCGTCTTCATCGTGCCGATCAGGTGACCGACCGAGGTGCCGCGGTCGACGGCGAGGCCCTCCATCTGGTGGAAGGTGTGCTCGTGCGAGGCGTCGACGGTCTCGTTGCGGAAGACCTTGCCGGGCACGATCGCCCGAAAGGGCGGCTTCAGGCGCTCCATCGCGCGCACCTGGACGGGCGAGGTGTGGGTGCGCAGGACGAGCTTGCCGGCCGCGTCGCAACGAAAGGTGTCCATCGTGTCGCGTGCGGGGTGGTCGCGCGGGATGTTCAGCGCGTCGAAGTTGTAGTGCTCGAGCTCGACCTCGGGGCCGTCGAGGACCATCCAGCCCATGCTGGTGAACAGATCCTCGAGCTCGCGCTGGACGCGTGTCAGCGGGTGGAGCGAGCCGCGCTCGGGCCTGGGCGCGGGGATCGTCGGGTCGAAGCCCTCGCCGGCGCGCTCGGCCTCGAGCTTCGCGACCGCGAGCTCATCCTTCCGCGCGGCGATCGCGGCCTCGATCTCGCGCTTGAGCCGGTTCGCGAGCTGTCCGGTCTCCTTGCGCCGCTCGGGCGAGAGCGTCGGGATCGAAGCCAGGAGGGACGCGACGACGCCCCCCTGGCCCAGATACTCGCGCTCGACCTGGCGCAGGGCGCCTTCGTCCGGGGCGCTCTTCAGGCTGGCGAGGGCCTGCGCGAGAAGGGTTTCGGATTCCTGCACCTCGGTCCGCTCCGTGAGCGGCGCATGAGACACCGCGCCGCGCCGGATGGCAAGCGTCCCAGGCCCGTGCCGGGATCGCTTGCACAGTGAGCTGACGGACGATCTTCTCTTGCCGGATGACCGTCCCCCTCCTCGCGTTCGCGCTCCTGCTGCCCCAGGGCGGAGGGACGGAATCCGTCCCGATCCCGCGGCGGATCGTCCTCTCCCGCGACGCGATCCCCGCCGAGCGCGCGGCGGCCGAGCTGCTCGCGCGGGAGCTCGCGACCCTCACCGGCGTCCGGATGGCCATCGAGAGCAAGGGCGGCCCCGCGCCGGCGATTTATGTCGGCCGCGGCGCGGAGCTCGACGCCCGCCATCCGGGCATCGACTGGGCCTCGCTCGGGGCCGAGGGTTTCGTGCTCGAGACCGCGGAGGGCGATGTCGTCGCCGCGGGAGGCCGTCCGCGAGGGACGCTGTACGCTGCGAACGCTCTCCTCGAGCGGCTCGGCCGCCGGGTGTTCACCTCTCGCTGCGAGATCCTGCCCAAGGCCCTGATCGCCCCGCGGCTCGCCCCGTTGAACGTGCGCGAAGTGCCGCGACTCGAGTATCGCGAGCCGTACTTCACGGACGCATTCGCTCCGACCTTCGCGGTCGCGAACCATGCCAACGGGTTCGCCGAGCGCCTGGGCCCCGTCGAGGGCGGGAAGGTCGCCTACGCGCACTTCGTCCACACCGCCTACGAGATCGTCCCGCCCGCGAAGTACTTCGCCGAGCACCCCGAGTACTTCGCGCTGGTCGGGGGAAAGCGCCTTTCCGCCGACGCCCAGCTGTGTCTCACGAATCCCGACGTCCTGAAGATCGCGATCGAGACCGTCCAGGCGTGGCTGCGCGAGACGCCTGAGGCCTCGATCGTGTCCGTGTCGCAGAACGACTGCTTCAACCCTTGCGCTTGCGAAGCCTGCCGCGCGATCGACGAGCGCGAGGGCTCCCACGCCGGCTCCCTTCTCGCGTTCGTGAATGCGGTCGCGGAAGCGGTCGAGAGCGAGTTCCCGGACAAGGCGATCGACACGCTCGCCTACCAGTACACGCGCAAGCCGCCGAAGACGATCCGACCGCGGAAGAACGTGATCGTCCGCCTCTGCTCGATCGAGTGCTGCTTCAGCCACCCGCTCGAGACCTGCCCGCGCAACGCCTCGTTCCGGGACGACCTCCTGGCCTGGTCGAAGCGGACCGACCGGCTGTACGTCTGGGACTACGTCACGAACTTCGCGAGCTACCTCCAGCCGCTGCCGAACGTGTCCGTCCTGGCGAAGAACGTCCGGTTCTTCGCCGATCACGGCGTGCGGGGGATCTTCGAGGAGGGCAACTACTCGCCCGGGGGCGGCGGCGAGATGAACGAGCTCAAGGCCTGGGTGCTCGCGCGCGCCCTGTGGGACCCGTCGATCGACGGTCGCGCGGCGCGCGACGAGTTCCTCAGGGGCTACTTCGGCAAGTCCGCGTCCGCGATCGCGCGCTGGCTCGACCGTCTCGAGGAGGTCGTGACGAAGGAGAACCTCCACGCGACGATCTACGACGGTCCGGACGCCGCCTACCTGCGCGAGGACGTGTTGCAGTTCGGAGAGTCGTGCTTCGAGGAGGCCGCCCGGCTCGCCGAGAGCGACCTGGTGCGGGCGCGCGTCAAGGCGGCCGGCCTGGCTCTGCGCTACGTCCGGATCGTCCGCGGCGAGCTGCCGCGGAGGAAGGAGCTGCTCCCCGCCTTCGCCGCGGACGCGCGCGCGGCGGGGATCACGAACGTGGGCGAGGGCGAGACCCTCGACAGCTTCCTCGAGCGCACCGGGCGCTGAGGGCGGCGCCTAGCCTCTGGCCGACTTGGATTCGTGGACGAGCTGGTCGAACGCCGCCGGGTCGTGGATCGCGAGCTCGCTGAGCTGCTTGCGATCGAGATCGATCCCGGCCTTCTTCAGCCCGTCGACGAAGGTGGAGTAGGACATCCCGCGCAGCCTCGTCGCGGCATTGATGCGGGTGATCCACAGGCGGCGGAACTGCCGCTTCTTGGCGCGCCGGTCGCGGGTCGAGTAGGCCCACGCGCGGAGCAGGGTCTCGCGCACGGTGCGCCACAGCTTGCTGCGGCCGCCGCGGAAGCCCTTGGCCTGCTTGAAGTAGCGGTTCTTCTTGCGGCGCCGCGGAGCGGCGATGGTGATGCGGACCATGGCTCAGGGCTTCAGCATGCGCTTGATCAACGTGGACCAGGTGGTGTTCAGCACCATCCGCCGGCGCAGGTTACGCCCGGTCTCGCCGGTGTACGACGCGTGCATGTGGCCGCGGCCGGGGTGGCTGCACATCACCTTGCCGCGCTTGGTGACCTTGAAGCGCTTCTTGATAGCGCCCTTCGATTTCATCTTGGGCATGGGACGTCCTCGGGGTAGTGACCGCGAATCCCCGCTCGCTGGCATGCCGTGCACCGCTTGCGGGGGCCGGGAGGCCTCGCGGCCCACCGGACTTGGAGCGCGGACAGGCTACGGTCCGCGGCGGCGAATGCAAGGCCTCCCTAGATCCCCTCGAGAGTCGCCCTGAGGAACCAGCCGTTCTTCTCGAACTCGGTGATCATCCCCGTGAGCAGGTCGACCGTGTCCGCATCCGCCTGGGCTTCGGCCGTCGCTCGCGCCGTGCGCAAGCCCTTGAGGTAGGCCTCGACGCGGTCCGCGAGCAGGGCGACGTGGTCCAGATCGCGCGTGGTGCCGGCCGGGTAGTCGGGGATGCGCGAAGCACGCGCCGACTGCTTCACCGTGCCCACGGCGAGCGCTCCGAGAGCCACCGCGCGCTCGGCGATCGAGTCGTTGTAGTTCGCGAGGGTGACGGCGAAGCCCTCGAAGAGCGGGTGCAGAGCCGCGAAGTGCGGGCCCTTGACGTTCCAGTGGGCGACCTTGACCTGGCTGAAGAGGTCCAGGCCGTCGGCGAGGGAGGCATTGAGATCGCCGGCGATCTTCGCGCGGGCGCTCTCGGGGAGAGGACTCGAAGTCGTGTGCATGGGTCACCTAGTTCGTGTGGAGGAATGGATGCGGCTGAGCATTGTCGTGCGCCAAGGACGCCTGCGCCATCCCGGAAGCAACCTGGAGCGTCTGCTCGCCCTTCTTCCAGTTGCACGGGCACAGCTCGTCGGTCTGCAGCGCGTCGAGGACGCGCAGGACCTCGTCGACGCTGCGGCCGACCTTGAGGTCGTTCACCGCGGCCCAGCGGATCGTGCCCTCCGGATCGACGAGGAAGGTGGCGCGCAGCGGGACGCCCTCCTCCTTGTGGAGGATGCCGAGGGCCGAGGCGAGCTCGCGACGCGTGTCGGCGAGCATCGGATAGGGCAGGTCCTTCAGGTCCGGGTGCGCGCGGCGCCAGGCGAGGTGGACGAACTGGGTGTCCGTGCTCGCGCCGAGGATCTGGGCGTCGCGGTCGCGGAAGTCGCGCTCGCGCCGGCCGAACGCGGCGATCTCGGTCGGGCAGACGAAGGTGAAGTCCATGGGCCAGAAGAAGAGCACCTTCCAGCGGCCGGGATGGCTCTCTCCGGTGATCTCGGCGAACTCGGCGCCGGGCTGCGTGGATACCACGGCCTGGAGCTTGAAGGGGGGCTGACGGTCTCCGACGGTCAGCATGGTCGCGATTCCTTTCGTGTCGAGATGCACTTCGAGAACGGAGAAGAGTGTCGGACGTGGACGCCGGGCGCGGAATTCGATTGTCTGTATGGACGGGATCGAAGATGGCTATCGACCTCTCCGCCGTGACGCTGACCGAGCTGCGCTATGCGGTCGCCGTCGCCGAGCACCGGCACTTCGGGCGCGCCGCGGCGGCGTGCTTCGTGACGCAGCCGACGCTCTCGGCGCAGGTCGCGAAGCTCGAGCGCACGCTGGGGGTCAAGCTGTTCGATCGGACGAGCAAGGCGGTGCTCCCGACGCCCGAGGGCGAGGAGATCGTGCGCGAGGCGCGCGCCGTGCTCGCCGCGGCAGAGCGGATCGTCGAGGTGGCGCGGAGCCAGAGCGAGCCGATGACCGGGACGTGGCGGCTCGGCGTGATCCCGACGCTCGCGCCCTACCTCCTGCCGTGGCTCGTGCCGCCGCTGCGGGAGGCCTTCCCGCGGCTTGCGCTCGTGTTCCGCGAGATGAAGACCGCCGAGGTGCTCTCCGAGATCGCGCAGCGCCGGCTCGACTGCGGCCTGCTCGCAATGCCGGTGACCGCCGAGGGGCTCGCGATCGAGCCTCTGTTCGACGAGCCGTTCCTCCTGATCGCGCCCCGCAACCACGCGCTGGCCGCGAAGAAGACCGTGAGCGAGTCCGACCTGGCCGGCGAGCGCGTGCTGCTGCTCGACGAGGGCCATTGCCTGCGGGAGCAGGCGCTCTCGATCTGCGCCCGCGCGGGCGCGCTCGACGCGACGGGAGAGGGAGACTTCCGCGCGACGAGCATCGAGACGCTCCGGCACATGGTCGCGGGCGGGATGGGCCTCACGCTCTTGCCCGCGCTCGCGCTGCGGGATGGGCAAGCGCGAGGGGACGTCGCGGTCGTGCCGTTCGCCGAGCCCGCGCCATCGCGGAGCATGGCGCTCGTCTTCCGCGCCAGCCACCCACGCGCGCGGGACTATGTTCAGATCGCCGCGTTCGTGCGCGAGCATCTGCCGGCGGAAGTAAAGAGCCAGAGCGATCCCTCTGCGAGCCGCCGCCGCCGCAACTGATCGAGGAGCTGCGCTGGTTCCGTTCTCCTCATATCAGGGGCTCCAAACCGCCGACAGCGCGTTGCAGACGTTCCAGGTGTTGCCCGGGGGGTTCGGGCAGAAGCTGGTTGAGGGGTCGCGGTAGTAGACTTGGTAGTGCCGCGTCGCGCCCATCGGGATCGTGTCGCCCAGTGTTGCCGACCGCGCCGAAACCGATGGATCCGCCCCCTGCGGAGCGGCCACGACGCCACCGACGGCGTTCCTGTTGTACAGGCGCTTCAGTATCCCTCCGGCACAGCGGAGGCCATCGCCGTAGACGACCGGCGCGATGAAGGAGCTTCCCTGCAGGAAGATGCTGAAGGCAGTCGGTCTCTCCGCTGACGAAGTGAGAACCAGGGTGTCGGATGCAAGGCTCGGGATTCCCGTGGCGGTGAGCAGCGCGCCGCCCGTGCTGGACGAGTTCTCGCAGCCGTGGCCGGCGAGCCCGCTGTTCCCGCACGGGCAGGGGACTCCCGTCCCGTCGCCGAAGCAAGATGCGACGATCGGCGGCTGCCCGCGGTCGCGGACGAAGACGTCCCAGGTCCCGTTCGTGTCGCCCGCGACGAGGTTCGAGGCGTCGCTCTCGAAC
>JBGPOP010000048.1:0-26624 GCA_041488095.1 Planctomycetota bacterium
CCTTCAAAGCGCATCTCGCGCTGAGTACAATCTGTCATCGCCGTCCGCCCTCGTTTGTGGGTTGGAGCTCGTGTAACCAACTCCACTTACGAACGAGGCGACGGCGTGTTGCTCACATGTCGTGAGAGATCCGGGCTAGCTACCCTCGCGCACCTCGCCGCGACTTCGATGGCGCAGCAGAGCCTCAGCTCGCGTTTGATGCCGATCACGGCGCCGATCCAGAATCTGGGCGTCTACCGCGTGGCGACGGGGACTTGGACGCGCAACGCGACGTTCGCCAACGATGTGGCTCGTGCCCGACCGGCGGATCGAATGCGCCACGACCGGGACTGAGACGGCGACGCGATGGGCACGACCGCAGCTGCGAGGTTGCGCAACGTCCTCCTCGCGCTCGCCGTTGCGGCGCCGATCGCGTCCTACTGGCTCCTCGTCGTCCGCTTCAGCGTGAACGTCCCAGTGTGGGACGACTATGACACCGTCCTCGCGTATCTCAATCGGCCGCCCTCGGTGCGACTAGCGACTCTGCTCGAGCAGCACAACGAGCACAGGATCGCCTGGACGCGGATCGTCACGGAGGCGTGCAGCCTCCTGCCGCAGGGGCTCGACTTCCGAGCCCTGATCTACATCGGGAACGCGGGACTCGTGCTCCTCTTCCTCGCGCTGTGCGGCGTGCTGTGGCGGCGCAGCGCGCCTGCGGTCCTGTTCGTCCCGATCGCCCTCGTGATGTTCGCGCCGCAGTCGTGGGACAACATGAACTGGGCAACCGGCGCCTTGCAGAATCACTTCGGCCTCCTGTTCTCGTTCCTGGCGCTGTGGTGCTGGAGCCGGCGACGCCCTTGGGCGTATTCACTCGCCTCGATTCTCGCCGTGGTAGCGACATACACGAGCGCAAGCGGGCTTCTGATCCTCGTGACGGTCCTCGCGTGGGAGGCCGTCGGCGCCGGGACCTCGGCCGGCGCGCGCGATGAGGACGGAGCACCGCATTCGCGGCTGCGAGTGCTCGCGCTGTTGACGTTCACGATCGCCGTCGCGTGCCTGTACTTTCATGGGTACGAGCGGCCTTCGGTCCACCCGGCGATCGGTGCGACGCTCTCGCAGCCGATGCTCGTCGTGCGGTATGTCCTGACGCTCCTCGGGTCGCCGGCCGAACGGCTCGGCGCGAACGCCGTCCTCATCGCAGGCGCGGTGGAAGTGTCGTTCGTCACTTACCTCGCGTGGGAGCGGTACGACCGGCGCAACCCGGTCGTCTTCTGGTTCCTCGTCTTCCTCCTGATGAGCGCCGTGGCGATCGGCGTGGGACGCGCCAGCTTCGGCGTGCAATATGCGCTCGAGTCGCGATACAGGGTCACGGCGATCGTCGCGATCGTGTTCGCGTTGGTCGCTGCGATCGAGATCCGCCCTTCGTTCTGGTCGAAGTGGTGGGTGACCGGTCTCGCCGTGCTCGCGGCGGCGACCTTCAACGTCGCTTCGGCCCGCGTTGCGCATCGGTATCTCTCTGCGAGGAGCGCGGCACTCACGACGGGGATCGTGGAGTGGCGGCGGACGGGCCGCGGTCTGAATCACCCGGACCAGGCGCTGGCCGGCACGATCTTGAAGCAGTCGATCGAGAATGGCACATACCACCCCCCCCCCCCGGCGGCAGGTGATGATGGGGCAGTGACCATGGTCGAGTCAGAGATGCACCTCAAGGCGGAGACGGCACGGGCTCGAGCACGACCATGACGTGATCCGGCTTCAGGTCGTAGAGACCGCCGAAGATCGCGTCGAGGGCGGTGGCTGATCCAGCGGGGAAAGCTGCCGCGCGGCCTGCTCTCGAAGATAGCCGTGCTGCTGTGGCTTCCTGACGCGCCAGCGGTGGTCGGCGAGGTCGCGCACGGGCACATCTCGTCGCAAGTGGTCCAGGGTCGGGGCCCGAGAGATGCCCCTGCAGAATGCGACTAGGTGCGCCCGCCTGGTCCGGGCGTGGCACATACTCGACTGCGTGCACGTGCGAACGAGCCGAGGAGGTCGCACGGCGGCCGAGCCTGACACGATCCTGCCTCGCGCGCAGGATCTGGTGTGCCGTGATTGCGTCTACGAGGCGGCCTGCGTGAACATCGAACGCGGCCTGCGCGTCGCACCGAACGCCCGCGCGCGTCGCCGTGCTGTACGCGAGGCGATCCTGGCGACGCTCGAACGATTCGGCTTGGTTAGATGGACACGAGAATCATGGCCCTCAGCCCGACCGAAAACGGAAGGAATTCCGGCACCACTACAAGGCTGGCTTCGTGATTTAGGCACTGTGATCGCCGGCCGATCCATCGAACGCGTCTGACCTCAGCGCGCGCGCAGGATCCACAGCGACTGCTCTCCCGCCACGAACACCCGGTCGCCGCGCGCGGCGATCGCGCCCTCGGGGCTCTCCTCCCGGCCCGGCAAGCGCTCCGTGTCGAGGAGATAGAGCTCGCGCGACAGGTCGAAAAGATAGACCGCCCGGTCGCTCGCCACGATCGCGCGCGAAGCCGAGGCGAGGCCTCCGCCCGAGAAGTCCTCGCCGAGCGGCAGAGGCACCGAGTCCGCGCGCGCGCCCGAGATGGGCGAGAGGCGCGCGAGCGTCGCCCGACCTCCGGCCTCCGACAGCGCGAGGACCTGCTCGCGGTCCGCGCCGATCGTCTCCACCTCGTCGCCGATCTCGCGCGGGGGGAGGACGAAGGGTCCGCCCGCCTCCTCGCTCGCGTCCGCGCGCAGGAAGTACAGGCGGTCGGAATCGGAGGGCGCCCACAGGAGCGAGGTCTCCTCTCCTTTTTCGAACGTGCGTGCGAAGAACGGCGCGCAGGGATTCCAGGCGCGCGAGCCCTCGGGCGCGCGGCGACACTTCACGCTCGCGAGGATCCTCCCGTCGCAGACGTCGAGCATCACGCCGGCGCCGATCCCCGTCCCGGCGAAGACGCGTCCCTCGCCGATGGCGAGCGGCTCGGCCGGCCGCGCGATTCCTCGCGCTCCCCGCAGCCGCGCCTTCCCGCTCGCGCCGATCGCGATCGAGCGCTTCCAGCGCGGCAGGCCGCTCTCGAGCTCGAGCGCGAGGCACCACGCGTGCACCACCGTCTCGTCGACGGTCGGCCTCTCCTCGCCCTCCGCGAGCCACTGGCGCGCCTGGACGACGACCGCTCCGCCGAGGATCTCCGGCCCGGGCTCGAACTCCCACAGCCCCGGACCGAGCACGTCCGCGAGTTGCCGCGCGCCGGCCTCGTCGCCGTGGAAGCCCGCGTCGGAGTAGGCCCAGCTCAGGCGCGGCTCGGTCGCGCCCGAGCCCGCGTCGACGAGCAGCAGCGCGTTGCCGCGCGTTCCGACGGCACGGCCCGCGACGAGCGCGATCAGCTGGCCCTCGCTCGCCGGGGAAAGCGGCCAGCGCTCGCCCTTCTCCGCGAAGGGCGGCAGCCAGCTCCATCCGAACTCGCGCGCGAGGCCCGGCAGCGGAACGCTCCGCGCCTTCCCGTCGGCGCCGATGACGTGCAGGCTGTCGGCTCCCTGGACGCACGCGCGGCCGTCGCGAAGCAGGGCGATCCCCGGCTGGACGCCGCGGCGCGAAGGCTCGGAGGAGGTCAGCGCGACTTGGGTTTCGATCTCGAGTCGGGACGCGCTGCGCCAGGGCTCGCCCGGATCCTCTCTCGGCGCAGGAGGCAAGGCCGCCGCGCGCCGCTCGATCGCCGCGCAGAGGTCGCGGTCCTTCGGATCGGCGTGCGCCCGCGCTCGCTCGAGCCACGTCGCGGCGGCGAGCGCGTCGCCGGCCTCGTGCTCGAGGTCGGAGAGCGCGAGCGCGGATCGCGCCGCGGCGCGCGTCAGCGGGAATCCGTGCTCGATCCGCGCCAGCGCCACAGGGTCCCAACCGGCGGAAGCGAGCGCGGCCGCCGCGACGGGGTCGAAGCGCGCACGCCAGGCCGCCGCAACCTCCGCGTCGGCCGCGCGCAGCCGGCGCATGACCGCGCGCTCGACCGCCTCCGTGCCCCTGGATGTCGGAGCGCAGTCGCCGCTCTCGCTCTCCGAGAGCGCGCGCCGCCAGGCTTCGAACGACGCCGTTCGATCAACGGGATCCCTGGCGACAGGACCCTTGGCGCCGAGACTCTTCGTCAGGGCTTCGTCGCCTTCGGCGAGCGCCCGCGCGGCCCGGTCCGACGTCGGCAGGAAGACGTCGTTCCCGAGCGGTCCCTCGCCCTGCGTCGACTGCGCTCCGGCGCGCTCGACCGGCGCAAAAAATCCCAGCCGCGCGACGGCGAGCAGCGCGCACGCCCAGCCCGGCCCGTGCACGGCGGCGCGCTACTTCTGCGCCAGGAGCGGGGCGTGCAGTCGCATCCGCCTCTGCCGCTCGACGTAGATCGGGTCGCTGCGCGCGCGCAGGCTCGTCGCGATCGCGTCGCGCAGCGCGAGATCGCGCGCATGCCGCGCCTCCATCATCGCTTGCGCTTCCGCGAGTCGCCGGCTCTCGCACACGGCCGGGCGCAGGCCCAGGAACGAGATCTGGGCGAACAGGACCATGCACACCGCGACCGGGGTCCAGTGCAGGAGACGCGAGAGCGCCGGGATCCGATCCGAGGTGTCCATGTCAGGCCAGGTCGAGCGCGGCGTAGCGCGCCTCCGCCCCGAGATCCTCCTCGATCCGGAGCAGCCGGTTGTACTTCGCCACGCGGTCGATCCGGCACGGCGCGCCGGTCTTGATCTGGCCCGCCGACGTCGCGACGGCGAGGTCGGCGATGGTCGTGTCCTCGGTCTCTCCCGAGCGGTGGCTGACGACGCAGCGGTAGCCGTTCTGGTGCGCCATGCGGATCGTCGCGAGCGTCTCGGTGAGCGTGCCGATCTGGTTCACCTTGATCAAGATGGCGTTGGCGGCCTTCTTCGCGATCCCGTCCGCGAGGCGGGCCGTGCTCGTGACGAACAGATCGTCCCCGACGATCTGCAGGCGGCTCCGGCCCCCGTCCCGACCGGAAAAAGCCGCGGTCAAAGCCGTCCAGCCCTCCCAGTCGTCCTCGGCGAGACCGTCCTCCAGGCTGAAGACCGGGTAGCGCTCGGCCAGGTGCTCGTACCAGGCGATCATCTCGGCCGCGGTCTTCTTCTTGCCCTCGATCTCGTAGCGACCCCCCTCCAGGAGCTCGTTCGCCGCGGCGTCGATCGCGATCCGGACGTCCTTCCCCGGCGCGAGGCCGGCCTTCTCCGCCGCGGTCAGGATCAGCTCGACGGCCTGCTCGTTCGAGGACAGGTTCGGCGCGAAACCGCCCTCGTCGCCGACCGCGGTCGCGAGGCCGCGCTCCTGGCACACCGCCTTCAGCGCGTGGTACGTCTCCACGCCCATCCGCAGGCCCTCGGCGAAGGTCCTGGCGCCGAACGGCATCACCATGAACTCCTGCAGGTCGACGTTGTTGTCCGCGTGCACGCCCCCGTTGAGGATGTTCATCATCGGGACCGGCAGGAGGTTCGCCGAGGCGCCGCCGAGGTAGCGGTAGAGCGGCAGGCCGCACTCCTCGGCCGCCGCCTTGGCGACCGCGAGCGAGACGCCCAGGATCGCGTTGGCTCCCAGGCGCTTCTTGTTGGGCGTCCCGTCGAGCGTGATCATCGCGCGGTCGAGCCCGGCCTGGTCCAGGCCGTCGAGGCCCGCGACCTCGCGCGCGATCTCGCCGTCGACGTGCTCGACCGCCTTGCGGACGCCCTTGCCGCCGTACCGCTTGCCGCCGTCGCGCAGCTCGTGCGCCTCGTGCGCGCCGGTGCTCGCGCCCGAAGGGACCGCCGCCGTCCCGGCCGCGCCGCTCTCGAGCAGCACCTCGACCTCGACGGTGGGGTTGCCGCGGCTGTCGAGGATCTCCCGCCCCTGGACGTGGACGATGGCGCTCATCGCGCTGGGATCCTACGGGCCGGGGGGTGGAGTGGGAATGGGCCAGATTCGGGGTATCCTGAGACGCCCGCGGGCGCGGCTGCGGAATCCTCGGCCGGGAACACGCCTTGAGAAGGATCCACCTCCTCCCGAACCTCCTGACCCTCGCGAACTCCTTCTGCGGGCTGCTCGCCCTCTACAAGGGGATCGATGCGCTGGCCTTCTCCCGCGCCGAGGGACCGGACTTCTACAGCAAGATCGCCACCGCCTGCTGGCTAGTCTTCCTGGGGATGCTCTTCGACGCGGTCGACGGGAAGGTGGCGCGGATGGTCGGCGGGGCCTCGAGCTTCGGGGCGCAGCTCGACTCGTTCTCCGACATGATCACGTTCGGGCTCGCGCCGGCGATGCTCGTCAAGGTGCTCATCGAGCACGAGGGTCCGCTCTACGACTACACCGTGAACCCGCGCCTGCACTTCATCGCCGCGGCGGTCTTCAGCGTGATGGCGATCCTGCGCCTGGCGCGCTTCAACCTCGAGACCGAGCCGGACGAGTCGGCGCACGTCGAGTTCAAGGGCCTGCCCTCGCCCGCGGCGGCCGGCGCGGTGTGCGCGACCCTGCTCATGTACCTGTCGCTGCGGAACCCGGCCATCGAGCGCTCCGACGGCACGCTGACCCCTCTCGGCGCGATCCTGCGCTGGTTCCCTCAGATCGACCGGAGCCCGTTCCTGTTCTGGTTCCTGCCGGTCCTGGCGCTCATGCTGCCGCTGCTCGGCCTCTTGATGGTCAGCCGCCTGCGCTACGTGCACATGTTCTCGGCCCTGACCGGGCGGGGTCAGTTCCTGACGCTCGTCGGCGTCGTGTTCAGCGCGTTCTGCCTGTTCGTCGCGCCCGTGCTGGCGGTCTTCGTCGTCTTCAACGGCTACGTCCTCGCCGGCCTGGCGCGCGCGCTGCGGCATGGTCGGCCGAGCGGACCCCACGGGCCCCACGGGTCCGTGGAGCCGCTCTCCACGTTCCACGACATGGATGCGCGCTGAGGCGGACGGACCCTCCATGGAGCAGCCTCGAACCCGGACGAAGCCCCGCCAGCGTGCCGCCGTCGCGCTCGGCAGCAACCTCGGCGACCGTGCGCGGCACCTCGGCCTCGCCGTGGACGAGATCCGCGCGATCGCGGGGGTACGCGTCCTCGCCGTCTCGGACTGGATCGAGACCGATCCCGTCGGCGGACCCGCCGGCCAGTCGCGCTACATGAACGGCGCTCTCCTGCTCGAGACCACGCTCTCCGCGCGCGAGCTGCTCGAGGCGCTGCTCGCGATCGAGCGCGCGCACCGGCGCGAGCGCCGGCCGGGGCAGCGCGATCTGCCGCGCACGCTGGACCTCGACCTCCTCCTCTTCGGCGACGAGCGCATCGACGAGCCGGGCCTCACGGTCCCGCACCCGCGCCTCGAGGACCGATCGTTCGTCCTCGCGCCGCTCGCGCAGCTCGCCCCCGATCTCGTGCTCGCCTCCGGGCGCACGGCCCGGCAGAGGCTCGCCGAGGTTTCGCGATGCCCGTGAGGATCACCCTCCTGCGCGACCCCGAGGCGGCGCAAGCCTGGTGCGCGCGGACCCGCGCGGAAGGACGCTCGCTGGGCTTCGTGCCGACCATGGGAGCGCTCCACGGCGGACACCTCGCGCTCGTGAGAGCGGCCCTGGCGCAGAACGAGAGCGTGTGCGTCAGCGTGTTCGTGAACCCGCTGCAGTTCGACGAGCGAGCGGACTACGAGCGCTACCCGCGCGATCTCGAGGGCGACGCACGGCTGCTCGCGGAGGCCGGCTGCCCGATGGTGTTCACGGGGACGCTCGAGCAGTTCTTCCCGGAGCACCTCTCGCCCGGCGGCGCGTTCGCCCGCGAGGCGCTGCGCGATCCCGGGCCGTGCGCCCTGGGCCTCGAAGGGGACCTGCGACCCGGGCACTTCGCCGGCGTGGCGACGATCGTCGCGCGTCTGTTCGAGATCGTCCGGCCCGACCGGGCCTACTTCGGGCAGAAGGACTTCCAGCAGACGCTGGTCGTGAAAGACCTGGCACGGTCGATGGGCTACCCGCAGATCGTGGTGCGCCCGACCGTGCGCGAGAAGAGCGGCCTGGCGATGAGCTCCCGCAACCAGCTCCTCTCGCCTGCGGAACGCGAGACGGCGAACGCGCTCCCGCGCTCGCTCGAGGCCGCGCGCACGGCCTGGCGCGCCGGGGCGCGCGAGGCGGGGGGCCTGTCCGAGCGGATGCGCGAGGCGCTCGCGCGGGAGCCCGTCGAGATCGAGTACGCCACGGTCCGCGACCCGCTGGCATGGACGCGGGAGGAGCCAGAAGGGCGCCTCGCCCGCGGCGTGGCGCTCGTCGCCGCCCGCGTGTCCGCTGTGCGCTTGATCGACAACCTGGTGCTGGGCGAGGCATGAGCCGGAGTCTGGCACACTTCGCTGTCCCTGACCCTCGGGGAGGTCCAGTCAGCGCAGGGGGTTGCGACCGATCGCGAGCGCCCGGCGCGCCGGGGGATCCGGGGCCGCTGAGAGAGTGTTGGCGGAAAAGGACTTGGGGCGGACCGAGGCACAATCAAGGGAGCCAGATTCGATGAGCCGCCCGAGCCTGGTCCGCGCGCTCGCGCCGGCCAAGATCAACCTGTGGCTCGAGGTCCTCGGCCGCCGTCGCGACGGCTATCACGAGATCCGGAGCTGGATGCTCGCGCTGGAGCTGTGCGACCGCCTGGAGGCGCGCGCGAGCTCGAGCGGGGCGGTGGCGCTCTCGCTCGCCGGGACGCAGGCCAGCGCGGACGTCCCGGCCGGCGCCGCGAACCTGGCTTGCCGCGCCGCGGCGGCCGCGCTCGCGGAAGGGAGGAAGCTCGGCCTCATCGGCGAGAGGGACGGCGTCGACCTCGCTCTCGAGAAGCAGATCCCGAGCCGTGCCGGGCTCGGCGGCGGCAGCGCCGACGCGGCCGCGGCGTGGATCGCGGCGTGCGCGGCGCTCGGCTTCGATCTTCCGGCGGGATCGGCCGAGGCGGCGCTCTCCGCGCTGGGCTCGGACTGCGACTTCTTCGCCCGGGCGAGGGAGACGGGATGCGCCCGTTGCGCCGGCCGAGGCGAGGTCGTCGTCGCCTCCCCGGCGCCGCGCTGCCCATGGAACGTCGCCGTCCTGACCCCGCCCGTCGCCTGCTGGACGGCGGAGGTGTACGCCGCCCTCGATCCGGGCTCGAGCGCTCGAACGCCGGCCCGGGAGATGCCGGCGGAGTGGTCGGAGATGCCGGCCAGCGCCGTGCGACCGTTCCTCTTCAACCGGCTGGAAGCGGCGGCCATGAAGGCGTTCCCGACCCTGTGCGAATGGCGGAAGCTCCTCGATCGATGCGACGCGGAGCATTGGCGGCTCTCGGGGAGCGGATCGTCCTTCTTCGGACTGTACGACCGGCCGGAGGAAGTGGAAGGGGCGCTCGAACGCATTCGCGGCGCGACCCGCGGCACCGGTCTCCCCATCCGGGGACTCTGGGCGACCCGCCCCAGCGCGCACGGCGCGAGCCTTGTCGAAGTCGGTTGAACCGGAATCGCTCCGGCCTCCGGATTCGTCGGGAGGCGGCCTCGGACAGGTCGCCGGGAACGACCCCGGTGGAGATCAGCGAGATCCGCATCAAGCTGCTGGAGAACCAGCGCGACAAGCTGCGCGCCTTCGCGAGCTTGACGGTGGACCGCTGTATCGTGGTCCGGGACATCAAGGTCATCGACGGGCCGGGCGGGCTGTTCGTGGCGATGCCCAGCCGGAAGCTGATGGACCGGTGCGCGGACTGCGGGGGGAAGAACCATCTGCGGGCGCGCTTCTGCAACGACTGCGGGGCGAAGCTGGACATGGAGCGAGGAGAGTGCGACCAGCGCGGGAGGCCGCGGCTGTACGCGGACATCGCGCATCCGATCCACCAGACCGCGCGCGGCTTCGTGCAGGGGGCGATCCTCTCCGCCTACCGGGTGGAGGTGGAGAGGAGCCAGCAGGAGGGGTATGTCGCCCAGAGCTTCGAGGACCTCGACTACCAGGCCTACGAGGAGGAATGGCCGGACGAGGAGGCGGGCGGCTAGGATCCGCCCGATGCGGAAGCGGCGGACCCGGCGCTTGCGCGGCCTGAAGGTCGCCGTGTTGGGGGCGGGGGCGGTGGGGAGTTCTCTCGCTGGAGACCTCCACCGTGCCGGAGCCGAGCTGAGGGTCTGGTCGCGGAGGCGGGCGAGCGCTCGACGGCTCGCCCGGATGGTGGACGGTGTGCTCAGCCGAACTCCGGGCGAAGCGGCGGGAGATGCGGATCTCGTGCTGCTGTGCGTCAGCGACCGCGCGATCGAGCCTGTCGCCAGAGCTCTAGCTCGTGAGTGGCGCACACGGCCGGGCAAGAGGGCTCCCGTCGCCCTCCACACGAGCGGCTTCCACGGAGAGAAGCCTTTGCGGCCCTTGCATGCGCTCGGCTGGCCCGTGGGGACGCTGCATCCCGTCACCGCCTTCTTCCGGACGCGGAGTGGGATTGGGGTCGCTCTCGCGCGCGAGTGGTTCGCGACTCGCGCCACGGGAAGAGCCGCCCAAATGGCGAGCCGGGTCGTCCGCGGGCTGCAGGGCAAGGAACTGCGGCTGAGCGGGGGAGATCGGGAGAAGCGCGCTTACCACCTCGCCTGCACGCTCGTCTCGAACGGCGCGGTCGCGTTGTTCGATCTCGCGCGGGAGGTTCTGCACAGAAGGGACGCGAGATCGCGCGAAGCTCTGGCGAGCCTGCTGACCTCGACAGCGTTCAGTCTCAGATTGCGCGGAAAGCGCCGCTCGTTGAGCGGCCCGGTCGCGCGCGGGGATGCAGTCGTCGTCGCCGGCCATCTGGCCCTGCTGCGCGGCCGACCGGACGATCGGCGTCTGTACCAACTGCTCTCGCGCAGACTCCTCGCCCTCTCCGACCTTCCAGCGCGCGACCGAGGGGCGATCGAGCGGCTGATCCGCTAGGCTCGCAACCTCGTGGCGATCGTCGTCTCCCACATCGCGGCCGACTTCGAGACCCTCTCGAAGCAGGTCTTGCGGCAGGCGAAGCTCGCCGATCTGGTCGAGCTGCGCCTCGATCGGATCGGGAATCCGGGCGAAGCCAGGCTCGCCGCGCTGATCCGCGACGCGAAGAAGCCCGCGATCGTGAGCTGCCCAGGCCCGGAAGCCTTCGGCCAGTTCCGCGGCTCCGATGAGGAGCGCCTCGACATCCTGCGCGCGGCTGCGCGGACCGGCGCGGCCTTCGTCGACGTCGACTGGAGCCTCTCGCTCGAGCTCGGCGAAGTGCGCGGCAGCGGCAAGTGCCACCGGATCGTCTCGCGCCACGACACCGAGGGGACGCCGGAGGATCTGCGCGCGATCCTCGACGAGGTCGAGGGCGTGCTCTACGAGGGCGACCTGGTCAAGATCGTCACGCACGCGAGGAGCTGCGCGGACGGGCTGCGGATGCTGCGGTTCGTGCGCGAGCGCGGCGGGGGCCTGATCGGATTCTGCAGCGGGGACGCGGGCAGCTTCACGCGCGTGCTGGCGCCGATCTTCGGCTCGCCGTTCACGTACGCGGCGCCGGCGGTGATGCCCGGCATGTCCGAGCCGCCGGCCACGGCGCCGGGGCAGATCCGCGTCAACGATTTGCGTGCCGCGCTCCCGCCGACGGGCATCTCGGACGCGACCGCGATCTTCGCCCTGGTCGGCAACCCGGCCAGGCACTCGTGGTCGCCGCGCGTCCACGGGATCGCGCTCATGGCGGCGCGCCTCGACGCGGTGTACGTCGCACTCGAGCCCGACGACTTCGGGGTCTTCCTCGACCTGGCGACCGACGAGAACTTCAGGGGCTTCAGCGTGACGGCACCATTCAAGGAGGTCGCTTGGAAGCGGGCGAAGCACCGTGACGCGTCCGCGGAGGCGACGGGCGCGGTGAACACGCTCGTGCGCGAGGGAGAGGGCTGGCGCGGGATGAACACGGACGTCGGCGCCGTCGGAGACGTGCTCGAGCGCGCGTTCCGTCTGCACGCGCAGACGCCCGGTCGGCCTGTCTCGATCGCGGCGGCGCACACGCTCGTGCTGGGATCGGGCGGCGGCGCGCGCGCGGCGCTGCGAGCCGTGCGCGAACGCGGGGGCCAGGCGACGGTCGCCGGGCGCGACGAGGAGAGGACGCGCAAGGTCGCGAGCGAGACGGGAGTGCGGGCGTGCGCATGGGAGGAGATCCCGGAGGTCGAGTACGACGTGCTCGTGCACTGCACACCGGTCGGTTCGCTGGCGGATCCGGGGAAGTCGCCGGTGCCGGCGGAGTGGGTGCGCGCGGGGACGCTGGTGGTCGATGCGGTGTACCGGCCGCTCAAAACGCCGCTCCTGCAGGAGGCGATGAGGAAGGGCTGCACGCCGGTGCCGGGAGGGGAGTGGTTCGTGCGTCAGGCGCAGGCGCAGTTCAAGCTGTTCACGGGGCAGGACGCCGACGAGGCGCTGATGCGCGCGGCGTTCGCGAACGCGCTGGCCGAGGACGGGAAGCGCGCGGGGTAGGTGGGAATGTCATCGAGGTCGCGCGTGCACATCGCGCTGGTCGGGCTGCGGTGCTCGGGGAAGACGAGCGTCGGGCGGGAGCTCGCGCGCAGGCTGGGGAGGTCTTTCGTCGATCTCGACGAGGAGATCGCGCAGCTGTTCGCTTCCGAGCGCGGGTTGGCCCAGGTGCCGCACGCGGGGGACGTTCTCTCGCGGATCGGCGAGAGCGCCTTCCGCGACCTGGAGGAGCGCGCGCTGAGATCGGCGCTCGCGCGCCCGGAGCCGAGCGTGATCGCGACAGGAGGCGGCGTGGTGGAGCGGGCCGGGAACCGCGAGCTGCTCGGGCGAGAAGCCGCCGTGGTCTGGCTGCGGGTCGACGTCGCGGAGCTGCAGCGCCGACTGAGGTCCGCGACGGATCCGCGGCCGCCGCTCGCGGGTTCCGACCGGGCTGCGGAGGTCCCCGAGCTGGCGGTTCGCCGGGAGCCTCTCTACCGAGAGATCGGCCCGGTCGAGGTCGAATGCGGCAAGCTGGGGGTGGGAGAGGTCGCCGCGCTGATCCTGGCCCGCCTGCGCGAGACAACCGGGCCAGAAGCTTGATCTCGCTCCGTTCCGGGGCCACAATGGCCGCCGAATCGCGGGGTGGAGCAGTCTGGCAGCTCGTCGGGCTCATAACCCGGAGGTCGCAGGTTCGAATCCTGCCCCCGCTACCACATACCAGGAGAAGGCTGGGGCCAATGGGACTCAGCCTTCTTCTGTTTCTGCGGTCGGCCACCCGCCGTGCGGTCCACACTCGGTTCCACAGCAGACTTGGGGTGAACTCGAGCTGATCGTGCGCGTGCAGCCCAACCTGCCCGCGGCCGTCAGAGCGGCCATCTTGATTGCGATCCAAGCCGTCGTCACGGACGCTCACAGATCCAAAGCCTGAAGCCGCAGGTGCACCTTGGCGCGGCCTCGCGTGCACGCTCTGGTCGCTCTCCTGGTTGGACGAGCTCATTCAAGGATTTGCACCCGGAAGGCCGAACGAGCTACCCTCGACGCCATGCTAGGTCGCTCCCTCGAGAGACTCACGGTCCGGCTCTGGCTCGCGGCGGCCGTTCTCATGGGAGTCTCGCCCGGCCAGGGTCTCGTCCTGTGCGTCGGACCGGAAGGAACGCACAGCCTCGAACTGGCATTCGACGAAGCCCGCTGTGGTGGCTGCCCCGAGCTGTCAGAGCCCGCTCCAAGCCAGGACGGGAGAGCGGCACTCAGGCATCCCGCCGATTGTCCGTGCATCGACTACCCAGTGATCACCGGGAACGGTGAAGCCCGGTCCAAGCCCAGACCTGTCGATTTCGACATGGGCCAGCTCGCGAGGGTACCTGCTCCGTTCGCCACCTCGATCGCAGCGCATCACGCGCAAGCCGCGCCTGCGGCGGCGCGGGTCGGCCCCGGTATCGATCCGCGGCTGACGGCTCTGCGCACCGTCGTTCTCCGCGTGTAGCGAGATCCAGCCCCTTCGTGCCCTCCGCGGCCCTCGCCGCGACGGGAACGGATGGTCCGTCTCGCCCTTCGGCTGATTGGCCGAAGAACCGTTGGAACCCGACTGTCGTGGAGAACCGCCTTGCAACGCAATCAATCCGGCTTTGAGATTCGTGGGTCTCGTTGCGCTCTTCTCGGCCTGGCGCTCGTCCTGGGATGCAGGAGCACCTACAGGCCCGAGCCCCTGAACGAAAGAGCGATCTCGTCGCACCTCGATGCCGCCGTCGAGGTGCCGGCTTCGCTTGCCGGCCCGTCGCGCGAGCCGTTGAGACGAGATCGACGGCTGGAGTCTTCTGCGGAACCGATGTCTCTCACGCTCCCCCAGGCCCAGACACTCGGCCTGCTTCGTCACCCGCGTCTCGAGCGCTTGCGCGCCGAGCGGGGTTTCGCGGACGCGGCGGAGATTCGCGCCAAGATCCGTCCCGACCCCGAGCTCTCGCTCTCGGCCCTCTGGATCTCTCCCCAGGCCGTGCTCGGCGCAGTGGCGGCGCTGCGCTGGGAGCTCCTGCCCTCAGGGACGCGTGGAGCTCGCCGTGGGCTTGCATGCTCCTTGCGCAGCTCGATCGATGCGCGAGTCGCGGCGGAGGAATGGCGCGTTGCGCAGGCGGCGCGGGTCGCGTGGCTGGAGGTGGCGAGGGACGAGCGTGCCATCGCGCTGGCAGAACGGGCAGAGGCGCTGGCGCAGGAGACGCGCGACTTCGGTCGGTCGATGCTGGAGCGAAGGGCGACGACGGAGACCGAGAGTGCGGTACTGGACCTTGCTCTGGGAGAGGCCGAGCGCGAGGTCGTCGCGCGCCGGGGGGCCTTGGCGTCGAGCCGCGCACGTCTCGCACAAGCCCTCGGACTCCCTTCGAGCTTGGTCGTGCACCCCATGGCTGAGGGCGACTCGCTCGAGCCGCTGGAGCCCGACGTACCGGCCGGATCGGCGGACGAGCTCCTCCTGAGCAGGCTGCCTGATCTGCGTGAAGCGCGCGCGAGCTACGAGCTCGCCGAACGCGAGCTCGAATTGGCCCATCTCGGAGCACTGCCGAAGTTTTCCGTGGGCCCGGATGCGCAGCGCGACGCCGACTCGACGTACCTCGGCGGCGGGGGGAGCGTGACGATACCGATCCACGACAAGAACCGCGCTGGGATCGCGGAGGCGGAGACCCGGCGCAGGATCGCGTCCCTCGCGTTCGAGGAGACGCTCTTCGGGGCACGCGCCGCAGTTTCCGAAGCGCGCGCCGCCGAAGAAACCGCGGCACGCTCGCTGGCAGTTCATGAACAATCGGTTGCACCCCTTGCAGCCGCGGCCCTGGCAGCTGCGCAGCGCGCGGTCGATGCAGGCGCTGCCGACCTACTGACCTTGTTGCTCGCACGTCAGCGAGCCCTGGAAGCGGAGCGCGCGGAGCTGGACCTACGCGCTGCGCACGCCATTGCGACGGCGCAACTCGAAGCCGCGTTCGGTCCCGAGCCCGCCCTGCCGGGCGAAGCGCCCTGACCCCTGAGCTGCTCCCATGAAGCCCCATCTCATCCGAACGTTCCTCTTCGTGGCCGGCACGGCCGCAATGTTGCCCGCCTGCACGCAGAAGAATTCCGAATTTGCCAAACAGGCTGCTCCTGTTGGGGAAGCCGGTCACGTGCCGGCCCCCAGCGAGGAAGCCCACAAGCAGACTTCCGCGATCGGCGGGAACCCGCAGGGCGGCGCGCTGCTCATCCTCGGTCCCGACGCTCTGCGGGACTTGCGGCTGACGACGCGCCGGGCCGAAAAGCGCGCCGCTGGCGACACGATCACGGCGCTGGGGTCCCTCGAGCTCGACCCGAACAGGATCCACGCGGTCTCGACGTCCCTCGCCGGCCGCGTGATCGCCCTCTCGAGGAGCGTCGGAGAGCGCGTCGAGTCGGGCGAAGTGCTGGTCGAGCTGATTTCGATCGAGCTCGCACGTGCCCAGGTGGCCCTCGAAGCCTCGCGAGCACGTGTGGCCATCGTCGAGGAGCGGCGCAAGCTCGCGGCACAGCAGCGAGACCGGATGCGGGAGCTGGCCGAAAGTCGCATGGCGACGGTGCGCGACGTCCAGGCCGCGGAGGCTGAGCTCGCTGCGCGAGTTGCCGATGTCTCCGAGGCCGAAGCCCTCGCGCGCGAAGCGGAGCGCACGCTGGCGGCCTTCTCGATCGAGCCGGCCGAGGGCGAAGGGCGCTTCGTGCTGAGAGCCCCCGCTCCCGCCACCGTGACTTTCCGCGATGGGTCCGTGGGGGAAGCGGTCGAGGCGGGACATACCTTCCTTCGGATCGCCTCGCTCGCCGAGCTCCAGGCCGTCGTCCGTCCCTTCGAGCGCGACGGAGCGCGCATCGACGGGTCGGCTGCGGTCCGGCTGAGCGCCGCCGCGCATCCCGGACGCACCTTCGAGGCGCGCTTCCTTCGTGCCGGTCCGCAAGTGGACCCGGAGACGCGCACGCTGCCTGTGCGCCTCGCCGTGCCGAACCCCACGGGAGAGCTGCTCCCGGGCATGAGCGTGACCGCCGAGATCCGGCTGGCTGCCCCCGCGGCCCAGGAGGTCGTGACCGTGCCGATCGCCGCGGTGCAGCGGGTCGACCGTGACTGGTGCGTCTTCGTCCCGCGCGGCCAGGGCCGCTTCGAACGCAGGGCAGTCGCACGCGGGCGCGACTTGGGGGGAGAGGTCGAGATCCTGGGCGGCCTGGCTCCGGACGAGGAGGTCGTGGTGGAGGGTGCCTTCGTGCTGCGCTCGGAATCGACGCGTGGCGCCGACGAGGGCGACGAGCACGACCACTGAGCGGAGACTCCCCATGATCGAACGCTTCGTCAAGCTCGGACTGCGTCGCCCTGTCCTCGGCGCGCTGCTCGTGCTCGCTACCGCCGCCCTCGGGTTCCTCTCGCTCCGAACGCTGCCGGCCGACGTCTTCCCGGACCTCTCGACGCCGATCTTCAACTTGATCGTCCAGGACGCCTCGATGGCGCCCGAGGAGCTCGAGCGGGCGATCTCGGTGCCGCTGGAGACGGCGCTCTCGGGAGTTCCCGGAGTCCGTCGCGTGCGCTCGCTCTGCACGCTGGGCATCGCGCAGATCACCGTCGAGTTCGAGCCCGACGCCGACTACTGGCGCGCCCGGCAGCTCGTCGCAGAGCGCGTCGCCCAGGTGTCGAGCAGCCTGCCGCCGGGCATCGAGCCGCCTTTGATTTCCTCCGTTTCCGTGCGGATCAACGAGGTCATGGAGCTCTCTCTGGAAGCGGACCCGGGCCAGGCCGACCTGCTCGCGCTGCGCGACCTCGCCCAGTTCGAGGTCGGAAACCGCCTGGCCGCGATCCCGGGCGTCGCCACGGTCGAGCGGCTGGGCGGCCATCTCAAGGAGTTCCAGATCCTGCTCGATCCCGCGCGCATGGTGGCCCGGGGCGTGACGCTCGCGGACGTGCTGCACGCCGCCTCGGAAGCCAACCTCAATGCCTCGGGCGGCTTCATCCAGCGCGGGGAGAACGAGTGGACCGTGCGCGCGCTCGGAAGGGTCGCGAGCGTCGACGAGCTGCGTCGCTCGCTCGTGACCTCGAAGGGAGGAATGCCGGTGCTCCTCGGCGACGTGGCCGATGTGCGGGAGGGCGGCGCGCTCCGGCGTGGCATCGCGCACAAGCTCGTGGGCGAGGTCGTGAGCATGCGGATCATCAAGCAGTTCGGTGCCGACACCGTCGCGCTCTCGCAGGCGGTCCGACCCGTGGTAGCGGAGATCCAGGAGGGGCTGCCGGAGGGCGTGCGCCTCGTGATCGACTACGACCAGGGCGATGTGGTCCAGGCGTCGCTCCGGGGCCTCGGGAAGTCCATCGCGATCGGCGCCGTGCTCGTGGTGCTGGTCCTAGGGCTCCTGCTCGGCGACCTGCGCGCTGCCGGGCTCGTCACGCTGACGATCCCGCTCTCGATCTCGATCAGCGGGATCATCCTTCGCCTCACGGGTTCGGGCTTCAACGCCATGACGCTCGGCGGCCTGGCGATCGCCGTCGGCCTCCTCGTCGATGCGGGGATCATCATCTGCGAGAACGTCGTGCACCGCCTGACCGAGCATCGCTCAGGTCCAGGAGAACGCTCGACGGTCGTCGGAAGCGCCTGCCTGGAGATGGCCCGCCCGATCGCGTTCGCCACCGCGATCGTGATCGCCGTCTTTGGCCCGCTGATCGCCCTTTCGGGCATCGAAGGGAAGCTCTACCGGCCGCTGGCTCTTGCAGTCGTCGGCGCGGTGGGCGCTTCCCTCTTCGTATCGGTGCAGCTCCTTCCCGGGCTGGCAGGGGTCCTCCTGCGTCCGCGGCCGGCGTCCAAGCACGAGGACGTGGCCATCATCCGCGGCATCAAGAGGGTCTATCGCCCCGCGCTCGAGTTCACGCTGCGCTTCGCCGGCTGGGTGCAGCTCGGCACGCTCGCGGCGATCGTCGCGGCCGTGCTCCTCGCCTCGCGCATCGGCGGAGACTTCCTTCCGAAGCTGGATGAGGGGGCCCTGCTGGTGAACACAGCCGTCAGCCCCGACGCGTCCCTCGACCTCGTCGACCGCCTCAATCACCGCGTCGAGGATGCGCTGCGCTCGTTCCCCGAGGTCCAGGAGGTCGTCCGGCGCACGGGCAGGGGTGAGCGCACCGAGGATCCGATGGCCCACACGTATTCCGACGTCCTGGTCGTCCTGCGCGATGATGCCAGACGGCGCGGCGACGACCTGGTCGAAGCCATGCGACCCGTCCTCGCGAAGATCCCGGGCATCCGCTCGAGCTTCACCACTCCGTTGGGGATGCGCATCGATGAAGGGCTCGCGGGGACGACAGCCGATCTTTCGGTGAAGGTCTTCGGAGGCGATCTCGGCGAGCTCGAGCGCCAGGCCGCGGACGTGCAGAGGATCCTGAGCACTGTTCCTGGCCTGACCGACGTGAGGGCCGAGACGCTCGGCGGCATTCCCGAGCTGCGGCTGACGATCGACCGCGAAGCGTGCAATCGTCTGGGGGTCGAGGTCGGAGAGATCGTGCGCGCCGTCTCGGTCCTCCTGGTCGGGGAGAAGGTGTCGGAGGCCTGGGTGGGAACGCGGCGCTACGACATCGTCGTGCGCCTGGCCGACGAGGCCAAGCGGGACCTGCCCGCACTGCGCGCGATCCGGATCGACACGGGTCACGGGACGACCGTGCCGCTGGACGAGATCGCGCGCATCGAGGAGACGCAGGGGCCATCCGCGATCCGCCGCGAAGCCGGGATGCGACGCATCGCGGTCGACGCGGCCGTCGAGGGCCGCGACCTCGCTTCGGCGGCGGCCGAGGTGCGCTCGTCGCTGGAGAGGGAGGTCCGGCTCCCTGCCGGGTACTCGTTCTCGCTCGGCGGCCGGGTCGAGGGACAGGAACGGTCGCAACGCGCGCTCGTCGTGGCGATCCTCGTGGCCGCCGTGGCGGTGTTCGTGCTGCTCTACCTCGCCCTGGACTCGCTCGCGGAGACGCTCGTCATCCTCGGAACGCTGCCCAGCGCCTTCGTGGGCGGGATCCTCGCGCTCTGGCTGACGGACGGGACCTGGAACGTGAGCTCGCTCGTCGGGTTGATCGGACTGTTCGGGATCGCCGTCCAGAACGGCCTCGTGCTCATCACCCAGACCAAGGGGCTGATCGCGCACGGGGTCCCGTTCGAGCAAGCGATCCGTGAAGCCAGCGTGTCACGCGTCCGTCCGAAGCTCATGACTGCGTCTACCGCGATCCTCGGCCTTCTGCCGTTGGTCGTCTTCCACTTTCGCGGTGCCGAGCTGGAGAAGCCGCTCGCGGTCGTGATGATCGGAGGGCTCGTGACCTCGACGCTTTTCATCCTGCTCGCCCTGCCCGTCTTCTATGAGTGGGTGCACGCCGTGGCGCGCAGATTGGGCCATCCCGAGGTGGCCGAGTAGCCAGCCTGCGCGGCTCCGAGACCGGGTGCCTGGGCAGGATGCTCCCGTCGACGGCACCCTCCCCGACGATCGCCTTCAGCCGGGCGATGGGAGCCGTTGTCGCCACATCGCGCGGTAGCCGTCGAGGCCTCCGACGTCAGTCGCGCGACACGCGTGCGGCGTCACCGACACGCTCGCTGCCGGCCATCGCGCAAGGACGACCGCACCCGCCGTCGTCCCGCTCGCCTCTCCCGCGACGAGCACCTCGTCGTCGTGGCGCAGGGCCGCGAGCAGGGCGGCGAACGCGGGCGTCCGCAGGAAGCTCCCTTCGACGATGCAGGGGCCCTTCGCGCCGACGAGGTCCAGGCACAGGTCGGTCATCAGGGCGCAGTACAGGACTGCGAGCGCCGTGCGCTCGCGAGGACCCTCGCGCAAGTCTCCCTCGATGCGGCCGGACGACGAGCGGAACGGACCTCCTTCCCCGGCGAACCCCGGCAGCGCGAGCAGCCGGCGATCGACCACACTCTGCACGTCGTCGCCGTCGACCTCGCCGAGCTCGCCGCGCGACTTCGCGATCACCTCCAGCTCGCGCCCGCCCATGAATCGGCTCGTCGGCACCGGATCACCCAACGCGTCCACGTTCGCGAGCGTGTCGGCGACAGCATCGAGCCGATCGATCGACCCTCCGGCGGCCATGCACACGACCCACGTCCCGGTGGATACCACCGAGAACGGCGGGCGGCGTGCGGTGCGGTGGGGGAGGTAGCTCGCGTTGCTGTCGTGGATTCCGACCAGCACCCGACAGCCCGGCCCCAGCCCTGTCGCCGCGCGCACCTCCTGCCTGAGCGTGCCGAGCTCCCCCCACGCCGGCTCGATCGGGGCGAACAGGGCGTCCCAACCGCGCGAGCTCGCGAGCGAGGAGAATCTGCGCGAGCGAGGGCACCACAGGTCGGTGTGGCACCCGAGCGACGTGACCTCCGACACCTTGCGTCCCGTGAGGCGCCAGCCGATGTACTGCGCGTAGAGCAGGATCTCGGTGACTCGCGCGAGCTCCTCGGGCATCCGCACGGCCTGCCAGTGCAGCTGCCGGCCCAGGTTGAGGCCGGCGGGCAGACGCGGCGAGAGCGTCTCCTGGAACGGCGGCGCCGGATACGTGCTCGCGAGCTCGTCCGGCCCGGCGAACTCGTAATCCATCACGGGCAGCGCGAGCTCGTCTCCGGCCATCAGCGCGGCGGCCGCCCCGTGAGCCACGGGAACCACGACCTCGATCGGCCAGCGCCGCGCGAGCTCGCGCAGCCCTCCGAGGATCCAGGCCAGCGTCCCCTCGACGTCGAGGTGCGGGTACGGAAGCTCCGCGATCGCGCGCGACGGCGCCCGGCGCTCCTCGCGCACGACGCCGCCGTCGTCCACGACGCTCAGCTTCGTGCTCGTCTTGCCGACGTCGACGACCGCGATGCGCCCCTCGCCGCTCATGGTGTCCCGATCACTGCCGCGTCGAGCACGGCACCCCGGCCCGTTGCTCCGAGCCTTGCGACGACGATCCGATGCCGGTGCGGATCGCGCATGCGCGCATTCTTCGCCGGGCTCGGCTCGCGAGTCAACCCGCGCCCGCCGTCTTCGCTGCGGTTCGCGCGTATGGCAGAATGCGCGCGCCCCGCCCCATGCACCCCTCCCAGCTGCGATTCGTCTCCCACGCCTGGGATCCGGCCCGCGCCGCCGAGCTCGCGGGCGACGAGGTGGCCCTGCTCGTCTACCGCAGCAACCTCCTCGGCTCGGACCTGCGCATCACCAACTTCGGCGGCGGGAACACCTCCGCCAAGGTGACGGAGCCCGACACGTTCGAGCCCGGGCGCATGACCGACACCCTCTACGTCAAGGGCTCGGGCGGCGACCTCGGCTCGCTGGTGCGTAACGGGCTCGCCAGCCTCTCGCTCCGCCGTCTGCGCGCGCTCTCGAAGCTCCACCGCGGCCGCGCCTTCGAGGACGAGATGGTCCCGCTGGTCGAGCAGTGTGTCGTGCACGGGAGCCGCGTGGCGCCGAGCATCGACACGTCGCTGCACGCGTTCCTTCCCTTCCGGCACTGCGACCACCTTCACCCGGATGCGGTCATCGCCATCGCGGCCAGCGCGGACGGCGAGCGGCTGACGCAGGAGACCTGGGGCGGCGAGATGGCGTGGATCCCGTGGCTGCGCCCGGGCTTCGAGCTGGCTCTGCTCCTGGCGCGGTGCATCGTCGAGCACCCGGGCCTCCGCGGCATCGTGCTCCAGAGCCATGGGATGTTCTCCTGGGGCGCGACGTCGCTCGAGTGCTACGAGAACTCGCTCGAGCTCATCGAGCGCGCAGCGCGCACCCTCGACGCCAAGGCGGGCGGGCCGACGACGACCGTGGCCTTCGGGCGCGTCACGACCGCCGCGCCGCCGGCCGAGGAGCGCCGCGTGCGCGCCGCCGCGTGGGGGCCCACCCTCCGAGGTCTCGTCGGTCGCGACCGCCGCGTGGTGGGGCATTTCCGCGATGACGACGTGGTGCTCGATTTCCTCTCACGCGAGAAGGCCCCCGCCCTCATCCGCGCGGGAACGAGCTGCCCCGACCACTTCTTGAGAACGAAGATCCGGCCTCTGCTCCTCGACCTGCCTCCGACCGCGGCCGTGGAAGACTGTCGGCGGCGGATGGCCGTGCTCCTCGACGAGTATCGTGCCGAGCACGCGGCCTACTACGAGCGCTGCAAGCACGACGGTTCCCCCCCCATGCGCGACACCGCCCCCGCCATCGTGCTCGCGCCGGGGGTCGGCATGTGGAGCTTCGGTCCGAGCCCGAGCGAGGCGCGCATCGCGGGCGAGTTCTACGTCAACGCCATCCTTGTCATGCGCGGTGCCGAGAGCGTGTCGCGCTACCGCGGGCTGCCCGAGCAGGAGGCGTTCGACATCGAATATTGGGCGCTCGAGGAGGCCAAGCTCCGGCGCCGCCCGACCGAGCGGCCGCTCGCGCGCCAGGTGGTGCTCGTGACCGGAGGCGCGTCCGGGATCGGTCTCGCGTGCGCAGAGCGGATGCTCGCCGAGGGCGCGAGCGCCGTCCTGTCGGACGTGCGGGCCGACGCGCTCGCGGAGGCGGTGGCCGCTCTCGCTCGGCGGCACGGGCGCGACGCGGTCCGCGGAGCGGTCGTCGACGTGCGCAGCGCAGCCTCGGTGCGCGGCGGGTTCATGGAGGCCGTTCTCGCGTTCGGCGGCGTCGACATCGTGGTGAACAACGCTGGCCTTTCGGTGTCCAAGCCGCTGGAAGAGACTTCCGAGAGCGACTACGACCTCATGAACGACGTGATGCCCCGCGGCTCGTTCCTCGTCGCTCGGGAGGCCGTGCGCGTCCTGCGCGAGCAGGGGACGGGCGGCTCCATCGTCTACGTGGTCAGCAAGAACGCGCTCGTCGCCGGCCCGAACAACGTGGCCTACGGCACGGCCAAGGCCGCGCAGCTGCACCAGATGCGGCTGGTCGCGACCGAGGCGGGCGAAAACGGGATCCGCGTGAACGCCGTCAATCCCGACGCCGTCATCAAGGGCTCGTCCATCTGGGGCGGCGGTTGGGCCGAAGGGCGCGCCCAAGCGCACCAGGTGCCGGTCGAGCGACTGGGCGAATACTACGCGCAGCGGACGCTGCTCAAGCGGGAGATCGAGCCGGCCGACGTCGCAGCCGCGGTGTTCGCGCTCGCGAGCGATCTGTTCTCCAAGACGACCGGCGCCGTGATCCCCGTCGATGGCGGCGTGACGACGGCCTTCCCGAGGTAGCCCGGCCGACGGCGCGGCGTCCGATCACGAACCAGCGAACGATGAAAGACCCGAGCATGCAGTCGACGGACGAGCCCGAGCGGATGGTGAAGGCGCACGCGAAGAGGCTCGCGGGCCTCGCCGAGGAGCTGGGCGAGCGCGGCCTCGACGCGGAAGCCGTGCTGCGCGACCTCCACGCGTTCGAGGTGCAGGTGCCCAGCTGGGGGCTCGGGGTCGGAGGCACGCGCTTCGGCCGTTTCCCGCAGCCGGGCATGCCGAACGACCTCGACGACAAGCTCGACGACATCGCCGTGCTCGACAAGCTGTGCGGCGGCGCGGCGAGCGCGGTGTCGCTGCACATCCCGTGGGACGAGCCGCGCGACCCCAAGGCACTCGTCGAAGGCCTGCGGGCGCGCGGGCTGCGCATCGGCTCCGTGAACTCGAACACCTTCCAGGACCAGCCTGGCCAGGAATTCTCGTACCGCTTCGGTTCGCTCGCTCACGTCGACCGCGCGGTGCGCGACCGGGCTGTCGCGCACAACCGGCACGTCATCGAGGTCGGCCAGGCGCTCGGCGCGCGCAGCCTGACCGTGTGGGTCGCCGACGGCTCGAACTACCCGGGCCAGATCCACAGCCGCCGCGCCTTCGAGCGCTACGTCGAGTCGTGCCGTCGCATCCACGAGGCCCTGCCACCCGGCTGGACGATGGCGCTCGAGCACAAGCCCTTCGAGCCCGCCACGCACCACGCCGTGAACATGGACTGGGGAACGAGCCACCTGGCGGCGACGCGGGTCGGCGAGCGCTGCCGCTGCCTGGTCGACTTCGGCCACCACCCGACCCTGTATCCGATCGATGTCATCGTGGCGATGCTCGTGGCCGACGGGCGGCTCGCGGGCTTCCATTTCAACGACCGCCGCTGGGCCGATGACGACTGCACGGCGGGCTCCGTCGCGCCGTATCAGCTCTTCCTCGTCTTCTGCGAGCTGACCATGGCGGCGCGCGACCCGAGCGTGAAGGGCTTCGGCCCCGAGCACATGATCGACCAGAGCGAGGCCATCAAGGACCCGCTCGAGGCGCTCATCCAGACCGTGGACGCTCTTCAGCTCGCCTGCGCGCAGTCGCTCCTCGTCGACTACGACGCTCTCTTCGAGGCCCAGGAGAGCAACGACGTCATGCGGGCCGAGCGCACGCTGCAGGGCGCGTTCCGGACCGACGTGCGGCCGCTGGTCGCCGAGGCGCGCCGGCGGCGCGGCGGGGCGCTCGATCCCGTCGAGGCGTTCCGGCGGAGCCGTTACCGAGAGGCGATGGCGAAGAAGCGGCCGCAGCAGACCGGCAAGGCGGGGACGATCTGATGCCCCCGGATGCGTCGTAGGACATGACCGTGCTCCTGCGCGTGACGGACGTCGCCAAGGCGTACGGCGGCGTGCGTGCGCTGCGTGGCGTATCGTTCGACGTGCGCGCCGGCGAGGTGCACGCCCTGGTGGGCGAGAATGGTGCCGGCAAGTCGACGCTCATCGCGATCGTGTCGGGAGCGCAACAGCCCGACGGGGGCACGATCGAGATCGACGGTCGCGAGGTCGGCGCGCTCGATCCGGTTTCCGCGCGCGCCCTGGGCGTCGCCGTCATTCATCAGCGGCCGGCGCTGTTCCCCGATCTGACGGTGGCCGAGAACGTCGCGCTGGGCGCCGAGCGCGGCCACCCGCTGCGACGCGTGGATTGGAGCGGGCGCCGGGCGCGGGCGAGCGCGCTGCTCCAGCGGCTGGGTGCCCGTGTCCATCCCGACGCGCGGGTCGGCGACCTCGGCGTGGCCGAGCAGCAGCTGGTGGAGATCGCGCGGGCGCTGGGCGGGTATGCGCGCGTCGTCGTCCTGGACGAGCCGACCGCTTCGTTGCCCGACGAAGAGGCCGGCCGCGTCCTCGACGTCGTTCGTCAGCTGAAGCGCGAGGGATGCGCCGTCGTGTACGTCTCGCATCGTCTCGAGGAAGTCCTCGCGATCGCGGACCGCGTGACCGTGCTGCGCGACGGCGAAGTCGTCGCCACGCTCGCCGCAGGCCAGACCAGCCGCGGCGAGATCGTGCACCTCATGGTCGGACGCCCGCTCGAGAACGCGTACCCCAGGCGAACCGCCACGCCGGGGGAGGTCCTGCTGGACGTGCGCGGATTGTCGGCCGCCGCTCTCGGGCTGCGCGACGTCTCGATCTCGATCCGCGCGGGGGAGATCGTGGGCCTCTTCGGGCTGGTGGGAGCGGGACGCACGGAGCTCGCGCGCGTGCTCTTCGGACTCGAGCGCGCCGACCGGGCAGCGGTGACACTCCGCGGACATCCCCTCGAGGTTCTCTCGCCTGCGGCAGCCATCGCCGCGGGCATCGCCTACGTGCCCGAGGACCGCCCTCGGCACGGCGTCCTGCTCGATATGGACGTGGGCACGAACATTGTCCTCGCGGTGCAGGACCGGCTGGCCAGGCGCGGGCTCATCGACGGTGCACGGGAGGACGCGCTCGCGGAACGGCTCGTCGCGCGCCTGGATATCCGGACGGACTCCATCCGGCGCATCGTGCGCACGCTCTCGGGCGGCAACCAGCAGAAGGTCGCCCTGGCGCGCTGGCTCGCTGCCGAGCCGGCGGTGCTCGTGCTCGACGAGCCGACGCAGGGGATCGACGTCGGAGCGAGGGCCGAGATCTACAAGCTGCTCGCGGACCTGGTCGAGCGCGGGCTCGGCGTGCTCGCGATCTCGTCGGACCTCGCCGAGGTGATGGGGCTCTGCGACCGCATCGCCGTGATGCGGGCCGGCACCGTGGTCTCCGTGCGCGAGCGCGGCGCGGTCACGCGTGAGGAGGTCCTCGCGCTGGCGCTCGGCCACGCGGGCGCCGGGGAGGACGTGCGCGGTGCGTAGGCGCGAGCTCGGCCTGGCAGTCCTGTACGCGGTGCTGCTCGCGCTGCTGGCCTTCGCGGCGCCGCGGTTCTTCACCGCCGGCAACCTTCGCGACCTGGTCGTCGGCCACGCCGCGATGCTCGTGACGGCGACGGGGATGACGCTCGTGATCGTGGCCGGGGAGATCGACGTCTCGATCGGGTCGCAGCTCGCGGTGTGCGGCGTGGTCGCGGGCCTCCTCGCCAAGGGCGGCATGCCGATGCCGCTCGTC
>JBGPOP010000049.1:0-25646 GCA_041488095.1 Planctomycetota bacterium
CCTTGCAGCAGCTTCAGAACGCAGGCATCAACTCTCCGAGGGGCCTCGTCAGTCCTCGACCCTCCTCGGATCGCACCCGGCCCTCTTCAGGTCCGGTCTCCGCCCAGGACCGCTTCGTCTGGTGAGAGATGCGGGCTAGCGAGGGAACTGATCGGTTGATGGGATGGTTCTCAATTCTGACTCGACACAGATCTCCTTGCGCGGGAACTTCATGGACTCCAAACGAGCGAGCCAGCCTGGCTGTCGTTGAAGGTGCTCGCCTTGTGGCCGCACGGGCTCGCCGCAGCCGGGTCGCGGTAGTACGTCATGTAGTAGCGCGTCTGTCCCGGGCCGATGGGATCGCCCAATGCCGCTGACCGTGTGTGGACGTCCGGATCGGGGACGCCAGGACGGCTGATCCAGCCGCTCGATGCGACGCCGGTGTAGAGGCGCTTCAGGATGCCGGAGACGCAGCGGACGCCGGCGCCGTACAAGACACCCGTCGAGATGCTCGCGGTGCCTTGCAGGAAGATCGTGAGGGACGTGCTGTTCTCACCCGTGGAGGTGAACGTCAGCGAGTCGGCCGCGAGCGAGGCGATCCCCGTCGCGTAGAGAAGGCAGCTGTCATTGGGCCATCCACCGAAGTTGTTGCAGCCCATGCCCGTGCCCACGGGTGGATTGTTGCACGGGCAGGAGATGACGCCGTTCTGCCCAGGCAGGCAGAAGTCGGCCATCGGCGAGGCCGTCGGGCAGCCGGTGTTCGCGAAGAGCTTCAGGTGGAAGTCGGGCAGCGGAATGCTACCGAAGTAGTAGCAGCCCGGGGCCACCTGGGGCGTCGGTCCGGTGATGCGAAAGAAGTCGCTCGTAGACATTCCCGTGCCCTCTTCCGCAAGGTTGATCGGCGCATCCCAGATTGTGCCATCCGTGCCCGTGCAGGGAGTGAATGGGTGGCTGCTGCCGCCCATCCACGAGTAGTTGCCGGCGATGATCGGGCCCGTGCCGGCGGCTGTCGTGAAGGCAGGGGCCGTCGGGCCATTCCCCCAGCCGAATTGCTCGGAGGTCGAGGGGCCGGTCCACGTGCCGTCGCCATCGGCGGAGAGCACGAAGGCCGGAGTCGTCGCACTGGTGTCGACGTCGAGGATCCAGCACTGCAGGGTTCCCGTCGCGGTGCCGCCCGGGAGGCCTGTGATGGTGAACGTGTAGTTCGGGACCATGTCGGCGGAACCGCACACCGTGTAGCTGTTGGCGAACTTGTGATCCCAGGTGATGCCGCCCCCGACCAAGCGGGAGCAGTAGGCAACCTGGAAGCCGTTGATCGTGTAGCTCGTGAGGCAGCCCGGAGCTTCGTCGTTTCGCGAAGCACCGTAGAAGATGCTGGGCGTCGTCGGACCACTCGGGCTCGGGATGCGGCTCCTGTGCTGCCACTCCTCGCCGCTGTTCATGGCGCCGAAGTAGATGCCCGAGCACGTGTTGTTGTAGATGCTGTCCGGGCCTGCGATGTTGGCGAACGTCGCGTTGCGCGTCCAAGTGCCCGTCGCCACGTGGTAGACGCCAGCATGTCGGATCGGCGCGGTGATCGGCATCAAGCGCGAGCTGAGGTTCTGCTGCGCCATCGAACTTGCGGCGAGGAGCGCGAGGGCAGCCAGCGGGGGAACTGATCGGTTCATGGGATCCTCCTCAATCCTGACTCGAGACAGATCTCCTTGCGCGGGAACTTCATGGACTCCAAACGACCAAGCCAGCCTGGCTGTCGTTGAACGTGCTCGCCGAGTTCCCGCACGGACCGGCAGCCGCGGGGTCGCGGTAGTACGTCATGTAGTAGCGCGTCTCCCCCGCACCGATGGGGTTGCCCAATGTCGCTGACCGCGTGTGGACGTCCGGATCGGAGAGTCCAGGACGCCTGATCCAGCCGTAAGCGACGCCGGTGTAGAGGCGCTTCAGGATGCCGGAGACGCAGCGGACGCCGGCGCCGTACACGACGCCCGTCGGGATGCTCGCGGTGCCTTGCAGGAAGATTGTGAGCGACGTGCTGTTCTCACCCATGGAGGTGAAGGTCAGCGAGTCGGCCGCGAGCGAGGCGATCCCCGTCGCGTACAGAAGGCAGCTGCCATTGGCCCAAGGGACGAAGTTGCTGCAGCCCATGCCCGTGCCGGTCGGTGGGTTGTTGCACGGGCAGGCGATCACGCCGTTCTGCCCAGGCAGGCAGAAGTCGACCATCGGTGATGCCGTCGGGCAGCCGGTGTTCGCGAAGAGCTTTAGGTGGAGGTCAGGGTAGGGCGTACCTTGAAAAACGTAGCAGCCGGCGGGCACTTGGGGCGTAGGCCCGGTGATGCGGAAGAAGTCGTTCCCGGACATCCCCGTGCCCTCTTCCGCCAGGTTGATCGGCGCATCCCAGATCGTGCCGTCCGTGCCCGTGCAGGGCGTCAGAGGTCCGCCAGCGCCGCCTAACCACGTGTAGTTGCCCGCGACGATCGGGCCCGTGTAGGCGTATATCGTGAAGGCAGGGGCCGTCGGGCCATTCCCCCAACCGAACTGATCGTTCAGCCCGTAGGTGCTGCCGTCGTACGTGCCGTCGCCGTCGGCGGAGAGCACGAACGCCGGAGTCGTCGCATTGGTGTCGACGTCGAGGATCCAGCATTGCTCGGCTCCCGTCGCGGTGCCGCCCGGGAGGCCTGTGATGGTGAACGTGTAGTCCGGGACCATGTCAGAGAGGGCGCACTCCCTGTAGTTGCTGGCGAACTTGTGCCTCCAGGTGATGCCACCCCCGATCAAGCCGGAACAGTAGGCAACCTGGAAGCCGTCGACCGTGTAGCTCGTCAGACAACCCGGAGCTTCGTCGTTCCGCGGTGCGCCGTAGAAAACGCTCGGCCACGTCGGGCCGCTAGGGCTGGGAATGCGGCTCCTGTGCTGCCACTCCTCGCCGCTGTTCATGACGCCGAAGTAGACCTCCGAGCACGTGTTGTTGTAGATGATGTCCGGCCCTGCGATGTGGGCGATCGTCGCGTTGCGCGTCCAAGTCCCTGTCGCCACGTGGTAGACGCCCAGGTGCTGGATCGGCGCCGTGATCGGCATCAAGCGCGAGCTGAGGTTCTGCTGCGCCATCAGAGTCGCGGCGAGGAGCGCGAAGGAGACCGGAAGGAGAGCTGAACGGTTCATGTTGATCTCGCGCGGGGACGCTCCCAAGTCAGATCTGCCGATCCATTTCTGCTACGGCGCCCAGGTCAGGCTGCCCGACTGGGTCGCGTTGAACGTGATCGTGATGTTCCCGCACGGCCCGGCTGCTCCCGGGTCGCGGTAGTAGGCGAGGTAATAGCGCTGCTGGCCCGCCTGGATCACGTCGCCGAGCTGGGCCGAGCGATCGTGAACCCTCAGTTGGCCCGAGCTCGGACGGCTGATCGTCCCGCCCGATGCCGAACCAGTGTAGAGGCGCTTCAGGCTCCCGCTGACGCAACGCACGCCCGCGCCGAACGCGACACCCGCGGCGATCGGCGAGGTGCCCTGGAGGAAGATCGTGAACGACGTCGCGTTCTCACCCGTCGCGGTGAAGATCACCGTGTCGGTCGAGAGCCCGGAGGTCCCCACCGCATCCAGCGTCGCGCCGCCGGTCATCGCGGCGAAGTTGTTGCAGCCCTTGCCGTGCGCGGAGGGAGGGTTGTTGCACGGGCAATTCATGACGCCGTCCGAGCCCGGGAAGCAGAACTTCGTGAAGGGCGACTGCGGCAGGCAGCCGGTATTGGCGTAGAGCTGCAGGTGGAAGTCGGCGTGGGGTTGACCGCCGAAGTAGTAGCAGCCCGGGCCTACCTTGGGAGGACTCGCGGGGGTGAGGCGGAAGAAGTCGTTCGAGGACATGCCTGTCCCCTCTTCCGCCAGGTTGATCGGCGCATCCCAGATCGTCCCGTCCGTGCCCGTGCAGGGGGTGAGCACGCCGACGTGGGGGCCGCCGGTCCAAGTGTAGTTGCCCGCGATGACCGGGCCCGTGCCGGCGGCTGTCGTGAACACCGGAGCCGTGAAGACCATCCCCCAGCCGAACTGATCGTTCAGCGAGTTGTTGGGCGGCGCGCCGGTGCCGTCGTAGGTGCCGTCGCCGTCGCCGGAGAGCACGAAGGCCGGACTCGTCGCGCTGGTGTCGACGTCGATGATCCAGCATTGCTCGCCGCCGGTCGCGGTGCCGCCCGGGAGGCCCGTGATGGTGAACGTGTAGTTCGGAACCATGTCGGCGGCGCCGCACGCCGTGTAGCTGTTGGCGAACTTGTGCCGCCAAGTGAGGCCACCCCCGATTAAGCCTGAGCAGTAGGCGACCTGGAAACCATTGATCGTGTAGCTCGTCAGGCAGCCCGGAGCTTCGTCGTTCCGCGGAGCGCCGTAGAAGACGCTCGGCCACGTCGGGCCACTCGGGCTGGGAATGCGGCTCCTGTGCTGGAACTCCTGGCCGCTTTCCGTGGGGCCGTAGTAGATGCCCGAGCACGTGTTGTTGTAGATGAGTTCCGGCCCGGTGACGTTCGCGAGCGTCGCGTCGCGCGTCCATGTCCCCGTTGCCACGTGGTAGACGCCCAGCTGTCGGATCGGCGCGGTGATCGGCATCACCCGCGACCTGAGGCTCTGCTGCGCCGTCGCAGTACCCGCGAGGAGCGCGAGAACGAGCTGCCGGAGAGCCGAACACTTCATCGAGGCCTCCCTGGGACGCTCCGGGGCCGAGCATCCCCTGACAGGGTAGGTGACGAAGCCTGGCGCGGTCCATGTTCCCGGTATTCGCGCCCTCGAACCCCTCGCTCGGACCGCAACTCGGCTGCACTCGCGCCTGTACCCCTTGTGTTCGCTCCCTGTCGGGCTCCGCCTCGCGGCCGTAGGCCACGGCCCCTCGGCCCCCCGACACCCGCCGGAAAGTTCCTCCCTTCTCCGCCGTCCGATTCGCCCTCCCAGCGCTTAAAAAGGAAGGCTCGGGTGCCCCTGACGCCCCGACCCGATAGAAGAACTCTGCGGTCCGCCCGCCCCGGCACCCGAAGCCGGGGCCCATCCGCCCGCCCGAAAGGAACGAACCCATGACCGACGCCCCCCTGGAGCGATTGCGCGCGCTGCATGCGCAGATGAAGACCGAGCTGCACCGCGTGATCGTCGGGCAGGACGAGGTGATCGACGAGCTCCTCCTCGCCGTCCTCACCCGCGGCCACTGCTTGCTCGTCGGCGTTCCCGGCCTGGCGAAGACCCTCCTCGTGTCGAGCCTGGCGAAGACCCTCGACCTCACCTTCAACCGCATCCAGTTCACGCCCGACCTGATGCCCTCCGACATCACCGGCACCGAGCTCCTCCAGATCGACCCCGCGACAAACGTCCGCACCTTCCGCTTCGCGCCCGGTCCCCTCTTCGCCAACGTCGTCCTCGCCGACGAGATCAACCGCACTCCGCCCAAGACCCAGGCCGCTCTCCTCGAAGCCATGTTCGAGCGCCAGGTCACCTCCGCCGGCAGGCGTCACCCGCTGCCCGATCCCTTCTTCGTGCTCGCGACCCAGAACCCGATCGAGCAGGAAGGCACCTACCCCCTCCCCGAGGCCCAGCTCGACCGCTTCATGTTCATGGTCCACGTCGGCTACCCGAGCGCCGACGACGAGCGCGAGATCCTCCGCCGCACGACCGGCGACGAGATGGCCGAGCCGAAGAAGGTCGTCGGCGCGGCCGAGCTGCTCGAGGCCCAGCGCGCCGTGCGCGCCATCGCGGTCTCCGACCACGTGCTCGACTACGTCATGGCCCTGACCCGCGGCACGCGCGTGCGCTCGGAGAGCGCGCTCCCCTTCCTGCGCGAGTGGGTCACCTGGGGCGCCGGGCCGCGCGCCTCCCAGAACATCGTCCTCGGAGCCAAGGCCCACGCCGCTCTCGCCGGCCGCCGCCACGTCGCCGTCGAGGACGTCCAGGCCGTCGTGCACCCCGTGATGCGCCACCGCATCGTCACGAACTTCTCGGCCGCCGCCGAGGGGATCACCTCCGACACGATCGTCGACCGTCTCCTGCAGGAGGTGCAGCCCGGCGAGGGAATCGGAGCCGGCGTGCCGGGAGTCCCGGCCTCCCGCTGAGCCGCGCCCGGAGCCCAGATGCCGAGCGCCGTGAAGAGCCTCGATCCGGCCGTCCTCGACCGGCTCTCCAGCTTGTCGCTGGTGGCGCGCACCGTCGTGGAGGGCTTCCGCGCGGGTCATCACCGCTCGAGCCACCTCGGCAGCTCGGTCGAATTCGCCCAGCACCGCGAGTACACGCTCGGCGACGAGCTGCGCCGCGTCGACTGGAAGGTCTTCGGCCGCTCCGACCGGCTGGTCGTCAAGCAGTTCGTCGAGGAGGAGAACCTCGTCTGCCACCTGCTCCTCGACGCCAGCGAGTCGATGGCCTACGGATCGCTCCCCTGGAACAAGCTCGACTACGCGCGCTGGTGCACCGCCGCGCTCGCGCACCTGGTGCTGTCGAGCCGCGACACGGCCGGCCTCGTGGTCTTCGACGAGACCTTCCGCACCAAGGTCCCGCCCGGCAACGGCGCGGTGCAGCGCAAGAGCATCCTCGACACCCTCGAGGCCGCGGAGGCGACCGGCAAGACCAGCCTGGGCTCGGTGATCGAGTGGCTGGCGCCCAAGCTCAAGCGCCGCGGCATCGTGTGCATCTTCTCGGACTTCTTCGACGAGCCGCAGAAGATCCTCGCGGGCGTCAAGCTCCTCCTCTCCGGCGGGCACGAACCGATCCTGTTCCAAGTGCTCGATCCCGAGGAGCTCTCCTTCGGCTTCGAGAGCCTGCTCAAGCTCGAAGGCCTCGAGCAGAGCGGCATCCACAAGATCGACCCGCGCGCGGTCCGCACCGCCTACCTCGAGGAGATCGGCCGCCACAACACCGAGCTCGCGCGCACGGCGCGGGCCCTCTCGGTCGACTTCGTCCAGCTCCAGACCTCGACGCCGCTCGAGGCCGCCCTCTCGACCTACCTCGCCCACCGGATGGCGCGCGCGCGCGGGGGGAGGCGCTAGACGTGGGCTTCGCTCCGACGATCGGCGCCTGGCCCGCCGGCGCCATCGGTGCCGGGGCGTGGATCGGCGGCTTCGTCAACTCCGCGATGCTCGCAGGCGTCGGGCTCGCCGCCGTCCCGCTCGCGATCCACCTGCTGAACCGCCAGCGCCACCGCCCGATGCCCTGGGCGGCGATGCGCTTCGTGCTGGCCGCATACCGGAGGACCCGACGCCGCGTGCAGCTCGAGAACCTGCTCCTGCTCCTCCTGCGCATGGCCGTGGTCGCGCTCCTCGCCTTCGCGATCGCGCGCCCCTTCGCGGGCGAGAAGAGCCCGCTCTCGCGCCTGACCGAGAGCCGCCGCGATCTCGCGCTGGTCCTCGACGGCTCGGCCTCGACCGGCTACCGCGAGGGCGTCGACACCGTGTTCGAGCGCGAGATCGCGCGCGCTCGCGAGATCCTGCGCGGCCTCGACGGCGCGCGCGGCGACCGCGTGCGGCTCATCCTGGCCGGCGCCTATCCGCGGCTGCTCTCCTGGTCGAATCCCTCCGAGGCGCTGTCCGTGCTCGACACGCTCTCCGCGCCGACCGACGAGCCGCTCGACCTCGCCGCCGCGCTCTCCGAGGTCTTGAAGTCCGCCCGCGAGGGCACCGCGGGCGCGGCCGCGACCGCGCTCGAGGTGCGCCTGCTGTGCGACCTCCAGCGGCGGTCCTTCGTCCCGCGCGAGGAGGGCGCTCAGCCCGAGCCGGCCGCCCCGCGCGAGGCGGCCGCCGCTCGTCCCCTCCCGGGCGCAGACGCCGCCGGCGCGAAGCCCGCGCGCCCGGCCCTGTACGACGTGCTCGACGCGCTCTCGCAGCTCGGCCTGCGCGTCCTGGTCGAGGACCTCGGGCCCTCCGATCCCGTGCCGCCGAACCTCGGCGTCGCGAGCGTCGGCACGGCCGGTCCGCCGCTCGGCCCCGGCCTCCCCTCGGAGGTGCGCATCGAGGTCTTGAATCACGGGCCCAGCGCGCGACATGGGGCGCGTGTGACGCTCGAGGTCGACGGCGAGAGCCGGCCGAGCCAGGCGATCGACGTCCCCGCTCGCGGCCGCGCCGAGGCGGTCTTCTCCCTGAGCTTCAAGGACCCCGGCGAGCACGTGCTCCTGGCGCGCCTGGAGGGTGACCGCCTGGCTGCCGACGACACGCGCTTCGAGGTCGTCACCGTGCCCCCGCCCCTGCGCGTGCTCCTCGTCGACGGCGCGCCCGCGGCCGCGATCGAGGAGGACGAGATCGGCTACCTGCGAGCCGTCCTCGACCCGCCGATCGACGACGGCAACGCGGGCGCGCTCTCGGCCTCGCACCCCTTCGAGCCGCGCGAGACGGCGCCCGAGGCGCTCTCGACCGGGGAGATCCGGCTCGAGGACTTCGACGCGATCTGGCTCGCCAACGTCGAGAGCCTCCCGCCCGCGGTGGTCGAGAGGCTCGAGCGCGCGGTCGCGAGCGGCGCGGCCCTGATCGTCAGCCTGGGCGACCGGGTCACTCCCGAGGCCTACGACACGCGCCTGTGGCGCGCCGATGGTTCGGGCCTCCTCCCGGCGGAGATCCTGCGGCGCACGGCGGTGCCCTCGCGCCGCGAGGGCTACTTCCGCGTCAAGAGCTTCGACGAGCAGTGCCCGGCTCTCGCCTTCTTCGCCGACGAGCGCTGGAAGCCGCTCTTCACCGAGGTGCCGATCTACGAGTTCTTCACCGTGCGCCTCGCTCCGGGCGCGCGCTCCCTCGCGACGCTCGACGACCCCGGGGCCCACCCGCTGCTGGTCGAGCGCCCCTTCGACCGCGGACGCGTGCTGCTCTGGACCACGACGATCGACCCGGCCTGGACCCGGCTCCCGGAGTCGCCGCGCACGCTCGTGCCGCTCGCGCACGAGCTCCTGCGCTACGCGACGCGCACGAGCGGTCCGCCGCGCAACCTCGCGCCGGGCGAGCCGCTCGCGGCCGAGACCGCGAGCTTCCCGCGCGCGCTCGCGCTCTCGCGGCCGGACGGCTCGCGCACGCCCCTGGACGGGGTCCCGGTCGAGCAGCCGGGCGGACGCTGGCGCCTGCCGACGGTCCCGGGCAAGGACACCGAGAAGGCCGGCCTGTACCGGATCGAGATGGAGAGCGCGGGATCGCGCGCGGGCGCGCTCGCCTTCGCCGTGCGCATGGATCCGTCCGAGGGCGACCTCGAGCGCCTCGCGCGCGAGGAGCTCTCCTCGCTGCACCCCGCGCTCGTCGCCGTGGCCCCGGGCGATCGGGGCGCCAGCGGAATCGACCCCGATGCGTTCCAGCGCGGGGAGCTGTGGCGCGGCGTCGCGATGGCCTGCCTCGCGGCGCTCGTGATGGAGTCCCTATGGGCGGCCTGGATCGGGCGCCGGAGGAGCGTATGAGCCCGGCTCTCCTCGCCCTCGCGAGCTCCGCAGCGGAGGTCCAGAAGACCGGGCTGCGCGAGAGCTTCCGCCTGCTCGACGCGCCCGAGCCGTGGGTGATCGTGCTCCTGGTGCTGCCCACGTGCGCGGCGCTCGCCTGGATCGTCTACGCGCGCGAGTCCGTGCCGCCGCGCGCTCGCGCGGTCCTCGCGGTGCTGCGCTTCGTGAGCCTGCTCCTGCTCATGGCCGTGATCTTCCGCCCCGTGTTCGTCAGCCGCCGGGAGGAGATCCGCCCCGCCGAGGTGCTCGTCCTGGTCGACGACTCGGCCAGCATGCGACGCGTCGACGCCTACGCTTCCGACGAGGCGACGCGCAAGGCCCTCTCGGCGCTCACGGACCGGCCGGCGGAGGAATGCGCCCGACTCGATCTCGCCGGGGCCGCCGTGCGCAGGAAGCTCCTGCCCGCCCTCACCCAGCGCGGCTACGTGACGCGCCTGTTCCGCTTCGCCGAGCGCCTCGATCCTCTCCCCGATCCGGATCCTCTCTCGGGGGCCAGCGCGCTCACCGGACGCGGTTCGGCGACGCACCTCGGCTCGGCGCTCTCCGCGGCGCTCTCGGGGAGCCGCGGCCGGAACGTCACGGACGTCGTGATCGTGTCCGACGGGCGGAGCAACGGAGGGACGCAGCCGCTGGAGGCGGCGCGCGCGGCCGCCGCGGCGGGGATCCCCGTGCACACGCTGGTCGTCGGCGACACGCGCCCCGAGCGCAACGTCGTGGTCGAGATCGCCGAGGCGCCGCCCAGCGTGCTCGAGGGCGACGAGATCGAGATCACGGCGCGGGTGTCCGCGCGGGGGACCCAGGGGATCGCGCGGGCGCGCGTGATCCTCGAGGAGATCGACGCGACGCGCGAAGGGTCGGCGCACCCCGCTCGCGACCGGCGCGAGCCGGGACGACCGCTGGCCGAGGAGGAGGTCGAGCTCACCGAGGCGGGCGCGCGCGTCGTGCTGCTGGCTCCGCCGGCCCCGCCCGAAGCCCGCGCGACCGAGCGTCGCTTCCGCGTCAGCGTGCCGCCGATCGAGGGCGAGACCCTGCGCGACGACAACGAGGTCGAGGTTGGCGTCCACATCGCCCCGGAGAAGATCCGCGTGCTCTACGTCGACGCCTACCCGCGCTACGAGTACCGCTTCCTGCACACGCTCCTCCAGCGCTCCGACGTCAACCTCTCCACCCAGTGCTTCCTGCTCTCGGCGACGCCCGATTTCCCCCAGGAGTCGAGCCGCGACCTGCCCTCGCTCGCGGCGGTCCCGACGGGCCGCAAGGAGCTGCTCGACGCCTATGACGTCGTGATCCTCGGCGACGTGAACCCCTACGCGATCTCGCCCGATCCTTCCCGCTGCGAGGAGTTCATGGCCTCGGTGCACGAATTCGTCGAGCGCGGCGGCGGGCTCGTCGTGATCGCCGGCGAGTACGACGCTCCGCGTTCCTTCGCGGGCACCCCGCTCGAGGAGCTGCTCCCGATCGTCATCGACGCGACCGCGGGCGCGGGCTTCGAGGGCACGCTGACGCGCACCTGGCACCCGCGCCTCGAGGACCCGGCCGATCCCCACGAGGTCGTGCGCCTCGTGCCCGACGAGCGCACGAACCGCGAGCTGTGGGAGGAGGAGGGCGGACTCTCCGGATTCTACTGGTACTCCCCGGTCCTGCGCGCCAAGCCCGGCGCGCAGGTGCTGCTGCGCCACCCCGAGGACGGCAACGCGAGCGGCCGCTATCCGCTGCTCGCCGCCGGCTGGTTCCCCGCGGGCCGCACCCTGTTCGTGGGCTTCGACGAGACCTGGCGCTGGCAGTACCGCTTCGGCACGCGCTACCACGAGCGCTTCTGGCGCAACGCGATCCGCTGGGTGGCGCTCTCGCGCCTGAGGAGCGGCGACCGGCGTGTCCAGATCGACGCGCTCAAGAGCCGCTACGACCTGGACGAGCGCGTGACGCTCGAGGCGCGCGTCCTCGACGAGGACTACCGCCCCTCGGAGCGACCCGAGCAGGGCGTGCGCCTGTCCGCTCCGGACGGCGCGACGGGCGAGATCCAGCTCGAGCGCGTCCCCGATCGTCCGGGGCTCTATCGCACCACCTTCGACGTCGAACGCCCGGGCGTGTACGCAGCCTCGATCGAGGCACCGGGCGAGGAGGGCGGGATGCACGTCGCCTCGACCGAGTTCGAAGTCGCCCTGCCCTCGCGCGAGAACGCCGACCCCTCGCCCGATCCGGAGACGCTCGCGGCGATCTCGGCCCTGTCCCGCGGCCGCGCGCTGGACCTCGCCCACGTCGGGGACCTCCTGCCCAGCTTCCCCGGCCACGAGGAGCGCCGCGAGCCGATCTCCTCGGAGCTCGACGACGCCTGGGACAACTGGGGCACGCTGGTCCTGGCGCTGCTCCTGCTTTCGGCCGAGTGGGTCCTGCGCAAGCGCTGGGAGCTGATCTAGAGGGATCCCGCCGTGCGCTTCCCGATCCGACACGCGCTCGTTCTCCTGTCGGGCCTCTCGCCCTCGGGGATCTCGCCGGCGCTCGGGGCGGCATGCCCCCAGCGTGCGGCGCAATCCACGCGTGAGACGGGCGAGGACTCCGAGCCGCGTCCCTTCCGCATCCCCGACCACGCCGCGGCGAAGAGCCGCATGGACCGCGCGGAGGAGCACGCTTCCGCGGGACGGTGGAGTGAGGCGCTCGCCGAGCTGCAGGCGGTCATCGAAGAGCACCGCGGCGACCTTCTCGCCGGAGAGAGGCCGCTCTCGCGCGCTGGAGAGCCGTCGCTGCAGCCCGTCCACCCGGGCGCCTCGCGTCGCGCTCGCGAGCGACTCCTGCGCCTGCCGCCGCAGGCGCGTGCGCTGTACCGCGAGCGCCACGGCCTCGAAGCCGCGGCGGCCTTCGAGGGCGCCCGCGAGCGCGGCGATCGCCGCGCACTGGCCGAGGTGGCACGCCGCTGGCCGCTGACCGACGCCGCCCAGCGCGCGTGGTGGGCGCTCGGCGACCTCGAGCTGGAGCGTGGCGAGGAGGACAAGGCGCGGTCGGCCTGGGGCCGCGGGCTCTCGGCCCTTCTCGAAGTCCCGGATCTCGATCTCCCCCGCGCCAGGGACTGGACCGAGGCGCAGGAGCGCCTGGAGAAGTCGCAGCCCTCGGACGAGGCGGCGATCCAGGCGCCGATTCAGACCTCGGGCCAGAAGGAATCGCGCGCGGGCGCGCTGCGCCGCATCGCTCTCGCGCGCGAGGAGCTCGAGGCGCTCGAGTCCGCCCCGGCGCGCTCCGCGCCGCCGCAGCTCGCCGACGGGCTGCACCCCGCTTCGACCGGCCTCTCCTCACGGCCCCCGGTGCGCGAGCTCGAGAGCTGGCCCGAGCCCTTCGTGCTCCCCGAGCAACCCGTCCAGCGCCTCGACGCGCTGTTCCCCGCGCGCGCGGGCGACGCGCTCCTGGTCTCGACCTCGCTGCGCCTGCTCGCCCTCCACGCCTGGTCGGGGACGCTCCTGTGGGACAGCGGAGAGCCCGCCGGCTGGGAGGACCTCTCTCCGCGCGACCGTCTGGACTTCTTCGAGGGGATCGACAAGGACGCTGCGCTCATCGCGCCGGCCGCGGGCGGGCGCGTGGCTCTGGCTGTGCTCCAGATCCCGATCTCGTTCGTCGAGAGCTTCAAGTACAGCTCGAACGTCCCCGTCACCACGCGCATCCCCGACCGGCGCCTCTTCGCCTTCGACCTCGAGAGCGGGCGGCGCCTGTGGAGCCACGAGCCGCCGCCGGGCTGGGACGGCGAGTCGGGCGGTTTCACCCAGCGCATGAGCGTCGCGGGTCCGCCCACCGTGTGCGGCACGCGCGTCCTCGCGCCCTGCTACCGCATGCAGGGTCGCCTCGACTACCACGTGGGCTGCTTCGACCTCGAGACGGGTGCGCTCCTGTGGTCGACCGCGCTGATCAGCGGCCAGCGCGAGCTGAACATGTTCGGGCGAGCCGAGCACGAGTTCAGCGCGCCGCCGCTGGTCGTCTCCGGCGACCGCGTGATCGCGCTCACGCAGCTCGGCACGATCGCCGCGCTCGACCTGTTCACGGGCGAGCTGTTGTGGGAAACGCTCTACGACCAGATCCCCCTGCCCAAGAACATCACCGGCGGCTTCAAGGCCCTGGCCCGCCGTCCGGTCTGGAAAAACGCGCCCCCCGCGATCGCCGAGGGCGTGGTGGTGGCGACGCCCTTCGACAGCGACGCGATGGTCGGGATCGAACTCTCCCGGGGCGGCCTCTTGTGGAGCGTCAGGCACGACCGGATCGAGCGCATCGCGGGCACCTCCGGAATCGACCTGCTCGTCGGCGCGCGGCCCGGAACGGTCTTCGTCTCGGGCGGCGACGTGGCCGCGATCTCCGCGCGCAGCGGTCTGCGGCTCTCAGCGCCGGACTCGCTGCGCTGGTCCTACTCCGACGACGACATGCAAGACGGCTCGCCCCCCTGGCGCCCCGTCCTGGCCGGCGAACGCATCGTGATCCCTCTCAAAGGCACCCGGGTCGAGATCGACGTCGAGACCGGACGCAAGACCGCCAGCGCGGCGTGGATACCGGAGGGCACCGGCGGCAACCTCGTCGTCGGACCGGGCGAGGTGTGCGCGCTCTCGATCCATCGCGTGGCGGGCTGGTTCGACTGGGACCTCCTCACCGAGAGGGCGCGCGCCGAGATTTCCGGGCACGAGGACGATTCCGGCCGCGCGCTCGCGCTGGGGCGGCTGCTGGCCGACCGCGGCGCGGCCGAATGGCAGCGCGGCCAGGCGGACGCGGCGCGCGCGCACCTGGCCGAGGCCGAGGCGGTCCTCGATCGAGCCCTCGCGGGCGAGACGGCCCTGGCGGGCGAGTCCTACGCGGAACGCTCGCCCCTGGCCGTCGAGATGCACCGCGCGCTCCGCTCCCAGGCACGGCTGCGCGCGGGGCTCGCCGACCGGGCGGGCGCGCTGGCCGCGCTGCGGCGCGCGCGTACGCTCGCGCCCGACGCGACGACCCTGCGCGACACGCTGCTCGAGGAGCTCGCGCTCCTGCGCACAGCCGATGGAGGGCGGGATCCGGCCTACGCCGACGCGCTCGCGGCCGTGGAGCGATGTTGTGCCGACCTTCCGCTCGTATGCGACGCGACGCCGGCGGAGACCCCGGACGCCACGCACGCGCCATCCCCCACCCTGCCTCGGTTCGTGCCCATGGTCGGCAGCATCGCCCGCCGCGACTGGGTCCCGTGCGAAATGCCGGTCGGCCTGTGGGTGCTTTTCGAGCGCATCGCCGCCGCATCGGCCGGGGGAGACTCGCCGGCGGAGCTGGCCGGGCTTCACGGCGTGCTCGAGAGGTACGCCGAGATCGAGCTGCCGCAGGGCTCGGCGGGCGCGCTCGCCGGCGAGCGCATCGGGCGACTCGTGCGCGAAGGCCGGAGCGCGGGCTACGAGGTCTTCGAGGCGCGCGCGCAGAAGCTGCTCGACGAGGCGCTGGCCGCACGGGACGCGGCCAAGCTCGCGCGGATCGGGCGGCTCTTCCCCCACTCCCGGGCCGCCGAACGTGCCGACGATCAGCAGCTCGCATGGGCCATGGAGTCCGGCGACACCGCCTCCGTCGCGCGCATCGTCCAAGCCCAGATCCCGCTCGCGACTCCCGGATCGCCGGGGGGCGGATGGCGACTCGCCGACGCGAACGAGCGCGAGGTGCGCGTGCTCCTGCGGCTCTCGTCGTCCTTCGCGCGCGCGGGCAACCGCGAGCTCGCCACGGAGCTCCTGCGCACCCTCGCCGTCGCGCACGGCGGCGTGCGCTCCGACCTCGACGGCGACGGCGGCCGGACGCTGGCGGAGCTCGCCGCCGGGATCGCGCGCTGGACGCCGCCCGATCCGGCGCCGCCGCCCGGACGTTTCCGGCAGGTCACCCGCGAAGGCCAGCGCCTGGCGAGCGATTGGGAGATCCTCGGCCGCTTCCAGCTCGGAGAGGATGCCTCGGGCGAATCGCGCGACGCGGACGAGAAGGTCGAATCCTACGCTGCGCTCCGCACGCCGATCACGCGCGACCGCCGCGCCGTGCTCGTGACCGCTCTCGTGGTCCCGTCCAAGGGCAACCCGGATGTGGATCTCGCCTTCGAGGAGGTGCCCCTGGCCCTTGCGCCCGCGCCCCTGGGACCGGCGGTCGTCGCCTGGTCGCGGCGCACCGCCCTCGCCCCCGGGCGGATCCTCGTCGCGACCGGCGCAGGCGTGGCGGCTGTCGACGGGCAAGGGCACAAGACCTGGGAGTGGCGGCCCGATGGAGCCGCACCGACTTCGATCTCGCTCGGCTGCGCGGCCGGCATCGCGATCGTCTCGGTCGATCTCTACGGCGGGCGGCGCTATCTCGCGGCCCTCGACGCGCATTCGGGTGTCGAGCTCTGGCGCGTCCCGATCCTCGACCCGGGCCTGGCGGCGCTGCCGTTGCTCTCGTCGAACCGCGTGGTGCTCCTGCCCGTGCAGGGAAGGAAACGCGCCGTGGCGCTCGATCTCTTCACCGGGCGCGAGGCGCTGTCCTTCGAGCTCGACACCCCGGTTCGCGCCGCGGCTCCCGACGACGCCTGGATCGAGGACGATCTCCTCATCGTCCCCTGGATCCAGGCCGGGCGCGAGCCCGAGCGCAACCACGTGTTGGCTTACGACCTCGCGAGCGGAGAGCGCGCCTGGCGCGTGGCGTTCGGGGACGACCTCGGCGCGCGCGGCCCGGTCGCGGCGGACCGGGAGTCCCCGCCGGACGCGCGCGAGCTCGTGGCCGTGCTCCAACGCCCGAGGCGGACCTGGCTCCTCGTCCGCTCGTCGATCGCCACCGCCGAAAAGCCCGCCTCGGCCGCGATCTACGAGCTCTCGACCCGGATCGGCGCCCTCTCGCCCCTGGCCAGCGTGCGCATCGGCGCATCCGATAGGGTGCTCGGCCTGGTGCGGCCGGGACGCCTGGCGCTGTCGAGCACGATCCTGTTCCTGCTCGGCGGCCGCGAGGGATCGCACGAGGCGCGCCTGCGCGCGGTCGACCTGGCCGGGGGCGAGATGTGGTCGCAGGCCCTCACGCCGGCCTTCGAGGATCTGCTCCAACCGAGCGCACCCTTCTCGCTCATGCCCCAGCCGGCCCTCTCGGACGGCGCCGTGCTGCTCGCCTACTCCGTGATGGCCAAGGGCGGCGTACCCTCGCTGATGACCACGATCGAGTGCCTCGACAGGGGGAGCGGCAGGAGCCTCTCGAGCCTCTCCCTCTCCCCGGTGATGGGGCGCTGCGACTCCTTGAAGATCTTCCCGCTCGGCGGCGGACTGCTCGTCCGCGGCCAGGGTGGGGTGGAGGTGTTGAGATGAATCCCGCGATCCCCGTTCTGGCTCTCCCCGTCGCAACCATCCTGGCCCTCGCCGGCGCTTCCGTGCGCGCATCGGCGCCCGCGCCGCAGTCCCGCGTGGAAGGCTCCGCGTCGATCGTCGTCACCCCCGAGCACCAGCGGGCCGTCGATCGCGGCCTCGCCTGGCTCGCGGCGAACCAGGCCCCGGACGGATCCTGGATCGGGAAGATCGGCTACAAGCTCAACAACGATTACAACCACACCTCGGCGGACAAGGGACACCTGGGCGTCACCTCGCTGGCTTGCATGGCCTTCCTCGCCGGCGGGCATCTGCCGGGACGCGGCGTGTACGGGCCGAACGTCGAGCGCGGTCTCGACTTCGTTCTCTCTTGCGTCCAGGAGGACGGCTACATCACGCGCTCGGGTTCGCGCATGTACGACCACGCCTTCGCCACGCTGTTCCTGGCCGAGGTGTGCGGGATGACGCACCGGGAGGACGTCGAGGCGGAGCTGCAGAAGGCGGTCGACTTCATCGTCAAGTCGCAGAACGACGAGGGCGGCTGGCGCTACGAGCCCTATTCACGGGAGTCCGACATGTCGATCGTCGTGTGCCAGGTGATCGCGCTGCGCGCCGCCCGCAACATCGGCATCCGCGTGCCCAAGTCGACCGTCGACCGCGCCGCTCGCTACGTCGTCGCGTCGGCCTACACGCGCGACCGCCCCGGGGAGTTCGCGGGACCCTTCATGCCCGGCATGGAGGCCGAGCTCGGGACCTTCCGGTACCAGAAGGACGTGCACTCGCGCACCTCCTTCCCGCTGACGGCCGCAGGCGTCACAGCGCTGCACGGCCTGGGTGTGTACTCCGACGAGCTGATCCACAAGGGCCTGGACTACCTGTCGCACGACCTCGTGCGCTTCGACCGGATGCCCTCGCCCCAGAGCCCGGTTTCCGAAGGCCATTACTACTTCTGGTACGGGCACTACTACGCCGTGCAGGCCATGTACACCGCGGGCAGTCCCTACTGGGAACCGTACTTCGAGGAAGTGCGGCGGGTCCTGCTGTCGATCCAGAGGACGGACGGCTCCTGGCCGAACGACATCGGCCCCGGCCCGGCCTTCGGCACGGCCGTGGGCGTGTTGATCCTCGAGATCCCCTACCGGTTCCTGCCGATCTTCCAGCGTTGAGGGAGCGCGAGCGACCGACCATGGCCCGACCCGGATCCGAACACGGCAGCCTCGAACGCCTGCTCGACCGCGTGCACGGTCGGATGACGAGGCTGGTCTGGATCCACGGTCTCTCGACCGTCGTGACGGCGACGGTGGCGCTCCTGCTCCTCGACTACGCGCTCGACTGGAGCCTGCACGTGCCGCGCGGCGTCCGCTGGATCCACCTGTTCTTCCTGGGCGCCGTCCCGACCTATCTCGTCCTGATCGGGCTCGTCCGGCCGCTGCGCGCGCGCCCGGACCGCCGAGCGTGTGCGGTCCTCCTGGAGCGCGCCCATCCCGAGCTGCGCCAGCTCCTCATCACCGCGGCCGAGATCGGCGGGAGGCCGCGGCGCTCCGTCGAACCCGATCCTGCTCCGGATCCCGGGACGGGCGATCTCGAGGCGGCGATCCTCGTCGACGCGGAGTCCGCCGCAGCGCGCCTCGATCCCTCGCGAGCGCTCGACCCCCGGGGTCCGCGCCTGCGCCTCCTGGTCGGCTCGCTCTCGGGCGTCCTGTGCGCGGGAGTGCTCCTCTCGAGCCCGCAGGCCGCGCGAGTCTTCCTCGATCGACTCTTCGGCGGCGACACGCCCTGGCCGCAGCGGACCCACCTCTCGATCGAGATCTCGCCCGCGAGAGCGGCTCCCTCGCGCGCTCCCCTCCCCGGGGAGCCCTGCGAGGTGCGCGTCGCGCGCGGTTCGGACGTGCCCGTCCTCGTGCGCGCCGAAGGCGCCGTCCCCGACGAGGTCACGCTCCACTTCTCGGGCGGCCATCGCGCCGTGATCACGGCCTCGGGCGGCGCGGTCTTTCGCACGATCCTGAGGTCCGTGCAGGAGGACCTCGAGATCTACGCCACCGGCGGCGACGATCTCGACCAGGACCCGACCGTGCGGCTCGTCGTGCTGCGCCCGCCCGACGTCGTCGGTCTCGCGATCGAGGTCGAGCCCCCGGCCTACAGCGGGCTCGCGCCGCACTCGGTCGAAGGCGGCGACGCCGAGGTCCTCGCCGGAAGTCGTCTCGTCGTCCACGTGTTGCCCGACCCCTCGGACGCGACCGGCAAGGCCCGGCTGCTGCCCGAGGACCGCGTGGTCGACCTCACCCGAGCGCCCTTCCCTCGGCCCGTCCGGGCGGCAGCGGTGGAGAGCGCGCCGGAGGACACGACCGGGAGCGGGCCCGGCCTCTCCTTCCGGCTCGCTCCGGAGAAGAGCCTGCGCTACCGCATCGAGCTCCTGGACGCGGCCGGGCTCGCGAATCCCGACCCGGGTCTCTTCGCGATCACGGTCACCGAGGACCGCCCGCCCGAAGTCGAGGTCCTCGCACCCGGACGAGGCGATTTCGACACGGTCCCCGGCGGCCTGATCGCCCTGCGCGCCCGCGCGCGCGACGACTTCGGGATCGCGCGCATGTCGTACACCGCGATCCCCGCCCCGGCCGCCGCGGCTCCTGCGACCCCGCCCGATCGGGCGGCCGCGCCCCCGTCATCCCGCGACCTCGAGTGGAGGCTCGTGACCCGCGAGGAGCGCTCCGAGTCCGATCGGGCCAGCGATCGAGGCGCCGATGCGCACGCCGCGGGTGCAAGCGAGCGCGCCACGGATCGCAGCGGGAGCGCACCCCGCCCCTCCTCCTCCACGGCCTTCCGGGCCGTGGCGCTGGCGCGCGCGCGGATCGAGGTCGCCGACCTGGCCGGCCCCGAGTCGGCCGCGCCCGGGGCCCAGATCGACGTCGTCGTCTCCGCCTCGGACAACCACGAGCCCTCCGCGCACGAGGGCAAGAGCGCTCCGCTGCGCGTGCGCGTCGTCTCCGCCGACGAGTACCTGCGGCGCCTGCAGGACCGCCTGGGGCGCGTGCGCGCCTCGGCAGCCGCTCTCTCCGAGCTGCAGCGCGGGAAGCAGGGCCGCACGCTGGAGCTGATCGCCGGCCTCCAGAGCGACGCGCTCCTCTCGGGGGAGGCCGGCGACGAGCTGTTCGCCGCGGCGACGGGCGAGCGCCGGGTCGAGGGCGACGCGCGCTCGCTCTCGCGCGAGCTGTGCTCTGCGGTCGAAGGCGTGCTCTACGCGCGCATCGACGAACGCGCGACGTCCCTGCTCGACCGGCTCGACCAGCGCCAGGCCGCTTCCGACCGGAGCTTCGATCCGGAGGTCTGGCGCGACATCGCCTCGGAGGAGCGCGCGGCGGGTGGCACGCCGGGCGGGCTGGCGGGACGGCTGCTCGCGATCGCGGGGCTCTCCCTGGAGGTCAGCGAGGTCGACGCACCCGCGGCGACGCGCTCCCTGGCGCGGGCCCAGGACGCCTCCGACCTCGCGCGCGTGCACGCCGAGCTCGCCTCCGCGGCCGAGAGCCAGAAGGCGGTGGTGGAGAAGATGGAGAATCTCCTCGAGCTGCTCGCCGAGTGGGACAATTACCAGTCGGTGCTCGGCCTGACGCGCGACATCCTCAACGGGCAGAAGACTCTCAACGAGCGCACACGAACCTTCGCCAAGGAACACTGAGATGAAGCGAGCCGCGACGAACTCCATGCTCCCGTGGACCCTCGTGGCCCTGTCCCTGCTGTTCTCCTGGCCGGCCCGGAGCGAGGCGCGCGCGCAGGGTCCGGGCGCATCCAGCCGCGAGCGCTCGGCGCTGGCCGACGACCAGGCGCTCCTGCAGCGACAGCTCGCGCGCCTGCGCCAGACCATGGAGGTGCTCGCCTCGCGCTTCGAAGCCGAGGGGCGCACGCACGCCGCCAAGCTCCTGCGCGAGGGCCTGTCCCACCTCGCCGATCGTGCCGCAGATCAGGGATCGAAGACCGTCGACGAGCTGATGGGCGGCGCACGTTCGAGCCTCGAGTCGGGGCAGTCGGTGCAGGCGCTCGAGGTCCAGGAAGCGGTCGTCCGCGGCCTGGAGAAGCTCTACGCGATCCTGACCGATCGACAGGGGATCGACGACCTGGAGCGCTCGCTCGAGGAGCTGCGCAAGATCAAGGCCGATCTCGGTGCCCTGGCCGACCAGGAGAAGGATCTGCGCCAGAAGACCGCCGCGCTCGACGACAAGGCCGCCGGACCCGGGCGCAAGGACCTCCAGCAGGGCATCGAGAAGGCGATCGTGGCCCAACGCGATCTTCTGGCGCGCACCGAGACGCAAGCCCGGCAGAGCGGCGAGATGGAGCTCGAGGCGATCGAGCGCGCGCTCGAGGCGCTCGCGACCCGCCAGTCGACCGACGCCGCCGTGCTCGAGTCCTGGAAGCCTGCGGAGCAGCCCGCCCTGGAGGTCGCTGCGCCGTCGCTCTCCCAGGCGTCCGAGCGTGCGGCGGCCGCGCAGCGCCTGGCGCAGGCCGCGCGCGAGCTGCGCGCTGCGGCCGCCGCGGCGCGTGACGAGAAGGCCGACCTCGCTGCCGCACAGCGCGACCTCGAGACTGCGGCCGATCGCGAGGAGCGGCGCGACCGCTCCGCCGGTGAGTCGGCCGACCCGCGCGCCGCCAAGGCGCTGCGAGCCGCAGCCCAGGCGTTCGCCCAGGTGCCGGCGACGCCTGCGGGCCGCGCGGACGCCGGGCGCGCCGCCGCGGACCAGGCTGCCGCGCTGGAGCAGGCGGCCGAAGCCGAGCTCGCCGCCGCGCGCGAGCGGCGCGAGGCGGCGCTGGCCGCGCTCGGCAAGCTCGGAGACCCGAAGACCGCGGCCGGGGAGGTCGCCGCGAGAGCGCGCGCGGCGCTCCGTGCCCCAGCGGGCGGCCCGGAACAGGAGCAGGGGCTCGAAGATCGCGCCGAAGCGGCCCGGCGCGCTGCGGAGGAAGCCGGACGGGCCCTCTCCGCCGGGCTCGACGAGCAGGCGACACTCTCCAAGGCGCTCTCCTCCTCGCAGGCCGCGGCGTCCGAGGAATCGGCGCGACTGGAGCGCGCGCTCGGCGCTCTCCAGGAAGGGAAGACGAGTCCGGGCGAAGAGGCGCGGAGTGCGCTCTCCGCAGCCGCGGAAGCGCAGCAAGGCGCCGCGCAGAGCGCTTCGAAGGGCGAGGCGGAGGACGCGGCCGCTTCCGCACGCGCAGCCGAGCGGCGTCTCTCCGCGGCGCGCGAGGCCCTCGCGCGCGCACGCGCGCAGCGCGCCGAGGCCCCGCAGTCGCCGGAGCAGAGCGAGCCGGCTCGTGCCCTCGCGCGGGAGCAGGCGGAGCTGGCGCAGTCGATGGACGCGCTCTCCCGGCAGGCCGCGCAGGAGGCCGAGGAGGGAACACCCCCCGAATCCCGGGCCGGATCCACCGGAGAGGCCGCGAAAGCCGCTCTCGCGGCCGCCCAGAGCTCGATGGAGTCGGCCTCCCGGAGCCTGAGCAAGGGCAGCGCCTCCTCCGCGTCGAGCGCGCAGAGGGAAGCCATCTCGCGCCTCCAGGAGGCGGCCGAGAATGCGCGTCGGAGCAAGCCGCTCTCGCGCCCGGAGGATCGCGAGCAGGCGCAGACGCAGGCCAAGGAGCAGGAGCAGATCCGTCAGGAGCTGCTCGATCTGGCGCGCCGCAACCAGAAGCGCGACACGGCCAAACCGAGCCCGAGCCTCGCCCAGGCGGGCGAGAGCGCCGCGCGCGCGCGGCAGTCGCTCGAGGAAGCCGACCTCACGCCGGCGCAGGGATCCGAGGAGGACGCCGAGCGCAAGATGCGCGAGTCGCTCCGCGAGCTCTCCGAGGAGGAGGAGCAGTACCAGAAGCTGCGCGCGGAGGAGCTGCTCTTCAAGGTCGCCGAGCAGGTCAAGGCGCTGCAGGAGGGCCACCGCGAACAGATGCGCGCGACGATCGAGATCGACGGCACTCGCAAGGAAGCGGAGCCCGCGACGCACACGCAGCGCCTCCGGCTGCGCAAGGTCGCCAAGGCCGAGGAAGCGCTGGGGGCGCGCACGGGCGAGATCGGCAAGGCCATCCGCGCCGAGGAGAGCCTGGTCTTCGCCGAGGTCCTCGACGAGACCGCCCGCGACCTCGGGCGCCTCTCCCGCGACCTTGGCGAGGACGGCGGCTATCAGAGCGGCGAGCGCGTCCAGGCGCTGCAGCAGGACGTCGAGCAGGGCCTGGCGTGGCTCTACGAAGCGCTCCAGGCCGAGAAGGAGCGCCGGCGACAGGAGCAGCAACAGGGATCTGGAAGCGGATCGAAAGACCAGCGCGGCCAGAATCGACTCGTCCCCGACGCCGCGGAGCTGAAGCTCCTGCGCCGGCTCGAGGTCGAGAACCTGGAAAGCCTCGCGAGGTTCAAGATCCTGCACTCCGAGATCGCCGCCGGTCAGCCGGTCGATCCGCTGGTCCTCGAGGACCTCGGGCGCCTGGCCGGGCGCCACCAGCGCACCAGCGACCTGTTCGAGAAGTTCCGCAAGAGGTTGGGGCTTCCCGATCCACCGGTCCAGGAGCCATGATGGGTGCCAGGATGGAACTGCCGATGAAGATCACCATGAAGCCCGCCCGATCCTCGATCCAAGCGCCTGCGCTCGTGGCCGCGCTGATGTTCCTGCCGATGCGGTTCGACGATCCGACGCGTCCGCAGGGCAAGGTCCCCGTGCCGCTTCCGGGGCCGCTCACGGGCGCACCCGCGGGCAAGGACGATCCCCACGTCGAGATGCAGCGGCTCTTCAAGAAGATCGAGAAGGACCTGCGCGACATCGACCGCCTGCTCTCGGATGCGAGCGCGGGCGGCGCCTCGACCGCAGCCGCGGAGAAGAAGTCCGCGGATGCGATCGAGGGGATCGACAAGCTCCTGCAAGCCTCGGAGGAGCGCGGCAAGGCGGTCGTCGCGGGCATCGACCGCATCCTCGAGCTGGCCGATCACCCCCACCCGCCGGGAAGCACATGAAGCGGCAGTCCAGCCGGAGGCTTGTGAAGGCCCTCCGGATCGTCCGGCAGTTCGTCGGACAACAAGAAGAGCGACCAAAAGGGTGCGCAGGGCAGCCAGGGCCAGGGCGGATCCGAGCCGGGCAAGAGCCCGCTCGATCGGCAAGGCGAAAGCACGACCCAGCGCGAGGCGACGCCGCAGGCGCCCGAGAAGACTCCCAAGGAGGGCGGCGGCGAAGGCGAGGAGCGCAACCCGTCGCAGAAGGACGGCAGCGTGCCTCGGGGAGACCAGGCGTCGAGCGCGACGGCGCGCAACGCGCCCTCGGGCCAGCCGCCCAAGTCGCCGACCGAAGAGGCCCGCTCCGGCGCTGCGACGGTCGAGAAGTGGGGCGAGCTGCCGGTCCACGTGCGAGACGTTTTCCGCGCTCAGGGCGGCGGCGACATGCCCGCTCAGTACCGCGATTGGATCGACGCCTACTACCGGCGCCTGGCCAAGCGCACGGGCTCCTGAGCCTCGCGCTCGCGGCGCTCGTTCCGGCCGGGCCGCGCACGCTGCTCGACGGCGCGCGCGCGGACGGCGGAGGATCAGCGACGTCCGAGACGCGCGCGATCCAGAGCCCGCCCGGGAGGCCCGCGACGGACTCACCGCGCGCACGCGAGGCGAGCGCGGAGGGCGCGCGCGAGCCCGCGCGCGCGTCGCTCCAGCGCGGCCTGGCCTGGCTCGCGCGCGCGGCCTCCACGACACCCGATGGCTCGCTGCCTCGAGCCGGCGCGCAGGATCCCGCCCCGGTGGCCGTCACGGCGCTCGCGGCGCTGGCTTGGATGGCGGGAGGCAGCGCACCCGATCGCGGCCCCCAGGGCCGGGAGCTCTCGATCTCGATCGACTGGCTCGCCGCGCACACGGAGCTCGACCCGCAATCGAAGGACCTCGGCTACATCGCGCTGAAGGGCGACGCGCTCTCGCGGATGCACGGGCACGGTCTCGCCACGCTGGCGCTGTCGCAGGCGGCGGGCCTGTCGCCGAAGAGCGAGCGCGGCGCGCGGATCGAGCGCGCGCTGCGCGCCGCGATCGGGTGCATCGAAAGGAGCCAGGGAGTCGAGGGCGGCTGGTGGTACGAGCCGAAGAAGTCCCTCGATCACGAAGGCTCGATCACGATCTGCGAGGTGCAGGCGCTGCGCGCCGCCCACAACGCGGGCTTCAAGGTCGACCCGCTGACGATCGCACGCGCGCTGGACTACCTGGCGCGCTCGCAGAAGGAGGACGGATCGTTCCGCTACGCGCTCGGAGACGAGCGCTCGACGCTGGCGCTGACCGCGGCGGCGATCGCGACGCTGAATGCGGCCGGCAAGTACGAGGGCAAGGTGCTCGAGGAAGCCTACGGCCACCTGTTCCGCGGGCTCGCCGCGCGGGAGACCTGGATCGACGCGCACCCGCAGGAAGCGCTCGAGGACCGGCGGCTCCCCGAGGAGCGCGACGCGCGCCACGCCTGGTGCCCGTTCTACGAACGCTGGGTCCTCGCGCAGGCCCTGTGGCAGTGCGCCGACCGCGACGCGTTCGAGCGCTGGACCCTGGCCGAGACGAAGCTCCTGTTGACGAGCCAGCGCGAGGATGGCTCCTGGCACGACGAGCGCTTCGGCGACGCGTACGCGACCGCGACGAACTGCCTGGTGCTGGCGCTGCCAGAAGGGTTGCTGCCGATCTTCCAACGCTAGGAGCGAGGAGATCGAGCCCACCCTGGGCCGCTGCATTCGCGGCCCGCCGTCCGCGGCGGGCCGCGAATGCAGCGGAACCGCCGGCGGTTGCTCGCCGGCGGTGCGGTTGCGAGTTGCGTGTCATCTGCCGTTGCGGACGCGAAAGTGCTCGAAGAGCGGTGGACCGATGCGGAAGGAACGGTGATCGCTCGCGGACGCCCGTGCAGAAGCATCGCAACTCGCCACCGCACCGCCGGCGAGCAACCGCCGGCGGCTCCTCGGTGTTGGCGGTTTAGGGCGGCCGCGCAAAAGCGCAACCCCAGGGCCAAAAA
>JBGPOP010000050.1:0-24426 GCA_041488095.1 Planctomycetota bacterium
CTTCAAAGCGCATCTCGCGCTGAGTACAATCTGTCATCGCCGTCCGCCCTCGTTTGTGGGTTGGAGCTCGTGTAACCAACTCCACTTACGAACGAGGCGACGGCGTGTTGCTCACATGTCGTGAGAGATCCGGGCTAGCCCGCCAGGGACCGGAGCTCGAAGCCGGCTTCGCGCAGGCCGTTGCGGACCGCCTCCAGGATCGACGCGGCCCCGGGCGAGTCCGAGTGAACGCAGATCGTCTCGACCGTCCCCGAGCGCGCCAGGCGCAGGGCCTGCGCCACCGCCGCCGCCGGGTCGGTCACGAGCGCGCCTTTCTCGGAACGGGGGAGGAGCGAGCCGTCGTGCCGGTACGCGCGGTCCGCGAACCCTTCCGCCGCCACGCGGAACCCGCGCTCGCGCCACAAATCGATTGCAACGGAGCCCGCCAAGCCGACGAGGATCAGGTCCTGGGCGACCGGCTCGAGAGCCAGGGCGACGAGCGCGGCCGTTTTCGGGTCGCGCGCCGCCTCGTTGTAGAGCGCGCCGTGCGGCTTGACGTGCGTCAGGCGCGCGCCGAGACCGCGCGCGATCCGCGCCAGCTCCCCCACCTGCGCCTGGATCGACGCGGCCAGCTCGCCCCGGTCGAAGGCGCGCGGTATCGTGCGGCCGAAGCCCGGCCGATCGGGGTAGCTCGGGTGCGCGCCGAGCGCGACCCCGTGCGCGAGCGCGAGGCGCACCGCCGCGCCCATCGACGCCTCGTCGCCCGTGTGCCCGCCACAGGCGACGTTGGCCGAGGTCACCAGCGCGTAGAGCGGCTCCTCGCCCGACCGCTCGCCCAGATCGGCGTTGAGGTCGATCGTCCTCACGAGAGCTCCGCCCCCTTCGTCTCGGGAAGGTAGCCGACCAGGATGCCGGCCGCGAGGAAGAAGGCCGAGGTCAGCGCCAGCGCCGCGCCGAGTCCACGCGCGTCCGCGATCGCGCCCAGCGTCGCGGGCGCCAGAGCCGAGAGCGCGCGGCCGGCGTTGTAGCACAGCCCCTGCGCCGTGCCGCGGATCGAGGTCGGGAACAGCTCGGCCAGCAGGCTCCCGAACACCGAGAACGCGCCGTGGCCGAAGTAGCCGACTGCGGGAGCGAGCGCGAAGAGGAGCGCGGGCCGGTGCGACGCGAGGGCGAAGACCGGGACGACCAGGGCCGCGCCCGCGACGAACAGGCGCACCGCCGGCCGGCGGCCGATCTTGTCGGCCAGGAAGCCGAACGTCGTGTACCCGGCGAAGGCGCCGGCCTGGATGGCGAGGATCCAGGGCGTGCTCCGCACCAGCCCGAGGCCCGCGCCGCCGCGCTCCGCGGGGCTGGCGAGGTACGTCGGAACCCACGTGAAGAGGCCCCAGTACGCGAAGAGGAGCGCGGTGGCGAACGAGGTCGCGATGGCGACGCGTCCGAGGAGCGGCGGGCGGAAGAGCGCGCGCAGGCCGCGCGGGCCCTCGGCCCGCCGTGCGAGCGCGGGCTCGGGGACCGCCCGCCGGATCGCGAAGGTCAGCAGCGCGGGAGCGATCCCGAGGACGAACAGGACGCGCCAGCCATGGGTCGGGAGGACCGCGGCCGAGACGATCGCGGCCAGGGCGTACCCGACCGCCCAACCCGCCTGCATGAAGCCGATCGCGCGGCCGCGCGAGGCGCCCGGCCAGCTCTCCGCGACGAGCACCGAGCCCGCGCTCCACTCCCCGCCCAGCCCGATGCCGACGATCGCGCGGCACAGGACGAGCTCGAGCACGGTGTGCGATGCCGCGGTCGAGGCCGTGCCGATCGAGTAGACCAGGATCGAGAGCGCGAGCGCGCGCACGCGGCCGATGTGGTCGGCCAGCACGCCGAAGGCGATCCCGCCCAGCGCCGAGAACACGAGCGTCGCCGAGGCCAGGGCCCCGGCGGCCGCCGACGAGAGCGCGAACTCCTCGCGAATCGCGGTCAGCGCGAAGGCGTAGAGCATCACGTCGAACGCGTCCAGCATCCAGCCCGCGCCCGCCGCGCCCAGGGCGAGCCACGCGGCGCGCGGGATCGCCTGCCGCTCAGAGCCCACGCAGCGCCGCCTCCTGCGCGAAGAGCGCCGCGCGCGCTTCGTCCAGCGACACGCGCTCGAAGCGGATCCGGTCCCGCGGGCTGAGCTGGCCCAGGCGTGCCAGGTCGGCCGCGATCACGTTCGCGATCTTCGGATAGCCGCCGGTCGTCTGGTGCTCGACGAAGAGGACGATCGGCTGCCCGTCGCCGGCAACCTGGATCGCGCCCAGGGCCACGCCCTCGGTGACGAGCTCCCTGGGCGCTCGCCGGTCGAGCGCGGGTCCGTCCAGGCGGATCCCCATGCGGTCGCAAGCCTCTGTGACCGTCCACGCCGCCTCGACGAGCACCGAGCGCGCCGCGTCCGCGAACCAGCCCGCCTGCGGGCCGTCGGTCACGCGGAGCGGCTCGCCTGCGCGATAGCCCGGGATCGCGCCCGGGTCGATCGCGCCTGCGACCGGCTCCCGGACGGCGCGGTCGCCGGTCGAGAGGCGATCCCCGGCCAGCAGCGCGCGCCCTTCGAGGCCGCCGAGTCCCGTGACGAGGTGCGTCGACGCGCTCCCGAGGACGAGCGGCGCGTCGATCCCCCCGCGCACGCACAGATAGGCTCGCGCGCCGCAGCGCAGCGGTACGCACGCGAGCGTCCCGCCCGCCGGAACGTGATGCGCCCGCCAGGGAGCGAGCGCGCGATCCCCGACGCTCGCGCCCGCGATCGCAATCGTCGCGTCCTCCTCGAAACGGAAGGCGCCGCCCAGAAGTGTCATCTCGATCGCGGCCGCGCCCTCGTCGTTCCCGACCAGACGGTTTCCGATGCGCAGCCCGATCGGATCCGCCGCGCCGGAGGCCGAGACGCCCAGCGCGGCGAAGCCGGGTCGCCCCAGGTCCTGGACCGTGGCGAGGAATCCCGGCTTCTCGACCCGGATCACGCTCATCGCGCGCTCGCGGGAACGAAGCGCACGCGGTCCCCGGGCATGAGCAGCGCGGGCGGCTCCCGGCGCGGATCGAACAGGACGAGGTCCGTGCGCCCGATCAGGTTCCAGCCCCCGGGCGAAGCCAGGGGATAGATCCCGGCCTGCGCCCCCGCGATCGCGACGCTCCCCGCAGGCACGCGCCGGCGCGGGCTCTCGCGCCGCGGCGTGAAGAGCGACGCGGGGAGGCCGGCCAGGTACGGGAAGCCGGGCGAGAAGCCCAGGAAGCGGACGTCGTAGCTCGCGCCCGCGTGCCGCTCGATCACCTCGCGCTCCACGAGGCCCGTCGCGCGCGCGACATCGGCCAGGTCCGGGCCCTCCTCGCCGCCGTAGCGCACCGGGATCTCGATCGTCCGTGGCGCGGGCTCGGCGTGGCCGGCCAGGCGTCCGGCGCGATCTCTGAGGGCGTCCTCGATCGCTCCCGGATCGGCGCGCAGGGGATCGAAGCGGACGAGGATGCTGGCGTAGGCGGGGTGGAGGTCGACGACGCCCGGGAGCGGCTCGTCGCAGAGCCAGGCGTGGAGCCGCCGGACGTCTCTCGCCGCCGCGTCGGTGATCGCGTCGTCGAACACGACCAGGAGCGCGCGGTCGGAGGCGGGGACGAGACGCACGGGAGCCAAGCAACTCCAAGCGGGGCATGCTAACTCCAAGCGCACGAGTCCAGCGCAGGGTTGTGCGGCGGAAAGCCGGCCCCGGCCTTCACGCGGATCACGCTGGGCGGGTGGGCCGGTGTCCGGACTGCGGCGGTGCCTGCGGATGCCGGGGAGAGCGGAACTCACGGGCTGCGAGCCCGGCCAGGAGCAGGCAGGGTAGAGCGCGCCCATGCCCGCACGTCGCGCGGACGGCAGCAGTCGCGGCCCTTGCGGCGGGTGGTCGACCTTGCACTCGGCGGAAATTCATCAGGGCGGGCGAGCCCTAGCCTTGTCTCGCCGCCGCGAAGTCATCGACCTTCGACCGCAGGAGTTCCTCGGCCTCGCTACGGGTCCCTAGGGTGAGCGTTGCGTCGGCAAGCCAGTGGAAGTTCCCGCCGTCCTGGTACAGGAGGATTCCGTCGTGGAATGCCCGCGCCCTTCGGTAGACAGCCCAGCGTTCCGTGGTCTCAGAAAGTGGAAGCCGCGACGAGACTCCAGCATCCGAGAGCAGGATCTCGTGCACCTGTTCGTGGCTCGGAGAGCGGCGGAAGGCCTTGAGCGCTCCCCGATCGGGAAATAGGAACCAGTAGAAGCACGTCCCGAAGAACAGGCCGAGGAGCGCCCCCTTCCACCACTCGCCGAAGTAGAAGCCCGCTCCGACGAGGAAGACGGAGCCTGGCAAGCCTACCCACCACATGACAGCCGAGATCCACCTACGCGGCTGTGTTGCCCGATTGCGTTGCAAGGCCGTCGCGATGTGACGAACCGTCAGCGGGTACTTGTATCGGACCTCCAAGGCGCGCCCCCTTCCGACCTCGCCTGCTACATGAGCTTCTTGTCGCGCAGGATCTGCACGTCCGGAGGATAGGAAATCGAAGCGCTTGACGCAGGGGGAGCCTACCACCATCGGACGACTTCGGGCATGCGTCCGAGTCAGTAAGTGGGGGAGCTTCAGGGAAAATCGGCGGGCGGCGGACCAGAAGGCTGGACCAGGAGGCCGTGGGGTTCGGGTTCACGAGCGCTCGGGACGCAGGGCTTCCGTACGCGCACCCCTGAAGGCGGGGGTTCGAGACGCGAGCGAAAGTCGCGAGCTACCAAGTGAGCTCGGGCTCGAGCGGAGCGCTGGCCAGCAGAGGGATGGAGGCTCCGTGGAGAGCGCGAGGTGGGTGAGAATCTTGCGCACGACCAGACCGTCGGTGAGCAGCGCGAGCAGCTTGCGCGTGCCGCCGCAATGCGGACAGGCGTGATCTGGACCGGTGAGTGGCCGGAGGATCCCGGCAATGAGGAACTGCTCGTCTACCGGGCGCTCCCGGGAGCGGCGAGGTTCGCACTCCTCAGCTGGCGCTCGCCTGCAACGGGGTGTCAGGAGTAGAACCTGCCTCCGTGGACAGAAGAGGCGCAAGGAACCGAGCCAGATTCGGCATCCGATGAGAAGCCGTGCCGTCCGAGATCTCGTCCTGATCTTTCTGGGCGGCATCGCAATCCTCCTCCTCTACGTCCTCCATTCCTGGACGGTTGCGGGTGTGGACTCGAGGATCCCACTCCCCGCGAGTAACGAGGCGACGACGGCGAGCGAGGGTCGGGAGTCGGCGCTCACCGAAGCTCAGGAGATGGTCACCGCGCAAGGTTCCCCGACGGCCGGAGCTCCCGCGAAGGGAGCACAAGTCGCCGCAGATTCCCGCCCCGCTGGTCCCGAGGAACAAGGCCCCACTTCGGGCATGCGGATTCGCGGTCGCGTCGTCGACGAACGTACCGACGAGCCGATACCGGCATTGATCGTGTCCCTCGTCTGCGGAAATCGTTCCGAGCGGGTCTCCACCGGAGCGGAAGGTGCGTTCGAGACTCTCCGGGCATTCCCATGCGGGAAACTCGTCGTCGAACTCATCGATCTCGACTCGAGGATCGAGCAGTTCGAACGGGACTTCGATCCCGCTCTTGCGTCCGACCTGGGGATCCTCCGCGCGAGGATCGGGCCCACGATTCCTCTCCTCGTCGAACCTGGGGATGCCGTGGCCTGCACGGCTCGACTTGTAGAGACGGCCCGACCCAACGGCATCGCAGGCGTGATCCTAGTGCGATCGACAAGCCTGGAGGCGAGGGCGAGGCTCGAAGGCATCGGCGACCGGGACTGGCCCTGGCTCCAAGTCCGACCAGGAACGCCTCCCTGGTTGCGCTACCCCACCGCGTTGTGGAATCCAGACGACCGCAGGACACCGCGCGTCGAGGTCCGCATGTGTGGCACCGCGTCGGAGGGCAGGGCCGCAGTCCCGTCCACGGTCGGAATACAGCCCCGCACGAGGATTCGTGCGAGCGCAGACTACGGCGAGGTGTCGGGATCGCTGCTTTGGTCGACGGACATGTTCCAGGACGGCAACCAGACCAGTGTTCACACATTCAATCCTGGGGCCTCCGTTCTCTTGCTCCCGAAATCGACGAACGGCACGGAGGGTGAGACGCCGATCTGGCACGAAATCCGAGTGGATTCGAAGGGTGCGTTCTCATTCGATCGAGTGAGACCGGGGCCGTGGCGTCTCCTCGCTCATGCGACGGACCACAAGGTCGTGCTCCAGGATCTCGAGGTCTTCCCCGGATCGATGCGCCTCCTACCGATCCAGATGATTCGAACTGAGAAGGAGGCCTTCTTCGATGTGCAATTCCCGGAGACCACCTCTGAGTGGCGCCAAGGAAGGATACTCGTCCGCTTGCGCCTCGTGGCAGCCGGGTCCTTCGCTCGCGGTTGGCTGGACCCAGCCTTCTCCGGGTCATTCTTCGACTTCCCTGCGGCCGAGTTCGACATGACCGAGATCGCAATGGAATGTTCACCAGCCTTCCGGCCTTTCGTCGCGCGTGTGTCCACGCCACCGGGAGATCTCGACCCGCGTGGGGTCGAGGCGTCCGACGAATCGGAATTTGGTTTCGACGTCCGCGATGCTCGGACGGATCAGCGGATCAACGACTTTCAGGTTGCGTTTGGTCCTCAGGGATCGATCTTCGGACGCCCGGAACGAAGCCCGAAGGGCGGCTGGCGGATCGCGCGCGATGCACCGTTGTCCTGGAGCATCTGGAGCGAAGGGTACGCCCCCGCTTTCGGCGACCAGGATAGCTTCCACGAGAACGAGAGGGGCCGAATCGCACGGTCGGATCTGATCCCGGGGTGGGGAGTCTCTCTGCTATTCCGAGCAGGGGATCCGGCCTCGTTCCAAGCCGATCCGTGGCCATGGGAGGTGTGGACATTTCCCGGGGCCACCGTGGTGATCGGGGCTCTTGCCTGTCCACCGCTCCGCGATGTTCGCGTAGACGTCGGACCGGCCGCAGTCGCGACGAGCGACGAGGAAGGCGAAGCTCGCCTCCAGCTCCGTGACGTGCCTTCCCAGCTGACGCTTCGCTGCGGAGGGTGGAAGTTGGTCGGAGTCGAGCCCTCGCAGGGCTCCACTGTCCCGCAGTACATTGTGTGGATGAATCGCGACTAGCGGCCTACGCCGTTCCCGACAGCACCGCGCCGGTCTCGCTCGACTCCTTCTCGTCCTCGCGCCGAATCACCGCACCGAGCGAGAAAATGAGGATAGGCCATCCAAGCGGATCACACAGGGGCAGCCTGCCACCGTCAGACGACTTCGGGCATCCGTCCTGGTCGGTGAGTGGGGGAGCCTCAGGAAAGACCGGCGGGCGGCGAACCAGAAGGCTCGACCAGGAGGCCGTGGGGCTCGAGTTCACGAGCGCTCGGGACGCAGGGCTTCCGTTTGCAAACCCCTGAAGGCGTGGGTTCGAGACGCGAGCGTGGATCAGGAGCTACCACGCGAACTCGTGCTCGGTCAGCGCTCGTGCCGGCGCGAGGGGTAGAGGCTCCGTGGAGAGGCCGAGGTGGGCGAGGATCTTGCGCACGACTAGGCCGTCGGGGAGAAGGGCCATCCATTTGCGGGGGTCGGCCGTGCTCGAGAGCAGAGTCGCGAACGCGCACACGATCAACCCGAGTCGCTACATCTTGGTTGCCTCGTCCTCAACGTTGCTCGCATCGTCTTCACGGCGTCCAGGAGACCTCCTTCGCCTGCGTCGTGTTGAACGTGCTCGACGCGGGGCACCCGCCGAGCACGGTGGCGTCGCGGTACCAGACCATGTACCAGCGCCTGCTCCCCGGCAGAAGCGGATCACCGAGAGCGGCCGAGCGTGTGTGAATGGTCGGCTCGCCTGCTTGGAAGTCCGGGGCCGTGATGCTCCCAGCTGATGCCGTCTTCGCGTAGAGGCGCGTCAACGTTCCGCGCACGCAGCGTACGCCCTGTCCGAAGACCGCGCCATTCGGCAACGAACTCGTCCCCTGCACCACGATGCTCAGCGCGCTCGACGTCTCGCTGTCCGTCGTGAAGAAGAGGCTGTCGGAGGACAAATACGAACCACCCCCGACCGACAGCCGCGCGCCGCCCGTTGCGGCCGAGTTGTCGCACCCGCGTCCGCGGCTCGACGGCGGATTGGCGCAGGGACAGCTCACGGCGCCGCTGAAGCCGGGTTCGCACAGGCTCTCGTACTCCGTGTTCGACCGTTCGCGGACGAAGATGTCCCACGTTCCGTTCGTGTCGTCAGGCACGAGATTCCCCGCCTCGCTCTCGAACGCCACGCAGCGAGCGCCGGCGGACATCGAAGGGCCGACGCCGAAGATCCACGCGCCGCTTTGGCCATTGCCCTGCGTTCCGGTCGAGTCGACGCTAGCGCGCTCCGTCGTGCCGAGCTGGCGGTCGCGGACGAAAACGTCCCCCCACCCGTTCGTGTCCCCGCTGACGAGGTTGCTGGCAAGACTGCCGAAGGCCACGTAGCGTCCGTCGTCGGAGATCGACTGACCGCCACTCTCGTCGTTGCCCCATCCGCCGCTCGGGCTGGCACTCACGAGCTCCGTCGTTCCAACTTGGCGATCACGGACGTATACGTCGCGCGAGCACGCGTCGCAGACGCTCCAGTCGAAAGCGACGTAGCGGCCGTCGGGAGTGACCGCGGGCGTGTACCAGGACGTGTACCAGTTCGTCTGCCCGTTCATGCCGACGCTCACCCGCTCGGTCGTTCCACTGGCGCGGTCGCGGACGAAGACGTCGGTGAACTGATTCGTGTCGCCCTGCACGAGGTTCGACGCGTCGCTCAGAAACGCGACGAAGCGGCCGTCGGCGGAGACCGAAGAGTTGTAGGAGTGGCCATTCCCTTGCGCGCCGCTCGAGCTCACGCTGACGAGCTCGGTCGTGCTGGTCCGACGGTCGCGGAGGAAAACGTCGTAGAAGCCGCCGAGGTCTCCCGGGACTAGGTTCGTGGCGTCGCTCGAGAAGGCGACGAAGCGGCCGTCGGGGGAGATCGAGTACGCGTAGCTTTCGCCGTTCGCCTGCGCGCCGCTGGAGTCGATGCTCACGCGCTCGGTCGTGTGGGTTTGTCGGTCGCGGACGAACACGTCGCCGACGCCGTTCGTGTCGCCCGGTACGAAGTTCGTGGCCCGGCTCGTGAACGCGACGATGCGGCCGTCGCCGGAGATGAACGGCGTGTAGCTGTCGCCGTAGAGATTGCTCGGCGAGCCGTCGGAGGCGACGCTGACGAGCTCCGTCGCTCCGGTTCGGCGGTCGCGGACGAAGATGTTCTCCGCATGGCTCGCGGGAGCGAAGAGCCAGGCGCTCTCGAAGGCGACGTACCGGCCGTCGGCCGAAATCGAGGGGTCGTAACTTCCCCAGCCTCCCTGGTTGCCGCCCGACTCGACGCTCACCGAGGTGAGGCTCACCCGCTGCGTGACCTGGGCGGTGGTCGTACTCGCCGTCAGGACCGCAAGTCCGCAGATCTCCATCCCGAGTCGCTTCATCTCCGCCTCCCCCCGTCGTCGGATCCGACGACGATCAGGGTACGACGACCCTGCGGTTTTCCGCTACCCGCGGGGGCATTGGACATCGAACCGGCTGATTCAGGTGTCAGGCTAGCACCGTCGGGCCTCTTCGTGGTTGCCGGGGTTGGCGCGGAGCGGCGCTGGGCGTGCTGCCGGCATACCGGAAGGCCTTGGAGTTCGGATTCGCGAGCACATGCGGAGGTCTCTGCGACCTGCCGCAGCATCGGGACGCAGGGCTTCCCTCGCCGCGGTTCCCAAGCATGCAGCCGGTTTGCTAGGAATGGCGCCACCGTGTCCCCTGCAGGTCCGATGCGCAAGGAAGTCGAGAGCCAGCTCACCGTGTTCAAGCGCGGCGTCGTCGACCTGATCGAGGAGGGCGAGCTCGCCCAGCGAATCGACCGCAGCTTGAAGACCGGCAAGCCCCTGCGGGTGAAGTTCGGGATGGATCCGAGCTCGCCCGATCTCCACGTCGGGCACGCGATCCCGCTGATGAAGCTGCGCGCGATCCAGGAGCTCGGCCACACGGTCGTGCTGATCGTCGGCGACGCGACCGCGATGGTGGGGGATCCGAGCGGGAGGAACAAGCTGCGGCCGCAGCTCTCGCGGGCGGAGATCGAGACGAATCTCGCGACGTATGTCGAGCAGGTGAGGAAGGTGGTCGACGTCTCGAAGGCCGAGGTGAGGAGGAACTCGGAGTGGTTCGACAAGATGGGCTTCCAGGACTTCCTGAAGCTCGCGGGGCGGATGACGGTCGCGCGGATGATCGAGCGCGACACGTTCCAGAAGCGGATGGCGGAAGGGGAGCCGATCGGGATCCACGAGATGATCTACCCGCTGATGCAGGGGTGGGACTCGGTGATGATCCGGTGCGACCTCGAGCTCGGAGGGACGGACCAGCTCTTCAACCTCCTGCGTGGAAGGGATCTCCAGCGCGAGGAGGGGCAGGAGGGGCAGATCTGCTTCACCACGCCGCTGATCGACGGGCTCGACGGGCGGAAGATGAGCAAGAGCTACGGGAACGCGATCGGGCTGACGGATGCGCCGAAGGACATGTTCGGGAAGACGATGCGGATCTCCGACGGCGCGATGCGCGACTGGTACACGCTGCTGACGCGGGTGCCGATGGAGGAAGTCGAGCGGCGGCTGGCGGGGGACTTCCGCGAGGCGAAGGCGTCTCTCGCAGAGGAGATCACGGCGTTCTTCCACGGACAGGGAGTCGCGAAGGCGGCCCGCGAGGCGTTCGACCGCCAGTTTCGCGATCACGAGGTGCCCGACGACGTGCCGGTCGTCTCCTGGCCGAGGGGCGCGCCTGCGGAGGGACGTGCGCTCGCGAACCTCCTGAAAGACCTCGGCCTCGAGAAGAGCACGTCGGATGCGCGCAGGAGCATCGAGCAGGGAGGCGTGAAGCTCGACGGTGAGGTCGTGCGGGATCCGAAGGTGGTGGTCAGGCCCCCCGCGAAGGAGCTCTTGATCCAGGTTGGCAAGCGGCGCTTCGCGCGCGTGCGAGGCAACCCGGTCGAATGAGGAGCCCGCCGACTCGCCCTCCGCGAGCTCTCCTCAGTGCGTCGCGCCCGAGAACACCGCGCGGATCGAGGGCACGCGCGGATGGTCGATCTGGAGCGTCAGCTCGCCCGAGAAAGTGGAATCACGCAGCTTCTCGCTGCTCCGCAACACCACCATCCAGCTCTGCGCGCGCCCGTCCTCTCCCGGATCGATCGGCGTCACCTCGGCGGCGATCTCGCGCGCGGCGCTCTCAGGCGTCCCGGTCACCGTCGCGCTCCTGACCCGCACGCGCTCTCCGGGCACGAGCGCGACGAGCTGCGCTTCGATCTTCGCCGGCTTCCCGCGCTCGAACGATCCGAACAGCAGCACGGGCGGGCGGAGGACGACATCGGGCGCGATCTGGGCGGTCACCGTCACCGAGAAGGGACGGCCGACGCCCGTCCCGTCCGCTCCCGTGACGCTCAAGACGACCTTCCCCGCGACCGGCCCGAGCGGGATTCCCGGGCGCGCGTTCGCGACGACGATCCACGTCGCCACGCCGGCGACCTCGGCCTCGTCGACGGTGGCGGTGAACGGACCCTCGACCGACTCGACGCCGATCACGCGCGCCCGGCAACCGGGCACGTCGACGGCGACGTCCGTCCGCCCGCTCTTGCCCGCGCTCTGAGGCGTCTGGCCGAGCTCGATCGCGGCCGGCACCGCCCGCATCAGTCGCTCGACCACGAGATGCAGCTCGAGCGTCACGTACGGTGTCGTCTTGGAGTCGCTGCGCACCCGGACCTGTGCCAGCTTGTCGATGTTCATCACCTCGACTCGCTCGGTGTCGATGCTCACGGCGAGGTCGGCGACGGCGCCCGGCGGCAGGGTGATCACGGTCTCGCGGTTGTCCGGGTTGCCCGGCACGAGCGCGCCGTCGGCCGCGCGGTAGGAGATCCGCGGCACGGCGCAGCCGCAGCTCGCCAGGAGGTCCTTCACGGTCACCGGCCTCGGATCGTCGTTCCGGATCCGGAAGACGTGCTCGGCCTTCGCGCCGCGGGGGACGCGCCCGAGGTCGAAGTAGGTCGGCCGATCGCCGACGGGATTGAGGATCACGAGGCCTTTTCCGGCGCCGGCCGGTGCAGGTCGGCGGTCGCAGGCGCACAGCGCGAGGGCCAGGAAAAGGAGCGCGCGGCGCATGTCCTAGCGGCGGATGCGGACGATCACTGCCGCTCCCACGCGCTCCCCCGGCCCGTAGCGGTTCTCGAGGTGTTCGATCATCCGCGGAGTCTCGGCCGGCTCGACGCGCAGGATCACCGCGTCGATCGCGCGCCTCGAGAGGACCTCGTCCATGCCTGCCGTGCCGCCCCGCCGGGCCGCAAAGTACAGGCTGTAGACCGGCCGGTCGAGCAGAAGCGACCAGTGCCAGCCCACCGGGGCGGCCAGGCGCTCTCCCGCGCTCAGGCGCGCGTTGATCCGTCGGGAGAGATCCAGGTCGGCCGCGTGCGCCGAGTCGATCTCGCTCCAGCCCCTGCGCGGCGAGAAGTCCGCCCACGCGAGCGCGAGGCAGAGCGTCGCGGTCGCGCCGCGAGCGGTCCGCGGGCCGACATGACGTCCAGCCGCGAGGGCCAGGACCTCGGCCGCGGCGCACAAGCCGATCGGCCAGATTGGGAGCGAGAGCCGCCAATCCGAGGCGAAGTAGAAGAGCAGGAGGGCGAGCGCCGAAAGGGCGAAGATCTCGGGCGCGCCGCGCCTGCGGATCGCGACGAGGATCAGGGCCGCGATCACGGCCGCGCCGAACGCGATCGGCACGGCGCCGCTCGCCTCCGGATCGAGGCGTCCACCCAGGTGTGCGAGGACCTCCGGCGCCCGGACGCGCGCTCGGGAGAGGACGTCTCGCATGGGCAGGCGCGGCGACGAGGGGTCACCGCCATCGGCGTGCCACATGCCGGTCGAGTAGGAGGCGAGCAGGGTCTGCTCGGCCGGCCAGGGCGGATGGCGCAGGGCATCGCGCGCGCTCCAGGGGAGCAGAGCCAGTGCCGGCACCGCGGCGAGGACGAGAGCACGGTCGCGCAGGAATCGCGCGATCGACGACCGAGGTCCGTGCTCGAGAGCGCGCGCCAGGACGATCGCCGGCACGAGGAGGAGGGCGACGGTGCGCACGTAGGCCGAGACACCGATGGCGAGACCGAGGACCGCGTCACGGCGAGCCGAGGGTGCACGTCCCGCCCACCTCTCGACGAGCAGGCAGCCGAGGATCATGGCGAGACCCGGCACGTCGGACATCACCTGGTTCGACAGGTGACGGAAGCCCGGGTTCAGCCACACGGCGAGCGCGAGGCAGAACGCCAGAGCATCGCCCAGGCGCGGTCGCACGAGTGCGAAGAGGCAGGCGACCGCGGCGACGCCGAACAGGCTCACGAACCAGTTCAGCGCGAGAAAGTCGACCCCGCGCCAGGCGACGAGGGGCGCGAGCAGGAGCGAAAACCCCGGCGGCCGGACCGTGAACGGCATGCCCAGGACCGAGTAGCCCTGCCCCGCGAGCAGCGACTTCGCGCACAGGAGATAGATCGAAGCGTCGAAGGTCTCGCGGGTCGCCTCGTACCAGGGATGCACGAGCCAGAAGAGGCTCGCGCACGCGATGACGATCAGGGCGATGAGCGCCGCGGTCGAGCGGCGGCCCCAGGGCGCGACGGCGTGCTGCGCTGGCGCAAGAGAGGCGGACATCGGCGGCGGAGCAGCGTATCAGGAGGGCGTGCGCTACGTCGCGCTGATAAGCTCGCCGAGATGCTCCGACGAGGTGGCGGCGGCTCGCGCGAGGCCTGGGCCCGGGCCGGCATCGCGATGCTCACCGCCCTCGCGGCCGTCGCCTGCTCCCGTGCGCCGCGGCCGCCCGACATCGTGATCCTCCTGGCCGACGACCTCGGATGGGCCGACGTCGGCTACCACCGGACCGACGCGAGCGGTGCGATCGTCACGCCGGAGATCGATGCCCTGGCGCGCGCGGGCCTGCGCCTCGAGCGCTATCGCACCGCGCCGCTCTGCACGCCCTCGCGCGCGGGCCTGCTCACCGGGCGCTCGCCGCTGCGCCTGGGGCTCTTGCGCAACGTCGTCGGCGCCGACAGCCAGGGCCTCCCGATCGACGAGGAGCTGCTCCCGGCGGCCTTCGCCCGCGCCGGCTACGCCACCGCGATGGTCGGCAAGTGGCACCTCGGCCACGCTCGGCCCGAGCAGTGGCCGAACGCGCGGGGCTTCGAGCGCTTCTACGGCTTCCTGACCGGCTGGATCGACTACTCGAGCCACGAGCACGACGGGGCCCTGGATTGGTGGAGGGACACGCGGCCGGTGCGCGAGGAGGGCTACGCGACGCGCCTGCTCTCGGACGAGGCCGTGCGCATCCTATCCGAGCGCGGCCGCACCCGGCCGCTCCTGCTCTACGTCGCCTTCAACGCGCCTCACGCACCCGTCCACGTGCCGCCCGGGAAGACGCTCGACGCCCCGCCGGGAGAGAACCGGACACGCCGGGCCTACGCGCTGATGGTCGCCGAGCTCGACCGCGCGGTCGGGGAGATCCTGGGTGCGATCGAGCGCGGCGACCGCGCGCGGGAGACGATCGTGTTCTTCGCCAGCGACAACGGCGCGGACCCTGCCTACGGCGGCAGCAACGCGCCTCTCCGCGACGGGAAGTACACGGTGTTCGAGGGCGGGATCCGCGCTCCTGCGGTCCTGTGGTGGCCCGGCCACGTCGCGCCCGGAGGGAGCGAGCGCCTCGTCACCCACCTCGACGTGCTGCCGACCCTCGCTGGACTGGCCGGGATCGCGCTCGATCCGGCGCGGCCGCTCGACGGGATGAACCTGGGACCGGAGCTGTCGTCGGGATCCGGAGCGGCCCGGGAGCCCGTGGCCTTCGGCTGCGAGGACGGCGAGGATCGCCGCTACGCGCTGGTCGGGGAGCGCTGGAAGCTCGTCGAGACTCGGGGTCGGGACGCGGTCCGCGCGAGCCTGTTCGACGTCGCGGCGGATCCGGGCGAGGAGCGCGATCTCGGTGGCACGGAGCCCGCGAGGCTCTCCGAGATGCGCGCCCGCCTCGAATCGTGGGAGGCCATGCCGACGAGGCTGCCGGCGATCCCCGCGCAACGCTAGCGGTCCCTGCGCAACGGCGATGATAGGCTCTCCAACCGTGGGCCCGATCGTTGTGCTCGCGATCCTCTCGATGGCGCCGACGGCCCAGGACCCGGGCCCCGCGCCCTCGCTCGAGCTGCGCGTCGAGCGCGCGATCGGACAGGGGCTTCGCTGGCTGAAGGGGAGGCAGGCGCGCGACGGCTCGTGGCCCGGCCACGAGGACGCCCATCCGGGCGGGGTCACCGCGCTGTGCGGCTACACGCTCGTCAAGTCGGGCGTCGAGCGGACCGACACGGCGCTCATCGGCGGCCTGAGGGCGATCTCCGGCGTCAGCTTCAAGAGCACCTATTCGGCGGCGGTGCACCTCCTGCTCGCGGCCGCCCTGCGCGACGCGCGCCCGCCCACGGGCACGGAGCCCGCGCCGATCGTCGACAGCCGTGCACGCGCGAGCTTCGATCTCCTCGTCGCGAGCCAGAGGGACGGGCTATGGGGCTACCCCAGCGACTCGATCGACATGAGCAACACGCAGTTCGCGTTGCTCGGGTTGCGCGCGGGGAAGCGCCTCGGCTTCGAGGCGCCGAAGATCGTCCTCGAGCGTTGCGCCTCCGCGCTTTTCCACCAGCAGGAGGAGTCGGGCGGGTTCGCGTACACCCGCGGAAACAGCGAGAGGGGCGGGATGACGGCCGCCACGCTGGCCGGATTCGCCGTGATCGCCGAGCTCTCGCGCGGGGATGCGGATGTCCTGGGTCTCCTGGGCAAGAAGAAGGACCGCATCCGCGCGGCGGAAGCCTGGATCGATTCGCGCTACAGCGTCGCGCGGCAGCCCTTCGGGCCGCGCGGGTGGACGCCGTCGTGGGAGTACGAGTACCTGTGGGCCATCGAGCGCTGGTGCGGGCTGACGGGGCGCAAGAAGATCGGTGAGCACGACTGGTACCGCGAGGGCGCCGAGCGCCTGATCGATCTGCAGCGCGCGGGCGGCGACTGGGGGGACAGCATCGAGAACACCTGCTTCGCGCTGCTGTTCCTGCGCCGCGCGACGATGACCGGCTGGGAGGATCTCTCGGCCGTGTACCGGAGGCTCGACGCGGAGAAGCGCGCGGCCGCGGAGAAGCCCGTGGTCGCGCCAGCCGCCGGCGTGCCTCGGATCGCGGACTGGATCGTCGCCGGCCCCTACCGCGACGAGTACGGGAACCCGGCGTTCCAGGCGATGGACCTCGCCAAGCTCCGGCCGCGCGAGCGGCAGAAGTTCGGGGACCGGGCCTTCGAGCGCGCCAGCCTGAAGACCGACGATTGGACGAACCTCGAGCAGGCGACCGGGCGCGACGGCGACCACATCGACTGGATCGTGTCGACGAGCCTGGTGTGGGAACCGCCGGGGGGCGGGAAGCAGGAGCTGGATGCGACCCTGTGGTTCGCCTTCGAGGACGCGTGGAAGATCTGGCTCGACGGCAAGCTCCTGAGCTCGGAGATGCGGATGGCCTCGCCGATCCAGGAGGATGTCGTCCTCCCGGTCACGCTCGAGCCCGGCGCGCACACGCTGGTCGTCCTCGTCGCCGACGACACCGGGGATTCGGCGTTCTCGGGGCGGATCACGGACCGACTGGGGAAGGGCTTGCCTGCGGGATTCTCCGTGAACGCGGGACCGGCTCCGAAATCAGGGCGCGAGCGCTGATCCAGGGCACGTCGCCCCGCTCTCTTCAACGCCCGCTCTTCGGGAGCAGGTCCGACTGCAACAGGTAGTTCGCGATCGTGACGGCGATCCGATCCGATCCGAAGTCGAAGGGATGAACCTCGTGCCGGAAGAGCACGTTCGGGAGCGGCGAGGTGGGCAGGGGGGAGGGATGGAGCGCGCCCTTGGCCCGCTTCTCGAGCTGCTCCGGGGACGCGGAAGGGTCCGCCTGCCGCTGTCGCTCGATCTCGCGATCGAGCTCCCGCTGTACTTCGGCCTCGAGGATGCGGGCGCATTCGAAGATGGGCGCGCCGCTCTCGCGTCCGACCTCCCGTTGGATCTCCTGGATCCGGTCGATCCCGGCCAGCTGCTTGGCCTCGGAGTGAGCGCCATCGAGGTGGTACCGGGCGAGCGGCTGGGTGACGATCAGGACCTGGACTCCGTGGGTCTTGGCCGCCGCGACCAGGCTCTCGAGATTGCGCCGGTAGGTCTCGAAGCCGAGGTCGGGGACGGGCTCGGGATCGTAGGGATCCGGTTCGTCGGGGTCGTAGTTCACCATGGCCCAGTAGCCGAGGTCCGGTCGCAGCTGCGCGTACCGGGTGCAGTAGAGCCTCCACATCAGATAGGTCCGGCTCTTCTCCAGGAGGTGCTCCAGCGGAGACGGGCGGTCGACGGGCCAGGCCTGACGCCAGTGGGTGTTGTCGCGCTGGACTGCGCCGCCGCGCGTGTACAGGGCGCAGCGCATGTCGTTGATCGCCTCGTACTGGATCAGGAGATCGGGATGGAAGCCCACCAGGCGGGTTTCGAACTGGATCAGGTTCTCGAAGCTGTTGTAGCCGAGGCAGCCGCCGTTGATGACCTCCACCGGCTGCGAGAGGCCGGCCTCGTTCAAGTGGTCCTCGAGCCTCTGGGACCAGACCGCCGCGTCGCAGGACTCGCTCTGGCCGTAGACGCTCGATCCTCCCGAGGTGACGATCCGGAAGACACCCGCAGGCTTCTCCCAGGTAGTCTCCTTGCCGCGGAATCCGAGCGAATTGTGGGAGCACTGCTGCGCGGCGCCCGGCGGCGTGCTCCAGGAAGGCTTGAGCACATACGCGAGGTAGGGGTGCGGGATCGTCCGCATGTCCTGGAGCCTCTGCGCGGCTGGGTCGAGGGTCGCGAGGGAGATCTTGTCGAGGAGACCGGGCTCTAGTGTCTTGGGATCGAAGCCCGGCGCCGCCTTCCTCCTCGCGACGACGACGTCGGCGATCCGTGAACCGCCCTCGAGGACGAGCGCGAGGAGCGCGAGCGAGATGCCGAGGACGATCGCGAGACGCCGTGCGACCGACCGCCAGACTCGGTCGCGTCCGTGGGTTGCGGTGGCGTCCATGCTCCCGGATCGAGGGTATCGGTCGGGGGAGGTCTCCTCAAGCCCGCTGGTCGCTGCGCTGCGGCCAGCCTAAGCTCGTGTCGGGAGGAACTTCGCATGGCGGACGCAAAGAGGAAGGTCAGATGGCGGCGCCCGCGCTGGCTCTCGCACCGCGGGCTGATCGCGGTCGAGGCGCTCCTTCTCCTCGGGATCTCCAAGGACCTCCTGGTCGCATGGGTCAGGACCGCGCACCTGCCGAACTACGGCAAGGTGCTGTTCGTCATGGGCCTGACCGTCGGCCTGTTCGGCGGCCTGTTCCTCTTCGTCGAGAAGTTCACCGCGCGCACCGTCGCGGGCACCTACAGGGCGGTGCGTTCGCTGCCGGTCGCGCTGCCCTACTGGCTCGTCCACGCCGGAGTGCTCCTCGTCCTCTTCCTCCTCTACGCGAACCATCTCGGCCTCTCCGTGGTCTAGGCGCGGACGGATGCGGCACGAAGCCTCGAACCCGATGAAGTCCGCGCTGCTCGTCCTCCTGCTCCTCCACACCGCGCCTCCGCAGGACGAGGCCAAGGGCCTCAAGGAGAAGGAGGTCGCGCTGCGCCTCGCTGCGGTCGAGCTGCTCTCGCGCGACGCCGATCCGAAGGCGGAACGGGCGCTCCACTCGGCGCTCAAGGACGAGGACTGGGAGGTCGTCGAGCGCGCCGCGATCGCCCTCGCCGAGCACGGGGGCGCCGCCTCGGTCGAGCCGCTTGTCAAGCTCGCGCTGGAAGCGCCGGTCGCGCGTATCCGCCGCGCGGCGGCGCGGACGCTCGGCAAGATCGCGCAGAAGCCGGCGGCGGAGCATCTCCTGCGGAAGCTCTCCGGCGAGGACACGCAGCGAGCGTGCGAAGCTCTCGCGCTCGTGCTGAGGAAGTCGCCGCAGGGCTCCGGCGGATCCGCGGGCACACCGAGCCTCGACCTCAAGCCCCTCGAAAAGCTCGCGCTGAAGAACAAGAACCGCGCGGTGCAGGCCGCGGCGGCGCGCGCCTGGGTCGCCGGAGCGGACAAGGACCGGCCGCAGGTGCTCGAGAAGGTCCTGGAAGTCCCGAGCGTCGCGGTCGGCTGCGCAGCGCTCGAAGCGTGCGCCGAGGAGCCCCGCCCGGACCTCGATCCCGTGCTGCAGAAGCTGCTCTCGCGACCGGCGCTCTCCGACCTCTCGGAGCGCCGGGCGCTCGCCGCGCTGCGCGCGTCCCTGTGGGAGCAGGCCGAGGATCCCGCGCGAGCGGCCCAGGCGCTCGGGCTCTTGAAGCCCTTGCTCGTCTCCAAGGACGGGGTCGCTTCGGCCCGCGGCGCGCGCCTGGTCGGGATGCTGGCGACGCGAGCTCCCGAACCCGCCGTAGAGAAGCCGGAACCGCCGTTGAAGCCGCGCTTCGATCCCGCCGCGCTGCTCGCGTTGCTGCGGCCCGCGCTCGCGCACCCCGACGAAGCCGCGCGAGCGGCGGCGGTGAAGGCTCTCGCGCGCATCGGAGGCGTCGAGGCCGCGGACGCCGCGCGTGAGATCGGTGCGGGGGACAAGAAGGCCCGCGTGCGCTTCCAGGCCATCGGAGTCGTCTCCGTGCTCCGCGGCCCCGAGGAGGGTGTGGTCGCCTTCCTCTCCGGGCGGCTCTTCACGGATCCGGACGCCGAGGTGAGAGCCGAGGCCGCGGTCGGGCTCGGGAAGAAGGGCAGCGCCGCCGCGGTCGAGCCGCTCGTCCGCGCGCTCTCGGACCGAGCCTGGGAGGTCGCCGCCTGCGCGGCCGTGTCTCTCGGCAAGACCCAGAGCACCACCGCCGTCGAACCGCTGGCGAAGCTCGCCCGCGAGAGCGCCGACTGGAAGCTGCGGGGTGCGGCGCTCGCAGGCCTGGCGAGCCTCTACCAGAGGAGCGCCATCCCCGCGTTGATGCCGGCGCTCGCCGACCCCGATCCGTGCGTCGCGCGCTCGGCGCTCGCCTACCTCGTCGCGATCACGCGCGAGCACCTGCCGCCCAAGGTCGAGGTGTGGAGGGAATGGTGGGAGAAGAACGGCGAGCACGTCCTGCTCGTCGATCCCGAGACGGAGGCCCAGATGCGGCACCGCTTCAGCGATGCGCAGACCGCCCCGGCCCAGGTCTACCGGGATCTCGACCTGGTCGTGCTCGAGAGTCGCGGCGACCACATCGAGAAGCTGCTCGACAAGCAGAAGATCGAGCACCGGATGACCCTGGCCGGCAAGGTCGGGGAGAACGGGATCCAGCCCGACACGCTCTTCGTGGCGAACTGCACGGGCGAGATCGAGTCGGTGGATGTCGAACGCCTGCGCTGGTTCGTGCTGTGCGGCGGGCGGCTGTTCGGATCCTGCTGGGCGCTGCACGAGACGATCGAGAAGGTCGTGCCCGGGGTCGTGCGCAAGTTCGAAACGCGCGACGAGGTGGACGACAACGTTTCCGCCGAGGAAGCCTCCGCGGGGAGTCCCTACTCCGAGGGCGTGTTCGCGAGCGAGGTGCGGCCGATCTACGCCCTGGAGGGCGCGCACCTGATCGAAGTGCTCGATCCCGAGCGTGTCGAGGTGCTGGTCGACAGCCCGGCCTGCGCCGACTCTTGGGGATCGGGCGACCTCGCGGCGTGGTTCCGGGCCGGGCACGGGCTGGTGCTGGACTCGGTGAACCACTTCGAGGCTCAGGGTCTCGAGATGGCGCCCGGGCTCAAGACGCGAAGGGACAGGCAGGCGTACGCGGTCGATCACATGGGGCTGACGTACGCGAGCCTGCGCGCGGGGAAGGAGGACAAGGTGTGGGACAACAGTTTGAGGGCGTCCGAGAAGGTGCTCGACCTCTCCGTGTTCAGGCTCGTGACGAACTTCGTGCGGCGGTGGAGGCTGGAAGTGGGGCGGTGAGGGAAGACATCGAGCCCACAAAACCGGTCAGAAGCGGACCAGCAGGGTGTCACATTTCGCCAATCGACTCTACGCCGGTAGGGAATCGCATTCGGACGGATCCCGCCGCGAGCGCTCCGGAGGTTGCTCTGGCCCGTACCCGTCAGGGAGTGAAAACCACCTGCACGCCGTTCGAGAAGTTGGTCCCGCCGTGGCAGGGGCCTTGGGGGTCGCGGTACCAGATCTGGAAGTTCCACGTCGATCCGGGCTGGATGTGGCCGGCGGTTGGAGGAAAGGTCTGGCTCTGAGCCACGAGACCCGGGCCGCGCATGGCCATGCCCTGTGCGTCCGCGGCTAGGCCTCCGAAGCGGTAGACACCGACGCCGTTCAGTGCAGAGGCGACGCGGATGCCGTCGCCGTAGATCGTTGTGGATTGGCCCGGGCCCATGAAGAGCAGGGTGAGCTTGTTGGGCGGGCAGTGCGTTACCTCGAGCTGGAGATCATCGGTGGTGACACTGCCAGAGCCGCATGCAGCAAAGACCGCCCCTTGGTTGGTGGAGTTCCGGCAGCCGCCGTGGTTGTCGACGTTGTTGCAGGGTGCGCCGCTTGGGCAAGATCCGTACTGAACCGCAGTCGGGGCGAGCTGGAAGACGTAGGCCGCGCCGGATTCGCAGTTGGGGTTGTTGACGCACGCGTCGTCAACACCAGGGGCGCCAACGAGCGCGGTGTTGCCAGAGATCCCAATCCCCAAGCCCAAGACATCGCTGGTGGCAGCATCCAAGGTGAGGAGCTTGCCTGCCTCGATCCAGGTGGAGCCGGAGAGACGGAAGTCATAGGCGGAGCCGGAGCTAGACCCACCGTCGTCGTCGCTGGGGGCACTAACCACGAGGTGATCGCCAGAGATCGCCATGGCTATGCCTAGCTGGTTGACCTGGCCTGTGTCGGTCGCCCAGAACTCCTGGCTCTGCACCCAGCCGGATATCGTCTTCTCGAATGCATAGACGGCCCCACCATACTGCGCCCCGGGATTACTGCGGCCGTTTGCACCGACGAATGCCTGCGTGTCCAGAAGAGCGACCGATTGCCCGAAGAAATTGTTCGCGGCTCCATCGTTCGCAAGGAGCTTCTGAACCTGGGTCCAGCCCGTCGGGCCTTTCTCGAACACGTACGCGGCGCCCTGGCGAGAGCCGCCCGGACCGTCCTTGTTGGCGGTCCCGACCAGGGCTTGGTCGCCGAACAGGCTGACCGAACGGCCCAGGCCGTCGAATGGCGACGTGTCGTTACCCATCAGCTTCCCAGTCTGAACCCAGGTGCTCCCTATCCGATCGAAGACATATGCAGCTCCCGCGTCCGAGCCATGAGCGTCGTCACCATAGGCCGAGACGAGAATGCGATTCCCAGTCGTAGCCACTGCGCTCCCTAGGAAGTCCTGCGGGTCGGGATCGCCAGCCACGAGCTTCGCGGTCTCCGTCCAGGTCGGGCCGACCCGCTCGAAAACATAGGCCGCACCCGCTGCGGCGATACCCTGCGGGGAATCATAAGTGGCTCCGACGACGAGGACGCTCCCGGCAATCGCAACCGAAGAGCCAAACACGCTGCCGAAGGAGGCGTCGCTCGCCTTGAGCTTCTGCGTCTCCACCCAACTTCCGCCCACGCGCTGGAAAACGTACACAGCGCCCGAGTTGACAGCGATGTCGCTCTCGTAGGGTGCTCCGACCGCTGCCCAGTCGCCGTCGATCGCCGAGGAAAAGCCGAACGAGTCCCCGCTCTCCGCGTCCGAAGCCAGAAGCTTCTGCACCTGGCATTGCGCGTAGCCCTCGCCGCTCCAGATGAGGCTCGCCAGAACTACCGACAAGACCTTAATTGTGTTCATGATCGTCGTCCTTGTACTCATCAGGGCTTGTATCGCACGCCGCACTGCTGAGGCTGTTCCGTCCGGTGGCCCCAGAAGTAGCCGTACCCAATCGTGCAGACGGGGAACGAGATCCCCAGTATGTGCGTGTCCGTCTGGCTCTTGAACTCGCTCCACACGCCGGACACGCCAGGTGTGCGTTGCCATACTCGCCCACACTGTCCGCCGACCCACAGATTACCCGAAGGCGCGATCTCCGCCTCGATCAGCACGGGCGTCTCTCCGATGTCGTTATGAGAATCGTTCGTCGTGCACTCGGAAAAAGTGGGCAGCGTCGCGTCGGCCAGTGGCGTGAAGGGCCCGAAGTCACTCCCGTTGAACGTCGAGGAAAGCACCACTCCCTTCCGGAATCCTGTGAGGATATGGTACTCGTCTCCGACCGCATAGGCCGTGTTACCGACGATGACCACGTCACTCAGGGTCGAGAAGTAGTTGGGTGTTGCGGGGCTGATGTTCGTCCAGGTGACCACGCCCCCGATCTTCTTGTATTGGTAGGCCACTGCACGCAGCGGCTGGCCGAGCGGCTCGGGGCCGCGCCCGACGAAGATTCCGGTCGTCAAGTCCTTGAACGCAACGCCATTGATCTGGAAGTCAGTGGGTTGACTTGGGGTGCCGCCTGGGCCCGGCGGCATGTACTGCGACCAGGTGGCTCCGTCGTCGCGCGAGTGGAGGATCAAGCCGAATTGCCCGGCGGCCCAGTAGTCGGCCTTACCGGTCAAGATGATGATGCCGGCGAACGCAACATCGAACAGAGAGCCGGTAACGCCGCCCTGACCGAGCGTAATCGAGGCGGGCAGCCAGTTTGGCGCCCCCCCGGTGAGCGTGTAGAGGATCGTCGGTAGCCCCGGGTAGGGAGTGTGTCCGACCGCCACCCCATGCTGGGTGTCCGCGAAGGTGATCCCGCGGAGCAGTTGCGCGTATTGGTTAGGCGCTTGGAAGGTGTGGTCCCAATTGACCCCCCCGTCCACTGTCCTTCCGATCCGCGCGAACTGGCCGGCCTGGAAGCCGGTCTCGCCCGCAGTGACATCTATGAAATGTACGTCTTGTATCCTCCACGGCTGTTGGTGCACCGTCGAAGGCGGCGTGCTCGGCCCATTATTGAGCGAATCGCTCCAGTCCTGCCCGCCGTTGGTCGTCTCACGCAGAGTTCCCCCGAGTCCAACAATCAGGCCGATCCCAGTGGAGCCGTTGCCTCCATTCGTGCTCGCACCGTACATCGGGAGCGTCACCACCGTGTTGGATACAGAACCGTCGTAAATCGACCCATGCTGGGTGCGGTCCTGCCACACGCCGGTGACTGGATCGCGACGTACTGTCTCGCCCCCGTAGCCACAGGCAATCCCGGTGTTGTCAGCATGAAACATTGCGTCTCCATACAACGCTGGAAACTGCGCGAGGCGGTAAATAGAGTTGTGGTGTGGATAGCTTACATATCCCGGGTCACTCGCGCAATCATGGAATCCCGGCTGACCGGGACACTGGCACTCGTGCGTGTCCTTCTTCCAGTGTACTCCGTCATCCGTGGAGGAGAAGATCATTCCGCAATCGTGGTAGATA
>JBGPOP010000051.1:0-24351 GCA_041488095.1 Planctomycetota bacterium
CAGCACGATCGTGTCGGGAACCGTGTTCCCGGCCGCGGTGAGCAGCGCGCCCGTGCTGCCGGCTCCCGAGTTCGCGCAGCCGCGCCCGGGACCGCCGTTGTTGCCGCACGGGCATGGACCGCCCGTCCCGTTGCCGAAGCAGAACGAGATCCCGCCCGGCTGCTGACACTCGTCGGGCACGCCGTTGAAGTTCAGGTCCTGGCTCGTCCCCGCGGTGATATCGCAACCGTCCGGGACGCCGTTCATGTTGCAGTCCGGAGCGCCCGCGGCGAGCTCGCACACGTCGCCGGTCCCGTTGTTGTCGCAGTCCTCCTGGAAGGGGTTGGCGATGTTGACACAGTTGTCGATGCAGTCAGGGACGCCGTCCTGGTCGGCATCCGTCTCGGCCACGCCACAGCCGCACGCTCCCGGAGCGGTCTTCGTGGGGTCGTTCGGACAGCCGTCGTGGCAGTCCGGTGTGCCGTCGCCGTCGGTGTCCGTGTCGGCCACGCCGCACCCGCACACGCCCGGCGCGATCTTGTTGGGGTCGTTCGGGCAGCCGTCGATGCAGTTCGGCGTGCCGTCACCGTCGGAGTCGGTATCGGGTGTCCCGCAGCCGCACACGCCCGGCGCGATCTTGTTCGGGTCGTTCGGGCAGCCGTCGATGCAGTTGGGCGTGCCGTCGCCGTCGGAGTCGGTATCGGGGACGCCGCAGCCGCAAACACCCGGGGCGTGCTTGTTGGGATCGTTGGGGCAGCCATCGGTCGGGCAGGTATTGTTCGGAAAGCCCGGGTTCCCGTAGCCGTCCCCGTCCGTGTCCGTGCACGTGTCGCACGCGTCACCGATCCCGTCCTGGTCCGCATCGGCCTGGCTGGGGTTGGGAACGGTCGGGCAATTGTCGATGGAGTCCGGGATGCCGTCGCCGTCGGTGTCCGTCGGCGGACCCGGATCGGTGGGAACCGAGCCGGTGCTCACGATGTTGGTGCCGGTCTTGAAGAGCCCCAGGGTGATCGGCCCGATCACCGGCGGGCTGTTCGCGTCGAACCGGAAGTTGTAGGTCGTGCCCCAATGGATCGCGTTGGCGTTCTGGTTCAGTGCGAAGGTCGAGGTCGACCAGGAGAGCGTCCCGCCGGCGTTCGTGGGGGGCCAGTCGGTCCCGTCGTACTGGACGCCGCCCACGCCGTCGGGGCCGCGGCGGGTCACGTCGTGGAATCCGATGTTGGTCACGGTCACCCCGGCCGGCATCGGGATCGAGAACGCCCGGACGCTCGTGTCCGAGTTCATATTGTAGACGGCGTACTCGTAGTGGTAGATGCCCCCTCCCAGGTTGGTCGTCTTGTAGGCGAGGACCAGCAGACCCTCGCTCGGGATCTGCACGTTCCTCGCCGTCACCCCCGACTCGCAGCTCTGCCAGGCCTTGATGGCCGGGATCTCGCGCTGGGTCGAGCCGGTGAAGCCGAAAGTCCAGGCGGTGCCGGACCCGGTGACCGTCACCTCGCGGTGGGAGGAGTTGTTGTTCTGGTTGTTCGCGGTCGCGTCGTCCGGCGTGACGTACTGGCAGTTGCCGAAGTAGCGCGTGCCGCCTGCGCTGCTCACTTCCAGGTCGGTGACGGCGACCTCCAGTCGGCCGGTGTTCCCGCCCGAGGGCGCGGGCGGCGGGTAGATGAAGTATCCTGTGTGCGCGTTGACCTGATAGCGCGGACCCATCCCGGTCGGGTCGCCGTTCCGGGAAGCGGTATACGGATCGGAGCAGCCGACGCCGAGAGTGCTTCCATCGGTGCCCGCGCAGGTGCTGCAGCAGAGGATGTTGCTCAGCGCGTAGAAGCCGTGCTTCAACCAGGAGAGACCCACCTGCTCGAAGCGTCCCGCCCCGTTCACGACCTTGTAGCGGTACAGCTCTCCGCCGATGACCGGGTGCTGGTTCGTGCTCGCGTGCCAGCCGACGTTCGCGGTCCCGACATTGCAGGAGTAGCTGCCGAGCGAAAGGGCCTCATAACCTCCGATGGTGGAGTAGTTCGCCGGGCCGGTGATGTCGCCGACGATCACGTCCGGACCGGTGCTCTCAGGGCAGGTGGTTTGCGCGTTCGCTCGGGTTCCGAGGAACGCGCAGGAGAAGACGGTGAGGGCAATGGCGATTCTACGGCTCTGCATCATGAGGAGGATTCCAGGCGCGGACGGAGGGGGATCGGAAGGGCTGCGGCGGGTCGACCAGTCTCGTCAGACTACCCCCCACGGCCGCGTTCGGCCAGACGCAATCGGGGGGTGCGGACCTCTCCGTGCCGGGACGGGGCAACGCCCGGAGACCACATGGCGATCCGGTAATCCTGCCCGCGAGATCCGCGCCCGTATCGTTTCCTTCCAGAACGGTGTCGCGGGTCGCTCGCCCTTGCCGTCGCCCGAGTCGAAGGAGATGCCGCCTGGCTGCTGGCACTCGTCGGGAACACCGTTCACGATCGCGTCCTGGCTCATGCCCGTGGCGATGTCGCAACTGTCCGGGCATCGCCCTGATGAAAGGTGATCCCTCGTGCCGGCGAGAGTCGCCTCCTCGAAATGCGCAGCCTGCAACCTCCGCAATCGATTCAAGGTGACGTCTTGGAATCGACTCTTCATCTCGACTGAAAAGGTCTCGAGCGATTGACGACCACCCTTCATCACCGATAAAGTGCGCGCATGACCACCCAGAATCTCGATCGTGAAATTCGCTTCCGTATCGATTCGTTCCTGACCGATCTGGCCGGGCTGGTCAAACGCTCGGCCCTCGAATCCGTGCAGGATGCTTTGGGCGGCAGCGCGGCCCCCGCGCGTCGCGGCCCCGGACGTCCTCCCCGCGCGGCACGAAGGGGCGCGAAGCGCTCGCAGTCGGCGCTCGCAGGTCTCTCGAGCCGCCTGCTAGATCACGTGAAGAAACATCCCGGCCAGGGCGTCACCCGGATCGCCGCGGCGCTGCGCACGTCGAGCCAGGACCTGCAGCTCCCCGTCCGAAAGCTGCTTGCCGCCAGGAAGCTCAGGACCAAGGGGAAGAAGCGCGGCACGAAGTACTTCGCGCGCTGAGGATGCGCGCTCCGGGAGCCGGGCTCGCGCTGTACTTCGCCACGGGTGTCGCCCTGGCGCGCACCCAGGAACAGGCGCGTCCTTCGGCGGAACCATCCGCGGATCCGCGCCGGGCGATCGTGGAGAGGATCTTCGCCGAGGCGCTCCCCCGCAACCTGGCGTACGCGAGACTCCAGGAGCTCTGTCAGGCGACTCCGCACCGACTCTCCGGCTCGCCCGACGCGGAGAACGCGGTGTCCTGGGCGCGAGACCAGATGACGCATGACGGGCTCGAGAGCGTGCGTCTGGAAGATTGCACCGTCCAGCGCTGGGAGCGTGGCCGGATCGCGGCCCTCGAGGTCACCAGCCCGTCGGATGCGCGCGACACCTTCCTCCCGGTCCTGGCCCTGGGGGGCAGCGTCGCAACACCTCGGGAAGGCGTCGAGGGCGATCTGGTCGAGGTGCAGAGCTTCGAGGATCTCACCCGCCTGGGCGAAGCGGTGCGCGGCCGCATCGTCCTGTTCGACCGTCCGATGGATCCGCGAACCCTCGATCCCTTCGAGGCCTACGGCGCCGCCGTCGACCAGCGTGCGCACGGCGCGGTCGAGGCGGCGCGGCACGGCGCGGTCGCGGCGATCGTGCGCTCGATGACCCTGCGCATCGACGACCATCCCCACACCGGAGGGATGCTTTACCAGGACGGCGTCGATCGCATCCCCGCGGCAGCAGTCAGCACGGCGGGTGCCGAGCGCCTGTCAGCCCTCCTGCGCTCTCGGAAGAAGGTCTCGGTGCGCCTGCGTCTCGATTGTCGCGAGAGCGGCAAGGTCCCCTCCCACAACGTCGTCGGCGAGATCCGCGGTGCGAGCCGGCCCGACGAGATCGTTCTCCTCGGCGCGCACATCGACAACTGGGACGTCGGCCAGGGTGCGCACGACGACGGCGCCGGCTGCTCGCAGGTGATCGAAGCGCTCCGCCTCGTCCACGCCCTCGGGCAGAGACCCGCGCGAACGTTGCGCGGCGTGCTCTTCATGAACGAGGAGAATGGTCTTGCCGGCGCGCTCGCCTACCGCGACGCGCACAGGGAGGAGCTCCCGCGGCACGTCCTGGCGATCGAGTCCGATCGCGGCGGGTTCTCCCCGCGCGGGTTCGAGACGAGCGCCGAAGGAAGCGTGTTCACCTCTCTGCGGTCGATCGCGGATCTTCTCGAGCCGGCCGGGGCGTCGCTCTTGCGCCGGGGCGGAGGCGGCGCCGACGTCAGCGCCCTGCAACGCGAGGGCGTCGTCGTGATGGAGCTGATCACGGATCCGCAGCGCTACTTCGACGTGCACCATTGCGTCCGCGACACGCTCGACACGGTCAGCCCGCGCGAGCTGGAGCTCGGCGCCGCGGCCCTGGCCGTGATGGCCTTCAGCGCGGCCGACGCAGGCGACGAGATCGCGCCGGCCCGATCGCGTTGAGCGCTCGGCGCGTGGGCTCGTGCGCGAGGTCCGCGCCGACTCACGACGGCCGCGCGCGGACTTCGCTGCTCCTCTCCGCGGATCCGTCCGGCGTGCCCGGCGCGTTCCTTCTGCGTTCTCCCGTCCCCTGGGCGGCCTCCTCACGCGCCACGGCCACGGCCAGGGTGCGGATCGTGGCGTTGCTCCGGGAGCCGGCGATCTCCCGGTCCAGGCTCTCGAGGATACGATCGATGTGAAGGTCCACGCTGGTGCGCGCGGGGAGGTCCACAGGTCCGGTCGTGCCTTTGAGCGCGTCGATCACGGACTTGACCGTGATCGCATCCAGATCGCGCGCCGGCAGGAAGACGTCCTCCTTGGCGAGCGGGATCGCGGCGAGCAATCGGCGCTCTACCAGGGTCTCCAGGATCTCCTCCAGGGGCTTCTCCGGAACGGCCAGCTCCGTGGCGAGGCCGGCCGCCGTCCAGCCCTCGCGTCCGGCCAGGAAGCGCTCGCCGATGCGCGCCATCGCGCGCAGCCCCACGAGCTCCTTGAAGGCGTGATCGGCCGGCCGCGAGCGCGCGACGCGGAGGTAGCTCGGCTCGCTCTGGTGGGCGAAGCACACCTCCGCGCCCAGGAGAACGGTCACCCAGGAGATGTGGACCCAGATCAGGAAGATCGGGATGGCGGCGAAGCCCGAGTAGATCGCGCTGTAGTGCGCGACCCCGATCTGGAATTTGAGGTGCAGGAGGAGCGTGATCTGCCACAAGGTCCCGCCGACCAGCGCCCCGACGATCGCCGAGGACACCCGCGTCCGCGCGTTGGGCATCGCGAGGTAGACGAAGCTGAAGCCGAGCCACAACGCGAAGAGCGGCAGCAGCGCGACCAGGAGGTCCAGCAGGGCCCCGAGGTGGAGCCTTTCGCGGAGGATCTCGACCAGCCCATTCGCCTGCGCAGCCGCGGTGATCCCCGTGGCGGTGAACAGGAAGATCGGCGTGACGATGACCATGGTCAGATAGTCCGAGACCTTCCGCAGCAGGGTGCGCGGGCGCTGCACACCCCAGATGTGATTGAACGAGCGCTCGATGGTCCCGAGCAGCTTGATCACCGCCCAGCCCAGGATCACGAGCCCGAAGGCGCCGAGACTGGTGACGCGGGTCTCCTGGACCACGCCACCGACGATCTCGAGCAGACGGTCGATCGCCACGCGGACCCCGTGCGTTCCCTCGGACGAGGCCAGGCGAGGCGCCTGCTCGACGAGCGGACCGAACGTCCGATCCAGGAACGGATTGACCGTCCCCTGGATGAGCTGCTGGTAGAAGCCGAAGCCCTTGGCGACCGAGAAGGAAAAAGCCAGGAGCGGGACGAGGGAGAGGACCGTGATGTAGGTCAGAGCCGAGGCCCTGAACAGGCACTCGTCCTCGACGAAACCGTGCAGCGCCAGGTGGGCTACCCGGCAGGCTCGGTACATCCGGGCCTTGGCTCCGCGTCGGGGACGATCCTCCCGCCAGACCGTCTGCGAGAAGAACTCCGCGAGCCGCGCTACGGACCGGAGCGGAGGGCGCGACTCGGAGGATCCGCTTCCGGGCGCGCTCTCGAACTTGGACGGCGACCGCATGCCGGCAGTCTAGCAGCCGGCCAGGTCAGGATTCCGGGGAAGGGAGCGGAGAGGAGAGCTCCTTCGCCTTGCCGCCGTGACGCTAGTTGGCCGGCACCTGCCTCCAGGAGAGAACGGTGTAGGCCGCGATCCGACCTCCCTGGGCCGGGATGCCCGGCAGGTCGATCCGGCCCGTGAGGATGCGGTCGTCGTAGTTCACCGTCAGCCTGGAGTGGCCGCTGTCGAAGTCGCGATGGACGAGCACCTGATCGCCCGCGATCAGGCTGCCGGTGATCGTGACGTCGCGTGAGCCGGGAGCGTCGAGATCGTTGTCGCGGAAGTCGTTCTCGGCGTACAGGTAGGCCTCGATGCTCTTCAACGTGCCGTCGGCCGGGTCACCGAGGTAGATGTTCCCGCTGTCCGGGTGGGCAGGATCCTCGAGCGCGATCAGCGCGAGTCCGTCCTGGCTCCCGTCCGAGTAGAAGAGGTTGTCGCCGATGTAGATGTTGCCTCGCACGGCGATCGTGAGCGCATTCGAGCCCAGAGCGGCCTGACGGAACTTGAAGGAGTTCGTCCTCAGGTTGAAGATCCAGAGGTTGCCTTCGACGTAGAAGACCCTGCGGTTCCCGTGTGATCCCGGGTCGTCGCCTGGGGCCGAGAGCGAAAGACCGGTCGCGTCGCTGCCGTCCGACTCCGGGTCGACGTGGACGGTCTCGTAGGGGTCTTCGAGGAAGTAGTCGTCGCCCGGCGTGGCGTCCGTGTACGGCGCCCGGTCCGTGGGATTCTTGCGGAAGATGTGCGCCGGGTTCCTCTCGGGCATCTGCCAGGCGGTTCCCCCCAGCGCGTTCGACTCGTAGGTCGCGGCCGTGAACAGCCGCGCGAGGTCGTAGTCGTTGTCGCTCTCGTAGTGCATGCCCGCGAAGTCGAAGCCCGGCTCGCAGGCGCCCTCCTGACCCCGCTCCCCCGTGATGTGTCCGCGGGCCCGCATGTGTCCTTGGACGCTCGCCCCGCCCGAAACGGCCACGTGACGGCCGCAGTACACGTCGCCCTCGATGCGGTCGCCCCGACTGCCGCCCCCCGAGAAGGAGAGGACATAGTCGGGGTCGCCTGAGCTGTTCCCCGCGAAGACCGCGTTGCGGTAGACCGCGGCGACGCTCGGCCGGACGATCGCCTCGACCGCAACCGAGCCCTTCGCGCTGGCTCCGCGCGAGGTCAACCGGTAGATCCGCTCGGCCGGATCGACGGTGTCGATGTGAACCCAGTACCCCCCTCCCGGTGAGGCCACCGGATGATCGCGGTCCCCGAGATCGTCGAGGTCGCCCGCGAGCATCTGGGAGATCTTCTCGCTGACGCCTGCTTCGGCGAGGTTCTCGGCTTCGAGGCATTCCTTCGGCAGGCGGTGCGGGCGCTTGGCGGCCAGGCCAAACGCCATGACCAGCCCTGCCATGCCGACGACCACGGCGAACAACACGAGCGTCGCGAGAAGGATGGCTCCCCGCTGCGCGCTGTTCCCCTTCCGCACGGTGTAGTTCGCGATCACTGGGGTGAGGGTCGTGTCCTGGGGGCTGTTCCGCTGAGGGGTCCGCGGCGCCCGTGCGGGACCGCTGATGACGGTCGGACGTATCGTCAAGCCTTGGAACGAGACTCCAATGCAGATCGGTAACAACCCGGTGAGGGCGGGGGGTCCCTGCACCCGCCACCGACCTGGGCTGCCGGCCAGGGATCCGCCAGCCTCCTCGCCCCTCCAGAGGAAAGGAATGCCCATCCATGGTCCGCCACGTTTCCCCCGCTTCGCTGTGGCTCCCCGCCGTGCTGCTCATCCAAGGCGCGCCGGCATCCGATGAGGTGCACCCCCCTCACGCGGTCACGTTCGACTTCGTTTCGATACCCACCCCGGCGAGCGAGATGGAGCTGCAGCTAGGGGCCTGCAAGGTCTCCTTGGCCCAGGCGGCCGAGACCGCCGCCAAGGACGCGGGAGGGACCGCAGGTTCCATCCAGGTCGGCGGGCCCAAGGGTGCTCCGGTCTACGAGGTGGTCGTCTACGGGAAGGGCCAGGCCCAGCGCGTCCTCGTGGACGCGGTCAGCGGCGCGGTGAAGTCCAAGGCCGAGATGCAGCGCTTCCCCGGCGATCCCACGAAGAGTGATTGGGTCGAGACCCCGTCGGGCCTCAGATACTTCGAGCTGCGCAGTGGAAGCGGCGACAAGCCCCCGACCGGGATCCAGATCCAACCCAAGGCCACCTTGGTCTTCGACGTCGAGCTGGTGGAGATCCTCAAGTAGCCGGACGCACGGCGAATCGAGCCTCGCCGACGCGATCTCCGTGCGCGGGCGCTCCGGCCAGGTTCAGGGTTCGTCGTCCCCGCCGCGCCGGCGCGGGCGCCCGCCCCCGTCGGAGTAGCGGTCGCGGCGCTCTCCTCGGTCTCCACGTCCGGCTGTGCGCGGGGGGCCGAAGCCGCCGCCTTCGCCGCCGGAGACGCCACCGGGGCCGCTCGGTCGGGGGCCGCTCCCCGGAGCGCGCGGCGTGCGCTCGCGCGCCTCGTTCACGGTGACCCTGCGCCCGCCGACGTCCTTCTCGTGCAGGGCCGCGATCGCGGACTGCGAGGCGGCGTCCGACTCCATCTCGACGAAGCCGAACCCGCGCGAGCGGCCGGTGACGCGGTCCATGATCACCTCGGCCGTTCGCACGACGCCGTGCGGGCCGAAGAGCTGCTGGAGATCCTGGGAAGTGAAGTTGTAGGGCAGGTTGCCCACGTAGAGCCGGCTAGCCATCGAAACGGAATCCTTGCTGCGCAGAAGACGACGGTTTCTCCGCTTCCATCAGGTGCCCGTGCTCTCCGAGACCGTCGAAGGCCGGGCGCACGTGGAGCGATCCCCATCCCGACGGAGAGGTAGCGCTTCGGGATCCCGGATCGGCAGGCACGGACTGATGCGGACGGAGATTGCGGAGGTTCGTCCCACCGCCACCGCACCGCGAGCGCCAGGGGATGCCCTGGCAATCGGTGGACTTCGGCCGGCCGAGACGCTGTCAATCTAAGAATCGACCGGCCCGGGTGTCAAAATCCAGCCCGGCGCGTGGATCTTCGCCCGGCAGCACGGTCGCGGCTCGGATCACAGAACCGTCAAGGCCGTCACGGCCAGGATGACGGCCAGGGCGATCCCCATGGCGAGCAGCAGGATCTTGATCCAGCTGTAGGGGGCTTCTCCTACGACCTTGCCGGTCTGCCCGTGGATCAGGACCGCGTAGCTCCGGCCGCTCCAGGTGTAGGTGAGGCTCCACACGGGCAGCAGCACGTGCTTCCAGCGCACGTCCGAGATCGTGTTCCGGACCCGGAGCTCGCGGTGGGTGTCGCCGGGTACGTCGCCGCCGCAGCGGTCGGCCTGGATCGACTCGATCCGCGCCTGCGCCGCCTTGAAGCCGCTCTCCAGATCGACCGCGTACTCCTCCGCTCGCCAGCCGGCGAGGTACTCCGGGCGGTACGGGACGAGTCCCTTCGTGTCGAAGCGTCCGAGCTCGGCCGCCAGCTTCTCCGGCAGCCCCTTCGACGCGTGCACGAGCAGATCATCGTAAGCGTCGTCGCGGGATCCCCAGGCCGGCTCCCAGCGCACCTTCTGAACCTGCCTCATCCGCACGCTCGGCCGCCCGCCCACGAGGACCACGGTCGGCTCGGTGGCCCAGTAGGTGTAGCCCGCGTCGGCCGACCAGTCCGAGTGCGCCTGCGCGTCGAAGGTCCAGAACGGCACGTAGACACCGATGGCGCCGAACTCGCGCGTCTGCTGCAGAGCCGATGGGCGGAGCCAGAGGCGCGCGAGCCAGGCGCGGAACTCCTTCTCCACCGTCGCGCGGCCGACGTCGAGCGGGATCAGCGACTCCGGCCGGAGCGCATTGCGGTTCGCCGACTGCACCAGGACCTCCGCCGAACCGCAGAAGACGCAGCTCTTCGAGGTCGTGCGCTCGTCGAAGGTCACCTGCGCGCCGCAGCTCTTGCAACGCGCGACGCGCAGATCGACGCCCAGGCCGCGCGCAGCCGCGCCGGCTTCCGAGAGCGCGTGCTCGACGATCGTCCCCTCCCCGCGCGGCACCGGGACACGCGCCTGACAGTAGGCGCAGACGAGCGCGTCCGCGTCGGGATCCCAGGTCATCCGGGCCCCGCAGTTCGGGCACCGGAAGGCGACGCCCGCGCTCTTCTCGGCGGGCTCGACGAGCGGGGGATCGCCGGCGAGGGGAGGATTCTCGGGAGCGGGGTCGGGCAACGCGCCGTTCCTACAGCGCGCGCAGGCGGTTCTTCAACCGGAAAACACGCGGCTCACCCGGCGATCCGGCGGCCGAGCCAGCGCAGAGCACCGAGGAGGTCGATCTCCTGCCCCCTGACCGGCACATCCGATTCGAGCGAGGGCCCGGCCAGGATCTGCGCCTTGGCCCGTTCCGCCTCGTGCTGGAGACGCTCGAGCTCCCGCTCGTGGGCCCGCTGGAGACCGCCCTTGCGCGCGAACTCGAGGATCCGCTCCAGCTCGCGGTGGTCGAGCCACACTCCGTGCCCGCGGCACACGTCGATCAGGATTCCGGAGGAGCCTCCGAAGTTGCGCCTCACCATCATGTCGCCGCAGCTCGGGCATGGGAGGTAGGCCGGTCCGCTCGAAGGATCCACCGGGTGCAACGGCTGCGACGCAGCCAGCGCGCGGCTGACGAGGTCTTCCGCGTCGGCCTTCTCGCACAGCCGTTCCAGGTCGTCCTGGGCGAGCCACAGGCCGGCGCAGCTCGCGCACTCGACGAACGCGATCGTACCGGCCGTGCGCGAACGCAAGGACCCCTTGCAGCGCGGACAGACCGCGCCCTCCGCCACGGCTCGAAGAGCCTGGGGGGCGATCTCGACACCGCATTCCATGCAGTACCGGGCTCCGGCGAGCAGCCGCGCGAAGCACAGCGGACAGACCCCTGAGAGGCCCCGCTCCTCGAGGGTGATCTCCCCGTCGCAGTAGTCGCACTTGGAGGCATCGGCCCGGAGCGGTCCGCCGCAGCGCCCGCACTTCAAGGGCCGCGGCGTCCGCGGCCTCTGGATCTCCACGGTCAGCATCTCGGAGCACTCGCAGCGCACGCGCGCCCCGCACGCAAGGCCGGTCGCGTCGTACTGACGGCCGCAGTGCCGGCAGGCGATCAGGGTCCGATCGATCTTCTCGTCCATCCCAGAGGGATCGGCCGGGCACTGGCCCGGGGCTGAATGAAACCCTATCGTTCCCGTACGGGCGGCCGTTTCACGGGTCCCTCTGCCACATGGATAGGAGTCCGACATGGGCGTAGTCGACTGGTTCAAGCGCGGCGTGGGCGAGATGATGATCGCGCGTCCCGACGACGCGAAGGCGCACGTCGTCTGGAAACACCCCGATCCGACCATTCCGATGAAGAGCCAGCTCACGGTGCAAGCCGACGAGCAGGCCGTGTTCTTCCGGGACGGCAAGGTGGTCGGCACGCTGCCGCCCGGCCGGCACACGCTGGACTCACTGAACATCCCGTTCCTGTCGAACCTGGTCGACAGCGTCACGGGCGGGCGCGTGTTCATCGCCGAGGTGTTCTTCGTCACGATGCGCGAGAACACCGGGATCCTGTTCGGCGGCCCGATCGGGCACGTCGAGGACCCGAAGAGCGGCGTGCCGGTCGAGACCATGGTGCACGGGGAATTCAGCTTCCGGGTGACGAACCCCGAGATGCTGATCGTCAACCTGGTCGGCACGGGGCGCGCGGAGAGCTACCAGGTGCGCTCGTGGATGAAGGAGCAGGTCCTCAAGGTCGTCCGCGACCGGATCGCCCAGCTGCTGGTCAAGAGCAAGTGGCCGCTGCTCGACGTCACGTCGGGCGCCTACACCGAGGAGATCGAGCGGGACGTCCTCAGCGGGATGGACGTGCACGTTTCGAGCTACGGCCTGAAGATCGTGCGCCTCGGCAACTTCGAGATCGCGATCGACGAGGCCGACGCCGCCAACCTGAAGCGCCTCTACACCGACGCCGCCTACCTGAAGACGGTCGGCGGGGTGGCCGCCTACCAGCAGTTCGCGGCCGGCAAGGCGATGATCGGCGCTGGCGAGGGGATGGCGAAGGGCGGCGGGGGCGGCGATGGCGGAGGCCCGCTGCTGGGCGGAGCCGGTCTCGGGGTCGGCCTCGGGCTCGCGCAGATGCTCGTGAAGGATCACCGGGGCGGAGACACGCTCGCGCCCGCGGCCCCGGGCGTCGTGTGCGCCAAGTGCGGGAAGAGCGTGGCGCCGGGCAAGTTCTGCAATTCCTGCGGCGCCGAGCTGGCCTCGGCCGCGGCCGGATTCTGCTCCAGCTGCTCGAGCCCGCTCGCGCCCGGCGCGATGTTCTGCGGGCAGTGCGGCAAGCCCAGGCAGGGCTAGCTCGCGCTCGAGACCCCCGCCTCGGCCTCCCGCGCCGCGCGCCGGCCCTTCTCCACGTCGACGAGGGCGAGCAGCGCCGCTCCGACGACGAAGAAGGCGATCACCCACAGGACCGCCGCGCGGCTGCTCGGCGCGAGGCCGAACACGAGCGGGCCGAGGATCCCGGCGAACTTGTCGAGCGTCGAGAACAGACCGAAGAACTCGCCCGACTTGTGCTTGGGGACGAGGCTCGAGAAGAGCGAGCGCGAGAGGGCCTGCGCACCCCCCTGGACCATGCCGACCATCACGGCCATCACGACGAACTCCCAGGTCTCGGTCACCCGCGAGGCCCACACGCAGATGCCGACGTAGCCGACGAGCGCGAGCAGGATCCCGCGCTTGGCGCCGATCCGGTCGGCCAGGCGCCCGAAGAGGATGGCGAACGGGATCCCGACGAACTGGACGAGCAGGATGCAGCCGACGGCTGCCGCGTCGGGAATCTTCAGCTCGGCCGCGTACAGAACGGCCATGCGGATGATCGTGCCGATCCCGTCGCTGTAGGCGAGGAAGGCGAGCAGCATCAGGAAAGCTTCGCGGTAGGTCGAGAGCTCGCGGAGCGTCTCGCCGATGCGGGTGAAGGCGATTCGCACCGGGTTCAGGCCGGGCCGCTCGTCGGGCTCGATCGCGAGCGGAGGCTCGTGGACTCGGCGCAGGAAGGGAATCGTGAACACGAGCCACCAGATGGCGACGATCACGAACCCGATCCGCGCGGCGAGCCAGTCCGATCCGCGCGCGTCCCCGGGAGGCTCGACGCGCAGGCCGAAACGTTCCCCCCATCGGATGAGGGCGATGCAGAGCGCGAGGCACAGCCCTCCCCCCAGGTAACCGACGGCGTAGCCCGTGGTCGAGAGCCGGTCGGCCTCGCCCTCGCGCGCGACGTGCGGCAGGAACGAGTCGTAGAACACGAAGCTGCTCGAGATCCCTATGTTGGCGAGGCCGAAGAGCGCGGCGGCGAGGATCCAGTCCCCGCGGTGGATGCAGACCATCGCGCCGGTCGAGAGCACGCCCAGGCCGAAGAAGACCGCGAAGAGCCTCTTCTTCATCCTGGCGTAGTCCGCGATCGCGCCGAGGATCGGTCCGAGGACCGCCGCGATCGCCATGCAGACGCTGGTGACGAAGGTGAAGTGCCAGCGGACCTCGTCGTCGGTCATCCCGACGGCCGCGACCTTGGCGAAGAAGTACGGGAACACGGCCGAGATGACGACCGTGAAGAAGGCCGAGTTGGCCCAGTCGTACATCGCCCATGCGCGCAGCTCGGGGCGGTGGAGGGCGAGGCGCTCGAGGAGCGGCGCCTTGGCCGCGCGGGTCGAGGCGGGCAGCGGCGACATCGAAGGGCAAGCTACCGCTCCAAGGATCGCCATCCAATGCTTCCTCACGCGGCGTCTCCCGTGGAGAATCGGCGCCCATCCACAAGGAGGAAGCCGTGGTCCTGGCCCTATGTCTCTCGATTCTGGCGCAGGCAGCGCCCAAGGAACCGCCGCCTCCGACGCCTCCGCGCCTCTCCACGGAGCAGATCCGTATCGCCGGCGAGGTCGAGGGGCTCGACTTCACACCGGCCGAGCTCGAGCTGATGCGCAAGTCCGTCGGCGACCAGCTCGACACCTACGAACGACTGTGGAAGCTGCCGATCGACAACTCGCTCGCCCCCGCGCTCACCTTCTCCCCGCTCCTGCCGGGGATGAGGGTCTCTCCTCCGCGCTTCCAGCCCAAGTCGATCCCGCTGCCCGAGGTCGCGCGTCCGGCCAACCTCGAGGACCTCGCCTTCGCGGATATCCCGACGCTCGCGTCGCTCGTCAAGTCGCGCAAGGTCAGCTCGGTCGAGCTCACGAGGATGTACCTCGCGCGCCTGAAGCGCCTCGACGCGAAGCTCCACATGGTCATCCACCTCACCGAGGACCGCGCGCTGGCGCAGGCCGCGGAGCGCGACCGGGAGCTCGCCGGCGGCACGTGGCGCGGCATGCTCCACGGGCTCCCTTGGGGGGCGAAGGACCTGCTCGCGGTCCAGGGCACGCCGACGACCTGGGGCTCGAAGATCTACGAGCACCAGATGCTCGACACCGACGCCACCGTCGTCAAGCGCCTTGACGACGCCGGCGCGGTGCTGATCGCCAAGCTCTCCCTTGGCGAGTTCGCTTACGGCGATCTCTGGTTCGGCGAACGGACGCGCAACCCGTGGAACCCCGAGAAAGGATCGAGCGGGTCCTCGGCCGGTCCCGCGGCCGCGACGGCCGCGGGCTGCGTCGCCTTCTCGATCGGTTCGGAGACCCTCGGCTCGATCGTCTCGCCCTGCACCGTCTGCGGCGCGACCGGCCTGCGCCCCACCTTCGGCCGCGTGCCGCGCACGGGGGCGATGGCGCTCTCGTGGTCCATGGACAAGCTCGGGCCGATCGCCCGCAGCGTGTAGGACGCGGCCATCGTTCTCGCGGCGATCCAGGGGCCCGACGGCGTCGATCCGACCGTGCACGACTTCCCTTTCGCGGCGCCGGGGGAGGTCGATGTGCGCGGGTGGAAGGTCGGCTACATCGACAAGGACTTCGAGAAGTCCCCCGCCGACCGGCACGTGCTCGAGGAGCTCAAGGCTCTCGGCGTCGAGCTCGTTCCGATCGAGCTGCCGCGCTCGATCCCGGCCGGCGACCTCCTGATCATCCTGACCTGCGAAGCCGCGGCGGCCTTCGACGAGCTGACCCGCGATGGCCGGGACGATCAGATGGTCTGGCAGTCGGAGGAGGCGTGGCCGAACACCTTCCGGGCCACGCGATTGGTTCCCGCGGTCGAGTACATCCGCGCCAACCGCCTGAGGACGCAGCTCATGCGCGAGATGGACGAGGTCCTGAAGAAGGTCGACCTCTATGTCCACCCGAGCCGCGGCGGCGCGAGCCTGCTCGTCACGAACCTCACCGGCCATCCCACGATCTGCGCGCCCGACGGCTTCGACGAGAAGGAGAAGACGCCTCGAAGCATCAGCTTCACGGGCCGCCTGTTCGGCGAGGCCGAGCTCGCCGCTCTCGCGCAAGCCTGGCAGCGATCGACCGCCTTTCACCTGGCCCATCCTCCGCTCTGAGACCCGCGCATGGCTTCCGGTCCCCACCGCGTCTCCTGCTTCGCGCTCGCGGCGCTCTGCTCGGCGGGCTGCTCGGCACTCGCTCGACAAAGCTCCCTCCACTACCCGGAGACTCCCCGCATGGACGTCGTCGACGACTACCACGGCACCCAGGTCGCCGATCCCTACCGCTGGCTCGAGGACCCCGACTCGCCCGGGACCCGCGCCTGGATCGCGGAGCAGAACCGGATGTCGCGCGGCTTCCTCGACGCGATCCCCGAGCGCGCGGCGATCCGCCGACGGCTCGAGGAGCTCTGGAACTACGAGCGCTTCTCGGTCCCCGCGAAAAAGGCCGGACGCTACTTCTTCACGCGCAACGACGGCCTGCAGAACCAGCCCGTTCTCTACGTCGCCCCTTCCCTCGAGGCCGAGCCCCGGGTCCTCCTCGACCCGAACGCGCTCTCGAAGGACGGCACCGTCGCGCTCTCCGGCACGGCCGTGAGCGAGGACGGGACCCTTCTCGCCTACGAGATCTCCGAGGCCGGCTCGGACTGGACCACCGTGCGTGTCCGCGACGTCGGAACAGGTCGCGATCTCGAGGACCGCGTGGACTGGGTCAAGTTCTCGGAGAGCTCCTGGACGCGCGACGGACTCGGCTTCTTCTATTCGACCTACCCCGATCACGACACGACGGGCAAGGTCGCGCTCAAGAACCAGAGCCTCCACTACCACCGCGTCGGCACCGCGCAGTCGGAGGACCGCCTGGTCTACGCTCGCACGGATCACCCCGATTGGGGCTTCGCCGGGAGGGTCGCACACGACGGCGAGCTGCTCGTCATCACGATCTGGCAAGGCACCGAGCGCAAGAACCGGATCTACCTCCAGGATCTCCGCCGCGCGGGCGCGCAGGTCACGGCGCTGCTCGACGACTTCGATGCCCAGTACGAGTTCATCGAGAAGCGCGGCTCCACGCTCTACTTCCGGACCGACCTCGACGCGCCGCGCGGGCGCGTGATGGCCATCGACCTCGACCAGCCCGAGCGCGCGAGCTGGCGCACCCTCGTGCCCGAGTCGACCGACACCCTCCAGAGCGCCCTGATCGCCGGCGGACGCGTGATCGGCGTCTACCTCCAGGACGCGAAGAGCGACGTCCGCGTGTTCGACCTCGATGGACGTCCGATCGAGACGCTCGCGCTGCCGGGCATGGGCTCCGTCCACGAGCTCCGGGGCGATCCGGACGACCCCGAGGCCTTCTACGCGTTCACGAGCTTCACGGCGCCGACCTCGATCTGGCGCTTCGACGCCGGGAGCGGGAAGACCTCGCTCGTCCGCGCGCCCAAGGTCCGCTTCGATCCGGCGGACTACGTCACGCGGCAGGTGTTCTACGAGAGCAAGGACGGCACGCGCGTGCCGATGTTCCTGACGCACAGGCAGGACCTCCAGCCGAGCGCGTCGACGCCGGCGCTGCTCTACGGGTACGGAGGCTTCGACATCCCGATGACGCCCGAGTTCTCGCCCGCGAGCCTCGTCTGGATGGAGCGCGGCGGCCTGTACGCCGTCCCCTGCCTGCGCGGAGGCGGCGAGTACGGGCGCGAATGGCACGAGGCCGGCACCAAGGAGAGGAAGCAGAGCGTCTTCGACGACTGCATCGCCGCGGCGGAGCACCTCGTGGCGCACGGGCTGACCTCGCCCCGGAAGCTCGCGCTCCGCGGCCGGAGCAACGGCGGGCTGCTCGTCGGCGCGTGCCTGACGCAACGGCCCGACCTCTTCGGGGCTGCGCTGCCCGGCGTCGGGGTGCTGGACATGCTGCGCTACCACCGGTTCACGATAGGGTGGGCGTGGGCGTCGGACTACGGCACCTCGGACGACCCGCAGGCGTTCGCCTACCTCGTGCGCTACTCGCCGCTCCACAACGTGCGCGAGGGCGTCGCCTACCCGCCGACCCTGATCACGACGGCCGACCACGACGACCGGGTCGTGCCGGCGCACAGCTTCAAGTTCGCGGCCGCGCTGCAGCACGCGCAGGCCGGGCCGGCGCCCATCCTGATCCGCATCGGGAAACGCGCCGGCCACGGGGCGGGCAAGCCCACGTCGATGCAGATCGACGAGGTCGCGGACGAGTGGGCGTTCCTGGAGGCCGCGCTGCGCTAGCGCGGGGACACTCGAGACGGAAGGACCGCCCGCCATGCCCCGCACCCCGCGCTCTCGCGCTTCGCTGCTGCACGGATGGGCCCCATTCGGGCTGTTTCGGACGAAGCCGAGGCACTTCCGGGAGATGCTGCGGATCGCTTGGGACAACCGCGACAGCCTTCCTTATGCATGGCGCGTGCTCAGTCGCGGAGTGTGCGACGGCTGCGCGCTCGGGACGAGCGGGCTGCGCGACTGGACGATCCCTGGCACTCACCTCTGCATGGTGCGCCTCGAGCTCCTGCGCCTGAACACGATGGGTGCGCTCGATCCGGCGGTGCTCGCGGACGCTGGCGCGCTCCGCGGCCGGACCTCGCGGGAGCTGCGCGAGCTCGGCCGCCTCCCCTTCCCGATGCGGCGGCGGAAGGGCGAGAAGGGATTCGAGCGCATCTCCTTCCCCGAGCTATGGAAGGAGGTCGGGCCGCGTTGGCGCAGCTTCGATCCCAGCCGCACCGCGATGTACGTGACGAGCCGCGGCGTGACGAACGAGGTCTACTACGTCGCGCAGAAGGTCATGCGCTACCTCGGCAGCAACCACGTCGACAACTCGGCGCGCCTGTGCCACTCGCCCTCGACGAACGCCCTGAAGAGCACCATCGGGTTCGGCGCGACGACGTGCTCCTACAAGGATTGGTACGAGGCCGACCTGATCGTGTTCCTGGGATCCAATCCGGCCAACGACCAGCCGGTGACGACCAAGTATCTGTACGAGGCGCGGCGGCGCGGAGCGCGCGTGCTGTCGGTCAACGCGTACCGCGAGCCGGGTCTCGAGCGCTACTGGATCCCCTCGAACGTCGACTCGGCGCTCTTCGGCACCGACTTGTGCGACCGGGCGTTCCTCGTGCGCGTGGGCGGGGACCTCGCCTTCCTGAACGCCGTGCAGAAGATCCTGATCGCGAGAGGAGCGGTGAGTCGCGACTTCATCCAGAGCGCGACGAACGGATTCGCCGAGCTCGGGCGAGCCCTCGACGCTCAACCCATGGAGGAGCTCCTCTCCGCCTGCGGCCTGCCGCTCTCCGAAGTCGAGGCGTTCGCGAGCGAGGTCGAGAAGGCCGACCGCGGCGTGCTGGTGTGGTCGATGGGCATCACGCAGCACGCGGGCGGCGGCGACACGGTGCGCGCGATCGCGAACCTGGCGCTCCTGCGCGAATGGGTCGGCCGTCCCGGAACGGGGCTGATGCCGATCCGCGGGCACTCGGGAGTCCAGGGCGGAGCCGAGATGGGCTGCTACTCGACCGCGCTGCCCGGCGGGTTGCCGATCGACGCGGCGAGCGCGCGCCGCTTCCGCGATCTGTGGGGCTTCGACGTGCCCTCACAGCCGGGCCTGACCACGGTCGAGGTCCTCGAAGCCGCGGGGCGAGGCGGAATCGAGGGCCTGTACTGCATCGGCGGCAACTTCCTCGAGACGATGCCGCAGCCGCGGCGGATCGAGAGCGCGCTCGGGAGGATTCCGCTGCGGATCCACAGCGATATCGTGGTCACCTCGCAGATGCTCGTCGAGCCCGCCGAGACGGTCTACCTCCTCCCCGCGCGCACGCGCTACGAGCAACCCGGGGGCGGGACGGAGACGACCACCGAGCGGCGGGTGATCTTCTCTCCCTACATTTCGGGGCACGAGATCGGCGAGGCGAAGAGCGAGTGGGAGATGCTCCTCGACTTCGCGCGCGCGGTGCGGCCGGAGGGTTACGACAACGTGCACTTCGACAGCGCGAGCGCGATCCGCAGCGAGATCGAGCAGGCCGTGCCAGCGTACCGCGGGATCGCGGCGTTCGCGAAGCAGGGCGATCAGTTCCAGTGGGGAGGCGAGCGCCTGTGCGAGGGGCGACGCTTCCCGACCGCCGACGGGCGCGCGCACTTCCAGCCGGTGAAGCCGGCGGGCGCGCTTCCGCGCGAGGGCCGGTTCGTGCTGGCGACGCGCCGCGGCAAGCAGTTCAACTCGATGGTCCAGCGCGAACGCGACCCGCTGACGGGCGCGGACCGCGACCACGTCTTCGTTTCGCACCCGGATGCGATCCGCCTGGGGCTCTCGACCGGCGATCCCGTGATCGTGCGGAGCGAGGTCGGTGAGCTGCGCGGCCGCGCCTTCGTCGCCGACGTCGCGCTCGGCACGCTGCAGGCGCACTGGCCCGAAGCGAACGTCCTCATCGCGCCCGGGCGTGTCGACAAGGACGGCGGCGTGCCCGACTACAACGCCGAGGTGACGTTAGCGCGCGGCTGAGGGGACTTCGCGAGCAGAAGCCTCAGTGGGAGCTTCCGACCGGCGCGCCAACCAGCAGCTTCACCATCGCGTCCAGATCGAGCACCGAAGGCACCGACGGATCGTTCGAGTTCAACGTCACCTGTCGGATGTTCAGATTCCCTGCCGCCTGCCGCGCCAGCCACATTCGCCCCCCACCGGTCGAGAGGGCTTTGCGCATCAAGCTGTCCTTGAGGCCCTCCGAACGCGCGATGAGCTGATCGCCCTCGAACGCCAGCCGGTCGCGGTCCGCCTTCGCGGCGGCACGCCGCGTCTCGTCGTAGAACTTCGTGCCCGAGCGGACCGCCGCGATCTCCCCGCGACCCTGCGCGGACCGCTCCGCGATGCGGCGGTCCCAATCGGCTGCGATCGTCCTGGCCGAGTTCTCGATCTCCTGCTGGAAGACCTCGATCTTCGCGCGCTGCGCATCGACCCCCGTCGCGGCTTCCTGGAGGAGCGACTGCTGGGCCGCGAGCTGCTTCGCCTGCAGCTTCTTCTCGTACTGCGGTCCGAACCACACCTGCGTCACGAGCACGCTCTCCACCTCGACGTGATCCTCCGCGAGGAGCGCGTCGAGCTTCCTCGTGACGCCCGCGCTGCACAGGAGGCGCGGCTCCGTGGCTGCGATCTCCTCCGTCGAGAGGGTCGCGAGCTCCTGCGCGAGAACCGTCTCCGCCGTTGCCCGGACGCGCCGCCGCCACGCACTCTTCAGGCCGTCCCGCACGAGCTGCCAGGCCTCGCCCTTCCTCACCCGGTGCACCACCGAAGCGCCCAGCTTCACCACGTTGCCGTCGCGCGTGCGCACATCCAGGATGTCGAAGTCCCCTCCCTCCGTCTCCCACGCGAACGAGAGCACCTGCGTCGTTCCGTCCACGAGGTGCCAGCTCTCGTAGAAGGGCAGGCTCAGGTACAGCCCCGGACCGTAGTCGCGCTCGACGATCCCGCGACCCCCGAAGTCCACCTGCCTCACGCCGATCTCTCCCGGCCGGACGCGGACGAGGCAGGTCGCGCCCACGCCGATCCCGATGCCCGCGAGCGCGCTCGACAGCGCCAGGACCCGCACTCCCGCGCGCAGCGGCGCGAACCTCGCGATCCGCTTCGCTCCCAGCGCCAGGATGTGCAGCAGCGCGGCCGTCGCGCGCAGGCCGGCTCGCATGGCGGAGAGGAATGGCCTCAACCACCGACCGAGGATCTCGTTCACGAATCCCTCCTCACGGCTTCCCTCTAGGACCCGCGGTCACGCTCTCGTACTCCACCCGATGCGGAGCGGGATCGCGGCTGTAGGGCAGGAGATCGAACTGGATCCCGGCGAGCTTCTTGACCAGGGCCTCGCGCACGGGGAGGTCCCCGGAGCGCTCGAGGTCGAGGCCTTCCTTGTACACGGCCCTCGCGGCCCCGACGTAGCGGGCCTTGAGGAGAGCGGCCTGACCCTGCTTCTCGAGCTTCATCGCGAGGCCGGCCTTCTGCTCGTCGAGGAAGAAGTCGTCCGCATCCTGCCGGATCCGGATGTCATCCCTGACGGCGGCTCCCAGGTCGCGCACGAGGTCGCCTTCGAGCTTCTTCATCTCCACCTCCTTGTCCTCGCGTGCACGCGCCTCGCGCTGCGTCTTGTCCTTCTCGAGCCGTTCGAGCTGCGCCTGGAGCTGCTCGGCGTCCTGGTCGAAGGTCTTGCGACGCGCGATCGCGTCCTCGTAGGCCTTGTCGAAGCTCGGCTGGCCGGCCGAGATCCCGAGCACCTCGATCCCATGCGGCCGCAACGCCGCATTCAGGCGCGCGAACGCGGCGCGCGTCGCGGGCTGGATGCACTCGCCGCGGGCGACCTCCTCGGACGTGTAGCGCCCGAATTCGTCGCGCAGGATCGAGCGCGCCTGCGCGAGCAGGAGCCCCTTCTTCACGACCGCCCCCTTCGAGGCGCCACCCTTCTCGGTGCCCTCGGAGCCGGCATCGTCGAGCACGGCTGCAGACGCCTCGGGCACCAGCGCGTACTGCAGCTCCACGTTCCCGAACCAGAAGCTCGAGCCGTCCTTCGCCCGTGCCATCAGCTGCGGCACGCGATCGCCCCCGTCCGGACGGCTGCCCTGCATGACGAGAGCGCGAGGGCTGCGGTCGAGCAGGTGCACTTTCTGGAGCAAGGGCAGGAAGGCGACGTAGCCCGGCCGGCTCACCACCCTCCGCTCCCCGCTCCAGCGATCGAGGATCACCGCGATCTGGTCGTCGGCCACGTGCACCAGCCCCGAGTCTCCAGTGCGGCGATAGGCGCCGAGCCAGAGCAGGGCGGGCGAGAGCAGCAGGGAGAGGACGATCGGCAGGATCCATCGCCCGCGGCGCGGTATCCTCGCCGGAGGCTGCGCGGGGGATGTCGGGTTCATCCGCTCACTCTTCACCGTCATGGGGGACCAGGGCTCGTGCTCCCCGCTTCCACGCCAGGAGCGCGCGTCGAACACATCGCGAACCCGGCGGTTTCGCCCTCGGGCTTGAATTCGCGCGCCGCGCGCGCCAGCTTGGCCGCCTCTTCCACCCCCAGCGAGGTCCCTCCATGAACGCACGACGCGCCCTTCCGATCCTCGGTTTCCTTTCCGCCGTCACCGTGTGCCTGGCCTTGGCCAGGCCTCAGGCCCCGACGAAAGGCGCACCCCCCGCTGCAGCGGCCGGGTCCTACCAGGTCGACCCGGTCCACTCGACGGTGATCTACCGCATCAAGCACCTGAACACGAGCTGGTCCTACGGACGGTTCGACAAGATCTCCGGCACCGTTGCGATCGACACCGCCAAGCCGGAGAAGTCGTCCGTGTCGGTCGAGATCGATGTCGGCAGCCTCGACACGGGCAACAAGAAGCGCGACAGCGACGTGAAGGGCCCCGACTTCTTCGATGCCGTTCAGTTTCCGACCGCGACGTTCGCCAGCAAGACCGTCAAGAAGACCGCGGAAGGCAAGTATTCGGTGTCCGGCGAGTTCAACCTGCACGGCGTCAAGAAGCCGCTGACCGTCGACTTCGAGGAGATCGGACATTCCGACACCAAGATGGGCGTCCGCGCGGGGTACTACGGCGTCTTCGTGATCAAGCGCAGCGACTTCGGCATGAAGGTCATGCCCGACGCGGTCGGCGACGACGTGCAGGTCACGGTCAGCATCGAAGGCACCCAGACCGAGAGCGCCGGCAAGTAGGCGGAGGCGGCGCGCGCTTCGACCGGGCGACCCGATGCTCGGCCTGCTCCGGATCGCGCTCGGCATCTTCGGGCCCGCGCTGTTCTGCGGGCTGCTCCTGACCGGGGCACAACGCGCCGGAGCGGGAGCGCGCACGGCGCTCTCGGGCGTCGCCTTCGGCACGGCCTGGTTTGCCGCCTACGTCGCCCTGGCCGGCACGCCCGCATGGCCTTCGGCGGAAAAGATTCCGGCGGCGCGGGACTGGCTCGCATGGGTCGTCTTGCTCGCTGCGCTCGCTTCCCTCCTGCACCTGACCCGGATCCCGGCCCGGATGCTCGCCGCGATCACCCGCCCGGTGCTGTCGGCCGCGCTTGTCGTCCTCTCGCTTCGCACCTGGGCGGAGCGCAGCGGCTCCTGGGCGACCCTCGGCCTCTCCTTCCTCGTGATCCTCTCCGCATGGACCGCCGCCGACCGTTGGATCGCTCGCGCCGATGGGCCGCGGGCGCCCCTGGCGCTGCTCGTTGCGGCGATCGGTGTGAGCCTCGCCAACCATCTCGCGCACAGCGCCCTGCTCGGAGCCATCGCGGGCGCGCTGGCAGCCTCCCTAGCGGCGAGCACGATCCTCGCCGCTCTCGTCCCCTCCTTCCGTCTGCTCTCCGGTGCCCGCGCCGTGATCGCGCTCGTCCTCGCCGGCTGCGTGCTCGACGGCCTCGTCTTCAGCGACCTGCCGCTCGCCAGCGCGCTGCTCCTCACCGGCGCGGTCCTCGCGCCCGGGCTCCTCGACCTCCGCGGCGCTCGTTCCGAAGGCATCGGAGGGCGAGGCTCCTGGAAGAACGCCCTGCTCGGCGCGGCTCTCGCGTTCGTCCCGACGGCGCTGGCGGTCTGGATCGCCTGGACGCCGGGCGAGGACCTGTTCTGACGCGAGCTACCGAATCTGGCCCACATCGCTGTCTAGGGATACTGATGCTCGAGGAGGTTTTTCCGGCTTTGTGCTGAAACCAGGGAGGGTTCATCCAGTCCCGCCGGGGCATCACACCCCGGCCTCGCCCGGGGAGAAAGGACCTCCAGTGCGCTTCCAGCCTCCTCGCTGCCCTCGCCCCGACTGCCCCTCGCATTCCTCGGGCCATCACCGCTGGTGTTTCAAAGGCCACTTCCGCCGGGACTGCGACGGCAGAACCGTCCAGCGCTTTGTGTGCCTGGAGTGCCGTCACACCTTCTCCACCCAGACTTTCCGCGTCGACTACCGCCTCAAGAAGCCTCATCTCAACCTGAGCCTGTTCG
>JBGPOP010000052.1:0-24135 GCA_041488095.1 Planctomycetota bacterium
CTCTTTATGCCCAGTAATTCCGAACAACGTTTGCACCCTCTGTCTTACCGCGGCTGCTGGCACAGAGTTAGCCGGTGCTTCCTCTCGCCTTGGTCAGTCCGGGCGCTATTAACGCCCGTTCGTTCCTAAAACGTGACAGCAATTTACAACCCGAAGGCCTTCATCCTGCACGCGGTGTCGCTCCGTCAGGCTTTCGCCCATTGCGGAAGATTCTCGACTGCAGCCTCCCGTAGGAGTCTGGGCAGTGTCTCAGTCCCAGTGTGCCGGACCGTCCTCTCAGACCCGGTAGCCGTCATCGCCTTGGTGGGCCATTACCCCGCCAACTAGCTGATAGCCCGCAACCCCCTCCCACAGCGGCAGCTTGCGCCACCATTTGCCGAGTCGGAGATGCCTCCAGCCGGGAACATCCAGCATTATCCGCCGTTTCCAGCGGTTATTCCGGTCTGAGGGGTAGGTTGGTTACGTGTTACTCACCCTTTCGCCGCTCTACTCGCCTTGCGGCTTTCGCGCACGACTTGCATGCCTAATCCACACCGCTAACGTTCGTTCTGAGCCAGAATCAAACCCTTCATAATTTGAAGTTGTCTGTTGGCTTTCTTATGGAGATGGACGTCCACCCCCGAAGGGATGAGCGCCCTGCTCGCACGGTTTCAAGGGCCACCCTTGTTTTCAAAGAGCCTCGGGCCCGCCGCGCGGGTTAGTAGCCTCGCGCGACCGCCTTCTTGTATTGTCCCCGCCGGCAGCGGCGGAGGGCCGCGCCGGATCTTGGGGGAGGGGGATGATAGAGCTTCCGGGGGGTCCGTCAACGATCTCGCAGGGGATTCCAGGAGGGTGCCCAGGTCGTGAACCTAACCCATTGAATACCAAGTTGTTCTGACGGAGGTCCGGTTCGGAACCGGGCCCGGATGGTCTGGATCAGGGTTGGACGACGATCGCGGCTCCACGAGGCAAGATCTCGAAGAGCTCCTCGATCGCCTGCTGGCGCATGCGCACGCAGCCCTGGCTTAGATCCTCGCCGATACTGCCCGGATCCTTCGTCCCGTGGAAGCCCAAGCTGGTGTTGCTTCCGTCCGAATGCTGCCAGGCTATCCAACGCGTTCCGAGCGGATTCTCGGGGTCGCCATAAGGAACCGGCGCGTGACCAGGACGAAACCACATGGGGTCGCTGGTCTTTTCTCCGACGAGGTATTGGCCGGGAGGAGTCTCGCTTCCAGGTTTTCCGACACCGACCTCCCAGGCCGTGACGACTTCCTCGTCGAGGCGGTAGAGAGCCCAGTGGGCATCGAGGTCCACGAGGACGCCGGCGCGTCCGGCTGGGATCCTGAGTACCTGGCCGGGGTGGATCACGCCTCCACGCAGTTCGTTGGCACGCTCGATCTGACCGGTGCACAGGAGCAAACCGGGGTGATCCTTGAGCACGCGCTTGCGAACGCTGATCAGGCTGTCGCCCGGCTCGATGGTCGTGCTGAAGGAGGGCCAGCCACCCTCGCGGTTCCATCGGTATCCGGCTTGGGCGCGTGCGAGTGCATCGCTCCAGGCGCGCAGGGAATCCCTCTCGGCCTTCCACGGCGCACAGACTTCGCCGAAAAGGAGTTCGCCGAATGCGCGCGCAGCCTCGCGGCTTGCGCCAGCCGCGAGTGCGGTTTCGCCCTCACGGGCCACGCGGGCGAGGGAAGCTGCCAAGACGAGAGGCGAGTCGCGCTGCGCCGCTGCTGGCGCGGCGCTCTGACCCGAGGAAAGGGCCTGTTTCAAGTACATGTATTCCGAGACGAGGACGCCTTCACGCGATTCGAGGTCTTCCGCCATCCGCCGCGCCTCGTCTTGGGGACCCAAGATCAGGCGGTGCAGAGCGAGGGCGAGGTCCCGACGACCGGCGGGAAGGGACTTGCCGGGCCCCGCGAGGTAACCGGGAACGTCTTGGATGCGGTGGAGAAGGAGGCTCGCCAGCGCGATCTCGTCGGAGGGAGTCGCGGAGGTCTGCACCGCGCGATGTTCGGGCACGGAAGTCGGCTTAGGCGCAGGTCCAGCCGGAACCTCGTCTCTCGGAACGGACTCTTCGGGGGAGGATCGCGGAACGGGCTGCTCGAGCCGCGGTGGCTGGGCCGCAAGCTGCGGCGGCGGCGCCGCAGGCATGAGATATCCGGCCGGCTCACTGGAACCGTCGTTCCCCGCGCGGACGCTGCGGAATCCCTGCAAGACCAGCCAAAGCAGGCTGCATCCGAGAAGAACGATGAGGATTGCGCGCATCACGATGTCGACTCGACGCCCGGCCCTGGATCGCGGCTGCGAGGCAGCAACCGCTGCGGATGATATCCCTCGACAGTCCGGCAACGTAGCGGCCTCGAGCGGAATCCGCATTCGCGAGAGCTGCAAAGGGAAACGGAGAACCGGGGGCCCCAGCGTCGCCGTGCAGGTCAGGACCCGGAACCAGGTGGTTCCAGGTGGGCCCGACACCGCGCGGTGGATGCCGCGCATGTAGAACAGGGCCCGTCGAGATCTTTGTTCGGCTCCAGGGAACTGGACCGGTCACCTGCGCGCCAGGGTTGCCCCGGAACCGCGACCCTACCCGGCGCTCCCCTCCTCCGCAATCCAGCCGGACCCGTTTTGCGTCCGCCTCCGCGCCGGGATCAAACCTTCGCCAGACTGACCCGCACTGTGCGCCCGCCGCCCAGGTCGAGCTCCCGGCTGGCCCTCCCAGCTGCCTCGCGAGACCCGAGCTCATCGACCGACAGCTCCAGGGCCAGGGTCTCCCCCTGGATCAGGCGCCCGTGGGTCGAGAGTGCCTTCCTCACAGGACCCGCCTCGACCGCGGAGAAGTGGAGCCGGATCCGGTCTTCGACTGCCAGCCCGCTGTCCTTGCGCAGGCCGTTGACGCGGTTGATCACCTCGCGAGCTAGGCCCTCGACGATCAAGTCCTCGTCGAGGCGGGTATCGAGGAACACCACATAGCGCCCGTCGGTCTCGACATCGAAATCGGCCTGCGTCTCGACGGAAACCTGGACGTCCTCGGGTGAGAGCTCGATCCGCCCACCCTCGACCTGGATCTCCACCGGAGCCCCGGACCGCAGGCGGGCGATCGACGCTGCGGGTAATGCTTCGATCGCCGCGGCGGCGACCTTCATCCGCCCCCCGAGACGCTTGCCGAGGGTGCGGAAGTTGGCCTTGGCCTTGAGGCGGCACAGAGCGCCGTCGTCCGCGGCGAGGCTGCCGAAGGCCTTGATGTTCAGTTCGCCGAGCACGAGGTCGCTCGCGAAGGGCGACGCGAGGAGGCGCAGGCCTTCCTCGTCGGAGGTGCGCACGTGGATCGCCCGCAGGGGTTGACGGATCTTGAGGCCCGCTCTCTCGCGCAGGGCGCGCCCCAGCTCGACGACCCGCGTGACGGTGCGCATGCTGGCTTCGAGGGAACGATCGATCAGCCCCTCGTCGAGACGGGGCAACCTCTCGGCGTGGACCGAGCCTCCCCCGGCGGAGAGGCGCTGCCACAGCATCTCCGCGAGGAAGGGCAGCACCGGAGCGGAGAGCCGTGTCGCCGCGCAGAGAGCCGAGTGGAGCGTGGCGAAGGCGGCGAGCTTGTCCGCGCCGGTCTCGCTCCTCCAGAAGCGACGGCGGTTGCGGCGGATGTACCAGTTCGAGAGGTCGTCGACGACGAAGGCCTCGATCGCCCGGCAGGATCCGGCCAGGTCGTATTCTCCCATGCCTCGAGTGACCTCGGTGATCAGGCTCTGGGTGCGGGAGAGAAGCCACCGGTCGATCTCGGGTCGCGAGCGCGGCGGTGGGATCCGGCCATCGCCCGGATCGAAACCGTCGATGCGCGCGTACTCCGCGAAGAACTTGTAGCTGTTGACGAGCGTCCCGAGGAACCGGCGCCGGATCTCCATGATCCCGTTGGCGTCGAAGCGCTTGGGGAGCCAGGGTTGACCACTCGAGAGCAGGTACCAGCGCAGCGCATCGGCGCCGTGCTCGTCGATCACCTTCCATGGATCGACGACGTTGCCCAGGCGCTTGCTCATCTTGACCCCGTCCTTGTCGAGGAGGAGGCCGTTGACGACACAGGTCCTGTAGGCGGGGCCGTCGGGGAGACCGGTCTCGGGGAGCGAGGTGACGAACGCGCCGATCGCGTGAAGCGTGTAGAACCAACCGCGGGTCTGGTCGAGGCCCTCAGCGATGAAGTCGGCGGGGAACTGGGCGCGTACTTGCTCTCGGCTCCCGTCCTTGTGCGGCCAGCCGTACTGAGCGTAGGGCATCGCTCCGGAATCGAACCAGCAGTCCAGGACGGCCGGGGTCCTCGCCATCTCGCCACCGCACTTCGGGCACGCGAACCCGATGACGTCGATCCCCGGCTTGTGGAAGTCGAAGTCCATCGGGACGAACGAGAGTCGATGACCCGCTCCTCTGGGGAGTTGTCCTGCCTGTGTGAGCTCTTCCAGTTCTTTCCTACCACCCACCGCGACTTCGTGGCCGCATCCAGTCCTCGAGCACACCCAGAAGGGGAGCGGCGTCCCCCAGTACCGGTCGCGCGAGATGTTCCAGTCGACGTTGTTCTCCAACCACTCGCCGAACCGTTTCTCCAGCTCGGGCGGCACCCAGCGGATCTTCCGGTTGAGGCCGACCATGCGTTCCTTGAGAGCGGTCGTCCGGATGTACCAGGCGGGCGCCGGGAAATAGAAGAGCGGAGTCGAGCAGCGCCAGCAGTGCGGGTAGTTGTGACTCTCGCGCGACTTTCTGAACAGGCGCTTCCGGCCCTTCAGATCGTCCATGAGCGCATCGTCGGCTTCCTTGAAGAATGTTCCGGCTTTCACCCGGCCGACGTCGACGACGAATCGTCCATCGCCCCCGACCGCGGCCTCGACAGGCAGATGGTTGGCCCGCGCAAGCTCCCAGTCGTCCGCGCCGTAGGGAGCTTGGTGAACGATCCCGGTGCCATCCTCGATGGTCACGAAGTCGGCGGCAAAAACGGCATGTGGAGGCTTGTCGACAACCCAGCCTCCGTCCAAGCGAGGTACCGCGGCATCGAAGGGTGGTTCGTAAGTCTTCCCGACGAGCATCTCCCCGCGCTGACGTTCGAGCGCCTCGTAGGCGACGCCCTCCTCGCCGAGTACCGCGGACAGGCGCTCCCTGACGACCCACACGAGCTCGCCGGGAATGGATCCCGCGCCGCACCCGGCGAGGATTCGAGCCTGGACGTATTCGCGTTGCGGGTGGACAGCCAGAGCGAAGTTCGAGGGTAGCGTCCACGGGGTCGTGGTCCACGCCAGCAGGCTCTCCGGCTGGCCAGAACCGGTGGGTGCTTTCAGCGGAAACCGGATGACAACGCTGGGGTCGAGCACGTCCCGGTACACCCCCGGCTGGGCGAGTTCGTGCGAAGAGAGGCCCGTGCCGCAGCGGCCGCAGTAGGGCAGGACGCGCTTGCCGCGGTAGATCAGCCCATTCTGGTGGAAGAGCTTGAGGAGGTACCAGACGGACTCGACGTACTCTCCCTCGTACGTGACGTACGGATGCGCGTAGTCGAGCCAATACCCAGTGCGCTCGGAGAGCTCCTCCCACTCCTTCTTGTACGTCCATACCGACTTGCGGCATTCGGCGTTGAACCTCGCGACGCCGTACTTTTCGATCTCCGGCTTCCCGTTGATGCCGAGCTTCTTCTCCACCTCCAGCTCCACGGGCAGGCCGTGCGTGTCCCAGCCCGCCTTGCGCACGACGCGCCGGCCCTGCATGGTCTGGAAGCGACACACGACGTCCTTGATCGTCCGCGCCATCACGTGGTGGATGCCCGGGCGGCCGTTCGCCGTCGGCGGGCCTTCCCAGAAGACGAAGGCGGGCGCGTCCGAACGCACCCGCTGTACGGTCTCGAACGTCTTCTCCTCGCGCCATATGCGCTGCACTTCCCTTTCCGCCTCGTCGGGGCGAGTCTCGATCCCCGCAGGCAGGGGCTGGAACAGATCGGATCGGACCATCGATCCGATCTTCTACCAACGTTGCGCGCGGATGTCCGCAGCGATGCGCTCGGCCAGCGCGAGCGCCCTGCGTCCGTCCTCGCCGGTGACCTCGGGCGCCGTTCCGTCCTTCACCGCGCGCAGGAACGAGTCCAGCTCGGCCTGCAGGGGCCGCTGCTCGCCCCCCAGGTCGAGCTCCTCGACCCGCAGCACCCGGGTCGTGATCCAGTCCTTCTGGAGCGCGAGCATCGCCGGCTCCATCTCGCGCAGCGCCCGTCTTCCCGCCTCCCATTCGGGCCCCTTCTGGACCACCAGGCCGTAGTTCTTGACGAAGTCCAGGCTGATGTAGGCCTCGCTCGAGAACAACCGGAAGCGCCGCATCGGCGAGAGCGAGGCGCGGCTAGCGGTGACATTGGCGCGCGCGCCGTTTTCGAACACCAGGCGCACCGAGGCCAGATCCTCCCGCTCGGTCAGGATCGCCCCTCCGGCTGCATCGAAGCTGGCGACGTCCGACCCTACGAGATCGAGCACCAGGTCGAGGTCGTGGATCATCAGATCGTGCACGACGCCGACGTCCAGGCTGCGGAAGCTGAAGGGCGCCAGGCGATGGCATTCGATGAAGCGCGGGCGGAGTCCCATCTCCCGCACCTTGCGCAGGCCGGGCTGGAAGCGCTCGACGTGGCCGACGGCCACCTGGCACCCGCCCCGACGCGCAGCCCCGAGGATCGCATCCGCCTCTTCCAGGCTGGAGGCGAGCGGCTTCTCGATCAGGGCCGGCACCCCGCGCTCGAGCAACGGGATCGCGACGCGCGCATGGTCGACGGTCGGAACCGCGACGCTGACCGCGTCGAGGTCGGCGGGGAGCTGCGCCGCATCCTCGAGGGCGTCGCAGCCCGCTTCCGCGGCGACCGCGCGCGCCCGCTCGGCGTTCGGATCGACGACCGCGACCAGTCGGCACAGGGGGTGTTCTGCGTAGATCCTGGCGTGGAAGCGGCCGAGGTGCCCGACGCCGATCACGGCGACGCGCAGCCGTCCATCGCCTCCCCCGGCCCGGGCTCTTCGCAGGGGCGCAGGGCGCCTGGGGTCCGCCGGCGCGGGACTCGCGGGGCTCATCGACTCGAGCTCTCGCCCAGGACTCGCTCGATGCCGGCGTGTTGGAACTCGTCGCGCAGGCTCTCGCGGTAGCGCCCTTTGGCGCCCTTCTCCGTGTTCAAGAGGCTGGCGACCAGATGGCCGAGGAGCTGCGATCCGTCCGCGCGCGCCTTGAGCTCCTCGAGCGTGCTGCGGCGCGGGTCACCCGAGCGCCAGATCAGGCGGAACGCCTGACGGAGGGCCTCGATCTCGTCCTCGGGGAACCCGCCGCGCTGCAGACCGATCACGTTGACACCCCGCACGCGGCTGGGATGTCCCTCGAGGATCATGTAGGGCGGCACGTCCTGGACCATGCGCGTCATCCCGCCGACATAGGAGTAGGCGCCGATCGTGACGAAGTGGTGCGCGGCCGCGCCGCCGGAGATGTTGGCCTGCTCTTCGACCTTGACGTGGCCCGCGAGGAGGACGTTGTTCCCCATGATGATGCGGTTGGCGAGATCGCAGTCATGTGCCACGTGGCAGCAGGCCATCAGGAGGCAGTCGCTGCCGATGCGCGTGATCCCGCCGCCTTTGACCGTGCCGCGGTTGATGGTCACGAACTCGCGGATCGTGTTGCGGTCGCCGATCGAGAGCTCGGTCGGCTCGCCCTTGTAGGAGAGGTCCTGCGGCGGACCGCCGAGGCTCGCCTGCCCGACGATCAGGTTTTCCTCGCCGATCCTCGTGCGCCCGTCGAGGACCACCTGCGGGCCGACTTTCGTGCGGTCGCCGATGACGACCTTCGAGCCGACGACCGCATACGGACCGACCTCGACGTCGCGCCCGAGCTCGGCGCCCGGTGCGACCACGGCGGTGGGATGGATCCTGGCAGCCACGTGGGTCTCTCTAGGCGTCGATCATGGTGAACATCAGGATGGCCTCGCAGACGAGCTTCCCGGCCACCGTGCCGGTGGCGCGCACCTGCGCCGCCTGGTCCTTGCTGCGCAGGGTCTCGACCTCCAGGCGGAGCTGGTCCCCGGGAACGACCGCACCGCGCAGCTTGACCTTGTCGATCGACCACAGAACGGCGAGCTTCCCGGTGTTCTCGAGCTTGCGCAGGAGGAGCACACCGGCGAGCTGTGCCATGGCCTCGAGCTGGAGCACACCGGGCATCAGCGGGGCGCCGGGGAAGTGTCCCTGGAAGAAGGGCTCGTTGATCGAGACGTTCTTGATCGCGACCGCGCGCTTGTAGCCGTCGATCTCGAGCACGCGGTCGATGAGCAGGAACGGGTAGCGGTGCGGCAGCATGCGCAGGATCTCGCGCACATCCAGGCCGGACTCGCGCCGGATCAGGCCGCCGGTCTCGAGGGCCTGCATCAGGTCGTGTAGGCGGCGCACGAGCTCGGCGTTCGTCGCATGTCCCGAGCGGGTGGCGATGATGTGCGCGTAGAGGTCGGCGCCGAGGAGGTAGAGGTCGCCCAGGAGGTCGAGCAGCTTGTGGCGCACGGGCTCGCCCGGCAGGCGCAGGGTGACCGAGGGGTCGCCCAGGACGACGGTGTTCTCGCGGGTCGCGCCCTTGCCGAAGCCGGCCTTCCGGAGCGCCTCGACCTCGGAGGCGAGGCAGAAGGTGCGGGCCGGCGCGATCTCGCGGCCGAAGGTCTCGGGCGAGAGCTCGAGCTGGAAGGAGCCGCCGTCGACGCCGGGCTCGTCGAAGGAAGCCACGTACTGAAGAGTGAGAGCGTCCTTGTCCGTGGGGAGGGCGACGAGCGTCGCGTTGCCCTCGCGCACGTACACGGGTTGGTCGAGACGGAAGATGCGCGCTTCGGCGGCTTGCTCGACGATCCCCGCCTGCTGGACGAGCTTCATCAACTCGAGGGCGCTGCCGTCCAGGCCGGGCATCTCGGAGCCGGAGAGTTCGACGGTCAGGTTGTCGATCGAAAGGCCGCGGCAGACGGCGAGGAGGTGCTCGACGGTGTCGACCTCGGCGTTGCCACGCTGGAGCCGCGTGCGGCGCTCCTTGGCGGAGTGGTAGGCGATGTTCGCGGGGATCGGGGAGGCGTCGGGGAGGTCGGTGCGCACGAACTCGACGCCGTGGTCCTGGGGGGCGGGGAGGATGCGCGTGCGGATCGTCTCGCCGGAGTGCAGACCGACGCCGGAGAACTCGACCACGGTGCGCAACGTGCGTTGCTTGCGCGTCATGCGTTCCTCCCTTCGAGGTCCTTCAACCTGCGTTCGAGCTCCTTGACTCGCTCCTGCATCTCGGGAAGGCGCTCGACCAGCGCATAGCGCCGCAGCGCCTCTCCGCGCGGGCGGGCGGGCCAGCCCAGATAATCGGCTCCCGGGGGCACGTCGCCGAAGACGCCGGCCTGCGCGGCGATGCGCGCGCCTGCGCCGATCTCGATGTGGCCGTTGATACCGGCCTGGCCGGCGAGGATCGCGCGCGCGCCGATGCGGGTGCTGCCGGCGATGCCGACCTGGGCGACGATGAGGGCACCGTCGCCGATGACGACGTTGTGGGCGATGTGGACGAGGTTGTCGATCTTGGCGAAACGGCCGATGCGAGTGGCGCCGAATCGACCGCGGTCGATGGTGACGTTGGCGCCGATCTCGACGTCGTCCTCGATCACGACGGTGCCGCACTGAGGGATCTTCGTCCAGGGGGTGGCGGGGTCCTGGGAGGGCTCGAAGCCGTAGCCGTCGGAGCCGATCACGGCGCCGGCGTGCAGGAGACAGCGTTCGCCGATCTGGATGCCGGGGTAGCAGACGACGCCGGGGTGAAGGGTGGTGTGGGCTCCGATGTGGGCGGCGCGACCGAGGGTGACGGAGGGGTGGAGGATCGCTTCCTCGCCGACGCGCGCGCCGGGGCCGACGGTGCACTGCGGGCCGATCGAAGCGCCCGGTCCGATCTCGGCCGACGCGTCGACTACGGCGCTCGAGTGGATGCCGGGCTCGGGCATGGGCTCGGGAGCGACGAAGGCGCCGACGACGCGGGTGAAGCAGGCGCTGGGGTCGGCGCAGAAGAGGAGGGAGAGGTCGCGGCGGGGGCTGTCGAAGCCGCGCGGGACGAGCACGGCTGCGGCGCGCGTGGCCAGGAATTCGCCGCGATATTTCAGGTTGGCGAGGAAGCTCACCTGGCGCGGACCCGCCTCGGCGAGACCCGCCGGACCTTCGACGATGCTGGCGCCGTCCCCGAGCAGCTCGGCGCCGCACAGGTACGCAAGTTCCGCCAGGGTCTTCGTCGTCATCTGGAGTGAGCCCAACCTCTGGGCCCTTCGAGGCGTCCTACCGCGCGGACAGCCCGCCATGGTGTAGCGGAGGGCCACTGCACCTGTCAAAGGGGACTTTTCCGCTCAGAAGCTCAGGTTGATCAAACGGAAGGAGAACGTCTGCTTCCGGTCCCCCACCCCCGACGCGATCGGGAATCCGAAGTTGAAGATGAGCGGGATCGGATGCGTCAGGCCGAATCCCACCCCGACCGAGGCGCGCAATTCCGAGAAGTCGAGCTTGTACGGATCCGGATCGAGCACCCCCGCGTCGCTGAAGATCGTCATCCGGAAGATCTCCTTGCTGCGGTAGCTGCCTGGCTGCACCACGGAGTAGAGCGGAATCCGGTACTCGAGTGTCGCGTCCAGGCTCGTCGCGCCCCCGATCGGCTCGCCTCCGATGTTCGGGCCCACGCCGCGGTAGTCGAAGCCGCGCAGCTTCTGGCTGCCGCCCAGGAAGAACCTCTCCGTGTACGGAACCTCGCTCGAGTCCCCGAAGGCGTCCGCAATCCCGAGGCCCGCCCCGAGATGGAACCCGGGCCGCACGTCCTCCTCGGGGTCGCCCACGAGCCAGAACCAGTCGACATCGAGGTGCGACTTCACGAACTGCCAGTCGCCGCCCATCGGTCCGCCGTATACCCCGTTCTTCCACGAGACCTGTACGCCCTCGTGCGGGTTCAGAAAGGTGTCCACCTTCCGGTAGCGCACATCGAACAACGCCCCGATCAGGCGCGAGGTCCCCTCCTCGTCGAAGATCCCCTTCGGGATCGGCGGGTCGACCGGATCGTTGATGCCCGTCAGCGGCGCCTCGATGTGGCTGACCTGGATGTCCTCGTTCGAGTACCCCAGGTACACGGTGAGATTCCGCCCGAACTCGCGGCCGAGCCGCACGCTGCGTTCGAGCTGGTCCTCGCGGTAGAAGCGGAACTGCTGGCGGACCCGGTACAGTTCCAGGTCCAGGCTGTAGGGATCGAATTGCCGGCCGAAGATGTCCGGCTCGAGAAAGTGCATCCGGAACGCGTTGATCTGCGTCCCGGGCGAGAGCGTCAGGTCCAGAAGCTGCCCCGCTCCGTGGAACGCCTCCTTGTGGTAGATCTCCGACGGCGCGCTCCACAAGCTTCTCGGCGTGTCGGTGATGTCGAAGTTGTCCATGCGCAGGGTGATCCGCCCGAACAACCCCGTGTTCGAGTCGACCCCGCCCTGCACCTGGAAGTTGATCACCCGACCCTCCTCGACCTGGTACTCCAAGTCGACCAGCTCGGGGTGCTCGGTATCGTCGACCTGGATGAACCGGAACACGGGGTCCTTGTGCTCCTCCGGTGCGTACTCGTCGAGGAAGTAGCTGGTCGAGTACAAGCGCGAGAGGGAGCGCGTGATCTCCTTGATGTCGGCGACCTCGCCGGGCAGGACACTGATTTCGCGCCGCAGAACGCGGTCGCGCGTGTGCTCGGCGCCCTGGAAGAGCACCTCGCGGATCACTCGCCTGCGCCCCTGGCCGATCTTGTAGGCGATCTCGACCTCGTGCTTCCCGCTGTCGAAGCGCAGCTCGGGGTCGAGGAACTCCCAAGAAGTCTCGCGGAGCGAGGGATGCGCGATGTACCCGCGCTCGCCATAGTAGTCCCGCAAGGCCCGCTCGTCGCCGTGCATGACCGAGCGCTCGAAGCGCTTGCCGGACCGGAGCCTGCACAGCTTCAACAAGTCGGCCTCGGGGAAGATCAGCTGGGCCGGCGACTCGACCGTCTCCTTCCCGGTGGGATCCGGCTTGAGGTCGACCCCTCGGATCGACAGCTTCGAGACGCGGTAGGGCTCTCCCTCGTCGACGAGCACGTGGATCACCACGCCGCTCCGATCCGGACTGAATTCGAGCCGATCGATCTCGACGACCGCGTCGAGGAAGCCTTCGTCGCGGTACACCTCGCGCATGGCCAGCAGGTCGGCCTGCAGCGTGTCCTCGACGAACTTCTCGCCCTTCCAGTTGAAGAGCCAGGGGCCGGCGAGCTGGACCCCCGCGAGCTTCTTCAGCCCCCCGCGCCAGAACCAGGTTCCCGTGTCGGGGAAGGTCAGACTCCCCGTGACGATCACGTCCTTGACGTGGACCTGGGGTCCCTCGCGGATCTCGAAAATCACGTCGGGGAGAGCGACCGGCTCCCCCGGCTTGGCTTCGCCGCCCCGCGACACCACGTCGACATCGGCGAAGTAGTATCCCTCCCGGTGGAAGCCCTCGATCAGCCGCTGGCGCACGCGGGGCGCCTGGTAGAGGTACAGCTCGCTGCGGTCGCCGAGCTGAGCCCACTTGCGCAGCGTCTCGACGTCGATCTCGACGTTTCCGACGAAGCGCGGCTCGAGGTCGACGGGCATCTCGACCACCTCGAGGGACAGCTCCAACCCGCCCTCGACCCTGCGATAGTGCACCTGCGCGCGGACGTGGAACACCTTCCACAAGGTCTGCAGGCCTGCGTCGATCGCGTCGGGGTCGAGCTTGGCCCCGACCTTCTGTCCCAGCGCATCGAGGAGTTGCTGCTCGCTGTAGCGGCGCCGCCCCTCGACGCGGATCGCGACCACGGTCGGCGCCTCGTCCTGCTGCGGGGTTCCCGCAGGGCTTTCCTGCGGCGCCGGCTTCCCGGAGTCCTGCACGCCTTGCAGCCCTTGCCCCTCGCGTTGGGGCGCGGGAGGTTGCGCAATCGAAGTCCCCTGGGTCCGGACCGGGCCCGCCGCGAGCAGTGCTGCCAGCGGTAGAAGTGCGGCGAGCCGCGCCGGCAGGCGCTCCGCGGCTCGGGGGAGGTGGGCGCGAGCCACGGAGGATCAGGCCTGGAAGGGCTGGTCCGCGCCTGGAGCCCGGTTCATGAAACGCATCGTCGCGGGATCGAACGTGAGCAGCGCCTTGCCGGTGGGGCCGTTCCGCTGCTTTGCGCAGATGACCTTCGCCAGCCCCCGGTCCTCCTCGGCCAGGCTCTTCTCGTCTTTCGCGTAGTACTCGGGACGGAAGAGAAGCAGAACGACGTCCGCGTCTTGTTCAATGGACCCCGACTCACGCAGATCCGAGAGTTGCGGCTCTTTGTCGTCGCGCATTTCGACGGCCCGCGAAAGCTGCGAGAGGGCCACCACCGGGACATTCAGCTCGCGCGCCAGATCCTTGAGCGCCCGTGAGATCTGGCTGACCTCCTGCTGGCGGTTCTCGGCTCTGGGCGGCTGCATGAGCTGCAAGTAGTCGACGACGATCAGATCGAGGCTTCCGTGCTTGGCCCGCAGCCGGCGCGCGCGCCCGCGCAGGGACATGACCGTCAGCCCGGGCGAGTCGTCGATGAAGACGTGGGTGGTCGAGAGCTCGCCGGCGGCCTCGGCGAGCCGGGTGTAGTCCTCGTTGGGGATGCGCCCCGTGCGCAGCTTGTGGGCGTCGACGCGCGCTCGCGAGCACAGCATCCGGCGCACGATGGACTGCTGCCCCATCTCCAGGCTGTAGAACAGGATCGTCGGCGCGCGCCCGAGCCACTCGGGAGGGTGCAGCGCGGCGTGGTCGACCATGTTGAGCGCGAGCGCGGTCTTTCCCATCGAGGGCCGCGACGCGAGCACGACCAGGTCGCCCGCGTTCAGGCCGCACAGGAGGTCGTCGAGCTCGTAGAAGCCGGTCGGCAGGCCGGTCAGCCCGGCGCGGTGTGAGGTCGAGTCGATGCGGCGGAAGGTTTCCTCGATGGCCCGGCTGATCGGCTCCGCCCCGCCCTTGTCGCGGACGCTGGCGACGCGGTAGATCCTGTTCTCGGCGAGGTCGAGCAGCTTCTTGACGCTGTCCCCGTCGGGCCGCGTGCCGTGGGCCTCGGCCAGGATCTCCCCCGCCTCGCCGATCAGGCGCCGCAGCGTCGCCGTGTCGGCGACGATCTGCGCGTGGTGGCGGGCGTGGGCTGCGGAGGTGACGGAACTCGTCAGCTCGACGAGGTAGGAACGGCCGCCGACCTCCTGGAACCGGCCCGAGGCGGCCAGCGCCTCCCCGACGCTGACGATGTCGACCGCTCCGCCGCGCTCGGCCAGCGCCAGCATGGCCTCGTACACGGCGTTGTGGCGCTGACTGAAGAAGTCGCCGCGCTCGACGACTTCGGCCACCTCGGGGATGCGCTGGGGCTCGCTGAGGAGCGCGCCGAGCAGCGCCCGCTCGGCCTCCTCGTTGTGCGGCGGGATCCTTCCCGGCAGGTTCTCTTCGGCCATGGCGCCTTCCAGGCGAAGCGGCAGGATATCGGCACGCTGCGCGAGCGCAAAGGCAGCCGAGCGCGCGGGGTCTCCGGCTGGCTCGGGGCGCGTTGTGCGGCAAGCGGTTACGCGCCGGGAAGGAGGATCAGGAAGCGGTGGCTTCCGCCTCGACCTCGACCTTGACCGCGGCGAACGTGTCGCCGTGGACGTGGACGCGCACCGTGTGCGAGCCGACGGCCTTGAGCGGCGTGTCGAGTCGTACGTCCTTCTCGGCGACCGCGTGCCCCGCCTGCGCGAGGAGCGCGGCGATCTGAGAGGCGTTCACCGAGCCGTACAGGTGCCCGGCTTCGTCGGCCTTGCCGGAAGTCCTGAGGATCACTCCCGCGAGTGCCTCGACACGGGCCAGCGTCTCCTTGGCACGCTCGGCCTCCTCCGCGTCGAGCCTCACGCGGCGGCGCAGCATGGCGCGCTTGTTGTCCTCGCTGGCCTGGATGGCCAGCTTGCGCGGGAGGAGGTAGTTGCGGGCGTAGCCCGGCGCCACTTGGACCAGGTCGCCGCAGCGGCCCAGGCCGCCCAGGTGCTCGCGCAGCAGCACTTCGACTTTGCTCTTCATGCTCGCATCCGCCTCTCTCAGCCCACGAAGGGCAGAAGGGCGAGGTGACGCGCCCGCTTCACGGCCTGTTTGAGCTGCTTCTGGCACTGGGTGCAGTACCCGGTGCGTTTGCGCGACAGGACCTGCCCGTGGGCCGTCAGGAATCGGCGCAGGTTCTCCGTACCCTTGTAGTCGAGGATCGGGTCGTCGCAGTTCTTGCCGCTGATCGGCGGGGCGGGGGGTCGTCGAATGTTGGCCATGGTCACTCCTCCATCGCGGGGGCCACGGCCTCCGCCCTGGGACCGCGCGCGCCGCCGGTCCGGGATTCCGCACCCTCTTCGCCTGGGATATCCGTGACCTCGGCGATCTCCGGATCGCCCTCGGTGCCCTCCTCGCGCCGGCGTCCGAAGCCGCCGCCGCTATCGGGGGCGTCGTCCGAAGGCGGAGCGGGAACCGTGAAGCCGGCCGCATCCTCGGCCGCGGCGAGCTCGGCCTCGCCCTCGGGGAGCTTTTCCCGCGAGAGGATCAGGTAGCGCAGGACGCTCTCGTTGAGTTCGAGGTCCCGGCGCAACGTGACGATGCCCTCGTGTCCCATCTCGTAGAACGCCAGGCAGTAGGTCGCCCGGCGATGCCTTCGGATGGGATAGGCGAGCTTGCGCTCGTCCCAGCGGCGTGCGGAGATCACCTTGGCTCCGTGCTTCTCGAGCGTGTCGGTGACGACCGACTTGGCCTTCTTCCAGTCCTCCCGCACCACCTGGTTCTCGAGGAGGAACATACCTTCGTACATCTGGGTCATTCGGTTCTCCCGTCAGGGATGCGGGCGGCCTCCGGTCGGAGACTCAGGGGGCGCCCTGGTTCCAGCGGCTATGGAACCGCGTCATGCAGGCGTCGAGGTCCCTCGTCGAGAGCCAGAAGCGAATTGCGTCGGCGGCCTCTTCGACCGCGACCTCGATCGCCTTCTCCTCGTCGTCCGTGAAACCCTCGAGCACATGGCGCGCCGCGTCGGTCCTCGCCGGCCCGATCCCCACCCTCAGGCGGGGAAACTGGTCGGTGGCGAGACACTCCACGATGGATCGCATGCCGTTGTGGGAGCCGGGTCCTCCGTGCGGCCGGATGCGCAGCCTGCCGAGCGGCAGGTCCAGGTCGTCGTACACGACCAGGAGCCGCGCGGGGTCGAGCGCCAGCCAGGAGATGAGCGGCTCCACAGCGGCGCCGGAAAGGTTCATGAAGGTGCGCGGTTTGATCAACAGCGCACCCCCGCTCCAGGTTCCGCGCGAATCTCGACTCGCGCGGGACGGGACATGCGCGAAGTCGAACTCGCGCGGGCCTCCGTAGGCCTCCAGCTCGCATGCGGATTGAAAGATCGCACCCTCGCGGAGCGCGACGCGGTCCACGACACGGAAGCCCGCGTTGTGCCGGGTCGACTCGTGTTGTGGCCCTGGATTACCCAGTCCGACGACGAGGTTCTCCACCGGTCGCATCCCCGGCGAGGGAGGGCAAGGAGTCTAGCGAGCCCGGGCTCCCGTGCAAGGGAGCGCTCAGCCTTCCTTCTCGCGGCCCTCTTTCTCGCGACCCTCCTTCTCTCGACCTGCCCCGCGCGGCGCCTCGGCCGCCGGTGCGGGGGCGGCGGCGCCAGGCGCCAGGACCACACCCTCGGCCGCGGGTGCGACGGCTGCGGGCTCGACCTCGATCTTGACCAGGACCGAGTTGGCGATCGGGGTTTCGAGCGGGATCGCCAGCTTGACGCCCTCGGGGAGCTTGAGCTCGCGCGCCAGGATCAGGCCGCCCTGCTCGAGGTGCCCGACCGGCACCTCGATCCCGTCGGGGATCAGAGCCGGGATGCACCGAACCGTCACGTGCGTGACGAGGTGGTTCAGCATGCCGGTCTTGGGGTGGCCGGTGAATTCCAGCTCGACCTCGGAATCCGTCTCCACGTCGCGGCGCACGCGCTTGAAATCGACGTGCAGCACGCCTTCGCCGAAGGTGTCCCACTGCAGCTCGCGCACGAGGGCGGTCTCGACGTCGCCGCCGATCGCCAGCTCGAACAGGTGGACGTGGTGGCGGCGGGCGGTCATGAAGTCGTGCGCGCCGATGCTGAACTCGACCGACGGCGCCTTGCCCTCGGCGAGGAGGCAGGCCGGGATCTGGCCTCGGTCCCGGAGAGCGCGCGCGTGGCGCGTGCCCTTGCGGGTGCGGAGTTCGGTCTTGAGGACTTGGGACTTGCTCATGGGTCTCTTCCTGGATGGTTCTTCGCCCGCAGTCCGTCAGCTCTCGCGCACGGACTGCGGGCACGAACAGGAGGGGGTCATTCGAACAGGGAGCTGACGGATTCGTTGCGGTGGATGTTCCGGATGGCCTGCGCAAGCAGCGGGGCGACCGAGACGATCTCGACGTTGCGCGGCCGCTTCTCCGCGAGGGGGATGGAGTCGGTGACCAGGATCTTGTCGATCGGCGCGGCGTCGAGGCGCTCGACCGCAGGCCCGCACAGGACCGCGTGTGTCACCGCCACGACCACGCGGCGCGCACCGTGCCGGCGGACGATGCCCGCGGCCTCGGCCATCGAGCCGCCGGTCGAGATCATGTCGTCCACGATGATCACGTTCCGCCCTTCGACGTCGCCGATGACGTGCTCGACCGCGATCTGAGAGCCCGAGATGCGGCGCTTGTCGACGATGGCGAGGTCGGCGCCGTCGAGGGCCTTGGCGTAGGCGCGCGCCATCTTGATTCCTCCGACATCGGGCGAGACCACCACCGGCTTGTCGACCTTGAGCGCGCGCACGGCCTGCAAGAGGACCGGCTTGGCGTAGAGGTGGTCCACCGGGATGTCGAAGAACCCCTGGATCTGGGCTGCGTGGAGGTCGAGAGCCACCACCCGATCGGCGCCGGAGTGGACCAGGCTGTTCGCGACCACCTTGGCGCTGATCGGAACGCGTCCCTCGTCCTTGCGGTCCTTGCGCGCGTAGCCGTAGTAGGGCATCACGGCGGTGACACGCCCCGCGCTCGAGCGCCGCAGGCAGTCGAGCAGCAGGAGCAGCTCGACCCAGTTCTCGTTGACGGGCGGGCAGGTCGGCTGGATCACGAAGCAGTCGGTTCCGCGCAGGTCGTCCTCGACTTTGATATCGAACTCGCCGTCGGGGAAACGGCCCAAATGGGCCGCGGCGAGCGGGATCTTGAGCTCCCGCGAGATGGCCCGAGCGAGGTCGGGGTTCGCGTTGCCGGCGATCACGGTGATCTTGTCGCTGTAGGTGGCCAAGGGTCCTGCTCCGGTCTCAGCGCCGGCTCCTGGCCGCCGGTTTCCGCCGCGACGCCGACTTCTGCCGCACCGCCTCGGGCTTCCTCTCGAGCCTGTGCGCAGGGATCCCGACCCACACTTCGCCGGCGGGGATGTTCGAGTTCTTCTTGATCACAGCGCCGGCTCCCGTCGTCGCGCGGTCTCCGATGCGATTGGGCGCGACCACGACCGTGCCGCTGCCGATGAATGCCTTCTTGCCCACGTAGGAGGCGTGTTTCTCGATTCCGTCGTAGTTGGCGAAGATCGTTCCCGCGCCGATGTTCGTTCCGGAGCCGATGGTCGCATCGCCGAGGTAGGCGAGGTGCTTGGCCTTGGCATGGGAGCCGATGCGCGAGTTCTTGCACTCGGTGAAGTTGCCGATCTCCGCGCCGTCCTCGAGCACGGTGCCCGCGCGCAGCTGGGTGAAGGGCCCGATCTCGCAACCCGACCCGATCCGGACCCCGGAGCGGATCACGGTGCAGGGCAGGATCCGAGTCCCCGCGCCGATCTTGACGCCGTGGTCGATCGTGGTCGTGGCCGGATCCTCGATGTAGACGCCGTTCTCCAGGTGCTCCTCGAGGATGCGCATCTGGAGTGCGGAGCGAGCCTCCGCCAGCTGCTCGAGCGTGTTGACCCCGATCGCCTGGGCCTCGTCTCCCACCGGGAGCGCGGCGACGGGGCGACCGGCCTCGACGAAGGTGCCGATCGCATCGGTCAGGTAGTACTCGCCCTGCTCGTTGGCCTTCGAGAGCAGCGGCAAGGCCTCGAGCAGCGCTCTTCCGTCGAAGGCGTACACCCCCAGGTTGACCTCCGCGATCGCGCGCTCCTCCAGGCTCGTGTCGCGCTCCTCGACGATTCCCAAGACGGAGCCGTCTTCGCCACGCAGGATCCTCCCGAAGCCGCGCGGGTCGGCCGGGCGCGCGGTGAGGAGCGCGACTCCGTCCGCGGCTTGCTCGGCGTGAAGTCGCAGGAGCGCGGCCAGGCTCTCGTCGCGAAGAAGCGGCATGTCCCCGTAGAGCACCACGACCCGACCGCGGTCCTCACCCCTTCCCCCTGGGCCCCCGAGGAACGGGATGCAGCAGTGGAGCGCGTGCCCCGTGCCGAGCTGCGGCTCCTGGTGCACGAGGCGCACGCGGGAGAGCTGGCTCGACATCGAGAGCGCGCGCTCGACCTCGTCGCCGCCGTGCCCGACGACGAGCAGCACCCGCTCGGGGTCGAGCGCCAGCGCCTGGTCGACGACCCACGCGACCATCGGCCGGCCGCACAGCGGGTGCAGCACCTTGGGGTGCGCGCTCTTCATGCGCTTGCCCTGGCCCGCGGCAAGGATGACGACGCTCGTCGATCGGCCCCGCCCAGAGGGAGAGGCCTTCCGCGCGCTGACTCGAGGGTTCGGACCGGTTCCCATGCCGCGACCAAGGGCCCCGCACCGGAGCCGGAAGGGGCAGAGGTTCTACAGGCGAGCCTCCCGAGATGTCAATCGCGACCCGCGCCGCTCGCGCGCTAGTAGGCGCAGAAGGTCACCGACAGGCCGTCGCTGAGGTCGTAGAGCGCGCCACCGCCGGGCACGTCGCGGAACCAGAATTGGAAGCTCCAGACCGAGCCGGCCGTGACCGCGTGCGGCGGGGCATTGACGTCGAAGCTGTAGGCCGCGTTGCCGAGGGAGTTCGTCTGCACCGCCGGCAGACGCAGGATCGGGCTGGGCACGCACCGGTACCCGTTGCCGAGCGGCACCTGGGTCTGCCCCTGGCCGTAGAAGAAGAATCCGGACACGTGGGCCGGACAGCCCGAGCACCTCAGCACGAGGTCGTTCTGGGGGATGCTCCCCGTGCCCGCATACCTCATCCTGGCGCCGGCGCCGGCCGAGTTGGGCGTGGTGACACAGAAACTCACCGGGTTCGGGCAGACGCTTTCGATGCGGTAGATCTGGCCCCCGATGTTGCAGATGTAGAGCTCGCCGCTCGCGTCCTGGCCAAAGGAGGTGATGCCGGCCAGGGTGGCCGGGCCGGGCGGGTCGAGCTCGGAAGTGCGCTCGACGAAGTTCGAGACCGAGCTGCCGTCGTAGGTGAAGGACCAGATCCGGCCGTTGCAGAAGTCGCCATAGATGTAGTTGCCTTGGAAGCCGAGGATCGCCGTCCCGCGATACACGTAGCCGCCGATGACCGCGCATCCGTTGCCGTGCGAGTACTCCACGATCGGGTTCGAGAGGCTGCCCGAGCCGCACGTGCAGCCGCTCAGTCCGGTGCAATGGTTGCCCTCCATGCAACGCCAGCCGTAGTTCTCGCCACCCGGGCTGCCTGCCGGCTGGAAGTCGACCTCCTCCCAGCTGCTGTTTCCCACGTCGGCGCCGTAGAAGTCCCCGGTCTGCCGGTCGAAGCTGAAGCGCCACGGGTTGCGCCAGCCGTAGGACCAGATCAGCGGGAAGCTGCTCGCGCCGAAGGGGTTGCCTGCGGGGACGAACGTCGGCGGGTTGTCGACATCGATGCGCAGGAGCTTGCCGAGGTAGGTGGTCAACAACTGTCCGTGCGCGCCGTCGTCGCCGTCTCCGAGGCTGAGGTAGAGCTTCCCGTCCCGCCCGAATTCGAGGCAGCCGCCGTTGTGATCGGCGGGATGCGGGATGGGCGGGACGATGGTCGTGAAGCTCGTGGGGTCGGCCAGGTCGGGGTTGGCGGCGTCGGCCAGGTACTCGCGGACCACCGAGGCCCCGGTGTTGTCCGTGTAGCACACGTAGAACTTCCGGTTCGAGGCGTAGTTGGGGTGAAAGGCCAGGCCCAGGAGGCCGCTCTCTTCGGTGGCCCCGCCGCCCACGATCGGGTCGATGTTCAGGAAGGGCGCGCCGAGGATCGCGCCGTTCTCGAAGATCTTGATCACTCCGGCCTGCTCGACGATGAACAGGCGCTGCGTGTCTGCGGGCGGGGATACGACGAAAACCGGCCGCGACAGCCCCGAGACGAGCAAGCTGCTCTTCAAGGTCACGGTCTGCGCCGCGGTGACACCGGCGAGGAGGACCGCGAGGAGGAACGCGTAGGGGCTGCGGGAGGAGAGGGGGATCGGTTGCATCGTCATGGCGCGTGTCCTCGAAGATGATTCAGCGGCGAGCTGGAAGCGATCGGGGTACCGAACCGCCATCTCTCAAGGGTCGACGCCATGTGCAACCCCGTCAAGGACCCCTGCCATGGAAACCCGGGAGCTCGAAAGCGCCGCCTTCGCCGCACGCCCTGAAGGGGGTCGTGGCGGCCGTTCTGGAGCGCGAAGTTCGCGACTGCCGTGAGCGAAGCGAGGCTAGCGCGGGCCGCCCCGGTCGGGGAAGAGCCGGCCGAGAACCTCGCGCGCGGTGTGGAGGTGCTTTCGTGCGACGAACAGGTGATCGCGGCTGAAGCCGCACACCGCACCGATCGGGACGCCCGCGCGCGCCAGCTCGCCGGCGACCAGGGAAAGGAAACCGACGACCTCCCACCCCATGGGGGTCTCGAACCGGATCCAGGAGAGATTGCGCTCGGTGCGCGCGTCAGGATGGCGTGCGAGCACTTCGCCGGCCAGGTCGTCGCGCAGGAGCAGCGTCGTCTCGTCCTGCTCGCACACGATCTGCGCGGGAGGCGTCCGCAGGCAGGCGAGGTCCTCAGGGTGGGGCGGATCGCGGAAGCCGATGAGGGCGAAGAGGCCCTCTTCCACGGTCCAGGCCATGCCCACCCAGGCTTCTTGCAAGGAATTAACAGGCTCGTGAGGGACCAAGTCTTTTCGGCGGGGTTGGGGAGTGCCAAGCTTGGTCGAGCCATCGACCGTCCGCAACCAAGTGTTCGCGGCCGATTCCTGTAGAATGGGGGGCACCCAGCCTGCCCTCCGGACCGGCCGCAGCCCAGCCAAGGATCCTTCTATGCGAATCACACTGGTACTCGTCGCCGTCTGCCTGCTCCTCGCCGTCGGAGCCCTCGGCCTGTTCCTGATGACCGGCGTTCGCGAGGCGCCCCCCGAGCACCCCGCGGTCTCTTCCCTCCCCGCCGCGCCCACGAGCCCTCAGAGCGGCGCGGCTGAGAGACAGACCGGCGAGCTGCTGGCGCGGATGGACGCACTCGCACGCCAGATCGACGACCTCGAGTCTCAGATCGCCGAGCTGAAGGCCGGCGCCGCGCGCGAGCCCGTACCCGCTGCCGCGCCCGAGCTCGCGTCCGAGAAGCCGCTCGACAACACCTCGGCGGCCTTCGCAGCTGTCCACCACGATGCGATCCTCAAGGTGATCGAGGACGACCGTCTGGCCCAGCAGAAGAAGCGCGAGGAGGAGCAGCGCGCGCGGGACATGCAGACCCTGCTCGCTCGGGCCGAGCGCACGGCGCAGCGCTTCGGCCTCTCGGCCGATCAGCAGAAGTCGCTCGCCGACGTCTACCTCCTGGAGCGGCAGAAGATGGAAGACATGCGCACCCAGATGCGCGACCAGGGCGGCTTCGGGGGGGATCCTGCGGCCTTCCGCGAGAGCATCAAGGAGATGCGGGACTGGCGCCTGAACGAGCTGACGACCCGCCTGGGGTCCGACCTGGCCGAGAAGATCAACGAAGCCGACTTCGAGCGCTTTCGCGGCATGGGCGGCTTCGGCCGCGGGAATCGCGGACCCGGCGGGGGCAACGCAGGCCAGGACGGCGGCGGCCAGCCGGGAGGCGGTTTCTAGTAGCCTGACGGGCGCATGAGGACGCCCGTCCGCACGGCTCTCTCGCACCTCCTGGGCTGGGCCGCAGACCGCCAGATCCCCGCCCCGCTGCGCGCTCCGCTGTACCGGACCTACGCCCGCATCACGGGTGCGGACCTTTCCGAGATCCGCGACCCGCTCGCCGCGCACGCGAGCCTCTCCGATTTCTTCGTGCGGCGCCTGAAGGACGGCACGCGGCCGATCGCGGCGGACCGCGCGCAGATCGCCTCCCCTTGCGACGGAACGCTCCAGGCCGCCGACGGGGTGCAGCGCGGTAGCCTCGTCCAGGCCAAGGGCCGCTCCTACGCGCTGTGCGACCTGCTCGGAGGAGAGGCGGACGCAGCCGCCAGCGAGGGCGGATTCGCGTGGACGATCTACCTCTCGCCGCGCGACTATCACCGCGTGCACGCGCCCGAGGATTGCCGTCTCGCCGAGGTCCGCAGGATCCCGGGCTCGCGCTACTCGGTCGCGCCCGGCGTGCTCGCGAGGAGGCTCGTGCTGCCAGTCAACGAGCGCGCGGTCCTCCTGCTCGAGGCGCAGCGCGGCCGTTTGTGGATGGTCATGGTCGGCGCCATGAACGTCGGCAGGATCCGGATCACCGGGGAGGACGGCGGCGGTCAAGAGGCGCCCGGACGCTCCCGTCGATTCGCGCGCGGCGAGGAGATCGCGCGCTTCGAGATGGGCTCGACGGTGGTCCTCGTGGCGCCGCCCGGTTCGGCCGACCCTTGTGAGGGCCTCGTCCCGGGGGCCCGGTTGCGCCTGGGCCAGCCGATCGGTATCTGGCGCGCCGCCGAGGCGGCCATGCGGGCTTGAGCCTATCCGAATCCGACCGCCGGCTCCTGCGCCTGTTCCTCGCCTGCGTGGTCGGGAACTGGAACGAAGTGCGGCGAGTGCGGCGCGCCGCCGGGCCCGGCGAGCCCGACCGGCGCTGGCGCGAAGCGCTGCTCCAGGTCCACCTCTTTGCGGGCATGCCCCGGCAAGTCGAGGCGACGATCGCCCTCGAGGCGGCGGGAGGGCTAGCCCGGATCTCTCACGACATGTGAGCAACACGCCGTCGCCTCGTTCGTAAGTGGAGTTGGTTACACGAGCTCCAACCCACAAACGAGGGCGGACGGCGATGACAGATTGTACTCAGCGCGAGATGCGCTTTGAAG
>JBGPOP010000053.1:0-23490 GCA_041488095.1 Planctomycetota bacterium
AGGACGAAGTAGCTCGTGCGCTCGATGAGCACCGGGACGGTCAGTGGGGCGAGCCTCCTCGAATGCTCGAAGGTCTCGAGCTCGTCGAGCTGGAAGGTGCCTGCGATTCCGCGCTTCTGGCAGGCCTTCGACAATCGCCACAGGTGGAAGTCCCGGCAGTGCTGGCCGAGCAGCTGCAGCCTGTGGGCGACCGTTCTGCGCGAGCAGCCCAGCACCCTGGCGGCCTGGCGGTGAGTGACCTTGGAGATGAAGGGAGCGAACAGGCTCAGGTTGAGGTGAGGCTTCTTGAGGCGGTAGTCGACGCGGAAAGTCTGGGTGGAGAAGGTGTGATGGCACTCCAGGCACACGAAGCGCTGGACGGTTCTGCCGTCGCAGGTCCGGCGGAAGTGGCCTTTGAAACACCACCGGTGATGACCCGAAGAATGCGAGGGGCAGTCGGGGCGAGGGCAGCGAGGAGGCTGGAAGCGCACTGGAGGTCCTTTCTCCCCGGGCGAGGCCGGGGTGCTGTTTCCCGGCGCGACTGGATGAACCCTCCGCGGTTTCAGGACAATGCCCGAAAAACCTCCGGGAGTGGCTGAAGCTCTAGACAGCGGTGGGGGCCAGATTCAATCGTTGCCGTCCCCCGCCTCGAGATCGAAGATCTCGCCCTCGTTGTCCCCCCTCGTCGGCTGGGATGGCGGGAGCGGCGTCGTCTTGTCCAGGCAGACCCAGAACCCCGCATCGTCGCGGATCCAGTTCGTGAACTCGAAGCTCACCGACTTGACCTCCTGCAGCCGTCGGAGCTCGGCCTCGAAGGCCCGCAGCACGTCGGCGGTATTCGCATGTCGCCGGGTCGCGCCGATCACGGAGACCTCGCCGGACAGGTGCACGTGGCCGCTCCGGGCGAAGAATGCGGTCTTGGTGAGGTCGATCCAGTGCCGGTTCAGCACGCTGCGGACGCCGCAATTGAGTTGAAGATCCTGGGCGGTCAAGACACGTGACCCAGGCGGCTGCATGCCTGACCTGGGGCCTCCTCACATGGGATTTCGAATGCTGCGGGGGGCGGACTTGAGCCGCGGGCATCCGGCCCGGGAGCGGGGCCCGAGAGATCGAGGCCGGGGCGTCCGGGCGCGGTAGACTCCCGCCAACATCCAGGGTGAAGATCATGCGCAGACACCTCGCCGGAATCCTGAACTGCCTCGCGCTCCTCGGGCTCGCCGCGTGTGGCCAGGACAGGTCGCCGGCTCCGTCGGGCTCCGGCGAGAGCGCGGGCAAGGCCGGGAGCGGCGCCCAACCGTCGAGCGCCCGCTCGATCGTCGTCTGGTGGTTCCAGTGGGCGCCCGCCGACGGACTGGCCGAGCTCGGGAAGGACTTCGAGAAAGAGACGGGGATCGCCGTGAACGTCGAGCAGATCCCGCTCTCCTCCTACCAGGATAAGACCTTCCTCGAGTTCGGCGCCTCGCGCACGCACTTCGACATCGTGATCGGCGACAGCCAGTGGATCGGCCGCGGCGCGACGAAGGGGTTGTACCTCGACCTGACGGACTGGCTGGCGACGGTCGTCGACCTGAAGACGATCCACCCGCGCGCGGCGCGCTACCTGTGCGAGTACCCGGAGGAGAGCGGCCGGTGGTTCGCGGCGCCGTGCGAGACGGATGCGATCGGGCTCGCGTACCGGAGGGACTGGTTCGAGGATCCGAAGGAGAAGGAGGCCTTCAAGGCCAAGCACGGCCGCGATCTGGCCGTGCCGGCGACGTGGGAGGAGTTCCGCGACGTGGCGGAGTTCTTCCAGCGACCCGAAGAGAAGCGCTTCGGCTGCGCGATGCCGAGCGACCGCGCCTACGACGGGCTGACGATGGGCGTGCAAAATCTATTGTGGTCGTTCGGAGGGAAGTGGCACGCGGATGGAGGGATGCAGGTCAAGGGGCACCTCGACACGCAGGGGACGGTCGACGCGATCGAGTTCTTCAAGACGCTGATGAAGCTCGGGCCGAAGGGGGCGGAGAGGCTCGACTACGGGCAGGTGCTCGAGGCGTTCACGAACGGGTCGACGGCGATGCTGCTGAACTACTTCGCGTTCTTCCCGACGATCGAGCAGAAGTTCGGGGAGAAGGTGGGGTTTGCAGCGGTGCCCGGGCACGACGGGAAGAGGATCGCGTCGCTCGGCGGGCAGGGGATGTCGATCTCGACGAAGATCCCGAAGGCGCAGCAGGAGCTGGCGAAGAAGTTCATCGCGTGGTTCGAGAAGCGGGAGACGCAGATGAAGTGGATCACGAAGCCGGCGGGGTTCACGGCCAACACGGAGATCCTGAAGAGCGCGGAGTTCAGGAAGATGACGCCCTACAACGGGCCGTTCGCGGACTCGGTGGACACGATGCGCGATTTCTGGAACGTGCCCTGCTACAACGAATTGCTCGCGGCGACGCAGAGGTACGTGGGGATGGCGGTCGACGGGGAGATGCCGACGCAGGAGGCGATGGCGAAGCTGGCGGAGGAGAAGGAGAGGATCTTGAAGGAGGCGGGGCTGTTGTAGCCGCCCGACCTCGCCTCCCGGACGGCGAGGGCATGCGCCCGGGCGGGAGCGCCGCGACCCGCGCGCTGGCGGGACTCGCCCCGCGTCGGGTATGAAGACGCCACGATGCGCGATCGGGACGGCCTCCTCCGCTGGTCCCTCGTCGGACCGACCCTCGCGCTCCTCGTCGCTTTCAACGTCTTCCCGCTCGTCTGGAACGTCGTCCTCTCCTTCTCGAGCGCCGAGCTCGTCGGCGGCGGCGCCCACTCCGTCGGCGGCGCGCACTACGCGCGCGTCTTCTCCGACCCCCAATTCGCCGGCGCCCTCCGCCGCACCGCCCTCTTCGTCCTCCTGGCCGTCTCGATCGAGCTCCTGATCGGCTTCACGCTCGCCCTCGCGCTCCGTCGCGACTTCAAGCTCAAGACGCTCGTCCTCACGACGCTCCTCGTCCCCATGATGCTCTCCCCCGCCGTCATGGGCCTCTACTGGAGCCTGATCCTCAACGGCAACTACGGCATCCTGAACCAGCTCCTCGGCGCCCTCGGCATCGCGCAGCCCCAGTGGCTGACCGACCGCGACCTCAAGTTCTTCTCGATCCTCCTCATCGACGTGTGGATGTGGACGCCGTTCATGATGCTGATCGCCCTCGCCGGCCTCTCCTCCATCCCCATCTCCATCTACGAGGCCGCCGAGATCGACCGCGCCGGCCGCTGGACCGTCTTCACCCGCATCACCCTTCCGATGTGCGCGCCCCTCCTCGGTCTCGCCGTCCTTTTCCGCGCCACCGACGCGCTCAAGCAGTTCGACCTCGTCATGGCCGTCACCGGCCCGAACGACCCCGGCACGCAGACGCTCTCCACCCTCCTCTACCAGGTCGTCTTCCGCGACGGCAAGGTCGGCCTCGGCAGCGCCTACGCCTGCACGATCCTCGTCGTCGTCGTCGCCCTCGCCACCGTGTTCACCCGCTACGTCGACCGCCTGCGCGAGAGGGGGATCGCGCGATGAGGCTCCTGCGCATACTCGCGATCGCCGTCGGCCTCCTCTCCGCCGCGCTGCCGCTCCTCTGGATGGCGCTCTCCTCGATCAAGCACCGCGACGCGACGATCAGCCAGCACGCCAAGGTCGTCCCCGCGCTCTCCGCGCCCGCGTCGGACTCCTCGCTTCTCTTCGAGGCGACGGACGAGGCCTACCGTGACCTCCACACCGTCCACGCGGGCGCCCAGCACAGCTTCTGGCACCACCTCGGCAACAGCGTCGTCATCGGCGTCCTTTCGACGCTCGCCTCCGTCCTGCTCGGCACCTGCTGCGCCTACGGGTTCAGCCGCTTCAGGATCCCGGGAGCGAAGGACTGGCTCTTCTTCGTCCTCTCGACGCGCTTCATGCCGCCCCTCGCGGTCGTCGTGCCCGTGCTGCTCATGTACCGACAGCTCGATCTCCAGGGCACGCACCTCGGCCTCGTCCTCCTCTACACCGTCTTCAACCTCTCGCTCTCCGTCTGGCTGATGAAGGGCTTCCTCGACGAGATCCCGCGCGCCTACGAGGAAGCGGCGCTCGTCGACGGCTGGTCGCGCGCGCAGGCCTTCGTCCGCGTCGTGCTGCCCGAGGCGCGCACCGGCATGGCGGTGACCGCGGTCTTCTGCCTGATCTCGGCCTGGAACGAGTACGGCTTCGCGATGACGCTGAACAGCTCGGGCGCGGTCACCGTCCCGGCGTACTTCGCCGGCCTGCAGGGCAACATCGAGGGCATGCCCTGGCCGCAGATCGCCGCGGGTGCGCTGCTCTTCGTCTTGCCGATCGTCGCGTTCACCGTGGCCGTGCGCCGTCACCTCCTGCGCGGGATGACGTTCGGGACGATCAAGCAATGAGCGCACGGTTCGAAGGTCTCGCGCTCCTCGGCATGGCGCTCGGCGTCGCGGTCATGCTCCAGCCCTGGTGGACGGGCGGCATGCGGGCCGGATTCTTCCTCACCGCGGCCTGCACGATCGCGCAGATCGTCCTCTCGCACCTCCCGAGGCGCGCGCCTTGAGCTTCCTCACCCTCGACGGTCTCGCGAAGACCTGGCCCGACGGCACGCGCGCCGTCCGCGGCGTCGATCTCGCGATCCAGGCGGGCGAATTCGTCGTGCTCCTCGGTCCCTCGGGATGCGGCAAGACGACCACGCTGCGGATGATCGCGGGCCTCGAGACGCCGACCTCCGGCCGCGTGCTCCTCGGGGGCCTCGACGTGACGTCGTTGCCCCCCTCCCGCCGCGACGTCGGGTTCGTGTTCCAGTTCTACGCGCTGTATCCGCACCTCTCGGTCGAGGAGAACGTCGCGTTTCCGCTCCTGTGCGCGCGCATGCCGAAGGACGAACGCCGCGCCGCGGTCGCGCGCGTCGCAGCGCGTCTCGGTCTCGGGCCGCTCCTCCCCCGCCGCCCGCGCGAGCTCTCGGGCGGCGACCAGCAGCGCGTCGCGCTCGCGCGCGCGATGGTGAGGAAGCCCGCCCTGTGGCTGATGGACGAGCCGCTCGGCACGCTCGACGCCGACCGCCGCGGCGAGATGTGCGAGCTCCTGCGCGCGCAGCAGCTCGAGCAGAAGGTGACGACCGTCTACGTCACGCACGACCAGGACGAGGCGATGCGCCTGGCCGACCGCGTGGTCGTGATGTCGGAGGGCGAGATCCTCCAGGTCGGGTCGCCCCTGGAGGTCTACGACGAGCCGGCGACGCTGTTCGTCGCGCGGTTCCTCGGGAGCCCGGGCATGAACCTGCTCGAAGGCGAGGTGCGCCGGGAGCGCGGGGTCGCGGTGTTCCGCTCGCGAGGATCGACGGAGCCGATGCGGCTCCCGGTGCTCGCGGCGCCGGGTCCGACCGTGCTGGGGTTCCGCCCCGAGGCTGCGCGCCTCGACCTCGAAGGCCCGCTCGCCGGCCGCGTCGTCCTCGACGCGTTCCACGGCGCGTGCCGATACCTCCACGTCGAGGGAGGCTTCGGCCGGATCGCCGTGCGCGAGACGGCCACGCGGAAGAGCGCCGCGGGCGAGAGCGTCCGGATCTCGATCGAGCCCGCGGCGATGCGCCTCTTCGACACGGAGACGGGCCGGAGGGTCGCGTGAGCGAGGCGGCGCTCGCGGTCGCCGGCCTCGACAAGCGCTTCGGCGCCGTCCACGCGCTCGCCGGCGTGGATCTCGCGGTCGCCGCGGCCGAGTTCGTGGTCGTGCTCGGGCCGACCGGCGCGGGCAAGACGACGCTCCTCCGGACGATCGCGGGCCTCGAGCGTCCGGACGCGGGAACGATCCGGCTGTTCGGGAAGGACGCCGCCGCGCTCGCGCCGGCCGAGCGCGACGTCGCGCTCGTCTTCCAGAACTTCTCCCTCTACCCCGGCCGCACCGTGCGCGAGAACCTCGCGTTCCCGCTGCGCGCGCCGGGCCGTGGCCTCGCGACGGGCGAGATCGCCGAGCGCGTCGCGTGGGCCGCGAAGCTCCTGAAGATCGAGCGGCTGCTCGACCGACCGGCGCGGCAGCTCTCCGGCGGCGAGATGCAGCGCGTCGCGATCGGCCGGGCGATCGTGCGGCGGCCGAGGCTCTTCCTGATGGACGAGCCGCTCTCGAACCTCGACGCCAAGCTGCGCGAGGAGCTGCGGATCGAGCTGCGCGAGCTCGCGCGCTCGCTCGGCACGCCGGTCCTGTGGGTGACGCACGACCAGGCTGAGGCGCTGTCGATGGCGGACCGCGTGGTCGTGCTGGCTGAGGGACGCGTTCTCCAGGACGCCCCGCCGGAGGACGTGTACCTCCGGCCCGCTTCGCCGCGGGTCGCGCGGCTGCTCGGGACGCCGCCGATGAACATCGTGGAGGTGCGGCGCGAGGGCGGTTGGTGGGTGTCGGCGGACGGCACGCGGATCGTCGAGGCTCCGGCCGGGTCGCCCGAGCGCGCGACGATCGGATTCAGGCCGGAGCACGTGGACCCGGACGGGGGCGCGACGGAGGGTACGATCGAGGTCCTCGAGGATCTCGGCCCGGCGCGCATCCTCGTCGCGCGCTGGGCGTGAGAGAGGATCCACGTCCTGGCGAAGCGCGATCTCGACACCCGGCCCGAGGAACGGATCCGACCGCGCGTCGACGCGGCCAGGGTCGTCGTCTGGAAGTGAGCTCCGGATGCTGTCGATCCCTCTGGCCCTCCTGCTGACGATCGCGCCGGAATCGCCGTTGCGCCTGTTCCTCCGCGGCGGGCCGAAGACCCACGGCCCGAACCAGCACGAGCACGAGCGCTTCGTCGCCGAGTGGAAGGACCTCCTCGCCTCGCGCGGCGCGGTCGTCGACGGCGCGCTGCGCTTCCCGACCGCCGACGAGCTCGCGCGCACCGACGTCCTGGTGATGTACGCCGCCGACGGCGGCTCGATCCACGGCGACGACCGCGCGCACCTCGAAGCCTTCCTCGCCCGCGGCGGCGGCCTGGCCGTCCTCCACGACGCGGTCTGCTCGGACGATCCGACGTGGTTCCAGACGATCGCCGGCGGCGCCTGGGAGTGGGGCCACTCGAAGTGGCACGAAGGCCTCGTCGACCTCTACTTCACCGACCGCGACCACCCGATCACGCGAAGCATCTCGAACTTCCGCTTCCAGGACGAGATCTACACCGACCTCCACCTCGCACCCGAAGCGAAGGTCCTCGTCCGCGGCTTCCACTCCATCTTCGAGATCTCGCCGCAGGCCTGGATCTACGAGAAAGGCCCCTACCGCGCCTTCGTCTCGATCCAGGGCCACGAGTGGTCCTCCTTCTCGCACCCCGCCTGGCGCGCGCTCGTCCTGCGCGGCATCGCCTGGGCCGGCCGGCGCGACGTCGACCTCCTGCTCGCTCCCGAGGAGAAAGCTGCGCTGCGCTACCCGCCCGGCGGTCCGATGTCCCCCGAGAGCGCCGCGAGCGCGCTCGTCCTCCATCCCGACTTCGACCTCTCGCTCGTCGCAGCCGAGCCCCTCGTCGCGAAGCCCATCTCGATCGACTGGGACGCTCGAGGCCGCATGTGGATCGCGGAGACGCCGGGCTACCCGGAGAAGGAGCGCTACCCGGAGGCCCCCGCGCGCGACGACATCGCGGTCCTCGAGGACCGCGACGGCGACGGCCGCATGGACGCGAAGACCGTGTTCATGCAGGGCATCGACCTCGTCACGAGCCTGGTCCTCCACCGCGACGGCGCGATCGTCGCGCAGGCGGGGGACATCCGCTTTCTGCGCGACACGGACGGGGACGGCGTCGCGGACGCGGAGGATGTCCTCTTCACCGGCTTCGGCTACGGCGACACGCACGCGGTGGTCAGCAACCTGCGCTGGGGCCTCGACGGGTGGATCTACGGCACGCAGGGCTATTCCGGCGACGAATCGCGCCACGTGACGAACGCCGCGGGGCAGGATTTCGGGCACATCGGGAACGGCGTGTTCCGCTTCCGGCCCGACGGCTCGGCGATCGAGGTGGTGTCGGCGTACGGCTCGAACACGTGGGGCCTCGACTTCTCCGACGAGGGCGAGCTCTTCTTCACCATGGCGAACGGCGCGCACCTCCGGCACGTCGTCCTCCCCGAGCGCGTCTTCGCGGGCGGACGCCTCGGGAGGGTCGAGAGCTGGGCCGACTGCCCCGACCACGACCGCGTCGCGCCGCTGCTCACGCACCCGGACGCGCCGTACGCGCAGATCGATTTCGTCGGCGGCTTCACGGCGGCTTCGGGGTGCCTGCTCTACACCGGCGGCGCGTGGCCGGCGGAGTGGCGGAACGCGCACTTCACGTGCGAGCCGAGCGTGCACCTCGTCCATCACGACGTGCTCTCGAGCGCGGGCGTGACGTTCCGCGCGACGAAGGCGCGGGAGGAGGAGTTCCTGGCGGGGAAGGACCTGTGGTTCCGGCCGGTGCACCTGCGCGTCGGGCCCGACGGAGCGATGTACCTGCTCGATTTCTACAACCAGGCGATCGTGCACAACGATCCGCGCGGGCCGAAGCAGGGGCCCACGAACGCCGCGCTGCGGCCGGATCGCGACCACGATCACGGGCGGATCTGGCGCGTGCAGCACAAGAGAGCGGCGAAGCTCGCGATCCCGGATCTCGCGCGCGCGGATGCCGCCGGGCTCGCGCGCGCTCTCGAGCATCCGAACGGCTGGGTTCGTGGGACGGCCGAGAGGCTGCTGGTCGAGCGGGGATCGGCCGATGCGGTGCGCCCCGTGCTCGCGTCCGCTTCCGTCCCGGTGCGGATCGCCGCGCTGTGGACGCTGCAGCGGCTCGGCGCGCTCGACGATGCCGCGTGCAGGAGCGCGCTCGCGGACCCCGATCCGGCCGTGCGCGCGAACGGGGCGCGGGTCGCGGCTCTGGCCCGCACCGGGGACGAGCCGCAGCGCCGATCCGCGATCGCGAAGCTCCTCGGGGACCCCAGCGAAAGGGTCCGCCTCGAAGCCCTGGTCGCGCTCGGCGACCTCGGGCCGGACGCCGAGGTCCTGCGCGACGTCGCCCGTCGCTGGAGCGCGATGTCGGATCCCTGGACTCGCAACGCCGCGCTGCGCGTCGCCGCTTCCGACCCGATCGACCTCGTGAAGTCCATCCTGGCTCTCCACGCGGAGAAGGAGTGCCGGGAGCTCGCCGCCGAAGCCGTGCGCCGCGCCTCGAGAATCGGGGAGGCCGCGCCGATCGCATCGCTCGTGCCCCTGTTCGCCGGGTACGCGGGCGCCGACCCGACCTTCGTCGGCGATGCGCTGGATGCGATCCGGACGGAGCCGCCCGACGGCGCCTCGAAGCCGCTGATCCGGGACCTCGGTGCGCTCCTCGGCCGGGGTGACGTCGAGGTGGCGAGCGCCGCGCTGCGGCTCGCGCAGCGCTGGCGCATGTCGGACGACCTCCGCGCCGAAGTCGACGCCCTCGCCGGACGTCTCGCGACGGAGCTAGAGGACGCCGACGGCGGGATCGCCCCTCGCGTCCGGGCGCTCTCGACCCTGCTCTCGATTCCCGATCGCCGCGCGCGCGCGATCGAGGGCGCCCGCGCGCTGCTCGTCCCTTCGTGCTCGCTCGAGGAGCTTGCCTCCGCCGTCGACGCGCTCGCCGCGACCGACGATCCGGCCGCGGCGCGCGCCCTGTGCGCGGCCTACCCTGCGCTCTCGGGCCGGGTGCAGGACCGGATCTTCGAGAAGCTCGCAGCGCGCGCGAGCTGGTCGGCCGCCCTCCTCGACGCGATCGAGAAGGAGGAGATCCGGGCGCGCGAGCTCTCGCCGCAGAAGCTCCAGCGCTTGCGCGCGCATCCCGACGCGGCGATCGCCGGTCGCGCGGAGCGCGTGCTCCGGCTCGCGACGACGCCCGCGGCGGAGATCGAGGCGCTGATCGGCAAGCTCCTCCCCGACGTCGAGGGCCCGGGCGACGCCGCGGCCGGCAAGGAGCTCTTCGCGAAGAACTGCGCGAGCTGCCACCAGGTCGCGGGCGCAGGCAGCACCGTGGGCCCCGACCTCACCGGCATGGGCGCCCACGCCGCGGGCGATCTCCTGACGTCGATCCTCGACCCGAGCCGCGCGGTCGAGCCCTCCTACGCCGAGTGGGTGCTCGAGACGAAGGACGGCCGGCTGCTCGGCGGCGTGCTCGCGCGCGAGAGCGCCGACTCCGTGCTCCTGCGCTGGAGCGGCGGCGAGGAGGAAGTGGCGCGCGCGGAGATCGAATCGATGCACAACACGCGGCAGTCGCCGATGCCCATGGGCTTCGAGAGCCTCCGCGCCGACGGCCTGCGCGACCTGATCGCGTACCTCGCGACCGGCTCGGAGGGTTTCCGCGTGCTGAGCCTCGCCTCCCTCGCCAACGCGAGCTCGCACGCCGGTCTCTACGACTCCCAGCGCGACGCGAAGCCGATGCGCTTCGCGCGCTACGGGATCGTCGTGACCTCCGGCGTGCCCTTCGAGATCCTCGACCCGGACCGCTCGAGCAGCGGGTGCAACGCCGTGGTCCTGAAGGGCGGGATGGTCCCCGATTGGGAGTGCAAGGCCCTTCGTCCGCAGCGGGTCGAGGTGCCGGTCGGCCTCGCCGTCGCGAAGGTGCACGTCCTCGGCGGCATCGCCGCCTTCGGATACCCCTTCGTGAGCGAGGCGAAGGGGGCGCTGAAATGGACCTGGCTCTACCGGGACGGCACGAGCGAGGAGGTCGTGCTCAGGAACGGCGTCGAGATCGGCGACTGGATCCGGCGCAGCGACGTGCCCGGATCGGCGTACGTCGAGGGGCTGCTGGCCGAGAAGAGCTGGGGCCAGGTGCGCTACCATGCGCTGGCTCCGTCGAAGGCGGTCCCCGTGCGCGCGATCGCGCTCGAGAGCTTCGACAACGAGCTCGCCCCGACGGTGTTCGCGATGACCGCGGAGCTCTTGCCCGTGAAAGGGAAGTAGACGTGTGCAGCGAGCACTTCCTGAGGTTCGTGACGTCGGCGGAGGCCGAGGTCGAGGTGATGCCGTGGGGCCGGCACGAGTGGTTCTCGCGCGCGGGCCTGACGGGCGCGGAGCAGATCCAGGTCGTGCGCGTGACGATGCCGCCCGGCAAGGCGCACGCGTTCCACCGGCACCCGTGCATGGAGGAGGCGATCTACTGCCTTTCCGGTCGCGCCGAGCAGTGGGTCGGGCGGGAGAAGCGCATTCTCAGGTCGGGCGAGGTGGCGCACGTCCCGATGAATGAGGTGCACGGCACCTACAACGTGTTCGACGAGCCGGTCGTGTTCCTCGCGATCCTGTCGCCGGCGGTGTACGAGGGACCGGCCCTCGTCGACATGTCGGGCGAGGAGCCCTGGCGCTCGCTCGAACCGCGCTATGCTGGGCGGCCTTCCGCCCCCAGGAGTCCCGAGGAGAATCGATGATCACCCACATGGTCTTGCTGCGCGTGAAGAAGGACGTCCCGAAGAAGGAGGTCGACCGCGCGTTCTCGGAGCTCGCGGCGCTGAAGGGGAAGATCGCGGGCCTCCTGTCGTTCACGGGCGGGCCGTACGCGTCGCCCGAGGGGCTCCACAAGGGCTTCACGCACGGCTTCTCGATGACCTTCAAGGATGCGGCTGCGCGCGACGGGTACCTCTCCCACCCCGAGCACGAGAAGGTCAAGAAGACCCTCTTCGCGGTCCTCGATGGCGGCCTCGACGGCGTGGTCGCTTTCGACTACGCGTCCTGAGGAGCGCTCGACCGATGCTCCCCCTTCTCGCTCTCGGCCTCGCATCCGGCTCCACACAGGATCCCGCGCTCCACTTCGAGCGCCGCCAGCTCTCGACCGAGTTCACCTGCGAGGGCGCGACCTTCGCCGACCTCGATCGCGACGGGAAGAACGACGTCGTCGCGGGACCGTGGTGGTACGAGGGCCCCGGCTTCGAGAAGAAGCACGCGATCTACGAGCCCAAGCCCTTCGACCCGCGCGGCTACTCCGACAACTTCTTCGTCTGGCCGCGCGACCTCGACGGCGACGGTTGGCTCGATCTCCTCGTCGTCGGCTTCCCGGGCAAGGAGGCGTTCTGGTACCGCAACCCGCTCGCCGATCCCGCCAGGCGCGACGCGCCGTGGGAGCGTTTCCAGGTCGCGCCGGTCGTCGACAACGAATCGCCCACGTTCACCGACCTCACCGGTGACGGGAAGTCCGAGCTCGTCTTCCACACCGGCGGTCGCTTCGGCTGGGCCGAGCCCGTGTCCGGCGATCCCAAGGCGCCGTGGATCTTCCATCCGCTCTCGGAGAAGCTCGACATCGGCCAGTTCACCCACGGCCTCGGTGTCGGCGACGTCGACGGCGACGGGAGGAAGGACGTGCTGTGGAAGGAAGGCTGGTTCCGCCAGCCCCCTTCCCTCGCGGGCGATCCCGTCTGGGAATTCCATCCCTTCCGCTTCTCCGATCGCGAGGGCGGCGCGCAGATGTTCGTCGTCGACGTCGACGGGGACGGGGACGGCGACGTGATCACGAGCCTCGCGGCGCACCACTTCGGGCTCTCCTGGTTCGAGAACGTGAAGAAGGACGGCGCGATCACGTTCATCGAGCACCGCCTGATGGACGACGATCCCTCGAAGAGCCCGCACGGCGCCTGCTTCGCCGAGGTGCACGCCCTCGACCTCGCCGACGTCGACGGGGACGGGCTGCCCGACATCGTCACCGGCAAGCGCTGGTGGTCGCACGGCGCCCAGGGCGACCCGCAGCCGGGCTCGAAGCCGGTCGTCTACTGGTTCCAGCTCGTGCGCGGGAAGGACGGCGAGGTCGACTTCGTCCCCCACCTCGCCGACGACGGCTCGGGCGTCGGCGTGTTCCTCACCACCGGCGACGTCGACGGTGACGGCAAGCTCGACGTCGTGATCGGGAACAAGCTCGGCGCGTTCGTCCTCCTCCAGCGGAGCGGAGCCGAAGCCTACGACGGCCCCCCCACGCTCGACTTCGAGACCGGCGACCTGCGCGGCTGGACCGCGACCGGCGACGCCTTCGAAGGCCAGCCGATCCGCGGGGACACGTCCACCGCGCGCGGGCGCGAGGCCAGCCGTCACCAGGGCGAGTACTGGATCGGAGGCTTCGAGAGGCACGGCGACGATCGCAAGGGCACCCTCACCTCGAAGCCCTTCGCCGTCCTGAAGCCCTGGGCGAGCTTCCTCGTCGGCGGCGGCGCGTACAACTCGACGCGCGTCGACGTCGTCCTCGCCGACGACGGGAAGGTCGTCTTCCAGTCCTCCGGCGCGAACTACGAGAGCCTCCAGCGCGTCGCCGTCGATCTCGGTCCGTACGTCGGAAAGAGCATCTTCCTGCGCATCGTCGACGAGGCCACGGGCAACTGGGGCCACGTCAACTTCGACGACTTCCGTTTCCACGACGAGAGGCCGTCGCTCGGCCGCTCCGCCGACATCCCCGCGATCTACCCGGTCGATCAGGTCGAGCACGCCGGCCTCTCTCCCGAAGCCGCGCGAGCGGCGATGACCGTCCCGGAAGGCTTCCACGTCGACCTCGTCGCCTCGGAGCCCGACGTCCGCCAGCCGATCGCGATGGCGATCGACGACAAGGGACGGCTGTGGGTCGCGGAGGCGTTCACCTACCCCGTGCGCGAGGCCGGGGAGCAGGGTCGGGACGACATCGTCGTCTTCGAGGACCAGGACGGGGACGGACGCTTCGAGAAGCGCACCGTCTTCCTCGAGCACCTCGATCTCGTCAGCGGCCTCGAGGTCGGATTCGGCGGCGTGTGGATCGGCGCCGCGCCCTACCTCCTGTTCGTGCCCGACCGCAACGACGACCTCGTGCCGGACGGTCCGCCCGAGGTCCTCCTCGACGGCTTCGGCTACGAGGACACCCACGAGACGCTCAATGCGTTCACGTGGGGCCCCGACGGGTGGCTCTACGGCTGCCACGGCGTCTTCACGCACAGCCGCGTCGGCAAGCCCGGGACGCCCGACGCCGAGCGCACGCCCATGAACGCCGCCGTCTGGCGCTTCCAGCCGACGCGTCGCGAGTTCGAGGTCTTCGCCTGGGGGACGTCGAACCCCTGGGGCATCGACTTCGACGACCGCGGGCAGGCGATCATCACGGCCTGCGTCATCCCGCACTTGTGGCACGTGATCCAGGGAGGGCGCTACGAGCGGCAGGCGGGAAACCACTTCGATCCCTACGTTTTCGAGGACATCCAGACCGTCGCCGACCACCTCCACTGGCAGGGCGTCGACCCGTGGGCCGCGAACCTGCGCTCCGGAGCGGTCGGAGGAGGACACGCCCACTGCGGGGCGCTGGTCTACCTCGGCGGCGCCTTCCCCGAGCCTTGGCGCGGCCGGGTGCTGATGAACAACATCCACGGCAACCGCATCAACGCCGACGTGCTCGAGCGATCCGGCTCGGGCTTCGTCGGACGCCATGGCGAGGACCTCCTGCGGGCGAACGATCTCTGGTTCCGCGGCGTCGCGCTCAAGTCCGGACCGGACGGCGCCGTCTACGTGACGGACTGGTCCGACAAGCAGGCCTGCCACCTCACCGACCCCGAGCGGTGGGACCGGACGAACGGCCGCATCTATCGCATCGCGTACGGGCCGCGACGACCTCTCCAGGTCGACCTGAAGAAGCTCCCGAGCGCCGATCTCGTCCGCCTCCAGCTCGATCCGAACGAATGGTACGTCTCACACGCGCGGCGCATCCTCCAAGAGCGCGCGCAGGCGCGCGGGCAGGAGCGAGGAAAGGACCCGGCGGTTCGCGCGGCGCTGCGGCGTTTGATGGATCAGCACGAAGAGGAAGGGCTCCGGCTGCGCGCGCTGTGGGCGCTGCACGCCACCGACGGTCTCGATCCGGATCTGCCCGTGCTCCTGCGCGACCGCCAGGAGTACGTCCAGGCGTGGGCCGTGCAGCTCCTGCTCGAGCGCAAGAGGATCGATCCCGCGGCGATCACCGAGCTCGAGCGGCTCGCCGAGAGGACTCAGTCACCCGTCGTGCGCCTGTACCTTGCGGCCGCGCTGCAGCGCTTGCCGGTCGAGAGCCGCTGGGGGATCGCCGAGCGTCTGCTGCGGCACGGGGAGGACCAGGGCGACCACAACATCCCCTTGATGATCTGGTACGGCGTCGAGCCGCTCGTGCCTGCGGATCCGGAGCGCGCGCTCGCGCTGATCGCGGGCTGCCGCATCGAGAAGGTCGCGCGCTTCCTCGCGCGTCGCGCGGCGTCGGAGCCGAGGCTCCTCGACGCCCTCGCGGCCGCCCTCGCGAATCCGGACCTGGCCTCGCGCCGTGCGCTGATGCTCGAGGAGACGGCGGTCGGGCTCGCGGAGCAGCGCAATCTGGCCGTGCCTGCGGGATGGCAGCGGATCCTCCCCGGGCTCACCGGCGAGAACGATCCCGCGCTCGCCCAGCCCGCGCGCCGGATCGCGCGACTCTTCGGCGGAGGCCAGGAGCTCCCCGCGATGCGGCGCGATCTCGTCGACGCGAACGCCGATCGAAGGCTGCGGAGCGAGGCGCTCGATGCGCTCGCCCGGGCCCGGGATCCCGAGGCGCTCCCCGCGGTCCTGGCCCTGCTCGACGAGGGCCCGATGCGGGCGGCCGCCCTGCGCGCGCTCTCGGCCTACGACAGCCCGGGGATTCCCGACGCGATCCTCGCGCGCTATCCCGCGCTCACGCCCGAGGAGCGACGCGACGCGCTGAGCTCGCTCTCGGCGCGGGTCGGCTGGGCGACGAAGCTCCTGGACGCGGTCGCCGGCGGATCGGTCGCGCGCGGCGACCTCGGCGCGTTCGTCGTCCGGAAGATCGAGAGCCTCGGCGATGCGAACCTCGCCGCGCGCATCGGCGAGGTGTGGGGGCGCGTGCGCGCGACGCCCGAGGCGAAAGCGAAGCGGATCGCCGAGCTGAAGGCGCTCGCCCTGGAGCCCGGCCCGGCGCCGCCCGACCGCGCGTGCGGCCGCGAGGTGTTCTCGCGGACGTGCGAGCAGTGCCACACGCTCTTCGGCGTGGGCGGGAAGGTCGGCCCGGAGCTGACCGGATCGAACCGCGCCGACCTCGATTACCTGCTCACGAACGCCGTCGATCCGAACGCGGTCGTGGGGAAGGACTACCTCGCGACGCTCGCGTGGTTGAAGGACGGAAGGCTCGTCACCGGCATCCAGAAGTCGGAGACGTCCTCCTCGATCACGCTCCAGACGGAGAACGAGACCATCGTGATCGCGAAGGAGGACATCGAGGAATCGAAGCTCTCCGATCTCTCGACGATGCCCGAGGGCCTCCTCGACGCGATGGTGCCCGGCGAGATCCGCGACCTGGTGGGCTACCTGCGCGGCCCGACGCAGTCGCCCGCCCTCGCGACGAAGACGAACGTGGGCCGGTTCTTCGACGAGAAGAGCCTCGCCGGCTGGACGGGCGACCCGAAATGCTGGTCGGTCGAGGAGGGCGAGATCGTCGGACGCACGCCAGGCCTGTCGCGCAACGAGTTCCTGAAGTCGGAGCTCGAGCTGCGCGACTTCCGCCTCGCGGTCGAGGTGCGCCTCGCCCACGACGAGGGCAACTCCGGGATCCAGTTCCGCACGCGCGCGCGCGACGACGGCGAGGTGGAGGGCTACCAGGCCGACGTCGGGCCGGGTTGGTGGGGCAAGCTCTACGAGGAGAACGGCCGCGGGGTGCTGGCTGCGGGACCGGAGAAGGATCCGGTCTCGAAGGACGGCTGGAACCTGTACGAGATCGAGGCCCGCGGTCATCGGGTGCGCACGTGGATCAACGGCAATCCCTGCGTCGATCTCTCGGATGCCGAGGGCGCCGATCGGGGCATCGTGGCTTTGCAGCTCCACTCGGGCGGCCCGACGGAGGTGCGCTTCAGGCGGTTCCGGATCCAGCTGTTGGATTGACGAGCCCCAAAGGAACATCGTCCGTGACTCATCAAGTCCCGTGTCGCTTCGCTCTTCCCGTCCTCCTCCTCGCCGGGCTCGCGGCATGCGCGCCGTCCCGCACGACGCCTCGCGCGAGGGAAGGGAGCTCCGGCGCGGCATCGCGTGAGGCGGCTCCCGCGGCCCAGTCCGCTCCCAGGCAGAGGCTTGGAAACCTCGGGAATTGGCGCCGGAAGGTGACGACGAGCTCGGCGGAGGCGCAGGCCTGGTTCGACCAGGCCCTCACGCTGACCTTCGCCTTCAACCAGGACGAGGCGATCCGCTCCTACAAGGAGGCTGCGCGCCTCGACCCGACCTGCGCGATGGCGTGGTGGGGCGTCGCCTACTGCAACGGACCGCACATCAACAACCCCAGCATGGACGAGGAGCACGACCAGGCCGCGTGGGAGGCGATCGGGAAGGCGGTCGCCCTGTCTCCCGGGGCGAGCGAGGTCGAGCGGGCTCTGATCGGCGCGCTCTCGAAGCGCTACGCCGAGACGCCGCCCGCCGATCGCACGGCGCTCGATCAGGCCTACGCGGCCGCGATGAAGGCGGTGTGGCGCGCTCATTCGCACGACGCCGACGTCGGGACGCTCTTCGCCGAGTCGCTGATGGACCTGCACCCTTGGGACCTGTGGACGCACGACGGGCGGGCGAAGGAGGACACGCCCGAGATCGTCGAGACGCTGGAGAGGGTGCTCGCGATGGCGCCCGACCACCCCGGCGCGAACCACTTCTACGTCCACACGGTCGAGGCCTCCGCCCATCCGGAGCGCGGAACGGCCGCGGCCGACCGCCTGAAGAGCCTCGTGCCCGGCGCCGGGCATCTCGTGCACATGCCCGCGCACATCTATGCGCGGACCGGGCGCTGGGCCGACGCCGCGGCGGCGAACGAGCGTGCGATCGAGGTCGATCGGGCGTACCGCGCGCGCTCGCCCGAGCAGGGCTTCTACCACATCTACATGTTGCACAACCATCAGTTCCTCGCATGGGGCTCGATGATGGAAGGACGCAGCTCGGTGGCGATCCGCGAGGCGAGGGAGATGATGTCGGAGATCCCGCCACCGATGCTCGAGGCGCTGGCGCCGTTCGTCGACGGCGTGGTCGCGCTCCCGCTGGCGACGATGATGCGCTTCGGCCGCTGGGAGGAGATCTTGCGCGAGCCCGAGCCGCCTGCGTTCCTCCCGGTCACGCGCGCGCTGTGGCACTTCGCACGCGGCACCGCGCTGGCCTCGACGGGGCGGATGGACGAGGCCGAGGGGGAGCGCAAGGCGCTCGACGGGATCGCGGCGGGGGTGAAGGACGACGTCAAGGTCGGCAACAGCCTGGCGAAGGACATCCTCGGGATCGCGTCGCACGCGCTGGAGGGCGAGATCGCGGCGCAGCGCGGTCGGGTCGACGAGGCCGTCGCCGAGCTCGAGCAGGCGGTGAAGATCGAGGACGGCGATCGCTACGACGAGCCGCCCGACTGGCTGCAGCCTGTGCGCCACACGCTCGGCGCGGTGCTCCTGCGCGCGGGGCGCGCGACGGATGCGGAGAGGGTGTACCGGGAGGACCTCGTGCGTTGGCCCGGGAACGGGTGGGCGCTGTGGGGGCTCGCGCGCTCGCTCGAGAGGCAGGGCCGGGGCGACGATGCGCGGGCCGTGAAGGCGCGCTTCGAGAAGGCCTGGGCGCGAGCCGACGTGAAGCTCGACACGACGTGCCTGTGTCTGCCGGGAATCTGAAGACGGGCCGCGCGGCGGGATCGGACCCGATCCTGATGATGGGATCGTCGATGTCACGACTCGTCTGGCTGTTCGCGCTCGCAGCCTTCCTCTCCTCTGCGACCTTCCAGGACGAGACGAAGCCCATCGTCCGCGGCGACCTCGGGGCCCGGCTCGACGACTACCTCACGCGCTCGGCCGCCTTCGGCTTCTCAGGCTCGGTGCTGGTGAAGAAGGGCGGCGAGATCGTGCTCTCCAAGGGCTACGGCCTCGCCGACCGCTCGGCCAAGACGCCCAACGCGCCCGACACGATCCACGACATCGGCTCGCTCACGAAGCAGTTCACGGCGACCGCGATCCTGCTCCTCGAGCAGGACGGCAAGCTCTCCATCTCCGACACGCTGCCGAAGTTCTTCCGCGACGTGCCCGCCGACAAGCGCGAGATCCAGCTCCATCACCTCTTGACGCACACCTCCGGCCTCCCGCGCGGCAGCGAGCGCGTCGCCTCGAGCCTCCAGGACCGCGACGCGCTCGTGAAGATCCTCTTCGAGCTGCCGCTCGAGTCGAAGCCGGGCGCCCGCCACGCCTACAGCAACCTCGGCTACGGCCTGCTCGCGGTCGTCGTCGAGAAGGTTTCCGGCCGGACGTTCGAGGAGTACCTGAGCGAGCGGCTCTTCCGTCCTGCGGGCCTCTCGAGCACGGGTTTCCGCGGAGACGGCCGCCTGGATGCGGCGCACGCAGCCCACGGATCGCGGGGACCGCCGGAAGCCGACCTTTCCGGCTCGAAGATGACCGGGGAGCACGAGAACCCATGGGAGCCGAGCCTCGCGACGGCGTGCTGGTACTCCTGGGGTCTGCGCGGAGCGGGGGGCGTGCTGACGACGATCCTGGATCTCGAGCGCTGGCACCGCGCGATCGGCTCCGATTCGATCCTCCGCGCCGCCGCGCGGGAGAAGCTCTTCCGTCCGTTCAAGGACAACTACGCCTGCGGCTGGTACGTGCAGAAGACGCAACGCGGTGCGCGCTGGATCGAGCACGGCGGCTCGACCGAGAACGGATTCGAGTGCAAGATGACGATGTTCCCCGACGAGGAGGTGCTCCTCGTGGTCCTCGGCAACGTCGGCGGGTTGATCGTCCCGTGGGTCAACCTGAACCTCGGGAAGCTCGCCTTGGGCGAGACGGTCGAATGGCCGCCCGAGGTGCACGCCGTCGACGAGGCCCGGTTGCAGGCGCTCGCCGGCGCGTACGAGGCGCCGGGCGGGGCGCGATTCGCGATCGAGGCGCACGATGGCGCGCTCGTGCTCTCGGCCGAAAACGCGGCGGCGCTTTCCCGGATCGCCCCTCCGCTTTCCGATCGCTCGAAAGACCTGCTGAGCAAGACCGAGAAGATCGCCGCCGAGCTGCGCAAGGATCGGTTCGGCCTCCTGCACGCGGCAGAGTGGAAGAAGCATCCGCTGTTCTTCTTCGACAACTGGTGGAAGGAGCTGGCGAAGGAGCGCGGCGATCTGCGCGAGATCGTCGTGCTCGGCGGCGTCGAGGATCCGGCTCTCGGTGCCGTGTCGACGCTGCTCGACCTGCGCTTCGAGCACGGCCGTGAGATCCTGAAGCTCGCCTGGTCGGACGGCGAGATCACGGGAACGACGATCGGGCCGCCTTATCTGTCGCGCGTGCGCCTCGTCGCGACCGCGGACGAGCGCTTCGTCTGCTTCGACCTCAAGGCCTCGCACGCTATCGCCGAGCTGAGCGCCAACACGAAGGCCAGGGAGGACCCCTTGCCGCTCACGCTCGTCGCAAGGGAGAAGACCGTCACCTTGCGCCAGCACGCGCCGCGTTGAGATCGGGTCACTTCCTCATCGTCAGGATCGAATGCCGGATCCCCACTTCGACACGAGGGCTCCGTCGTCGAAGTCGCGCATCGGCTCGGCGTCGATCCCCAGGCCGTTGAACGCCGCCTGCAGCTTGTTCTTCTCGCCCGCCGCGTCCCAGCGGTAGGCGTACACCGCCCCCTGCGGGCCGATCTCCCACGCGACCGGCACGCGCGTCCGCGTCCACACGTCGTAGAGCAGGCACACGAGCCACCCGTCGCGCAGCTCGCGCGTCGGGAGCATCAGCGACCGCCACGCCGTCATCTCGCCGTTCTCGTCGGGCCAGCCAGTGTGGAAGATGTAGAAACGCCCGTCGGGAGTGAAGCGCGCGACCGGGCGCGTCGTGCAGTTCACGACGTCGTGCTCGCCGCCGACGAAGCGCTCCTCGACCTTCCTCCACGATCCGTCGTCCTGCGGCTCGAACCACGCGACCTTCATGCACAGCGGCTTCTTGTCCGCGTTGGCGCCCGCTCCCACGAGCGCGACGCGGCCGCTCTTCGGCTCCTCCGCGATCCCGACCGGCACGTCGGAAGTGAAGTCGAGCACAGGCCCGGCCTCGAGCCCGACCCTGCCGTTCACGACCCGCCCGAGCCAGCTCGTCGCGAGCGTCCCGTCGTCGTGGCGGCTCACGAGCAGCGCTCGCCCGTGGACCTCGCCCGCGGAGAGGTCGCAGGTCGGCAGATGCGGGCTGTCCACGACGGAAACCGGATCGATCGCGCCCTTTTCGCCGAAGAACGAGACGACCCATCCCTGCGGACGGCGCAGCAGGATCGCGCCCTCCTCGTGCGCGCCCACTCCCACCACGACCGGGTCGTGCTCCGTCGCGCTGTGCTGGATCTTCCGCGGATCGCCCCACTTCTCGTTCCCCTGATACGCGCGGATCGAGACCTCCGACATCGTCGGGTCGAGCGTCACGAGGTGGATGACGTCCTTCACGCGCACGAGCGCCGGCGCCGCGCCGACCTTCTCCACGTCGCGCCGGATTCCGCAGAACGTCGACCCGCCGTAGTTCACGTCCGCGCTCACGAGCTCGAGGTTGCGCTTGCCGTCGTGGTTCCAGTCGACCCACGTCCCGCCGTTCAGGTCGTCCTCGACGCGGAACTGGAACGGAGGCCTCGAGAGGTACGCGAGCTGCTCGTAGGGGAACGCGAGGTGCTCGTCGAGCGCAGTCTCGGAGAGCTCGATCGACGCGAAGCGTCCGTCGGAGAAGCGGATCTTCTCCCCGTCGCCGTCGAAGGAGTAGTTGAAGGCGTAGTTCATGATCGATCCGTACAGCGGGCACCACGCCGGCGCCGAGTCGCCCGTGTGCGAGAGCCCGAGCTGGTGGCCGAGCTCGTGCGCGAACGCGGCCCAGTGGTTCCCGCTGCCGCCCATGTCGCCGAGATCCTGGGCCTGCCCGCCGCCGCCAGGCGTCACCTGCATCCAGTGCCACAGACCGCGACACTCGTCGGGGATCGCGCGGTTGCCGGCGTCGCCCCAGAACCAGTTGCCCTGGACCTCCTTCATGACGGGGGCGAGGAAACGGTAGTGGAGGCGGATGCCGCTCGTGCCGTCGGGGTTCGAGGTCTTCATCCCGGCGTAGAGCCGCTTGCTCTTCTCGATCTCCTTGCGCACGACCTCCATGTCGAGCGGCTCGTACACGCTGACGAGCACGATCACGTCCTGGTGTCGCGGGTCGAGCTCGTCCTCGGGAGCCAGGGCGTTGCGCGGCAGGCCGTGGACCTCCCAGCCGTCGAGCAGTCCGTCGCCGTCCGTGTCGCGGTTCCACGGATCCGTGCCGAGCTTCGCTTCTTCCTCGTCCGTCAAACCGTCGGAGTCCTGGTCTTTCGATTGAGGATTCGGCGCGAGCGTGGCGCGCACGACGCGGTGCGGGTGCGGCCGTGTCGCTTCGAAGAGCGCGAGCGTGTCGGGGATGCCGTCGCCGTTCAGGTCGCCGTGGAAGACGCGCAGAGGCTGGAGGGGGGGATCGCGCACGAGCTCGTAGGGCGGCGGCGAGACGGGGAGCACCACCCCCGGCGCAGGTTCCCGTTGAAACCCTTCTCCTGGGATCCCGAGGAGCTTCTCCCCGTCGAATCGGTAGAGATGGATCACGCTCGAGGTGTCGACCTCGAGCTCCGCCTTGATCACGCGAAGCTCCGTGGCTCCTTCCGGCGCGTTCTCGAGGATCACCTTCCACGGCGACGCCTTCCAGCCGTTCACGTTGAACGACACGCACAGCTGGCGCGAGCCGTTGATGGTCAGCACGTCGTCGAAACCGTCACCGTCGAGATCGCCGCAGGCGAAGAGCTCGCAGTCGGCGCCCGTCGTCACCCAGTCGAAGGATGCCGTACCACCGCCGGCGGAGGAGCCCAGGAGGACGAGCGCGACAAGGGGGAACGGCGGCACGAGGGCTTTCTACAGCTGATTCCGGCAGTTCACAACCAGGAGGTGCGCGTGCGGCGCAGGTCCTGCCGCTCGCCATGCAACCGCGCGCGCTCCGTTCGGTCTGCGCCCTGGGATGGATTCCAGGGAGAGGGCGACAGACCGTGCGCGCGAGCGCCGCAAACCCGAGCGCAGCGTGCTCCACCGCGTCCTGTGCGCGCACCTCACGACCTTCCTCGCGCGCGCCGACGAAGGCTCTCGCCCCGGACTCCCACGCTTCGTCCAGCGCGAGCTCCGCCGCTACCTCGACTGCGGCATCCTGGCTTACGGCTTTGCGCGCGTGCACTGCTCCAGCTGCGGCAAGGACGAGCTCGTGGCCTTCTCCTGCAAGGGCCGAGGCTTCTGCCCTTCCTGCTGCGGTCGGCGCATGGCCGACACCGCCGCGCACCTGTGCGACGAGGTGCTGCCGTATGTCCCGATCCGCCAGTGGGTGCTCTCGCTCCCTTTCCGCATCCGCTACCTGCTGGCCTACGACGCCAAGCTCTGTGCAGCGGTACGTCGCATCTTCGTGCGCACGATCCTCGGTTGGCTACGCGAGCGTGCGGCGAGCGCGGGCGCCCCCGCTGGCCGATCGGGCGCCGTCGTCCTCGCCCAGCGCTTCGGTGGCGCGCTGAACCTCAATCTTCACTTCCATGCGCTGGTGCTCGACGGCGTTTACTCGAGCGAGAGTCCGTTCGCGCCACCGATCTTCCATGAAGCTCCGCCGCTCACCGAC
>JBGPOP010000054.1:0-21100 GCA_041488095.1 Planctomycetota bacterium
CCACGAAGCGCTCGTCCTGATGATCCTCCTGCACCAGGCCCTGCACCGTGCGGATCGAGGCCAGCGTCTCCTGCGCGACCGAGGTCACCAGCCCGTCGCTCGTCCGCGCCTCGCGCGCAACGGTGCGGATGCGCCAGCGGTAGCGCAGGATGGTTCCGAACAGGAACGGGGCGACCGACAGCGCCACGAGGGCGAACTGCCAGTTGATCCACAACATGATGGCCAACATCCCGGCCAGCAGGCAGCAGTTGTAGATGACGATGTGGGACGTGTCCGTGATCAGGTCGTCGATGGCATTGATGTCGCCGCTGAGGCGCGTGGTCAGGTCTCCGATGCGCTGGCGGTCGTGGAAGCGCAACGACAGGCGCTGCATGTGGGCGAACAGGCGCCGGCGGAGGTCGAAGCTGAAGTACTCGCCGATGCGGCCCATCGTGCGCATGTAGTAGAGGGTCGCCAGACCCGTGCCGAGCGCGATCAGCAGGCTCGTCGCGCAGGCGCCGTAGAGGATCTGCATCCGCTCCAGCGGAAGATTGTCGAGCCACCGGCCGATCAGCGGCACGCGCGAGGACTTGTGCCCGATGACCCGGTCGATCACCACCTTGAGGGGCCAGGGGCGCATGACCGTGAGCAGCGCGTCGAAGAGCATCGCGAAGTGGGCCAGCACGAGCGGCGTGCGGTGAGGGCCCAGCAGCGACAAGAAGTACTGGCGCCACTCGCGCCAGGTCACGCTGGCCTGCGCCGGTGTCCCGGTCGACGCTCGCCATCGCGGTTCGGGGGACATGCGCGCTACGCGGAGCTCCGGCTCTCGCGCTCCCCGGAAACCGGGCGCAGCGACCAGGGAAGCTCGAGGACGCCGCGGAAATCATCGAGGGTCAAAGCATCGCCGTGGGGACCGGAGAGCTGCGCGAGGCGTTGCAGATAGTGCCGCGCGCCGCTCCCGCGCAGCACCTTGGGCTGATAAGCCACGCGCGGATCGCGGTTCTTGACGTAGAGCGGGTAGACGAACACGCGCGTGCGCTGCTCCTCGAAGCGCAGGCCGATCAGCAGACCCTCGCCTTTGCTGTTGGCGGAGCCGAACGCCAGGTTCCCGACACCGTAGAAGATCGGCCGGTCGCGGTGGATCTCGAAGGGCTGGATCACGTGGGTGTGGTGGCCGATCACCGCGTCCGCTCCACAGTCGACCGCCCAGCGCGCCCTGGCGCGCTCCTCGGGCGACGGCTCACGCACATAGGGCACGCCCCAGTGGAAGGTGACCACGACGCGGTCGACCTGCTCCCGTAGCCGTCCGATGTCGGCCGCCAACGCCTCGGGCGGATCCATCGCGCTGCCCGGAAGCGTCCCGCGTGCGGCCGTCCGCCGATTCCAGTAGTAGCCGAGGAAGCCGACCCGCAACGCTCCGGCCTGCAGGATCACAGGGGCGTGCGCCGCGCGCTCGTCGACGCCGGCTCCCAACGGCGCGATGCCCGCCCTCCCCAGCACCGCGAGCGTCTCCAGCACGCCGCGTCGTCCGCAATCGAGCAGGTGGTTGTTGGCCAGGCTCATCACATGGAATCCTGCCCGCTTCAGAGCCAGCGCCAGTCGTGGATCGACGCGGTAGGAGAAGTTGCGAGGCCGCCGCCGGGCCTGGCTCGCGAAGGGACCCTCGAGATTACCGAGCACGATCGATGCACGTCGCAGCAGCGGCCGTACGAACTTGAACACGTACTCCGAGCCCTTCTCGGCGATCACCGGCTTGGTTCGGCCTCCCAGCATGGTGTCGCCGGTGGCGACGACGGAGAGCGGCGGTTCGTCCAGCGCACGCAGCCGCTCCCCGAGCTCTCCTCGCGCGTACAGGTCCTCCGTCTCGGGGACGTCCTCCGGCGGTACGTGCCGCGCCAGCCGGACGCGCGCCGCCGCGAGGTCGGCTTGTGCGCCCGGTCCGTCGTCCTGGAGACGGAGGATCCGCGCCCTGCGGGGGACCCGCGCAGCTCCCGCGTCGCCCGCGACGGACGCGGTGACGGCCGGCGTCGGCACCGTCGTCTCCGATCCGTCCGGATGGATCCCGCGGCGCGCAAAGCACTCCAGCACCAGGTCGCGGTGCTCCCCGCCGTGGAGCATCTGATCCGCGCGGAGCAGGACCGACAGCGCCGTCCCGAAGCCGGCTCGCGCGCGCGCCACGCTCCTGGCTGTGATGGGCCGCAGCGGGCCGACCTCTTGGCCGAGCAGCAGAAGGGTCTCGAGCACGAGCTTGTCGCACTCGCGCGCACCGTCCTCTCGCAGCTCCTGCAGCTTCGTGCGCAGCTCCCACAGCGCCGCCGCCCAGATCGTGCCGTTGGCGTGCGGATCGGCGGTGTCGGACGCGTCGTACTCTTCCATGCGGGCGGGGGAGTCCAGGCTGCGGCCGTGGATCTCCTGATCGTCGTGGCGACGGTGCCAGGCCCAGATGTGCGGCGCCTCGAGCATGGCCGCCACCCAATAGTCGCAGAACCCTTCGTCCAGGTCGGTCTTGCCGTTGCCCTGCCGCTCGGGCGCGCGCAGCGCATTGGCGCGGAAGTCGGCGGTGTGGCGTGTGATGTGGTGACCGTACTCGTGGTAGATCGTGCCCGCGTTGTGCGAAGCGCTGTGGCGGTAGCGGCCGCCGCCCGTCTCGACCAGGGCGCCGTGCTCGAGCAGCTTCCAGCCCGGGCCGAGGTGGATCTCGCCGTCGCGCGAGATCGGGTCGTACTCGGCCAGGCCGTAGCGCTGCGCGGGGAGGCGGTAATGTCCACCCTGGAACGGCACCCAGCGCTCGAATCGCAGGACCCCGTCCCGGGTCCCGTCCGGGCGCGGCGTGGCCGCGTGGTGCGCGTTCACCACGGCGATGACGCGAGGCAGCGAACACGCGCCCAGCTCCCGCAGGAGCATGTCGACGTACGCACCGATGAGGTCGAGGTGGAAGTACGCATTGACCTCGCCGAAGTGCGCGGCCTCGACGTACCGCCGGCGGTACTTCTCGCTCCGCAGCGTGTACTTGTCGACGCGCGCCCCCCCGCGCTGGGGCTCGAACAGGAAATCGCCTCGCTCGTCGGGGCGCGCGTCGCCGACCGGGACCGGCACGACCTCGCCTGGCGAGACTCCGGGCTCGTTCACCACGGCCGCGTTGCGCACTCGCACGAAGCGGCCCCACAGTCGGCGCTCCCCCGGACCCTCCGCATCGAGCCGCGCGAGCGGGACGATCGCGAGCGCCGCGCGCCCTCCGCCCTCGCAGGTCCGGTCGGCCAGCCACACGAAGACCTGACCTCGGCTCGTGCGCCCAGGATCCGGAAGGCTTCGCGCCGTCATGGGGCCACGGTGACGCGGCCGGATACCGAACGCGTCAGCCGCTCGTTCAGCTCCCCGCGCTGCAGCGCCGCCGCGGTCAGGCATGGAACGCCCGTCCTGGCCTGGGCCTCGCGCATGCCGAGCGGGCTCATCGAGATCACTCCCGACATCACCACCGGTTCGAGTCCCCACGCTCGCAGGATGTCCACGCCGCCTGCCGCTGCCAGCGCATCGCCGCACGCGAAGACCCATGCGTCGATGGTCTCGGTGAAGCGTTGGCACTGCAGCAGGGCCGAGGTCTCCTTCTGCAACAGGCCGTCGGCGATCTCCATGACCACCCAGCCGGCACCCTGCGCGGTGGCGTGGGCGCAGAGCAGGTGGTGAAGGGCGAGCAGCTCCTCCAGCGTGCACAGGTAGGTCGAGGGCAACCCTCCATCGACGAAGTCGAGGACCGGGTGGGCCCCGGCGTCCTGCATGGACCACGCATCGCGCCCGCTGGCCGTGCCGGTGAGCTTGACGGCCGCCACCGGGCGGTTCTCACGCCTGAGCCCGAGGATCAGGCTGGTGGCGGTGTAGGTCTTGCCGACGTCCATGGCGCTGCCGCACACCGCGACGACCCTCGGTCGGCCCCGGAGCGGGAGGGTCGGCAGCGCGAAGTCCGGCAGCCGCAGCGGACGCCCCTCGGCGTCGCCGATGGATCCGAGGAGTCGCAGCCGGCTCGGATCGAGGACCTTGTCGTGCTTGCTCTCGCACACGCCGCAAACGCCGCCCATCGAGAGCAGGTCGCAGGCGTCGCCCTTGGCGCGCGCGTAGCCCTCGAACTGCGTCGAGGCGTAGCGGTTCCCGAACACCACGGCGATCCGGTCGCCTTCGTGCAGGCTGGACGCCCTGCCGCTCGCCAGCTCCAGGCGCGTGTTCTTGCCGATGGACTCGACGCGGGCGAGGGCGATGTCACCGACGCCCGGCGACTTGGGGATCGGCAGCAGACGGGCCAGCTTGCCCAGGGGCACGTGACGGAGCGCCAGGGGGATGCGGAACGAATCTTGGGGGAGCTCGGTCATGGGGAATGCGCTTGCGAGTCGGGTTTCCAGGTTCCGGTGTCGTGCGTGCCGCTGCTCGCGATGGCTCTCAGACCGGCGAGCCCGTGGTCGACAGCCGCGAATCGCTCTCGGTCGAGGGGTGACGCCCGACTCGAGCTCCGCGGAGTTCCATGCCACGTCCTCCAGTTCCTGGTTCGATGATCAGGATGGAACAGCACAGAGGGATTCGCCAGCCCCCGGGCATCCGATTTCGGGGCAGGCGGTCTGCGTCGGCCGCGCCGGGGGGGACGGAGAGGTCTCTTGCCACGGCGACCCGGCGCTGCTCAGAAGGCGACCGTGACGCCGAGCTCGAGCAACGCGGCCTCGTTCACCCCCGCCGTGTGCTCCCAGTCGAGCTGCCACTTGCAAGCGTGGCCGTGCACGTACCAGTTCAGGCCGAACCAGGTCTTCCGCGTGCGCTGTATGTCGTCGAGATCCTCGTAGCGCACGGCCGCCTCATGTTTCCCGGTCAGCATGCACGCGAGCGCGACGGCGTACGGGGTCGTGCCTCCGCTCCCGCTCGCATGCTTGGCGGCGCCGTGCCTCACGGAATTGGGCGTGAAGCCGTCGCCGTAGTCCACCACTTCGCCTTGGAAGAAGAACCGACCCGAGCAGCCCTCGACCTCCCCGCCGAGCACCGTTCCCTGGTCGATCGAGCCCTCGTTGACCACACCCACGCCGGCGGTGATGCGTGTCTTCGCGTCGACGCCGTAGCCGCCCTCCTGCTTGAGATCGATCCCGCCTCCGGCGACGGCCCAGGCGAGCTTGCCGACCAGCAGCAGATCCTTGTCCGCGCCATCCCCGCCGTTCTGGGCGGAAGCGAACCAGCGCACGCCATCCACCTTGCCGTTGAGCATGAAACCGTCATCACGGCGGTTCCAGATCGAGCCTTGCACGGAACGGTGGAGGAAGAGGCCTTTCGACCTCGCATCGGTCGCGCTGTACAAGAACGGTGGCCGGAACTTGCCCATGGTTCCGCGGACGTGCCCCACCACGGGAAAGCTGACCTCGACGTCCCTGAACTGGAACTGGCCCTGGGAAGTCAACGCGTCGATGCCCAGGTTGTAGCGGAAGCCTTCGCCCGCAGGCCCGTTGACCTCCAGCCAGACCTTGTTCACCTGGAAGCCGTCGCGATCGGCGATGTGGCTGCCGGCGATGTCGTCAAAGCGCTCGTAGCTCGTGAGGATGAAACCGCTGATACGGGGGCCCGCGGTCTTGCCTTGCGTGCTCTCGAGTTGTCGCTGCAGCTGCTCGATCTCGCGGTCGAGCCCCTGCCAGTCGTCGGACGCGTGGCTCCCGTCCGCGCCGGAAGCCAGCGAAATCAGCGACAGCGTGCTGAGCGCCAGCGCGTTCATGGTGCGGGGAACTTGGAGGGGACCCGCGATGCCGCGGATCGGGCGGGAACCTATCACCGTCGCGGTCCGTCGTCCAGCGCCTGGACATTCTTCGCCGACCGGAGGCGGTGCTGCGAGCCTCATGCGCGTGGCGGAAATGTCATGTGAGCTGCGAATTTTTCGACCTGCCCGCTCGACTGCTTGCCGTCCTGATGCACTGCGCGTAGACTTCGCTGGGTCACCGCTCGCAGAAACGAAGGTTATTTCGATGAAGTCGTGCAGGTTCAGGTGGATTCGTGGGCATGCGTGGAGCGTCGGCGGCAGCCTGCTCGGCGCGGCGGTTCTCCTCGGCACCGCCCCGGCCCAGAGTGTGACTCGCGTGAACGTCTCCTCGGCGAACGCCCAGGCGAACGGGCTCAGCAGCGACGCCCAGATGACCGCGGACGGACGCTACATCGTGTTCTCCAGCGACGCCACGAACCTCGTTGCGGGGGACGTGAATGGCTTCCGTGACGTCTTCGTCCGCGACCGCCTGACGGGGACCACCACGCTGGTGAGCGTCAGCTCGGCCGGCGTCCAGGGAAACGGTCTGAGCAGCGTGTCCGATTCCTCTCCGATCTCGGCCGACGGTCGCTACGTGGTCTTCTACAGCTCCGCCAGCAATCTCGTCTTGGCTGACACCAACCTCGTGCGCGACGTCTTCCTGCGCGACCTGCAGACCAGCACGACGACGCGCGTGAGCGTCAGCTCGGCTGGGGTCCAGGGCAACGGCGTGAGCAGCCAACCCACGCTCTCGGCCGACGGGCGGTACGTGGCCTTCTACAGCTCCGCCGACAATCTGGTCTCGGGAGACACCAACCTGGCACGCGATTGCTTCGTGCGCGATCTGCAGATGAGCACGACCATCCGGGTCAGCGTCAGCTCGACCGGCTTCCAGGGCAACGCCGAGAGCAGCGGGGTCGTGATCTCGGCCGACGGACATACCGTGGCGTTCTACAGCGACGCCAACAACCTCGTCGGCGGCGACACGAACGTGTTCCGGGACGTCTTCGTGCGCGATCTGCAGACCAACACGACCTCTCGAGTCAGCGTCAGCTCCGTCGGGGTGCAAGGGAACAAGCTCAGCAGCGGGCCGGGGCTCTCCGCCGACGGGCGCTACGTGGTGTTCTACAGCGACTCTACCAACCTGGTCTCGGGCGACACGAATGCCGTGCGCGATGTCTTCCTGCGGGACCGCCAGACCAGCGCGACCACCCGGGTCAGCGTCTCCTCCAGCAACGCCCAGGGGAATGCACGGAGCGAGGCAACCGCCATTTCGGGGGACGGCCTGTTCGTTGCCTTCGACAGCGACGCCACCAACATGGTTTCGGGCGACACGAACCTCGTCCGCGACACCTTCCTCCGCGACCTCCAGGCGGGCACGACCCGCCGGGTGAACGTGAATTCGAGCGGCGCTCAGGGCAACTCCAACAGCGCCGACGCCGTCCTGTCTTCCGACGGACGCTTCGTCGCTTTCGGAAGCTACGCCAGCAACTTGATCGTCGTGGACACCAACGCGGTCGAGGACGTGTTCGTGTACGACCGGCAGCCACCTCTCGATACGGACGGCGACGGCATCCCGGACGCAAGCGACAACTGCCCCACCATCCCGAACCCAGGTCAACAGGACGGTGATGGCGACGGAGTTGGCGATGCGTGCGACAACTGTCCTACGATAGCGAATCCTGGCCAGGCGGACTGCGACGGTAACGGCATCGGCGACGTGTGCGCGATCGCCGGCGGAGCGCCGGACTGCAACCTGAACGGCGTGCCTGACACCTGCGACCTCACCTCGGGCACGAGCCACGACATCAACGGCAACGGCATTCCGGACGAGTGCGAGGGGACCCTGGTGCCCTTCTGCTTCCCCGGCCTGAACGGCGTGATCCCGTGTCCGTGCAACAACCCACCCACGGGGACGGGCAAGGGCTGCAACAACTTCGGTGCGGGGCCCACGGACAGCGCCCAGCTGACCGCCACCGGCAGCCCTTCGCTCTCGGCGGACACATTGGTTTTCACCTCCACGGGTGAGAACAACACGTCGCTGACGATCTTCCTGCAAGGCACCACGAGCAGCGCCACCGGGCTCGTGTATGGCGCCGGCGTCCGCTGCGTGACCGGCACCCTGAAGCGACTCTACACCGGCGGCGCCACGGGCGGCTCCATCACGCGCCCCAGCGGCGCCGATCCCAGTGTTCACGTGCGGTCCGCCGCGTTGGGGGATCCGATCTCGGCCGGTCAAGCGCGCTACTACATGACGTACTACCGCGACCCGAATGCAGCCGGCCCGTGTGGCAACACGGCGAGCACCTTCAACGACAGCCAGGCGGGTTCGATCACCTGGGCGCCGTGATATGGATGGATGGACCGGGACTCCCTGAGTCGCGGGTTGCTTCACGAAGCACCTCGTCCCTCGCTTCCGCCCCTTCGTCCTGACCTTCTTCGCGGCGAGCAGCTGCGCGATCGGCTTCTTGAGCACACCGGTGTGCGACACGTCGATTGTCTCGAGCGGAATGACCGCGATCTGGGATTTCTGAACCGACGCCAAGGTCGAAGGGGTCGGGCTCATGGCCGGGAAGAAGCTCTAGACCAGGGTCCACAAGCCCGGAACGAAGCACCCCGTGGGGTAGGAGGGACTGGAGGCGGGGGTGGGAGATCTCGCCATCAGTTTTTCCTCTTGCTGACGGAACGAATTGCCGACAGAAGCCCCGGACCGTTGCCTCGGCGCTGTCTGTTCGGCCTCGACGAGACTCGGAGCCCGACGCCGCTCCGGCATTGGGGAGAGTGGCTCAACCCCGGAACCATCGCGAAAATGCCCGCACCCTCGAACCTGCCTCTCGGCCTCCTCGACATGCTGGTCGAGGAGGGGCTGACTTCGCCCTCGACCGTAGCGAAGATCCGAATCAAGGCCAAAGAGGCTTGGGTTCCGATCGGGAAGATCCTGAGGCAGCGCGGCCACCTCACGATGATCCAGTTGATGCGCATCCTGGAGCTGCAGACCTCCGAACCTCACCTGCGTCTGGGAGAGCTCGCCGTGCGCGAGGGATTCTGCACGGAGGAAGACATCCTCGAAGCCTTGCGGCTCCAGCGTGAGGCAAGCCCTCATGCTCTGGAACTGCTCCTCTCCGAGGTGCAGTGCGACCAGAAGCAACTGTGCAGAGTGCTGATCCGCTACATCCGCCAGCTGGAATCTCGGGCCGGAGACCAGCCGGTTCAGATCTGAGGAAGCCTCACAGTCCGCCGTTCCAGCTCGCGCTGGACGATCCTCTCACTTGCCCACGACGAGGATCGTGAAGCTGCCCGGAACCATGTTGGGTCGCCGGCGCCTGGCTCCGTCCTTGGGTGCATCCTTCGATTCCTCCGCGGCTTCGAACTTCGCCGCGCCGAGGTAGACGTTGTGCGTCTTGGGATCCAGGGCCATGGTCTTCGCACCGCGCTGGGTGGTCACGTTCTCCAGGACCTTGAAGGTGGATGGATCGTCCTCGTGGACGATCGTCAGAGTGCCCTCGCCGTTGGAGCTGTAGGCGCAAGACGTCGACGGATCGAAAGCGGTGGCATCGACACCCTGGCCGATCGCCGGCGTCGCGAGAACCTTCCCGGTTTCGTAATCCACGACCACCATCATCTTGTTGTGGCAGCCGCTGAACAGGCGGTGGTTCTTCGTGTCGATGGCCAGACCCGAAGGCTCCTCACCCGGAGCCAGGGGCCAACGTGCCGTGACCTTCAGCGTCTTGGAATCGAAGGCGACGATCTCGCTCTTGTCCTCCAGGTTGACGAAGACGTGTCCGGCTCCATCGGCCGCCGCGAACTCGGGCTTGCCCCCGAGCTCGACCGTGCCGGCTGCCGTTCCGGCCGCAGCGTCGATCGCCGTCGCATCGTTGCTCCGGCCGTTGAATGTGAAAACCCGCTTGCTCGCGGCATCGTAGATGATCGCGTCGGGTCCCTCGCCGGTCTTGACGGTCCCGATCGTCTTGAGCGTCTTCAGGTCGAAGATCGTCGCCGAGGCAGCCTTGCCGTTGCTCGTGAAGCCGCGTCCGAGGTCGGCTGCCACCGCGATGCCGTGCACGCCAGCGGTGTCCGGGATGTCGCCGACCACCTTGCCCGTGTCCGCGTCGATCACCATCACGTGGGTGGAACGAGAGACGTAGAGCCGACGGCTCTCGGGGTCGAGGGTGAGGTAGTCCCAGGATCCTTCACCGCCGACCTCGTACGTGTGCAGAACGTGATTGGAGATCACCGCGGGTTTGGCTGCTCGAGGTGCAGGAGCGGCTCCCTGGGATGGAACGGGAGAGGTCTTGCAGAAAGCCAGGACGAGGGCGATCGAGCCGAGCCTCATGAACGGGATCGTGTGCAGCGGTTGGGTGTCCATGCCCGCTACGCTAGTCGCATGCAGGCCTTGAAGACAACGGATCTCCGCACTTGAACACTGCCGTAACGCGGGATCGGGAGTTCGAGCAGAGACTACGGAGAATCTCAGCCCCCAGGCGTGATCGGCTTCCCGTCGACGTCGAGCTCGATCAGCTCGCCGTACCCCAGCTCGGCCAGCCCCTTGGCGATCTTCTTCTTGTCGCCGACCACGAGCAGCACCATCGCGTCGGGATGGAGGTACTCCTGCGCCATGCGCTTCATGTCGTCCAGCGTGAATCCCGCCAGCTGCTTCAGCCGCCGCTCGGCGTAGTCGTCCGCCCACCCATACTTGCTGATGTTCTCGAGCATGCCGGCGAGCTCGCGCGTCGACTCGTACTGGCGCGTCGCGCTCTGCGAGATCGAGTCCTTGGTGAAGTCCAGCTCCTTCTCGCTGAGGCCATCCCGTATCTTGACGAGCTCCTTCATGAACTCGACCACCGACTCCTTGGTCACGTCGGTCTTCACTGCGGCGCTCGCGGTGAACGGTCCCGGGATGAGCCCGCCGTCGACGCCCGTGCGCGCACCGTAGGTGTAGCCCTTGTCCTCGCGCAGGTTCAGGTTGACCCGGCTCGAGAACACCCCGCCGAGCGGGTAGTTCAGCACGCTCAGCGGATAGAAGTCGGGATCCGTCGAGGGGATCGACACGTGCCCGATGCGCAGCTCCGATTGCGCCGCCCCGGGCTTGTCGACCAGGTAGATCCTCGTGCTCGCGATCGGAAGGACAGCCGGGACCTCGAGCTTCTTCGCCGTGGCGCCCGGCTTCCAGCTGCCCGTGATCGGGGCGAGGAGCTTCTGCACGTCCTTCGCCTCGCGGCTGCCGACGTACGTCAGGCGCGCGCCCGACGGCACGCCGTGCTCGCGCCAGAAGTTCTTGACGTCGTCGAGGGTCATCTTCTCGACCGTCGGGCGCGTGCCCTCGGTCGGCATCCCGGCCACGGAGTCGCCCCACAGGAGCCGCCGATACGCGTCGCTCGCGATCACGCGGATCTGGTCGGCGCGCGTGTCGAGCGCGACCAGCCGATCGCTCCGGATGCGCCTGAAGTCCTCCTCGGAGAAGCGCGGGTGGAGGATCACCTCGCCCAGCAGCGCGACGGCCTTGTCGAGGTGCTTGTCGAGGCAGGAGAGGGTGAACGTGATCTCCTCCTCGTTCGCCGACGCGTTCAACGTGGCGCCCAGGCGGTCGAGCTCCTCGGTGAAGCCCGTCGCCGTGAGCGAGCGCGTGCCCTGCTGCAGGAGATCGGCGGTCATCGAGGACAGGCCCAGCGTCTGCATCGTCTCGTGCAGCCGTCCGGCCGGGACGGAGAGCGAGAGCGTCGTGATCGGGAGCTCGCTGTAGTGCGTGCCCACCGCGCGAATGCCGCCCTCGAGATCCCCGTGCCACACCGCCGGGGCGTGGAACGTGATCGCCGCGCCGGCGCCGGGCTTCCTGGCTCGGTCGACGCTCGGGGCCGGGCCGGGCACGGCCTGGACGGATGAGGCGGCGATCTTCCCTCCGCGCGGATCCTTCCAGGCGGCCTCGACGGCGGAGGCGAGGCTCTTCGCGTCGGTCGTGGAGCCCGATGCGGCCAGCTCCTTCTTGCCATCCGGAACGACCGAGAGGACGACGGCCGGCTTCCCGAGCACGTACTGCTTGAGCACGCGGTTGACATCGTCCGGGCTCACGGCCAGGTGGCGCCGGATGTCCTCGTCGAGGTATCCCGGGTCCTTCACGAAGGTGTTGTAGTCGGCCAGCGTGGCCGTGCGCTGCTGGACCGTCTCCTGCCTGCGCACCATGCTCGCCTCGTAGCGGCTCTTCACGCGCTCGAGCTGCCCGGGATCGACGCCGTCCTTCGACAGCTTCTCGAGCAGCTCCGTGGTCTTCTTCTCGAGCGTGTCGAGGCTGACCCCCGGGTCCGGCCGCAGCGTGATCGAGAACCCGCCCGCGAGCTCCCGCGCCTCGTTGTTCGCCCTGACCAGGCTGGCGAGCTGCTCGTCGATCATCAGCGCCTTGTTCAGGACCGCCGACTTGTTCGCGGCCAGCACGCTCGCCAGGAAGTCGAGCGCGGGCTCGTCGGACGCCTGGGCCGGGACCGCCGGCCAGGTGAGGCTGAGCTCCGGCAGCTTGACCTTGTCCTCCATGACCAGGCGCTTCGTCGCGGACAGGCTCGTCGCCCGCGGCGTCGGCGTCGCGACGGCCGGGCCCCGCGGGATCGACCCGAAGTACTTCCGGACCAGGGCCACCACCTCGTCGGTCTTCACGTCGCCGCCGATCGCCAGCGTGGCGTTGTTGGGGCCGTACCAGCGTTGGAAGAAACCCTTGACGTCGTCCAGGCTCGCCGCGGTCAGGTCCTCCTGCGAGCCGATCGTGAGCCAGCTGTAGGGGTGGTCCGGCGGAAAGAGCGCGGCCTGGATCACGCCTTCGGCCTGACCGTAGGGCCGGTTCTCGTAGCTCTGCCGGCGCTCGTTCTTCACGACCTCGCGTTGGTTGTCGAGCTTGGCCTGCGTCATGGCGGGGAGGAGGAAGCCCATGCGGTCGGACTCGAGCCACAGCGCCAGCTCGAGCTGGTTGGCGGGCATCACCTCGAAGTAGTTCGTGCGGTCCGTCGTGGTCGATCCGTTGAGCGTGCCTCCGGCCTCCTGCACCAGCTTGAAGTGCTGGTCGTCGCCGATGTGCTCGGATCCCTGGAACAGCATGTGCTCGAACAGGTGCGCGAAGCCCGAGCGCCCGTGCACCTCGCGCGCGCTCCCGACGTGGTAGTAGACATACACGGCCACCACCGGATCGGAGTGGTCCTCGTGCACGACGAGCTCGAGCCCGTTGTCGAGCACGAACTTCTTGAACGGGATCGACGCCGACGAAGCCCGCGCCGCCGCTCCTTGCGCCGGCGTGCCTTTCTCCGTGACGGAGGCGGACTCGCGGTTGTTCATGGAAGAGCAGGAGGCGAGCAGCACGAGCGAGAGCATGGAGCGCATGGTCGAAGCCCTGGATGGGGAGAGGGGAGGCTCGCCGGCTCGGGCGAGCTGTGGGAATGCCAGCAGGATACCGCCCGGAGCCGGCTCGTGGAGCAGTCCACGGGGATTTCGTGGGGTGGGCGGGAGGCGTGCTATTGGCGCGCGACTTCGACCGGCAGCACGCTCGACCACACGGCGTACTCGCCCGGCAGGTCGAGGCCGGTCAGCGCGTGCAGCGCCGATCGCACCGGAGCGCGGCGTGAATCATCGAGGGTCAGCGCCTGCACGAGCCAGGGGATCGCCAGGCTCGATCCGATGCGCTCCAGCGCGTTCACGGCGGACAGCGCGACCGCGAGATCGCCGGCGGTCGCCAGAGGTCCGATGGCCTGCGCGATGTCGTGCTTGAAGAACGGTCGCTGCATCAGGGCGCTGATCGCGTCGAAGACCTGGCCGGAGTCCTCGGAATGCAGGTCCGAGAGCAGGCTCGGCGCATCTTCCCTCCACCAGGTCTCCTCGAGGTCGCGCCACGCGAGCCACGCTTGCGGGTTGTGGCCCAGGTCGGCCCGGGTCATGATCTTGAGGCTCCACAGCGCGGCGGCGGCGACGGTGCGGTCGCCTGTGTTCACACGCTTCGCCAGAGCTTCGAACGAGGCCCGGTCGCCCAGCTTCCCGAGAACGACGGCGGCCGAGCGCTGGACTTGGATGGTTGGATGATCGAGCAGGGGTCGGATGCTGCCGAGCGCAGTCTCCGAAAGCGAGATGCCGCTCCCCTCGGTGACCTGGCCGAGCTCCTCGATGACCAGCGGGTCGAGCTCGCTCGAGCGACCCAGGAACCAGACCAGGCTCTCCGCACTCTGGCGATTTCGCGTGCGACCCAGGCTGCGGATCAGAAGCGGCCACAGGCTGGCCGGTGCCGTGCGCTGCAGATTCGCCAGCTTCCCGTAGGTCTTCGGGTCCGACTTCAGACAAGCGGTGACCGCATCCTCGAGGGTGCCCTGCACGTAGCTGCGCATAAGGTGGATCGGCTCGATGCCCGAGACCACTTCGATCAGCACGTCGAAGGCCTGCGCGCTCCCCATCTTGCCGAGCAGGTTCGCCACGACGAGCCGCGTATCGAGATTCGCCTGGCCCGATCCCTTTTCGCGCAGCACCGGCAGGACGTCGGAGGCGCGGAAGCGGCGCAGGCTCTCCATCAGGATCTGCTGCTGGTGCTCGATCGCGACCGCGTGCGCGGACCCATCGGGTTCGCCGGCCACGAACTCCGGGTCGTCGATCTCGCCGCACAGGATCCCGACGACCACCGGAATGGCGCTCGGCCCGAGCTGCACGATGCGGCGCGTCATCGCCTCGAGGTCGCGCTTGGACCCGCCGGCGGTCGGAGTCCGAGCGCTTTCGAGCGCGCGTCCGGAGTCCACCGGCTGGGCCGATCCCGGCGACGGCTCCGACGGGATGACCTCCGAGCCGCCGGTTCGTGAAGCAGGCTGCGACGCGAGGTCGACCGTGCGAGCGGCGGGCGCAGGTGACCTGGTCTTGTGACTCCTCCGCACGACGATCGCCACGACCGCCAGCGAGGCCATCAGCGCGGCGATCGCCGCGATGGGGCCGTTACGAACCTGGCCCGACCGGCGGAGCGACGAGTGATGCGCCAGGACCTGCATCGGCCGCGTTCAGAGCCGAGCCACTTCGTGCCAGGAGGCCATCACCCAGTTGCTGCCGTTCTTGCCCATCGACGGCAAGCCGGGCAACGTGATGGCGCCGTCGAGGACGCGAGCGTCGAAGTTGACGGTCAGCTTCGAGTGCTGCGTGCCGAAGTCGCGGTTGATCTTCACCTGATTGCCGGCGGTCATGTTGCCGTTGACCGTCACCTTGGCCGAGCCGCTGGCCGACAGGTTGGTGTCGAGGAAGTCGTTCTCCGCGTACATGAAGCTGTCCATCTCCTCCAGGGTGCCGAAGACCGGGTCGCCGAAGTAGATGTTGCCGCTGTCCTTCTGCTTGGAGTCCTTGATGGCGATCATCGCCAATCCATCCTTGGCCGGGTCCTGGTAGAGGATGTTGTCCGAGATGTAGATGTTGCCCTTGACCACGATCGTCACGCGGATGTCCTCGGGGCCGGAGTTCACGAGGGCGAAGGAGTAGATGTTCAGATTGTGGATCCAGAGGTTCCCGTCGATGTAGTAGACGAGGTTCGAGCCGTTGGTTCCCGTCTTGCCGCCGACACCGGACAGCGTGATCGGGGTCGCGTTGGTCCACGTGACCTTCGAGCTGGAGTTGACCTTCTCGTACGGGTCCTCGAGGAAGTAGTCGTCCTTCGCGGTCTTGGAGGTATTGGCCGCGCGATCGCTGGGGTTCTTGCGGAAGATGTGGGCCGGGCTGGTTTCGGGAAGCTGCCAGGCACTTCCGCCCAGCGAGGGCGAGCTCTTGTACGTTGCTTTGGCGAACAGGGCCGCGACGTCGACGTCGTGGTTGGTCTCGTAGTGCATCCCCGCGATGTCCGGGATGGGCAGGCTCGCGCCCTCGGTGCCGGTGCCGCCGGAGATGGTTCCGGAAGCCTTGATCTCGCCCTTGATCGCGGCGTTGCCCGAGATCACGACGTCGCCGCCGCTGTAGATGTTCCCCGTGATCGCGTCGGCCTGCACGCCCTTGCCGCCGAGCTTCATGTCGTACAGCGGATCGCCGCTGGAGTTGCCGGCGAAGAGCGCGCTGGCGTACACGCCTGGGTCGTTGAGCTGCATGACCGCCTCGATGCCGCGCGCGTGCCCGTTGCGTTCGCCGTAGGCCGTCACCGTCGTGGTCTTGTCGCCGTTGTCGACCACCGTGCACCAGTAGCCGCCGTTCGAGAACGCCACCGGATCGGCCTGCGTTCCGACGTTGGCCGGCGCGCCGGCGATGACCTTGGCGATGCCGTCCGACAGCCCCGCCTCGGCCAGATACAAGAGCCGGCTGTTTTCGACCGACGTGACGTGCTCGTTCTTGTAGGTGGTCGTGACCGCGAGGAGCGTCCCGGCCAGACCCGCCAGGATGACCGCCGCGATGACGGCCATGAGCAGGGCTCCGCCCCGTTCGGATTCGTGCGAGTGGATGAGCGTGGTCTTCATGTTCGTTCCTCTGGAATAGACGGTGTCATCGGTTGTTTCGCATGTGCACCGCCGTCTGCACGGTGAAGTCGACTGGTCGCCCTTGCGGATCCAGGCGCTCGAGCGTCAGCCGGATCGTCAGCGTCCCGTTGCCGTCGTGTTCGAACGACAAGCCGCGTTCGTCGACGAGGCCGTTGCCGTTGTCGTCGGCGCCGTTGGGAGTCTCGCCCTCGGCGAACTCGCGCACCCATCCGCCGAGTCCGATGGTAGTCGCCGGAGTGGCCGTATCGGGCACGAGCACGACGCGGCGCTCGTCGATCCGGCCGTTGTGGTTGTCGTCGATGCCATTGTCGAGCTCGCCAGGCTCCAACGTGAGCCGGATCTGGCGCGTGGGCCCGAGGACGATCGCGCCTCCGGCCCAGCCCTCGCAGCGCCTGTAGCTGAGGGTGGAGGTGCCAAAGGGCGCCAGAGGATTCGGGTTGAGGGTGGTCCGGTCGACGTCGGCGAACTCGCTGGCGATGCGCTCGAGCAATCTGCGCGCCTGACCTTCGAGCACGGCGCTGGACATGCCCTGCCTGTAGGCCCCCGTGCTGCGAAGGACGGTTACGCCGAGGGCGTCGAGCAGGATCACCAGGATCAGCATGGAGATCAGGATCTCCACCAGGGTGGTGCCGCGGCGCGTCGAGCGGGGGGTGTGGAGGGCGAGCTTCATCGTGGGGAGAGCATGGTCTCCAAGTCCAGGTGTTGCGGGCCCGAGACGCCTTGCCACTCGATGCGCACGCGAACGGGCAAGAGCTTGTAGTCGGTGGCGTGATTGAGAGCGTCGACGACCCCGTCGCCGTTGAGGTCGCGAGGCATGCTCAGCGCGGCCACGTCGACGTCCTCCCGCAGCTGCTCGAGCCCGCCGAGGGTCTGTGTGGGGAACATGACGCGACCGCAGGCGCCGTCGGCGTCGCCATGCTGCACCTGAAGACCTGCGACGGCGAAGTTGGGGCCGAGCGCGGGGCTCGAGAGCCCGACGTCATCGCCCTTGGCGGCGTTGTAGGCGGCGAATACCTCGCCGAAGGGGCGGCTCTCGATCTGCTCCATGACGCGCCGCGCGGCCTGCTGGGCGAGCGCGGAATCGCGATTGACGCGGTTGAGCGACATCGACAGGAGCATCGACCCGGAAAGCCCCGTGATCGCCACCGCCAGGATGACCATCACCGCCATGATCTCGACCAGCGTGAAGCCCCGGCGCGCGCGACGGCGCGCATCGGGCGAACGAGTGTTGGAGCTCGGGCTCCGGCCCCCCGCGAGCCATCCTGTCGGTCTTGTCCCCATGGTGATACCGCCCTCCTTATCGACGGACGCGCACCGGCTCCCTGCCCTGCGTGTCCCGCCGCTTTCGCGGGGACGCTTCGTGGGACCCACCGTCTGCAAGGTGGGCTTCGCATCGATGAGCATTCCTGGTCGGCAGCCGGAAGAACTCGTGCAGCGGATTAGAAAGTTCTTCCCCGGGACCCCGAATCTCGTGGCTCAACGCGGTTGAGCGAATTTCGGCTGGAAGGATCTTCCCTGTGAATCCGGGCCGCCAAGCCCCGATCGGCACGCGGTCCGCAGCCCTACCAGCTCACGATGTCTTGCGCGGTCACGGCCATGGGCGTGAACGGAGGGAGGTTCGCCACGTTGTTGAAGGCGGTGTTGTAGCTCCAGTTGCGATTCGGGGCTTCGTAGCGGTCGCTCCCGTAGACCCACGCTCCCGTCGCGTACTGGGAGAACCAGGGCTTCACGAACGAGCCCTTGATGGTGGAGGTCTGACCGGACCAGTCCTCGTGGAAGCGAGGCAGGTTTTCGAGACCTCCGTTGTAGCTGCTGCCGACGGTCTCCGTGTTTCCGGTCACGACGGCCGTGTTGTAGGTCGTGCTCTGGGCTTTCGGCAGGTTTCCCCGCGTCTTGGAGTCATCCCACGCCTTGGAGAGAAGGTTGAGGGAGTCGCAGATGACCGACGCGGGCTTCTCGCTCGTGGTGTTGTAGTCCCCCCAGACGTACAGGGGATCCGGGGTGGCTACGGTCAGATTGGACGCCAGGGTCGCTCCGTTCATGAGACGGATTCCGTTCGCGTTGACGCCCGTGCCCTCTCCGTAGTTGGCCGCGTAGAGCAGTCCATTCGCGGGGAACTTCCCGGTCGAGCTCAGCTTGCCGAGATCGATCTGCGTGACCTTGATCTTCGTGCTCGACCCGTTCGCCTGGCGTGCGTCGTACATCGGCTTGACCGAGATCGCAGTCGAGACGGCGGCGCTGATGTCCAGGCCCGAGGAGTTGTAGGCCTTCCACGTGCCGTCCGCGAAGGTGAGGATCGAGAGGTCGGAGTGAGCGTGGTAGTAGCCCGGGCTGAAGGCACCGGTTCCGGTCGGAACCTGGACATACCGCTGCTGGGCAGCGTCCCAGTTGTAGTCGCCCTGAGGGTTCGACTCGTACATCGCCGTGGAGCCGACGTTGGGCGGGGTGGACTCCGTGATGCCGTGCTCGTGGGTCATGACGGTGGTCCCGGTCTGCCCGTAGGCCGCCGGCTGGGCCCAGTAGGCGAGCGCTCCGGGTGCGAAGGGGAGCCAGTCGCCGGATTCGGTGAAGTTGCCGTTGTTGTTCGCGTCGTAGCCCGCCGTGAAGCGGCTGTCGTACCCGCTCGTCGTCGTCACGCCCACGGAGCTCATCTGGGACTTGCTCTTCATCTGGGTGTACTGGACGGGCTCGGCCGCATTGAAGGGATTCGCCACCCAGTTGCGGATCCGGACGGACCCGGGCGAGGAGGTCGGGTCGTCCTTGCGATTGCGGTAGATGTTCCCTGCGGTATGGAGATAGTTCGTGTCGAGGGTCAGGGTGGTGTTCGAGCCCAGGTACATGTCGCGGTTGGTGTGCACGCGGCCGCGGATCGTCATGTCCGCCCCGGGGAGGATCTCGAGGTCGTTGTCGTAGAAGACGGCGTACTGGAACAGGGGAGTCGCCATCGCGTTCAGGATCCGGTGCGCGCTGGCCTGGATGCCGTTGACCGTGGCGGTGGAGTCGAGCTCGTAGCCCGTGACGACCGTCTGGATCCCCGCTGCATCGATGTTCGTGGTCGCGAAGCCGGTCGGCCTGATCGTGTAGCTGACCTGGTGGGCTCCGACCTGGACCGATCCGTTCTGGGGCACGCCGCCCCAGTTCGCGACCGCGATCTGGATCTGCTTCTTGCCTGACTCCACCGCCCCCTCGGTGGTGTACTGGGCCTCGACGTCGAAGCGCTTCACCTGCGCGTTCCGGTGGGCCACCGTCGCCGCGGCCATCGCCACGAGGATGAAGCTCGCCGCCAGGAACGCCGCAAAGAGGGCGAACAGGAGGGCCATGCCCGATTCGTTCGTGGGCGAATGGGTGTTGGATCCCCTGCTCCGGCTCGCTGCGAGCTCCATCCATCCTGTCAGTCTTGTCCCCATGGTGATTCTGCCCCCCCTCTCAACAACCGTGCACCTGCTCCGTGCCCTGTGTGCCCCGCCGCACTCGCGGGGACGCTGCATGGGGCCCACCGTCTGCAAAGTGAGCTTCGCCTGCATGAGCATTTGTTGCCGGCAGCCGGAAGGCTTCGGGCAGCGGACTAGAAAGATCTTCCTTGTGGATCCAGGGTTCGTGGCCCAGCGGGGTTGCGCTGATTTCGAGCGGAAAGGTCTTCTCCTGAATCCGAGCCTCGTGGCCTGGCCGAGGTGCGCGCCGTCGGGGCCGCGACGATCACGGCTAGAGCGACCAGGCCACGTGCCCCGACTGCGTGGTGTTGAACGTGCTCGACGCAGAACAGCCGCCGAGCACCGTCGGGTCGCGGTAGTAGACGAGGTACCAGCGGCTCTGACCGGGCAGGATCGGGTCGCCTTTCGCCGCCGATCGCGCTGAAACCGTCGGATCACCAGCGCCGAAGTCGGGTGCGGTGATGCTGCCGGCGGAAGCGATCTTGTTGAACAGCCGCTTGAGCGTCCCACCCGCGCAGCGCACGCCCTGGCCGTAGACGAGGCCCGAGGAGACGAGCGCATTGCCCTGCAGCACGATGCTCAATGCCACCGGCTTCTCCTCGCTCGTCGTGAAGACCAGGCTGTCCATCGAGAGATAGGCGATTCCCGACGCCGTGAGGATCGCCCCGCCGGTGGCGGCTGAGTTGTTGCAGCCACGGCCGGATCCGCTGGGCGGGTTCGAGCAGGGGCACGCTTGCACACCACCCACGCCGGGATCGCACAGGCTCGTGAAGCCCGTCGCTTCGCGGTCGCGAACGAAAACGTCGTTATGCCCGTTCGTGTCCCCGGGGACGAGGAATGCCGCGGCGCTCTCGAACGTCACGTAGCGGCCGTCGGTTGAGATGAATAGACCGTAGTCGCCACTGTCGCCGTTTCCCTGCGCTCCGGCCGAGGAGACGCTTACCCGCTCGGTCGTGCTGTTCTGGCGGTCGCGGAGGAAGACGTCAAAGAACCCGTTGGTGTCCCCGGGGACGAGGTTGGTCGCGGAGCTGAGAAACGCCACGTAACGGCCGTCGGCGGAGATCGAGGAATAGTGGCTGGCACCATTCCCCTGCGCCCCGATCGAGTCGAGGCTCACCCGTTCGGTCGTGCCGCTCAGGCGGTCGCGGAGGAAGACATCCTGGAATCCGTTCGTGTCCCCGGGGACAAGGTTGGTCGCGTCGCTCCGGAACGCCACGTAGCGGCCGTCGGCGGAGATCGAGGGGTAGGCGCTGTCGTTGTTCCCCTGCACCCCGCCCGAGTCGACGCTCACCCGCTCGGTCGTGCCGCTGAGGCGGTCGCGGACGAAGACGTCATAGAACCCGGTGGTGTCCCCGGGGACGAGGTTGGTCGCGTCGCTCACGAACGCCACGTAGCGGCCGGCGGCGGAGATCGAGGTGGTACCCCCGCTGTTGCTGTTGCCCTGCGCCCCGACCGAGTCGACGCTCACCCGTTCGGTCGCGCCG
>JBGPOP010000055.1:0-18419 GCA_041488095.1 Planctomycetota bacterium
ATAGCTGGCGGCGTTCTCCTGCGCCCCGCCCGAGTCGATGCTCACCCGCTCGGTCGTGCCGGCGAGCCGGTCGCGCACGAACACGTCGGAAGGGCTCGTGTCGCCCGCGACGAGATTGCCTGCGATGCTTTGAAACGCCACGTAGCGGCCGTCGGCTGAGATCGAGGGGAAGTTGCTGTTGTCGTTTCCCTGCACCCCGGCCGGAGAGACGCTCACCCGCTCGGTCGTGCCGCTCTGGCGGTCGCGGACGAAGATGTCCTGGACCCCGTTCGTGTCGCCGGAGACGAGGTTGTTCGCGTTGCTTTGGAACGCCACGTAGCGGCCGTCGGCGGAGATCGAGGGGAAGTTGCTGAAGCTGATTCCCTGCACCCCGGCCGAAGAGACGCTCACCCGCTCGGTCGTGCCGATCTGGCGGTCGCGGACGAAGACGTCCGAAACGCCGTTCGTGTCCCCGGGGACGAGGTTGGTTGCGATGCTCTCGAACGCCACGTAGCGACCGTCAGCCGAGATCGAGGAGAAGGAGCTGCCGTTGTTCCCCTGCGCCCCGCCCGAGTCGAGGCTCACCCGCTGGGTCACCTGCGCCCAGCCTGTGCTCCCCAGGACGACCGCGATCCCACACGCCTGCAAGGCCAGTCTGCACATCCCCGCTCCCTCCTTGCGCAGTCGACTCCACTCGACCTCGGACCGCTGGGTCCATCTGACCCCGGCGAGCCCGCGGTCCGAATCGGCACCCAGCTTACCTCGGGTTCTCCGCGATCGTCAGGTCCCGAGCCATCCCGGAATTCGCAGGGCCTAGGATCCCGCCGCCCGCCGGCGTCCCATCCCATCTACGCCAGAAAAGAAGCTCGAGTCGAAGGGACGGAAACACGGGACGAAATCGCGTCAGCTGTCTTGCAATTATGGGTTCCAGGCCACTTGTTGAGTCTGCGTGACGTTGAACGTGCTCGTCGCGGGGCAGCCGCCGAGGACCATCGGGTCGCGATAGTAGACGGCGTACCATCGATTCGAACCCGCGAGGATCGTGTCGCCGAGCGCGGCGGAGCGCGCAGAGACCGACGGATCGCCGGCCTGCGGTGCCGTGATCGAGCCGCCTGAGGCCGTTTTCGCGTACAGCCGCTTCAGGGTGCCGACGAAGCAGCGCACTCCCTGGCCATACACGAGACCACTCGAGTTGGCCGCGCTGCCCTGGACCACGATGCTCAAGGGGGTCGGCCTCTCGCCGTTCGTCACGAACACGAGCGTGTCGGCCGAGAGGGAGGCCACGCCGCTCGAGGTCAGCTGCGCACCCCCCGTGGACGAGGAATTGTTGCATCCGCGCGGCGCACCCGACGGCGGATTCCCGCACGGGCAGCTGATCACGTTCGGCGACCCGGGCTGGCACAGATCGATGCCGGGTCCGCCGCTCGTATCGGGAGCGATCTGGAAGCCGTTGAGCGAGGCGTAGCTCCCGCCTCCGGCGACCGCGATGGTCATCGCGATCGAGCCGCCCGGGGCGACGGCGATGTGGTGAAGAGCATAGGTGATCAACACAGTCTGGCCGCCGGCTGGCCAACTCCCGCCGACCGTTTGCGTGGGATCGCCGGAGCCGGCCACGGAGATGTTGGATCGGAACAGGGGGTTGTCCGGCGGCCACGCGTAGGTGTAGAGCAGGTAGTTGCCTGCCGCGAGTCCCGAGATCGTCCAGGTCTGCCCGGTGAAGCTCGGGTCGGAGACATCCCGCATCAGACTCTGGTCGTCCCCCGTCGGGCCGGGATTGCCATTGGACTCGAAGGCAGTGCCGCCGCTGGCCGAGATCGTGACGGCGGTGGCGCCGCCCGCGACATTGACGAGGCTGGTCGCTCCGGCCGTCGGCGCGACGCTGTTCCAGACGCCCGGCTGTCCCGCCGCGGCGCCGTAGGCGCTGCCGGGAACGGGGTAGGTCGTGTTCAGGCCGACGTCGAGATTGAAGGATTGAGCCAGCGCCGGCGCGCTCGCCACCAGAGGAAGCAGACCGAGCATCAAGCGTTTCATGGAAGAGGACTCCTTCTCGAAGGCTCGCCGACGTGTTCGCTGCAGGACGACCGCGCCCGATCCGTCCAGTCGGTCCTGCGTTTCCAGCCGCCTGGAGAGGTTCGATTCTAGATGGTCGTCGAAAACCCGCCAGCCCGGGCGATCTCGGAAGCCCTTCCTCGTCCGCGATCCCCCTACCGGACGACCGGCAGCCGGGCCGCGACCTGGCCCCGCTCGTCGTAGCAGCGCACGAGGCACGTGTCGGTCCGGTACGGAGGGATCGACGCCGGGCAAAGGGCCAGCACGTTGCGCCTGCGATCGAGAACGATCGCCTGCGGTCGCCCGTCGGCGCCGGAGCGATCCACACCTTGCTCGTCTGCGAGGGTCATGCGCCCGCCCACGGCCGGTGCGGCCGAGTCGCACAGGATCGCGCCCGACTCCCCCTGCACGAGCGCGAAGCGCACGAGCCGCACGCCGCCCATCTCGGGCAGCGTCAGGCGCAAGACGAGCCAGCCCTCGTGCGCATCGGACACCCCCGCCGGCAGCTCGGCGGGGATCGCCGAGAGGATGAGGTCGGCCTGCTTCTCCTTCGGGATCAGCAGCTCGAACCCCGGAACCCTGCCCGCGACCTTGAAGCGCTCGTCGATCCTCCTCGCCAGCACCGGGACGGGCAGCGTCCTGCCTTCGTGCTGCCAGACGTTGAGCACCCCGGGAACGCGAATCACGCACGCGTTCTCGTGCGCCAGCAGGGCCGCACCGAGCCTTCCCTGTCGCTCCTCGTCGTAGTAGAGCGGCCACACGGCCGAGTAGAACGGGACCGGCGGCCTCTCTTCGGTCCACAGGTAGAAGCTGTGACGCCCGGGCATGGCGAGGAACGTGTCGCCGTGGTGGCGAAGGTTCGCGGCGAGCCACTTGCAGGTCGTCGCCTGCAGCTCGGGAAGGCGCAGCCCTTCCGCGCCGGGAAGTCCGAGCTCGACCTCCCCGTCTCGATAGGCCTGCCAGCGCGCCGGCAGTGCGCGCCACGTCGGATCGAAGCTCGCCAGCGCCCACGCTCCCAGAGCTGCGGCCGGGATCGTCCAGGAGCGAGCCATCCAACTCGGCACCCGCTCGCGCCAGGCGGCCGGGAGCTCGCTCCATGCGTCCCACAACCCGACCACGGCGAGCACCGGGATCAAGAAGGCGAAGAACTCGACCTGGCTTCCGGCGATGGGATAAGCGTGCAGCGCCTGCAGGGTCACCATCAGGGAGAGGAAGGCGACGGGGGCGCTCGCTTGCGTCCTTCCGCTCCTCTCGCCGCACGGAAAGGCGAAGAGCCACAGGAAGGGCAGCGTCGCCAGGGGCATGGCGCGCGTCGTGCATTGATCGAGCGCGTAGCCGGCGGCGGCCAGCTTGAGGGCGAAGAGCGCCAATCCGGACGCGGGGTGTCGCACCGCGCGCAGGAGGAACGCGACCGGGACGACGAGCACCGAACCGAGGATCTGCGCGAGCGACGGCAGCGCCGTCTGGCCCCCGAACATCGCGGGGAACCGGAGCGTGTCCAGGACGAGGCATCGCCACACCCCGTGCCACGTCGAGCCGGTGGCGAAGCAGATCCCGAAGGAGACGAGACCGAGCGCGAGGCCTCCTCCCGCGCAGGCGCTGAGGCTCGCGCAGCTCCAGGGTCGCTCGACCGGCGGTTGGAAGAGAAGGAGCGCGAAGGGCAAGAGGGATGCCGACACGAGCAGCGCGAAGCTCACGACCCAGGGCTCCGGCAGGAGCGTGTGCATCAGCAGGAAAGGGAACGCGACGAGGAGGACCGAGAAGACGAGTCGGGCCGCCAGGGCCGTCTTGTTCCGCGCCGCGAAGCGCAGCCAGGTCCCGCACAAGGCCAGGGCCAGGAAGACACCGACGTTGAGCTTGGTGAGCGCCACCGCCGCGGTCAGCACGCCGAGGAGAGCCCAAGTTCCGCGCCTCTCCCCGGGGGCGGCGAGGCGGAGCGACGCGAGCGCGATCGGCGGCAGGAGCAGGACGATGAGGCTCCCGGGGTGCAGCGGCTCCTTGGTGAGCACGAGGAGGATGTCGAAGGACAGCGCCCACGCGGCCGCCGTCGCGAGCCAGCTCCGATGAACCCTCCACACGTACAGGGCGCAGAGAAGGCTCGATGCCATCCAGATCCCGAGCATGAGCTCGCGTGCGCCGGAGTTGTCGAGGGGGAGCCGCAGGAGCGCGAACATCGCGACGACGGCCTGGAAGTAGAACGGACCGTAGATCGTCTCCACGCGGTCGTAGAGCCCGCCGCCTTCCCGCCAGGCGCGGAGCGCGAGGAGCATGTAGCCTTCGTCGTCGTACTTGACGAAGACGCCGAACAGGGCCGTCCGAGCCAGGAGCGCCGCGCCGGTGAGGATCGCCAGGACGAGGAGCAGTCCCCCCGCCTTCAACCATCGCCTGCGGGGAACCGCGGCCGCATCCATCTCGCGGCAGTGCATCAGCGAGTGCTCTTGGCGTGCCCGGAGCACACCCTACTCTTCTCCGGCGAGGAAGCTGACCAGGAAGGGGCAGAAGCGCGGGACGAAGTGCTCCGGACGAGGCGTCAATGGACTTCCTCGACGTGGGGGGCTTACGATCCCCGCTCGTGTTCGACCCGCAGATGGAGCTCCTCAGCACGGTCCTTGCGGCCGTCGTCGCCGAACCCGCGCCGGGCGGAGTCTCCGTGAAGACCTGGGGTGACGCCCGCGAAGCCTTGAGGGCCTCCGGTGAAACCGCCGAGGACATCGCGAGCGCGGTCGCCGCCGAGGACGCGTCGGCCGTCCGCGCGATCATCGACCAGTGGACCTCGGGCAAGCGCCACCTTCCCGAGCACGACCGCGATGTCCTGAAACGCGCGATGAAGGCCTATCGCAAGCGCCTCAAGATCACCGTGCTCGACGCCGAATCGTCGGTCGGCGGCGGCCCGATGAGCAGCGGCCGCCGGTCGACCATCGTCGGCATCACGCCTCCGGAGCGCTACCCGCGCGCGGTCTGGGACGAGCTGGTGCGGCAGGGCCGTTTGCTGTCCTCGGGCCGCGGAACGTACGAGCTGCCACCGGAGTAGGCGGGGCGGCGGTCGGCGGATCGGTCTGCGGAATAATCATCTACGGACAAGTCCCTACCCGCCCGGCCCGTGGACCGCGGCGACAGAATGCATCTATAGTTAAGTCGCGTGCCCACTTCGACTGGAACTCTCGTCGGTCCGCAAGCCGGTGATCCGGAGCGAACTCCGGCGCACTCTTGAAGACTCCGAGCCCGAACTCCCCGGTCGTCCGGCGTCCCGCGCGCTACGCCCGCTGGCGCGCGGCGACGCTGGCGAGCGTCTACGTCCTCTTCGGGATCCACATCGCGCACTGGAAGATCACGGGCCGGACGCTCGCGCCCCTCGAGCTGAACGAGGTCATGTACACCCTCGAGCTCGGGGTCGTCACCGCCGGATTCCTCTTCATGGCCGTGGCGTGCCTCGCCACCCTCGTGTTCGGACGGTTCTTCTGCTCGTGGGGATGCCACATCCTCGCGCTCGAGGACCTGTGCTCGTGGATCCTCGGAAAGCTCCGCGTGCGGCCGAAGCCCGTGCGCTCGCGGATCCTCCTGCTCGTCCCGCCCGCCGCGCTCTTCTACATGTTCTTCTGGCCGCAGGTCTCGCGGATCCTCCAGGGACGCCCGGCGCCGAGCCTGCGTCTGATGACGGACGCCGACGGCTGGGCCTCCTTCCTCACCACGGACTATTGGCGCAATCTTCCGAGCCTGTGGGTCACGTTGATCACGTTCTCGATCTGCGGTTTCGGGATCGTCTACGTTCTGGGTTCCCGGGCCTTCTGCACCTACGGCTGTCCCTACGGCGCGGTCTTCCGCGCGCTGGACCGCTTCGCACCGGGTCGCATCGTCGCCGCAGGCGACTGCGGGGATTGCGGCGCCTGCACGGCCGCGTGCCAGTCGCAGGTGCGCGTGAAGGACGAGCTCGTGAAGTACGGCATGGTGGTGAATCCCGCCTGCATGAAGGACCTCGACTGCGTGGCCGCCTGCCCCAACGGGGAGGTGCGCTTCGGGTTCCGCAAGCCGCCGGGCCTGCGCTCCTTCTTCGACCGGCGTCGAATCGCCCTCGCCTACGACTTCACGCTGGGCGAGGACCTGCTCATGGCGGTCGTTTTCGTGGCCACGTTGCTCGTCTTCCGGGGGCTCTACGACACGGTCCCCTTCCTGCTCTCGCTCGCGCTCGGCGGGATCGCCGCCTACCTTGCGGTGGTCACCGTGCGGGTCGCCCGCCGCCGCGACGTGCGCTGGAACGACTTCCAGATGAAGCGAGCCGGTCGGATCACTCCCGCCGGAGCGGGATTCCTCTCGATCGGCGCGCTCGCGGCGGGATTCACGGCCCACAGCGGCTGGATCCGCGTGCACGACCGGCTCGGAACCCAGGCCCTCGCGGCGATCGAGGGCTCGCTCGCCTCGGGCGCGCAACCCGACCGGGCCGCGCTCGAAGCCGCCCGCACGCATCTCGAGATCTGCCGGCGCTGGGGTCTGCTCGTCCCCCCGAAGCTCGATGCCGAGATGGCGCGCGTCGACGAGCTGTGCGGCGACGAGGCCAGCGCGGAGAAGCGCCTTCGAAGCGTCCTCGAGCGGTTGCCCGACGACCCCATGCCTCGTCTCGTCCTGGCACGGGTGCTGATGCGCGCGGGCCGGCAGGCGGAAGCGGCGGAGATCCTGCGAAGCGGGCTGGAGGGAGGGCCGCGCTCCCCGCGTGACCGCCAGAGCTTCGAGTCCTTCGCGGCGGCCGCCCACGTGGGCTTGGGCGAGATCCTCGCCGACGAGGGCCGGCTCGAGGACGCGGCCGGTCATCTGCGAGAGGCGGTCGCGCTTCGACCGCTCGCAGCCCCGGCGCGCTACGAGCTCGGCGTCGTGCTGACCGCCCTCGGGCGCGCGAACGAGGCCATCGCCGAGTACGAGGAGGCGGTCCGGCTCGATCCTCGCGATCCCGATCTGTTGAACAACCTCGGCTACCTGCTCCTCGAGAGCGACCGGCTCGACGAAGCCGAAAAGCGGCTCCGCCAGGCGCTGCAGCTCTTCCCGGACCACGCCGCGGCGCACTTCAACCTCGGCCGGCTGCTCTCGCGGCGAGGAGTCGACACCGAAGCCTCCATGCACCTCGAGGCGGCGGCCCGCCTGGATCAGCGATTCGCCGGACGCTGACGACGGATCGGGGGGCGGTGGAACCCTTGGCGTTGCCTTCCGGCTCCCTTCCTGAGGGCCGTGAAAGGGGATTCTCTTCCTCTATATATGCCGGGTACCCGAAGGTGCGCCGTTCCGCGCTGGCCCCCGGTTCAGGCCGCCGGTCGCTCGACCGCTTCCTCCGGCGCGACCTCCGGGGAGGAGACCGGGCCCGGCGCGTGCCCCATGCCGCGCTCGTAGACGCACGCGTTGATCAGCTGGCAGAGCTCCTGGAACTCGTCCTTCTCCCGGATCCGGCAGGGTCCGGTCGCCTCGCCGTCCAGGACCTGCTGCAAGTAGGTCTCCATGTGGTGGATCGGTCCGGCTATCCGGAGCGTGAGCAGGCTCCCGATCGAGACGATCAAGGGCGTGAACACCGCCGCCGAGATCGACATGCTGATGAACATGATCCTGGCCATGTCGTGCAGCAGCATGTCGCCGTCGTTGGGCATGCTGCTCGCGATGCTCAGGAGCGCGCGGCTGAGGACGATCCACTGCAGCAGCACCGCGATGCAGGAGATGCACAGGAAGACCAGGATGATCTTCCATTGGAACGAGGGCTTGATCAGCTTCTTCTTGCGGCGGTTGTCCATGGGATGGGGTTTCCTTCACGCCCTGGCCTGGGCTTGTTGCTGCGACGTCGCGGAGGACGGCCAGCCAGTCCTCGCGGCCCCTTCCCCGGTCGGGGTCGGGTGAACTTTGGATCGGTGCGGGATACGACGAGCCATCCGGAGGCCTCAGTTGGGAGGGGTCGCGTTGCGGAGGAAGACGACCGTCTCGCACTGCGTGACGGTCGGCCGCGTGCCCGCAGAGGAGGTCAGGACCGACAGCCGCACGTGGAGGCTCTGCAGAGTCGGCATCCACAGGAAAATCGGGTCGGCGAAGCCGTCGCCGTTCAGGTCGCCGCCCCAGTTGCAGCGCTCCTGCAGGATCATCGCCGGGCACAAGGCGACATCGAAGGCCCGTTCGTTCGGGTCCGTGATGTTCCAGGTGCGCAACCGGATGCGGCCCACGTCGAACGTGTCGGCCCGGTCGCCGTCGTGGTTGATGTCGATCCCGACCTGCAACTCGGTGATCGTGCCCACGGGCTCGAAGTAGAGCGCCGTCCAGCCGTTGATCGATGGCACGCTGCCCAGGTTGGCTCCCCAGGTCACCTGGCCGTTGACGAAGTACTGGGTTCCGCCCGCGGGGTCGACCGGTACTCGGTACGAGAATCCGGTCCCGTCGCCCGTGAAGAACACGGGACCCGTCAGCTCGCGGGCGCGACCGTCCCACGTGCTGGCCGGGGGATTGGTCTGGTTGCTGATCGGCGCCGCCAGGCCCGACCACAACACGCTCGACCCGACGACGTGGACCTTGTTCGTGGTGCACTGAAGGGCGCGCGTCAGCCCGGTGAACGAGATGGCCCCTGGATTGAAGGATGCATACTGGATGCGCTCCTCGCTGGCCTGACCGCGATCGAGGATCAGCACGCCCGTATCCGGGAAGCCGAGCTGCGAGCTCACGAAGACCTGGGCGGTGCCGCTGGCTCCCAAGGTCGCGGCGACGGTGGTCTCCGGGCTGAAGCCCGCGGCCTGGGTGAGGATCTCCTCCAGGCTGCTCAGCAGCATCTGGGCCCGCGTCTCCAACGACGACGCCTTCGACATGCTCCGCAGGGCCCGCGACTCGCGATCCATCGCCAGGAGCGCTGCGCTCAGGACGATGGCGAGCAGCGCTACCGAGATGAGGATCTCGAGGAGGGTGAGGCCCGCCCGGCTCTTTCTCCCGGGGGCGAGGTGAGCCGGAGCCACTCAGTACCCCAGCACGTAGAAGCCGTGGACGAGCCGACGGTTCCCGCCCGTGCCCATCCACTGGATCCGGATCACGACCGGGAGCATCGTTGCCTTGGCGCTCACGTTGGGATTGTCCGCCACCCCGTCGGCATCCAGGTCCCGCGGCATCCCGAGGTCGACGCCGAGGGTCTTGTCAGTCACCCGCTCGTCGACCACGACCTGGATCGTGCCCACCGTGAGCTGACCGGGGATCGCGCGCAATCCGGGCACGTCGAACGTGCCGCCGACAGCTCCCCCTGGGGAGAAGTCGGTGACCATCGTCTGGGACCAGCCCGCGGGGTTGCTCAGGGAGCTCCGCGAGTACGAGCGCATCGCCTCCACCGTGGAGCGCAGGACGGTCTCCGCCAGGCGGCGCTCCTTGTCGATGTGCCGCAGGATGGACGCGCCGGCCACGGTTGCGCTGATCGCCATCAGGCCCATCACCAGGACGGCGATCGTGATCACCAGCTCGAGCAGCGAGAATCCGCTCTTCCGGCGCGGCGAGGCTGTCGCGCGCCGATCGCGCAGCGGCCAGCCGGCTGCGGTGACGGAATGGATCCGATCCGGTGCGCGCTGCCCACGGTGGAACAGTGCCCGCGGGGTGAGCGAGCGCATGGCGTGTTCTTGCTCGACAGACCGCAAGTTCGGACTTGAGCGCGATCACCGCTCGGGGTGACCGCCGCGCACCTGGCGGAACCGGACCCTGCGGAAAGGACTTCCCACTCCCGAGCGGGAGACGGCCTGGGACCAGGAAAAGCTTGCCTGCCGGGGACCTCGGAATCCGGGAATGGGTCAACGTGGTCTCCGCCTCGGGCCGATGCATTCCAGCTACGGTAGCGGCATGGTCTCCGGGGGAAGGGCCTCGCGGCCCCCAGCCCGCGGCGACCAGCCGTTCGTAGTCCGCACAGGAAAAACCTGCGCGGAGCAGGTCGAGCACGTCCGGAAAGCGACAGCGATACGAGGGACATGGGGAATCAAAAGACAATCGGGTCCGTCGAGTCCAGCAAACATTTCGCGCCCGCCCTGCCAGGGAGCCGGCGTCCTTCCACCACGGGACGCGGAGGCTTCGCCCTGATGACCGCCTTGGTCGTCCTGACCCTGATCGGCGCGCTGGCCACGGCCTTCCTGGCCGTCAGCCTGTCCGCCTCGCGACAGACCGACCAGCATGCGGACATCGCCGGGCTGCGGAGCTCCGCCGAGAGCGCGATGCAGGTCGGCGTGAACGAGCTGTGGTCGGCCTATCTCGCCCAGGGCGGCGGGGTCTCGAAGTCCATGCTCGACTTCCGCACCTTCCTGACCGCTCAGGGTGTCACCACCGCCCAGCCGCTCGACCTTCGCAACCTGGCCAAGCTCCCGCATGGGGGCAGCGCCGCCCAGGGCCTGTCGGGGACCAACGTCGAGCTGCTCAGCGTGACGCGCGTCGACGGGCCTGGGGAGACCGAGCTGCGATTCTCCACCACCGTGAGCAGCCGCCGCGGGGACTCTCCGGGCCGGAGGCCCGTTCGCAAGACGTTCGAGGGGGTGTACGTGGTCGACGGCGCCGAGTGGCCGGGCCTCGACTACGCGCTCCTGGCCAACAACGTGAACTGCATCATGTGCCACCTGCAGGTCGACTCCGTCGACCGCTTCTACAACAAGGATCCCGCGCTCTACGACTCGTTCGACCGGATCAAGCTCGGCACGCTCGAGAACCTGCTGCTGCGGTCGTCGGCCGAGTCGGTTTTCGCCGGCACGCTCCACGTGCGCGGCCTGGCCACCGACGACAATGGCGTGGCCATCGCCAACTGGGCCGCCCAGACGGTGAAGAGCGTCGTCTACGACTCGGCGGGAAAAATCCAGGAGGACGCTTGGGGCAAGACCACCTCCGCGAACCTCGTCCCGGCTGGCACTCCCCCGCTGCCGATGAAGAACCTCTACCTGAACTACGGCAACAACCAGGCCACCATGGTCGACGGCTATCTGCCCGAGACCTTCCCTGCGCCCTTCCCGGACGACGGCGGATACGACCCGCTGACCGGGACCCCGACGCCGGGCGCCGCCGGCAACCGGGTCGTCGACCAGGCCGAGTTCTACGCCGCGTCCTACGACTTCACGGGGTCGCTCTCGGGCGGCGCGATCTTCCTCGCCAACCCCGCCGATCCGGTCGATACCGCGGCCGAGCTCACCACGGCTCTCTCCACGGGCACCCAGCCCACGCTCTCGGCGGTCACGACCGGCAATGTCGTGCTCACCGGAACCGCCGCCAATCCGATCGTGCTCAACGGACAAGTCGCGATCGACGGCGACCTCGTCATCCAGGGCTACGTGGTCGGCGAGGGCTCGCTGCTCGTGTCGGGCAACGTCTACATCCCGACCGACCTCAAGTACCTGGACGGCGTCGGCACGGACGGCGTCTCGCGCAGCTACGGGATCAACCCGGGCGGGACCCAGAACCGCATGGCCATCGCCTCCGGCGGCAGCGTCGTCGTCGGGAACATGTTCTACGACAAGGACGGGGGCACGCCCGTGAACGGCAGCACGAGCGGCACCTTCAACTTCGTGCTCTCGGAGCTGTCCATCTTCAACCGCAACGAGTGGATGAAGACCCAGTCGCTGCTGCCCGCGTCCGGGCAGAGCAAGACCAACCCGTCGACCTGGACGGTTTCGAACCCGGGCTACAAGGGGGCCGGCTACGTGCCTCGCTACTACGCCCTGGCCCAGGGCGGCGCGATCCCGATCTTCAACCAGGTCGGCTACTTCGACGGCCAGAACTGGGTGGGACAGGAGCACCCTTCGGACTGGGGTTCGACGCTCGCCTACGCCAACCTGGGCAACACGAGCGATCCCTACCTCTACAATCCCGACATGACACCCAAGGCCGTGGTGCAATACCTGACGGCCGATGGAGGTTGGATGAACCAGGCGATGCTCTCCAAGATGATGGGGGACGCCGTCACGGCCCACGCGGCGAACAAGCCGCTCGAGATCGACGCGCTCGTGTACAGCAACAACAGCATCTTCGGCATCGTCGGCAAGTCCACGCCGATGAAGGGGCAGATGATCGTGAACGGAGCACTTCTCGCGGCCGACATCGGACTCCTCCTGCCGGGCCCGGGCTCGAGCGTCGGCCTGAACCTGAACTTCGACGCACGCACCAAGACGTTGCTCAAGCTCCGGTCGGACCAGCAGGTCAAGATCCAGCGCAGGCTCTGGAACACGGCGGCGGTCGCGAACTGAGAGGCTGTCCCGGGGGAATCGCACCCCGCGATCTCCGCGGGAAAGGCGTCAGCTCCCAGGTGGAGGCAACCGTCAGTCCGGTACCTCGGGCCCGCTCCTGGACCCAGGCAGACGGGATGCGGTTTTCGGCAGGCGCAAGTAGGGTGGTAGTCTCGCGGGGAGCACGACCGGCGACGGGCTGGGTCCCTCCCCTGCGTCCGCGGCCGAACGAAGTCACCCGAGGAGGTACGATCCGATGCATCCGAAGGACGACCCGACTCCGCGCATCCGCCGCGGAAGGACGTCGGCGACGTGGCTCTGGCTCGTGTTCGCGGCGTGCCTGGGCTTCGATTCGTACGCGGGCGCGCAGAGCTTCTCCGCGTCGAGCGCGGCCCCGCCGGCCTTCCCCCTCGAGAAGAGTCTCACGGGTCGGTACTTGATCGATCAGAACAAGCACCCGTTCCTCATCACCGGGGATGCGCCGCAGGCCCTGATGGTCAACATCTCCACGTTCGATGCCGACCAGTATTTCGCCAACCGCAAGGCCCACGGGTTCAACAGCCTCTGGATCAACCTCCTCTGCACCACCTACACCGCCGGCCGCGCGGACTGCTCCACCTACGACGGCATCCTCCCCTTCACGGGGTACATCCCCGGACATGCCGGCGACCCCTTGTACTACGATCTCTCGACGCCCAACGCGGCCTACTTCGCGCGCTGCGATCAGATGATCAACCTGGCGGCGAATCGCAACCTGCTGGTGCTCCTGATCCCGATCGAGACCGGCGGCTTCCTGCCCGCATACGGCGGCGGGGACGCGGTGATGCCGCACAACGGCGTGGCCGCCTGCCGCGCCTACGGGCAATACCTCGGGACTCGCTACAGGAGCTTCCCGAACCTCGTCTGGATGAGCGGCAACGACTATCAGGACTGGGCCAACCCCGCCAGCGACGCGCTCGTGACCGCGGTCGCGCTCGGGATCCAGGACAACGATCCGAACCACATCCACACGATCGAGCTCGACTACTCCACGAGCGGATCCCTCGACGATCCCAACTGGGCGCCGATCATCTCACTGAACGCGTCCTACACCTATTACCCGACCTACGCCCAGGTGTTGAACGACTACAACAGGCGGGGCTTCGAGCCCGTGTTCATGGTCGAGGCGAACTACGAGTTCGAGCACCTGGCGGGGACGATGGACACCACGCCGCTGAACCTCAGGAAGCAGGAGTACTGGAGCAATCTCAGCGGGGCCACCGGTCAGCTCTATGGGAACCACTACACCTGGACGTTCGACACGGGCTGGCAGACCCATCTGAACACTCCCGGGGCGATCCAGATGGCGCACCTCAAGGCATTGTTCGAGTCGCGCGCCTGGTACGACCTGGTGCCGGACCAGAACCACACCGTCGTCACCGCGGGATACGGCACGTTCTCCGACAGCGGCTTCGTCGAGAACAACAGCTACTTGACCGCGGCGCGCACGCCCAACGGAAGCCTGGTGATGGCGTACACGCCGATCGTGCGGACGTTCACGGTGAACATGGCGCGACTGCGCGGCCCCGTGAGGGCGCGCTGGTTCGACCCGAGCAACGGTGTGTACGTCCCCATCCCGGGGTCACCGTTCCCGAACAGCGGAGCGCGCGCCTTCACGACTCCGGGCAACAACAGCGGCGGCGACGGGGACTGGGTTCTGGTGCTCGAAGCGTAGAGCCAGTCCTCGCTCACTGCAGAGGGTATGGAATCGTCGCCAGCGTCTTCTCCAGCCAATCCGGCCATTCGCGTCGTTCGGCCGATTCCGGCCGCACGTCGCCGAGGTCGCATTCCAGGGTGGCGGCGCCGGCGTCGGGCCGACCGCGCAGGACGAAGACCGCGTGAGGCTGGATCCGCTTCGGCCCGGTCCACGAGATGTGCCAGCGCGCGAACGGCGAGCTCGGGTCGGCGAAGAGGATCTGCAATTGCTTCGTCTCCGCCGTCGGCGCCCCGGGCTCGCGGAACGACCAGACGCCGTTCGCCGTCACGACGTAGTCCTGCCGGATGAGCGCGATGCGCAGGCGCTGCGCGAGATCCTCGATGCCGTACGCAAACTCGGTCGTCGAGTCGGGCACGAGCCCGCGTTCCAGCGCGGGAACGAGCGGCCCGTGTTCGTTCCGCACGGCTCCGAGCAGCGCGCATGATCCCTCCAGGAGCAGCAGGGATCCGAGCATCGATGCCGTCGAGAACACCGTCGTGCGCCAGTGGAAGCCGGACGACGGCTGCGTGCGCTTCAGGCTGAGCGCGCACGCCGCCGCTGCGATCAAGAGAGGCGCGAGGAGCACCAGGAAGCCGGAGCTCCAGATGCGCTCCTGGTCGATCCGCAAGATCCACCCGGGGCGGAAGGCGATGTCCTTCGTCGGGACTGGCCATTCCAGGTGCAGGCGCGATTGGAGCATCGGCAGGAGCTCCGTCTCGAGCCGGTGCATCGCGCTCGGGTCGCTCGGACCGGAGCGATCGTCCCGGGCGAGATCGCCGAACAGGGAGACGTGCCCCGCGAAGAGCGCGAAGCATCCGAACGCGAGCAGGACCGTCGCCGCGAGGGCGCGCGCGCTCCGCGCCAGGTGCGACTCGGCCTCGAGCGCGCTGGCGAGCTCCGGTCGCGAGCCGACCAGGCGCTCGACCAGCGACCAGAAGGTCGACGCGACGAGAACCATCGCCGCCGTGAACCACCACCCGCCGCCGTTGAACGCCAGGCCGACCAGCGGCCACAGGAAGAAGAAGGCGAAGAAGTAATGCCATGGCCGGTTCGGATAGATCACGCCGACGTGGACGCCGCGGATCTCCAGCTGGCGCGCGTGTCGCTCGGCGCGGGAGTCGAACGCCGATTTCGTGGCTCGCTCGTGGATGGAATCCCGACGGGACCTGAGGTGCGACCTCCCGCTCCCGCTCCCCACGCTCTCGACGTCGGTCTTGACCTCGACCGCGTGCTGGTAGCGGCGTTCCGGCGTGCGCTCGAGGCTCTTCAGGACGATCTCGTCGAGCTTCACGTCGACCTGGACGCGCTTGGAGGGCAGCTCGAAGTTCCCGCGCGGCAGGTCGCCGGTCAGCATCTCGTAGAACACGACGCCGAGCGAGTAGATGTCGGCGCGATGATCGACGTCGTGCGCGCCGCGCAGCTGCTCGGGCGCCATGTAGTGCGGGGTGCCCATGACCTGACCGACTTCGGTGAGGGAGACGTCGCGTGCGTCCGCGTCGAGGAGCTTGGCCAGGCCGAAGTCGGCGATCTTGACGCGTCCCTTGGTGTCGATGAGGACGTTCTCCGGCTTGATGTCGCGGTGCACGATGCCTTCGTCGTGCGCGAACTGCAGCGCCTCGCACATCTGCGGCACGATGGCGAGCGCCTGCTTGGGCGCCAGCAGGGCCTGCTTCATCAGGGTGCGCAGGTTCGTGCCGTCGACGAGCTCGAGCACCAGGAAGAAGAGCCCGTCGCGCTCGCCGAAGTCGTAGAGCTTGACGATGTTGGGGTGATCGAGCCGCGCGAGCGCCATGGCCTCGCGGCGGAAGCGCTCGGCAAACGTCGGGTCGTCGCCCGGATCGAGCGCGAGCACCTTCAAGGCGACCCAGCGATCGATCCTGGCCTGTCGCGCCTTGTACACGGCGCCCATGCCGCCTTCGCCGATCAGGGAGACCACCTCGAGATCCGGGAAGCGCCGGGCGATCTCCTCGAGCGCCGGCGCCGCGCGCCTCTTCGGTCGACGCGCCGACCCCGAGGCGTCGGGTGACTCCGGTTCGGCTCCCGAGCGCCCGAGCTCCAGGAGACAGCGCGGGCACAGCTCGTCACCGGTCGCAAGGGTCGCTCCGCAGCGCGGGCAGGTCTTCGGATCGCTCATCGGGGTGCTCCAGGTTCGCGGGTCCGCGGCGGCGAGGCAATGCCGGCGGGCCTCCGTCCCTCCGTGAAGCGGGAGCGCGGCGGGATTTCGGCCCGCCGGACTTTTTTTTCACGAACCCAGCGCGTCGAGGAGCTCGGCGAGCTCGCGTTCGACGTCACCCGGATCCGAGACGGTGTCCGCCACCTCGAGACGCAGGAGCTCACCGAAGCGCTTGCGCTGGCGATGGAGCGCGATGCGCACGGCGTTCTCGGTGAGCGCGAGATCGCGGGCGATGCCGGCCTGCTCGGTGCCGCTGGCCTCGGAGGTCAGGAAGGGCTTCAATCGTGCGAAGAGCGCCTCGCGACCGGCGCGCTTCCATTCGCCCTCGAGCGCGGCGAGAGCGCGCGCCAGGAGCTCGCGCGCCCACTGGCGCTCGAAGAGCTTCTCGGGAGCGTCGGAGACGGCGAAGTCGCCGGCGTAGCGGCGCTGCGCCTCGGCCTCGTCGATCGAGAGGCGCGCGAGCGCACCGCCGCGTTTTTCGGCCCGCTCGCGGTCCCAGGAATTCGCGAGGAAGTTCGAGAGCGCCGCGAGCAGGAAGGAGCGGAACCGTCCGCGCGCACGATCGGCCGCGGCGAGATCCTGCTTCTCGATGAGGCGCGCGAAGAAACCCTGCACGGCGTCCTGAGCAGCGTGGTGGTCTAGCCCGCGGCGGCGCGCGTAGGCGTAGAGCGGATACCAGTAGCCTGCGCACAGGCTCTCGAGCGCCTCGCGCGCTTCACGTGAGCCCGATCCGGCGCGCGCCACGACGCTCCAGCGGGTGGTGAAGAAGCGTTCGCGAGCACCGAGGGAGGAGGAATCGCCGGTCACGAGGCGAACTCTAGCATCGACGGCGTGGTCGAGGGCGGGCGAGCGGTCGCGTCTGGATCGGATCTCGTCAGGAGGGTGGCTCCCAGCGGTCCACAGAGGAGATCGAGCCTCCAGGTCTCCTCATCGCAGAACGCTTCCGCTGCCGCCTTCGCGGCGGCAACGATCCGGATGGAGCTCTCGGAGCGCGCGCGAATTCGGAGGCGAGTCGTCTTTGGTTCCGTGATGCCGAGTGCCAAGTTGCCCGCAGGGCGCTCGCCTAAGGCCACCACGTCACTTGCCCGGTTTGCGTGGCGTTGAACGTGCTCGATTCTGGGCAGCCACCAAGCACCATCGGATTTCGATAGTACACAAGGTAGTAGCGAGTGCCGGGCTGAATCGAATCGCCGAGCGCCGCCGAGCGCTCCGTGATGTACGGGTCCCCCACGAAGAAGTCCGGTGCCGTGATGCTGCCGCCGTAAGCCGACTTCACGTAGAGCCGCTTGAGCGTGCCGCCGAGACACCGCACGCCTTGGCCGTAAACGAGGCCGGAAGAGACGAGCGCGGTGCCCTGCACGACGATGCTCAACGTCGTTGGTGTCTCTCCGCTCGTGGTGAGGACCAGGGAGTCCTCCGAGAGGTAAGCCACACCCGACGCCGACAGGATCGCGCCGCCCGTGCTGGCAGAGTTGTCGCAACCGCGGTCGGGTTTGCTGGGAGGATTCGAGCAGGGACACTCGATCACACCACCGACACCGGGATCACATAGGCTCGTGAAGCCCGTCGCGTTGCGGTCGCGGACGAAGATGTCAAAGGACCCGTTGGTGTCCCCGGAGACGAGGTGGGTCGCCATGCTGTCGAACGCCACGTAGCGACCATCGGCGGAGATGGATAAGAAGGGGAACTCGTAGTAGGCGCTGTCGCCGTTCCCCTGAGCCCCGCTCGAGTCGACGCTCACCCGCTTGGTCGTGCCGCTCTGGCGGTCGCGGACGAAGATGTCAAGGAATCCGTTCGTGTCCCCGAGGACGAGGTTGGTCGCGGAACTCTCGAACGCGACGTAACGGCCGTCGGCTGAGATGGATAGACCGTAGTTGCCGCTCTCGCCGTTCCCCTGCGCCCCGCCCGAGTCGACGCTCACCCGCTCCGTCGTGCCGCTCTGGCGGTCGCGGATGAAGATGTCATAGAGCCCGTTCGTATCCCCGGGGGCTAGGTTGGTCGCGTAGCTCCCAAAAGCCACGTAGCGGCCATCGGCGGAGATGGATAAACCGGCGTCGCCGCTGTTGCCATTCCCCTGCGCCCCACCGGAGTCGACGCTCACTCGCTCGGTCGTGCCGCTCTGGCGGTCGCAGACGAAGATGTCCGAATGTCCGTTCGTATCCGCGGGGACAAGGTTGCTCGCCAAGCTTACGAACGCCACGTAGCGGCCATCCGCGGAGATTGAGCCGTAGAAGCTGTTGCTGTTCCCCTGCATCCCGGCCGAGTCGACGTTCACACGCTCGGTCGTGCCGCTTTGGCGGTCGCG
>JBGPOP010000056.1:0-17603 GCA_041488095.1 Planctomycetota bacterium
CCTTGCAGCAGCTTCAGAACGCAGGCATCAACTCTCCGAGGGGCCTCGTCAGTCCTCGACCCTCCTCGGATCGCACCCGGCCCTCTTCAGGTCCGGTCTCCGCCCAGGACCGCTTCGTCTGGTGAGAGATGCGGGCTAGAGGATCGGAGGGGCTGGTGTGGGCGGAGAGTATCGCGATCCTTCCCGAGGGTCCGGATCCAAAGAAGCTGGGAACGAACCCCTCCATGGAGGATATCCTCGCGTTGTGGAGCAATCCTCCCCCCATCCTCGCAACCTTAGGTTCTGTCGGAGGTGCAGGGGCGCTCTCGATTGGGTCCAGCTCAGGAAAAGATCTTGTCTTGCTCGGAACGAGCGGCGGAAACGGTCTGCTCAAGGTCCTTTCGAAGAATGGGAAAGAATTGGTCTTTGCGGGTGCTGATGAAGCGGGCGACGGCCAACTGCAGGTGAAGTCCAAGAACAGCGGGGCCTTGATTTGCGCTGGCGCCGACGAGAACGGGGAAGGACAGGTGCGTGTCATGTCGAAGACTGGCAAGGAGCTTGTCTTCGCTGGTGCCAGCAAGGGTGGTGACGGCGGGTTCAAGGTACATTCGAAGGACGGCCGGGACCTGGTCTCCGCCAGCGCCGATCCAAACGGAAACGGTCTGGTCAAGATTATGTCGAAGGATGCGAAGGACATGCTCTATGTCGGCGCGAATCAAGACGGGAGCGGGGCGCTCTTCGCCGTGTTCAACAAGACCGGGGAAGCAGTCTGCACACTACGGGTGGAGGAGAATGGGAGCGGCGAGGTGGGTGCCTGGGACCGGAAGGGCAACGGGCACTCGCTAACGCCGGGCCCCTGAAGAAAGGTACTTGCGCCACAAGGGCCGATCCTGAAGCGCCCGATGCGGCGACACCTACACCAAGCGCCTTGTAGCCCAGAGCCGGTGTGTCCAACGACATCGGGCCCCGACCCAGGCCGATCATGCGGTCCGCAACTGCCCGGCAATCAGCGGACGCAGACCATCCTTCGCGAGTTCCAGCACTCGCAATAGCCGCTCTTGGATCCGGAGTCCTTCGATGCCGTCACGAATCCCCATGCTAAAGCTCACAAACATGGCGGCACGTGAGAGGAACTCATCGGAGCTTGCCCTCATGAGAGAGACCATGTAGCAGCTTTCCTTCTCCGCGAGCAGCTCGAGAATCGTGCTCAAATCTCGGTGAGAGGGGTCACCGAAATGCACGAAGTGAATGCCGTCCATGCAAGCGGAGAAGACCATACCCTTCGGGTCGCTCCTCCCCTCGGTACAGGCATGTTGGATTGGGTCCGCTGACAGAACCAGGAGCAGGTCGTAGAAGCAGTGCACCACCTCTGGCTTCGATTCAATCGACCACTCGGTGGCGAATTCGTCAGCCAGTCGGCTCGCTGAAGCCATCAGGATCCACGCCACCCGTTCATGGGCGCTTGTATCGATACCCTCTCGATCGCGCAGGTATGAGAACGCAGGATTGGGTGATGTATCCCCCCCGCCGACAAGCCTGTGTCCAATACGTTTGGAGTTCTCCAGGCTTACGGGGAGCGGAGCGAGTGGTCCAGCTTCCACCTCGAAAGCCATCACGATCTGATCGGCCTGCATGATCTCCCACTCATGCGACGGCGGGGTCCAACTAGGAGGGAGTTCGAGCCCAGCGCGGACCATTGCTGGGAGGAATTGTCTGGTCCGTTCGGCTTCGGCCTCGAGCTCCGATACGATGAGTTTGGGATCAACCAACCCCTGCGCAAGACTTCGGGCCAAGGCCATGCTCCACGAGAGCTGGATCGCCGGCTGGCCAAGATCGGTCCAACGCAGATGGGTGCTTGGCTCGGCCAAGATCGGCTCTGCGATTCTTTCCCACAACGCTCTCCCCGCTTCCTTGGCAGTTTGAGCCGGGATCAAGAGCGCGAGCAATTCGTCCCCGGAGTCGGTGCCCCAGTCTCGATCGCCGAAGAGATGCACCAAGAGTTGACCGGCTCGACGCGGCCGACCAGCTCCCAAAGCACACCCCGTCTTGACCATCTGAGAGAGGACGGGGTTGAGGACCCGCGCATCGACCAAAAATCGGCGAAGCAAGCCGCCCCTCCTCGGCCAGCCGACCGTTCTCAGACTGTTCCCGACAAAGAACGATGCGAAGCTGCGTCGTCGTCCTTGTCCGAGACTCTCGGCCATTCTTCCCCGATCCGTTCTCCGGCCCGTGAAATCGTTCCGCCGACACAGGCAGGGCAAGAAGCGTAGGAACACAGGCAACGGGCCACAACCTCGAACCCTTTCTCTCCCGCAAAGCACCCAAAGGTGTAGGTCCGCGAGGGTAGCCGGGTCGTTCCGGGTGACCGGTTCGTGCTCGCGATCATGGACGCACATGCTTCCATGCCCGAGTCGACCCGGACTGGCCCGAGGAGGAAGTCATGCCCGCGGAATCGCCCGCACTCGATACTCGAAGGCTCGCTGGAGCCTGCATCGTCGTGCGACAGCACGCGAAGCGTGATCGCGATGCGAGCGCAAGTCGCTGCACGACGCGACGTTGCGCGACGAAACGCTCGTCGCTGCGCTGGCGCACCCGGCGAGACTCGAACTCGCAACAACCGGTTCCGAAGACCGGTACTCTGTCCAGTTGAGCTACGGGTGCGATGGCGTGTGACGGGACGTCGCGGCCTCGACGGATGCCCGGACGATCGATGGCCTGCACAGGCCGCAGAACCGCCCGGAATCCGCGTTGAGCGGGCAGAGAGCGTAGTCCCGCACACCGCGCTGTCAATCGCGGCCAGCGAGGCGCTGGATCGCCGCTCGATTCCGACCTAGCCTGGAGGCGTGCGTGCACCTCCCACCTCGCGTCCGCGGTCTCGGATCTTCTCTGCGCTCCTTCCCCTGGCCGCCGGAGTCCTCGCGCTCAGCGTCTCCGCGTGCGGCGGTTCCCACGGGGAGTCTTCCCCTCCCGCCGCGAGCCAACCCGACGCTCCGCCCCAAGAGCCCGAGCCCACCGCCCCGAAGAACCCCAAGGAACCCCGCGGTCCGATCGATCCCGCCAAAGTCGGCACGATCCGCGGCGTCGTGCACTTCGAAGGCGATCCGCCTCGACGCGAAACGATCAAGATCGGCGGCGCGGGCGGATGCCCCGAGCACCCGACCCCGCAGCTCACCGAGGACGCGATCGTCGAGAACGGACACCTCGCGAACGTCTTCGTCTCCATCAAGAGCGGCTTCGACGGCTGGGACATCCCGCCCGCCAAGGACGACAGCCTCACCATGGACCAGAAGGGCTGCGTCTACACTCCGCACGTCCTCGGCATGCGCCTCGGACAGAGGCTCCTCGTCCACAACACGGACCCCACCACCCACAACGTCAACATCCGCTCCCGCAACAACGACGCGCTGAACCCGATCCAGGCCCCCGGCGGACAGCCCGTCGAGTGGCGTCCCTCCAAGAAGGAGCTTGCCGTCCCCTTCGAGTGCAACCTCCACACGTGGATGCATGCCTGGGTCCACGTCGTCGACCATCCCTGGTTCGCCGTGAGCGCCAGCGACGGTTCCTTCGTCCTCGAAGGCGTTCCCCCCGGCGAATACGTGCTCGAAGCCTGGCACGAAAAATACGGCAAAAAGACCGCCAATGTCTCCCTTGACCCCGGACAGAACCCCGAGGTCGGCTTCACCTTCAAGCCCACCGACAAGCCCAAGTGACTCCCGGCCCTCGTTGACTCGCTCGGCCCGCTTTCGGATAGTCGCCCCCAGAACGCGGATCCGCATCTCTCCCGCCCTCGCCCGCGAGGCCAGGCCCAACCCCAGGACAGGCAGACCATGATCGCCTCCGTGATGCTCCCCGCCGCTCTCAGCGGACAGAACTACGGCGAAGACGTGTCCAACGCCCTCTTCCGCTGGATCCACATCGTGGCCGGCGTGATCTGGATCGGGCACCTGTACTTCTTCAACTTCGTCAACGCCGAGCTCGCCAAGACCTACGACGCCGACTCCAAGAAGAAGGTCGTCCCCGAGCTCATGCCGCGCGCCCTCTTCTGGTTCCGCTGGGGCGCCGCGTGGACGTGGATCACCGGCGTGCTCCTGCTCGCGATCCTCTACTGGCACCAGCCCTACTTCAGCCGGACCGGCGCGGCCGCGAGCGGTCCCGCGCTCCTCGCCTTCGTCCTGATCCTGGTCCTCTTCATCGCCTACGATCAGATCGCCAAGGCACTCCAGAAGCAGCCGATGGCCGCGCTGTGGGTCTGGTACGCCCTCGTCTTCGGCTACCTGCTCCTCCTCACCCAGCTGGAGTACTTCTCCGCCAGCAACCGCGCCGCCTACATCCACGCCGGCGCCCTCCTCGGCACGGTCATGGCCGCGAACGTGTGGATGCGCATCTGGCCGTGCCAGAAGCGCATCATCACCGCGATCAAGAGCGGCCAGGCGCCCGACCCCGCCGACGCAGCCCTGGCCGGCATGCGCAGCAAGCACAACACCTTCATGTCCGTCCCGCTGCTGTTCCTCATGCTCAGCGTCCACGAGGCCTTCATGGGCGTCACCTTCGGCGAGCCCTGTCAATGGGTCCTCGCCCTCCTCGTCGTCGGCTACTTCGCCACCCAATGGCTCTACACGACCTCCACCAAGGTCAAGGGCTTCTGATCGCGAGCTCGCCCTCTTCCGACGCAGCCTGGGAGCCGCACGGTCGGGCCCTGCTCGACTTCTTCCGCGGCGACCTCACCGCCGAGATCTCGGCCGAGAGCAGCCTCGGCGAGACCGAGACCGTTCCCGCGAGCGTCTGGTTCCGCGGCGAGGAAGCCCTCTTCCCCCTCGACCGCGCCGCGCTCGCGCTCGCGCGCGGCAGCGTCCTCGACGTGGGCGCGGGAGCCGGCGCCCACTCGCTTCCGCTCCAGGCGCGCGGCCTGCGCGTCTGCGCCATCGACCGCGTCCCGCAGTGCGTCGAGATCCTGCGCGCGCGCGGCGTGCGCGACGCCCGTCAGGTCGACGTGCTCGCCTTCCGCGCCGGCCGCTTCGACACCGTCCTCCTGCTCGCGAACGGCGCGGGGATCGCCGAAACGCTCGCGGGCCTGGACCGTCTCCTGGGCGCTCTCCAGCGCCTGGTCGCGCCGAGCGGAGCGATCCTCCTCGACTCGACCGACCTGCGCGACCATCCGGCCTGGCGCGAGCCCGCGCCGGATGGAGCGGCCTACTTCGGCGAGCTCGTGTTCCGGCTCCGCTACCGCGGACTCGAGGGGCCGCCCTTCCGGCAGCTCTACGTCGACCCCAAGACGCTCGGCGCGCGCGCGCAGGCCGCGGGCTGGCGCTGCGAGGTCGTCGGTCGGGACGGGCGGGCCTACCTCGCCCGTCTCACCCATATCACCGGCGGGCCACGCTCCCCGACCCCGCGATCGACTGCGTGACCCTGGGCTCGCCCTTGTAGCGCACGTCGCCGCTCCCCGCGATCGCCGCGGAGAGGACCTCGGTCGCCCACACCTCGACGTCGCCGCTCCCGGAGACGTCGACGCGCGCATCGCGCGCCTCCAGCTCGAAGAGCCGCAGGTCGCCCGAGCCGGCGATCCCGGCCTCGAGCCGGTCGACCTTGCCGCTCGCGCGCACGTCGCCCGAGCCGGCGATCTGGACCGCGAACCGCTCGCCCTTGAGGCCCGACGCGTCGACGTCGGAGCTGCCGCGCACGCTGACCGACTCCAGCGCAGGCGCGGTGGCGCTGACCTTGAGGCCGAGGTGCGTCGAGTAGCTGCCGTTCTTCATCTCGATCACCAGGGTCCCGTCGCGGACCTCGGTCGTCAGGAGGGAGAGGAGATTGTCGTCCCCGGTGACGGAGAGGCTGGTCGCCTCTCCCGCGCGGGCGGTCACGTCGGCGCTGCCGCGGACCTCGATGCGCCGGAAGTCGGGGACGGTGCGGGCCTCGGTCTTGGCGATGCCGGACCCCTGGATCGTGTCGTGGTGGGAGTGGGTCCAGTGGGTGTCGGAATCGATCGCGATGACGCAACCGGCGAGCCAGAGGATCGGGAAGGACGAGAGGACGGCGAGGGGGATCGTTCGTGCGTTCATGACATCTCCTGCTGGGGATGGTTCCGGAAGGGCGGCAGGTACGGGGGCGACCGAGGAGGATTTCACTTCACCACGAAGTTGACCAGCTTCCCGGGCACGACCACGATCTTGACGACCTCCCGGCCCTCCAGGTGCTTCTGCACGGCCGCGCGCGCGGCCGTCTCGTGGCTCTCCCGGTCGGCGCCCGTCCGGATCCGTGCGTTCCCGCGCAGCTTGCCGAGCACCTGGACGGCGATCTCGACCTCGTCCTCGACGAGGTAGCGAGGGTCGGGGAGAGGCCAGGCGGCGGCCGAGACGGAGCCTCTCTCCCCCATCCTCTCCCACAGCTCCTCGGCGAGGTGCGGGGCGAACGGCGCGAGGGCCCGGACGAAGCGGCTCGCCTGGTCGCGCGAGAGCGCCTCCTGGCCCTTCGTGGCGTCGTTCAGGAAGGTCATCAGCCCGGCGATCGCCGTGTTGAAGTTCAGGTGGCGGAAGGACTCGTCGACGCGCTGGAGCGCGCGGGCGAGCGAGCGCTCGAGCGCCAGGGTCTCGCCCTCGATCCTCCGATCCGGCGTTCCCTTGGTGAGCGCGGGTCGGATCGGCTCGGAGGCGTCCGGCTCGACGAAGAGTCGCCAAGCGCGCTCGAGGAAGCGCCGGCAGCCGGGGATGTCGCGCGGATTCCAGGGCTTGCTGTCGGCGAGGGGCCCCATGAACATCTCGTACAGCCGCACCGTGTCCGCCCCGTGCTCGGCGACGATGTCGTCGGGGTTGACGACGTTGCCGAGGGACTTCGCCATCTTGGTGACGATCTGCGAGAGCTCCTCGCCGGTCGACTTCCTGACGAAGCGCTCGCCGCGCGGTTCGACCTCGGACGAATGGACGAGCCGCCCGGTCCGGTCCTGGTAGGCGAAGGCCTCGACCAATCCCTGGTTGAAGAGCCTCTGGAACGGCTCCGCCGTCGAGACGACGCCCGCGTCGAACAGCACCTTGTGCCAGAAGCGCGCGTACAAGAGGTGCATGACCGCGTGCGCGGCTCCGCCGATGTACAGATCGACCGGACCCCAGTAGCGCTCGGCTTCCTTCGAGAACGGCGCGGCGTCGTTCCCGGGGTCCATGAAGCGCAGCCAGTACCAGCACGATCCCGCCCAGCCGGGCATCGTGTCCGTGTCGCGCCGCGCCGGTGCTCCGGTCCGCGGGTCGCGCACGTTCACCCACTTCCCGGCCCGCGTGAGCGGCGCCGAGCCGTCGGCCGAGGGCTTGAAGTCGTTCATCGCCGGGAGCTCGACCGGCAGCGCGTCCTCGGGCACGGGCACGATCCGGCCGTCCTCGAGGTGAAGGAGCGGGAAGGGCTCGCCCCAGTAGCGCTGCCGGCTGAAGAGCCAGTCGCGCAGCTTGTAGGTGACGCGCGCCTGGCCGGCGCCGCGCTGCTCCAGGATCTCGATCGCGCGCTTCGTCGCCAAGGCGGACGGCAGCTGGTCGATCGGGCCCGAGTTCACCGCCGTCCCCTCGCCGGTGAAGCACGCACCGTCCGCGAGGCCCTTCTCGCCTGGAGGAGGTCGCACGACCTCGACGATGGGGAGATCGAACTTGCGCGCGAACTCGAAGTCGCGGGCGTCGTGTCCGGGGACGGACATGATCGCGCCCGTGCCGTAGGTCGCGAGCACGTAGTCGGCGACCCACACCGGGATCCTCGCGCGCGGATCGCTCCTCTCGAAGGCCGGGTTCAGCGCGTGCCGGCCGGTGAAGACGCCGGTCTTCTCCTTGGCGAGGTCGGTGCGCTCGAGCTCCGACTTGCTCGCGGCCCCGGCCACGTAGGCGTCGACGCGCGCCTTCTGCGCCGGCCTCGCGATCTTCGCGAGCCGCGGATGCTCCGGTGCGATGACCATGAAGGTCGCCCCCCACAGCGTGTCCGGGCGCGTCGTGAAGACGACCAGGTCCTCTCCCGGGAGGCCCTCCAGAGCGAAGCGGATCTCGGCGCCCTCGGACCGCCCGATCCACTCGCGCTGCTGGGTCTTGATCGACTCGGGCCAGTCGAGGAGGTCGAGGTCGGAGAGCAGGCGCTCGGCGTAGGCCGTGATCCGCAGCATCCACTGCTCGAGCGGACGGCGGACGCAGGGGAAGTTGCCGCGCTCGGAGCGGCCGTGGATGACTTCCTCGTTGGCGAGGACGGTCTTCAGCTCCTCGCACCACCACACCGGCACCTCGGCCTGGTAGGCGAGACCGCGCTCGAAGAGCTTCAGGAAGATCCACTGCGTCCAGCGGTAGTAGCGCGGGTCGCTCGTGTCGATCTCGCGCGACCAGTCGTAGGAGAGGCCGAGGAGCTGGAGCTGGCGGCGGAAGTTGGCCGTGTTCTGGGCGGTCGCCTGCCGCGGGTGCACGCCGGTCTGGATCGCGTACTGCTCCGCCGGGAGGCCGAAGGCGTCCCAGCCCATCGGGTGCAGGACATTCATGCCCTCCATGCGCTTCCTGCGCGCGACGATGTCGGTCCCGATGTAGCCGACCGCGTGTCCGACGTGGAGGCCCGACCCCGATGGGTAGGGGAACATGTCGAGGACGTAGTACTTGGGCTTCTTCGAATCGAAGCCGGGCTCGCCCGGGCCCTTGGCGCGGAAGATCTCCTCGGCCGCCCAGCGGCGCTGCCACTTGGGTTCGATCGTGCGAGGATCGTAGGCGTTCGTCGGAACGGTCACGGCGGATCGATCTCCTGTCGGGAGGGCGCGACAGGATACGCGCGGGCCGGGAGCGCGACCACGAGGACGATGAGTTGACGCGCGCGTACGCTCCCGGCATCCTCTCCGGCCCTCGTGGGGGATTAGCTCAGCTGGTAGAGCGCTACAATGGCATTGTAGAGGTCAGGGGTTCGAGCCCCCTATCCTCCACCAACCCCTACCGAGGCAGTCGATTCGGTATGCTCGCGCGTTCATGACGGAGCTCGCTCATCCCGACCGCCTGGCCAAGATCGAAGCGCTGCGAAAGGCGGGAGAGGATCCCTACCCGCCGCGCGGCGTCCGCGCTCGCCCGATCGCCGATCTCCTGGCCGGCGCGGGCTCGGCTGCAGCGCCTGGGCCCCTCTGCGGCGAGCGAGTCACGGTCGCCGGGCGCATGCTCCAGATGCGCGACTTCGGCAAGCTCTTCTTCGCGCCCCTCGTCGACCGCACCGGCCGGATCCAGATCGGGTTCCAGCGCGACGATCTGACTTCGTGGTGGCCGCAGAGGAAGATGCTCGACGGCGGCGACCTCCTCGGGATCACCGGGCGACTCGGCCACACCCAGAAGGGCGAGACGACGGTGTGGGCCGCGGAGGTGCGCTTGCTCGCCAAGGCCGTCGCGCCGCCGCCCGAGAAGTGGCACGGGCTCCACGACAAGGAGCTGCGCTACCGCCGCCGCTACGTCGACCTGTGGGCGAGCGAGGGCGTCAAGGACGTCTTCATCAAGCGGTCCAAGGTGCTCTCCGTGATCCGCCGCTACCTCGAGAGCGAGGGCTACCTCGAGGTCGAGACGCCGACCCTGCACCCGATCGCCGGCGGCGCCGCGGCGCGGCCGTTCGTGACGCACCACAACGCGCTCGGGATGGACCTCTACCTCCGCATCGCGCCCGAGCTGTACCTGAAGCGCCTGATCGTCGGCGGCCTCGAGCGCGTGTTCGAGGTGTCGCGCAACTTCCGCAACGAGGGCCTGTCGACGCGGCACAACCCCGAGTTCACGATGCTCGAGCTCTACGAGGCGCAGGCCGACTACCGGCGCATGATGGAGATCACCGAGCGGATCTTCGAGACGTGCGCGCTCGAGGTGAACGGGACGACGAAGGTCGGCTTCCGCGGCAAGGACTACGACCTCAAGACGCCCTGGCCGAGGCGCGGCTACACGGATCTCTTCCGCGAGAAGAACGGCTGCGAGTTCGACGACCGTCCCAAGGTCCTCGAGCGGGCGCGCGCTCTCGGCCTCGAGGTCCCCGCGAACGCGGCGACGTCGGAGGCGTACTGGAAGACGATGAACGACGTGTTCGAGTCGAGCGTCGAGGACTCGCTCGGCGGACCGGTCTTCGTCGTCGACTACCCCGTCCCGATCTGCCCGCTCGCCAAGAAGAAGCCCGAGGATCACCGGCTGGCCGAGCGCTTCGAGGTGTTCGTCGCCGGGATGGAGCTCGGCAACGCCTTCACCGAGCTGAACGATCCCGCCGACCAGGCGAAAAGGTTCGAGGAGCAGGTCGCGAGCCGCGATCCCGAGGCGCCGGGCGAGGTCGACTGGGACTACGTGCAGGCGCTCGAGTACGGCATGCCGCCGGCCGGGGGCCTCGGCATCGGCATCGACCGTCTGGTCATGGTATTGACGGGGCAAGAGTCGATCCGCGACGTGCTGCTCTTCCCGGCGATGCGGCCGATCCACGACACGGGAGCGCCGGCCGCTCCCTGAAATCCAGGAGCCCCCATGTACCGCGCTTTCCTCTCCTGGCGCTACCTGCGCGCGCGGCGCGCGAACTGGATCGGCATCGTCGGCATTTGCGTCGGCGTGGGCGCGATGATCCTGATCCTGTCGATCATGGCCGGGTTCCTCGAGGAGAACCGCAAGATGGTCCGCGGCAGCCTCTCGGACCTGATCATCGCGCCGTTTTTCGCGCAGCGCGAGGACGGCCGGAGCATCCCTTCCGACCCGTCGGAGATCCTCGCCGTGGTGCGCGCCGACCCGCGGGTCGCGGCCGCGTGCGCCCAGCTCGCCTACTACGGGATCCTCTCCCGGGAAGGCCGCGAGGCCGTGCTCTCTGACATCCGCCTGTCCGACCCGCAGAACGGCGATCTCTCAGGGGCGCGCCTGTTCGGGGTCGATACCGAGGACGAGTTCCGCACCACCGAGCTGCACTCGGCGTTGACGGAGAAGCCGCTGCTGGGCGGCGCCCAGGTCGCGAATCCCGACCGGCCCTTCGATCCGCCGCCCGACTATCGGCCCGAGGGCCGCCCGCTCGCGAGCGTCGTCGTCGGGGAGCAGCTGGCCGAGTTCTGGCACCTCACCCGCGGATCCGAGATCAACCTGATCACGGCGGTGCGGGATCCCAAGACTCACGAGTTCCCGCCCATCAACCGGCGCTTCGTGGTCGCCGGCACGTTCCGTTCCTCGGACAACGAGCTCGACGGGCAACGGATCTACATGGAGCGCTCGGAGCTGTGCGACTTCCTCGGCCCGCCGCGCAAGTTCAGCCAGGTGCTGGTCAAGCTCAAGGACTACGCTCGCGATGCACCCGGCGTGCGCAAGGATTTCATGGAACGACTCTACGTCGCGGGACTGATCCGCGAGCCCCCGGATCCGATCTTCCCTTCGCCGGAGATCAAGACCTGGGAGGAGTTCCGCAAGAACCTGCTCGGCGCGATCGAGAACGAGCGCGTGCTCATGGCGATCATGCTCTCCCTCGTGGTCGTCGTGGCGGGCTTCACCGTGTTCGCGATCCTCTCGATGATGATCACCGAGAAGCGCCGCGACATCGGGATCCTCTCGGCGCTCGGCGCGACGCCGCAAGGGGTCGCCGTGCTCTTCCTGATGATCGGGTGCTGGGACTGGCTGATCGGTGCGACCGCCGGCGCGATTCTCGGGACCTGGGGCGCGCTGAAGATCGACCCGATCGAGCGCTGGCTGTCCGCCACCTTCGACGTCCAGATTTTCAACCGCAAGGTGTACCTGTTCGATCACATCCCGTCGGTGGTCGATCCGCGGGCGATCGGGCTGATCGTCCTCGGCGCCTTCGTGTGCGTGATGCTGTTCGCGGCCCTCCCGGCCTGGAAGGCGGGAAGGCTGCACCCGCTCGACGCGCTGAGGTACGAGTGAGATGAGAGCCAAGGTCAAGGCCGCAGCCGCGACCGCGGCCCAGCCGATCGCGAGCCCGGGCGCGCCGGTGCTCCTCGCCGCGCGCGGCGTGCGCAAGTCCTTCGCCGTCGGCGATCGCAACCTCGAGGTGCTGCACGGAGTGAACCTGGAGCTCCGCCGCGGGGAGCTCCTGGGGCTCATGGGCGCGTCGGGCGCGGGCAAGTCGACGCTGCTGCACATCCTCGGCCTGCTCGATCCCCCGAGCCAGGGCGAGGTGCTGCTCGAAGGCCTGGACGCCTGGAAGCTCCCGACCCTCGAGCGCGCGCGCGCGCGGAACTCGCGCATCGGCTTCGTCTTCCAGTTCTACCACCTGCTGCCCGAGCTGGACGCGGTCGAGAACGTGATCCTGCCGGCGATGATCGGCCGCTCGGGGTTCCTGTGGCGCTCCGCCGCGAGGGAGCTGCGCGGTCGCGCCGAGGAGACGCTCGCGCGCTTCGGCCTCGGCGACCGCTTGCGCCACCGCCCGGCGCAGCTCTCGGGCGGCGAGCAGCAGCGCGTCGCGATCGCGCGGGCGATGTTCCTCGATCCGGCCGTGGTGATCGCCGACGAGCCGACCGGCAACCTCGACAGCGCGACCGGGGAGAAGGTGCTGGACCTCCTGATCCGCGAGCAACGCGAGCGCGGCCTGGCGCTGCTGCTCGTCACCCACGACGAGCGCGTTTCGCGCCGGTGCGAGCGCGTGCTCCTGATGGAGGACGGCCAGATCCAGGCCGGCGCGGTCGGTCCGATCGCGCAGTGAGGCTCGGCCGTGGTGGGGCGGCCGACGCCTGAGCCGTCCTTACAGCCCTCCCCCAGAGCCTTCGTCCGTTTCGCGCGGCCGCGCCTGCGCCTCCGGCGGGAACACGTCCGGCTCGAAGCTCCCGCGCCAGCCCAGGCGCTCGCGCAGGCGCTTGTAGAAGTCCTCGCCCGGCCGCGCGAGCAACGGGTAGGCCACGGGATGGCGGCGCAGCTTCACGCTGTCGCCCTGCTTCATCGGATAGAAGCCCTGGCCGTCGACGACCATCGTCGTGATCCCCACCGCGTGCGTGATCGAGAGCGACAACTCGCTGCCCGTCGGCAGGACGATCGTGCGATGCGACAGGGATTGCGGCGAGATCGGCGTCACCACGAAGTCCTGCATCGTCGGCGCGAGGATCGGACCTCCCGAAGCGAGCGAGTAGGCCGTCGAGCCGCTCGCGGTCGCCACGATCAACCCGTCGGCGCGGTAGTTCGTCACCCACTCCTGGCCGATCCTCAGCGCGATCGAGAGCAGGCCCTGGTAGGCTCCGCGCGTCAGGACCACGTCGTTCAGCGCCACCGCGCGCACGGCTCCGCCGTCCGCCGCGAGCAGCTCGGCCTCGAGGCGCATCCGCGGCTCGACCAGCGTCCGGCCCTCGAGGATCTCGGTCAGCGACTCCTCCCAGTGGCCCGCTTCGGCCGAGGCGAGGAAGCCCACGCGTCCGAAGTTGATCCCGATCGTCGGCACGGGCGCGTCCGCGAAGGCCCGCACCGCGGCCAGGATCGCCCCGTCTCCGCCGAGCACGACCAGGAGGTCGGGGTGGTCCGGCCCGCGTCCCGCGGCGGACTTCGCGCCGGCTGCCTCCTGGTGCCGCCGGTAGAACCCGCGCACGTCGGGCTCGACCACCACGGCGGGCACCCGCGCGGCGAGCCAGGGCTCCAGGCGCGCGAGCAGCTCGCGGACCTCGGACTTCTCCCCGTCGGCGAGGACGAGCACGCGCTCGACCCGCGGGCGGGCGCTCGGCTTCCGCGCACTCGGCTGCGCGGCAACGGGCTTCGCGGCCCCGGTCCTCTCGTTCCTGGCCATCGATCTACATGAGTGTCGGGCGCCGCCTGTGTCGGGCTACACCCGGGTCGGCGCGAGCAGCATCCGCACGGTCCGCTCGATCCCGTCCGCATCGAGCCCGACCTCGGCGAGCTGCTCCTCGCGCGTCGTCTTGTGGTCGACGAACCGGTCGGGCACGGCCAGCACCCTCACCCGCGCGGTCGCGTTCGGCATCGAGTTCAAGGCCTCGAGCACGGCCGACCCGAAGCCGCCCGCGCGCTGGTGCTCCTCGACGGTCACGATCCACTTCGCGGTCTGCGCGTGGCGCGAGAGGAGCTCGAGGTCGAGCGGTTTCGCGAAACGCGCGTCGACGACGCCCACCTCGATCCCGCGCCTGTGCAACCGCTCGGCGGCCTCGAGCGCCTGGTTGACGAGCGCGCCGTACGCCCAGATCGCGACCGCATCCCCCTCCAGCAGGACCTCGGCCTTCCCCGGGACCATCGCGCGCCGTTCGCTGCGGTGGATCCGCTCCGACGCGGGGCAGTTGTCGCGCGGGAAGCGCAGGAAGAAGGGCCCGTCGTGCTTCAAGCCGAGCTCGAGCATCCTGTCGATGTCGCTCGCGTCGCGCGGCGCGGCCAGCACGACCCCCGGGAACGTGCGCAGGAACGCGAGATCGAAGACGCCGTTGTGCGTCGGCCCATCCTGGCCGACGAGCCCCGCGCGGTCCAGCGCGAAGACGACCGGCAGGTTCTGCAGCACGACCTCCTGGAACACCTGGTCGTAGCCGCGCTGGAGGAAGGTCGAGTAGATGGCCGCGACCGGACGCAGCCCCCCCTTGGCCATCCCGGCCGCCATTGCGGTGGCGTGCTGCTCGGTGATCCCCGTGTCGTGGAAGCGCGCCGGGTAGCGCTCGCCGAAGGCGTCGAGCCCGGTCCCCGAGGGCATCGCCGCCGTGATCGCGTGGATGCGCACGTCGCGCTCGGCGAGGCGAATCAGCGCATCGGCGAAGGCTTTGGTGTACGCCGGGCCTGAAGGCTGCGCCGGAACGCGCGCGACGGGTGTGCTCGCCTGCGGCTCCTCGAGCGACGGCTCCTTGCCGCGCACGCCTCCCTTGAGCGGCTCCGAGAGACGCAGCGCCGAGGTCGCAGCGGGCTCGACCTTCCTCGCGTCGCCGCCGGCGTCGGCGGGCTTCTCCGCGGCCTTGACGCCGTGGACGCGCTCGGGGTGCGACGGGGCCTTGGGGTGGCCCTTGCCCTTCTCGGTCAGGATGTGGAGCAGCACCACCCCGTCGAGCGTGCGCGCGCGCTCGAGGTGCTCGACGAGCAAGAGCACGTCGTGCCCGTCGATCGGGCCGACGTAGGTGACGCCGAGCTCCTCGAAGATGTGTCCGGGCACCACCGCATGGCGCACGACCTCGCCGATCTGGTCGAGGGCGCGGTCGACGCGCGGGCCGATCACCGGGATCGCCGAGATCAGGCTCTGGACCTCCTGGTGCGCGCGCTGCACGAGGCGGTTCGAACGAATGCGCGAGAGGTAGCGGGCCAGCGCCCCGACCGAGCGGCTGATCGACCACTCGTTGTCGTTCAGGACGATCAGGAGACGCTCGCCGCTCGCCGCGGCGTGGTTCAGGGCTTCGAAGGCGACACCCGCTCCGAGAGCCGCGTCCCCGACCAGCGCGACCACGTGCGGCTGGCTCTCCCCGCGCCCGCGCGCCACGGCCAGCCCGAGCGCGAGCGAGATCGCCGTCCCCGCGTGGCCGGTGTGGAACAGGTCGTACTCCGACTCGTGCGGGTTCGTGAAGCCGCACAGGCCGCCCGTCTGCCGCAGCGTCGAGAACCGCTCGCGCCGGCCCGTCAGGACCTTGTGGGGATAGGCCTGGTGGCTCACGTCGAACACCAGGCGGTCGCGGCGGAAGTCGAAGACGTAGTGGAGGGCCGCCGTGATCTCGACCGTGCCGAGGTTGGAGCCCAGGTGTCCGCCGGTCCTCTGGATCGAGTCGAGGAGGAAGGCGCGCAGCTCGGAGCACAGTCGCGGCAGCTCGGCCGGCTCGAGGCGCTTGAGATCGAGCGGCGACCCGATCGTCTCGAGCAGGGATCGATCCACGGCCTGGGATCCCGGGTTCGGCGTCTCTCTCATGGCGAAGCCTCTAGTCTGTCGCGGCGCAGGGGGGCTGGGTAGCGGGAGCCTCCGATCCCCGTTCGACCGCTCACCTCGAGCGGGCGAGCACGTGCCCCGCGAGGTCCCAGGCGATGTCCCCCCGCCGGCACGGGAGCGCCAGGGCGGCATCGCGGGCCAGGTTCCCCAAGCGCTCGGCTTCGGCGCGCGCCGCCTCGATGCCGAGCGCGGCGACGAGCGTCGGCCTGCGCTCGCGGGCGTCCTTCCCCGGCGTCTTGCCCAGCGTCCGCGCGTCGCCGGTGACGTCGAGGATGTCGTCGGTCGCCTGGAAGCAGCGCCCGAGCGCGAGCCCGTACGCGCGTGCCGCCGCGCGCCGTGCCTCGCCGGCCCGCGCCACGATCGCGCCCATCTCCGCGGCCGCGCCGAAGAGCGCCGCGGTCTTCCGGGCGTGGATCTCCTCGACCTGGCCCCGTTCCGCGGCGCCCGCCTCCGCCGCGAGATCGAGGACCTGCCCGCCGACCATGCCGGCGTGTCCCGCGCCGGACGCGAGCACGCGCGCGAGGTCGGCGGCGCGATCGCCGCTCTGCGCGAGCAGGCCGAAGGAGAGCGTCAGGAGGGCGTCGCCGGCGAGGATCGCGAGCGCCTCGCCGTAGACCCGGTGGCAGGTGGGCCGGCCGCGCCGGAGGTCGTCGTCGTCCATGCACGGGAGGTCGTCGTGGACGAGGCTGTAGGCGTGGACGCACTCGACCGCCGCCGCGGGCAGCGCCGCGGCCTCGTCGTCGCCGCCGTGGTGGAGAGAGAGGAGCCGGACCAGGGCGGGCCGCAGGCGCTTGCCGCCGCCGACGAGCGCGTAGCGCATCGCCTCGGCCAGGCGCGGCGGCGCTCCGGAGAGCTCGCGGAGCGCGCGCTCGAGCTCCCGGTCGGCCCAGATCCGCGTCTCCTCGAGCCAGGGCTCGACGGCGGCCGGCTGGATGCGCGTGCTCACGATTCGCGCGGATCGCGTCGCGCGCGCTCGCCGCGCTCGGCCTGCGCGTCGGGATCGCCGGCGTACGGGACGGTCCCGGCCTCGGCGTCGGCCGAGAGCTCCTCGACGCGCTTCTTGAAGCCGTCCAGGAGGTCGCGGCAGCTCTTCAAGAGCTCGACGCCCTCCTGATAGCGCTCGATCGCGGGCTCGAGAGCGATCTTGCCGGTCTCGAGCTCGGCCACGATCTGCTCCAGGCGCGAGAGGCGCTGATCGAAGGAGCCGGATGTCTCCGAGGCGGGCTTCTTGGCGGAGGCCATGGGTGTGAGTGTAGGGATTTCCGCAGGAGCGCGCACCTGCTAGAAGAGCCTCATGATCCGCGCCGCGGCCGCCGCTCTCGCGCTCGCTCTGGCTTCGTGCGGCGACGGGGCATCCGCGAAATCGGGAGCCGGGAACGGAGCCGATCTCTTCGCGAGCCAGGGCTGCACGACCTGTCACGGACAGGACGGCGCGGGCACGGAGCTCGGGCCGACGCTGCAGGGCAAGAAGAGCTTCTGGACACGGGAGAAGATCTCCGAGTACCTGCGCAACCCGGTCGCCTACGCGGAGAAGGACGCGCGACTCTCCGAGCAGGCTCGACGGTACACGTTCCCGATGCAGCCGTTCGACAAGCTGACAACGGACGAGATGTCGGCCCTCGCCGAGCACGTTCTCGCGCTGCCCTGAGGACCACGCTCCGCTTCGCCCAACTTGAATTCGTGTTTCGCGGCTCCGGCGTCCGCGCCGGAGCCGCGAAACACGAATCCGGCGGCCGGGGGCACTCCGGGCGCCGGGCGGGTGGGCGGTGCGCCGCGGCTGCCGGTGCGTGCGCGTGCGGCCCCGCAGGAGAAGACACATC
>JBGPOP010000057.1:0-16949 GCA_041488095.1 Planctomycetota bacterium
ATCAGCGTCGACAACGGCACCTCCTCGCGCGAGACGATCTCGGACCTCTGCGATCTCGGCGTCGACACGATCGTCACCGACCACCACGAGCCCCCGCAGGGCGAGCTCCCTCCGGCCGTCGCGATCGTCAACCCGAAGCTCGCGACCTCCCGCTACCCCTTCCGCGAGCTCTGCGGCGGCGCGGTCGCATTCAAGCTCGCCTGGGGCGTTTGCCAGCAGGTCACCGGTGCCGCCCGGGTCCGCGACGACCTGCGCGAGTACCTCGTCGAAGCGATGGGCTTCGTCGCGATCGCCACCGTCTGCGACGTGGTCCCGCTCGTCGACGAGAACCGCATCCTCTCGCGCTACGGCCTCCGCTCGCTCGCCGCCTCGAAGAGCCCCGGCATCCGCGAGCTCTTCGCCGTCGCCAAGCTCGACGGCCGCGACCTCGAGGCCGACGACCTCGCCTTCCAGATCGGTCCGCGCATCAACGCCAGCGGCCGCCTCGGCAGCGCGCGCACCGCGGTCGAGCTGCTCCTGTGCGAGGACCGACCCGAGGCCGCGCGCCTCGCGGCCGAGATCGATCGCTTGAACACCGAGCGCAAGCGGCTCTCGGCCGCGCTCTTCGACGAAGCCGCGCGCGCGGCCGAAGCCTTCGCCGACCCCGAGCGCCATCCCGTGCTGGTCCTCGCCGGCCAGGGCTGGCACCAGGGCCTCGTCGGCATCGTCGCGGCGCGTCTCTCCGAGCGCTACGGCCGCCCGGCAGTCGTGATCGGCCTCTCGGGAGACGTCGGCCGCGGCAGCGCGCGATCGATCGCCGGCTTCAGCGTCCTCGACGCTCTCCACGGCGGCGCGGATCTCATGGAAAGGTACGGAGGCCACGCGCAGGCCGCGGGCTGCGAGGTCCGAGCCGACGCGATCGATGCGCTGCGCGAAGCGGTCTGCGCGCGGGCGCGCGAGATCCTCGACGGTCAGGGATTTTCCGCGGCGCCGATGTGGATCGACTGCGAGGTCGCGTTCGAGGCCGTCACGCACGAGCTGATGCGCGAGATCGGCCGCCTCGCGCCCTTCGGCGAGAGGAACGAGAAGCCGGTGCTGCTCTCGACCGACCTGCGCCTGGCCGAGCCGCCGCGCGCGGTCGGGAGCGACGGGTCGCACCTCTCCCTCCAGCTCCGCCGGGGCGCGCAGGTCAGGAGGGCGATGTTCTTCGGGGCCGCGGCGCGCGCGTCCGAGCTGCGGATGGGCGAGAACGTCCACGCGGTCTTCACGCCGAGATGGAACGTCTTCCGCGGCGAGCGGAGCCTCGAGGTCGAGGTGCACGACTTCTGCACGGGGCCGCGGCCCGCGCTGTAGCGCCGATCCGGCATGACCGCGCCTCCCCAGGCAGGGTTCGGAGAGAAGTTCGAACGGGCGCTCTCCTTCGCGTCGAGGCTGCACAGAGGCCAGAAGCGCAAGGGCACGGACGTCCCCTACCTCTCCCACCTGCTGGCCGTCGCCGCGATCGCGATCGAGCACGGCGCCAGCGAGGACGAGGCGATCGCGGCGCTGCTGCACGACTCGATCGAGGACCAGGCCGCGGCGCACGGAGGCGCGGCCGGTCTGCGCGGCGAGCTGCGCCAGAAGTTCGGCGACGCCGTCCTGGCGATCGTCGACGGGTGCACGGACGCCGAGACGACTCCCAAGCCGCCCTGGCAGCCGAGGAAGAAGGCCTTCCTCGCGCGCCTGGACGGGGCGCCGGGCCCGGTGCTCCTCGTCACCGGCGCCGACAAGCTCCACAACGCCCGCTCCATCGTCTCGGGACTGCGCGCGGAAGGCGAAGCCGTGTGGGCCCGGTTCAACGGCGGGAAGGAGGGCACGCTGTGGTACTACCGGTCCGTGTGCGAGATCCTCCTGCGCCGCCTGCCGGGCCGGTTGTCCGAGGATCTCGCGCGGGCGGTCCTCGAGATGAGCGCGCTCGCCGCGCCCCCGAAGCGCAGCGCGTGAGTCAGAAGCGCAGCGTGTAGGCGATCTTGAACGCCGCCTCCTGGAACAGCGGCACGAACGAGCCGTCGCTCCGCTTCTGGGTCTGGTTCCAGACGATGAAGATGTCCTCGCCGGGCCGGAGGATCCAGCGCAACCTGGTGTTCAGTCCGATCGATTCGGACTCGTTGTCGAACTGCACGAAGCTCCGCCAGTCGACGTCGGGGCTGAAGGCGACGTTCGTCCGCACCTGCCCGAGGTGCGTGGTGAAGACACCCTCCGGCAGGTCGACGTGGCTCTGCTCGTAGCCGAGCGAGCCGGTGAAGAAGCGGCTCGGGCGCCAGGAGAGCTCGGCCTGGGCGTCCGTCCGTCGGCCGGTGAAGAAGTCACCGACCTCGAGGCCGATCGCTCCCGACACCGGCCGCTTGAGCGCGGTCTCGACCTCGGCCCGCCAGCGCAGGGTGTGGTACTCGCCGATCGGGATCGGGTTCACGACGCCGGGCTGGATGTCGAAGGGCTGATCGAGGCGCTCGTAGCCGGGCAGGACCTCGAGACGCAGCTCGTCGCCCGAATCCCACTCGATGCCGAGCGGCCGCACCTGAGCCTCGATCGTCTCGACGCGGTCGTCGAGGTCCGTGATCACCTGGGCTTCGGCGTTGAACGAGAGCTTGCGGATCGAGGTGTTGAGCCGCGGCTCGTACTCGACCAGCCCGAACCAGCTCCGGATGCCCGTGCGCGGCACGAAGCCCAGAGCCGGATCGAAGTCGGCCTGGATCTCCTTCCAGGACACGTGCGCGGACCAGATATCGTTCGGATAGGCGACCGAGGCCCCGTAGGCGAGGTCGCCGCCGCTCTTCCCCTCGGTCTCGGACCGCAGGCCGAAGACGCTGGCGGTCAGGTTCTTGTCGCCGAAGACCGTGCTCGTGCGGAAGTTCGCGTCGAGGCCGTAGAGACTGTTGTCCGCCGTGCCGTTCGGGTTGCCGCTCGTGAAGATCCCTCCCACCGTCGACTGCTCGCCGACGTTCTTCGAGATACGCGTGACAAGGAGGTTCTTCTCCGGGATGCCGGCGGCGCTGTCCGTCTCGACGTCGAGCGCGCCGAGGTTCCAGTCGCCGGCCCGGCCGGTCAGCTTGCCGCCGTAGAGGATCGGGATCTCATGCCCCCTGTCGTCCAGTCCGATCTTGCGGCTGAAGAACGGGATCAGGTCGTGCGAGAGGTCGGCGAACTGGAAGATGCCCGCGTTCTCGAGGAAGAAGTCGCGCTTCTCGGGCAGGAACAGGGGGAAGCGCGTCAGGTTGATCTGGCGCCCGTCGACCTCGGTCTCGGCGAAGTCGGTGTTCACGGTGAGGCTCGCGGTCAGGTTGGGCGTCAGCCGGTAGAAGAGGTCGAAGCCCGGCTTGCCGATCAGGTCCTGGTCGGGGTTGCCGCTGCGATCGTTGGTCCAGTCCGCGTGGAGGAAGGGCACGACGTCGAGACCGACGCCCTGGCGCAGGCCGGCGAGGCCGGAGAGGTCGCCCGCTTCCGCGACCTGGAAAAAGGTCAGGTCGAGCCTCGCCGCCGCCCATCGGTCGCTCTCGAGCCGGCGCTTGATCTGGCGTCGCACGTTGAAGCCCCAGGTGTCGATCGCGGGATCGAAGGAGAGCGTCTGGAACGGGATCGCCATCTCGATCGACCAGCCCTTCTCGTCGATCGACGACTTCCCCTCCCAGATCCCGTCCCAGGGCTTGTTGAAGTCCGTCCCGTTGTTCGAGATCAGCGCGTCGCCCTTCGAGCCGACCGGGTTCATCTGGAACCAGAACGCGTTGCGCCGGTCGTGGAAGGTGTCGATCACGATCTCGACGCGGTCGTCCGTGTCGAGATCGGCGTCGCGGCCCATCTGCGTGCCGATGATGCCGGAGGGGTCCTTGTCGAAGCAGCGGACGGCGATGTAGAGGTGCTCGGAGTCGTAGAGGACGCGGAACTCGGTCGCTTCCGTGGGTGCCGCGCCTTCGATCGGCTCGACCTGGACGAACGGGCCGATCGGCCCCGAGCGCGACCAGACCTCGTCGTCGAGCCGGCCGTCGATCCGCGGCGGCGTGTCGACGCGCACGGCGGCGGCGGTCGGGCGGACATGGCCTTGGAGCGCGGCCACGGCGGGCAGGAGAACGGGCAGGAGCATCAGCTCCCGATCTCCACCCACACGGGCGCGTGGTCGGAGAGGCCGGCCTTCTTCTCGATCCAGGCGCGCGAGACGCGCGGTGCGAGCTCGGGGCTCGCGAGGACGTAGTCGAGGCGCCAGCCGATGTCCTTCTCGCGCGCGCGGCCGCGGTTCGACCACCAGGAGTACAAGGCTGGCTCGCCGGGGTGGAGCGCGCGGACGACGTCGACCCAGCCCTGCGCGAGCAGGCGGCCGAACCAGGCGCGCTCCTCGGGCAGGAAGCCGGAGTTCTTCTGGTTCTCGCGCGGACGCGCGAGGTCGATCGCCTCGTGCGCGACGTTGAAGTCGCCGGCGATCGCGATCGGCGCATTCTCGGCCAGCAGCGACGCGGTGAAGCCGAGGAGGTGCTCCATGAATTCGAGCTTGATCGCGAGGCGTTTCTCAGAGGAAGAGCCGGAGGGGACGTACAGGCTGACCACGGAGAAATCGTCGAACTCTGCACGGACCGCCCGACCCTCGGTCGAGCAGAAGTCGAACCCCGTGCCGGCGCGATAGAGGTTGGGGCACTCGCGGGAGAGGAGCGCGACGCCCGCGTAGCCCTTCTTCTCCGCCGAGAGCCAGCGCGCGTTGTACCCGGGCGGCGAGCGCAGACCGTCGTCGACGTCGCCGGGCAGAGCGCGAAGCTCCTGGAGACAGAGCACGTCGGGCTTCCTCCGCGAGAGCCAGCGCGAGAAGCCGCGGCGCTCGGCGGAACGGATGCCGTTCAGATTCAACGTGCAGATCGTCGTCATCGCGGAATACGGTACCGCGACAATTCTTCCTCGTTCCACGCCAAGCCAGGCGGGGTCCCCGGACCCTCCGGATCGAGGCGAGGATCCCCGCCATCCAGCGAGGGCATGCCGCGATCGGTCCAGGCCCTCCAGGAATCCTCGCCGCCGGCGTGGAACGAGGAAGAATTGTCGCGGTACCGTATTCCGCGATGCGCCTCTTCCTCCTCGACGGGACCGCGCTCGCCTATCGGTCGCACTTCGCGCTGCAGCGTTCCGGGCTGACGACGCCCGAGGGCAAGCCCAGCGGCGCGACGTACGGGTTCACGATGACGCTGCGGAAGATCCTGGAAACCGAGAAGCCGGATCGCATCGCGGTCGCCTTCGACCCGCCCGGGCCGACGTTCCGCCACAAGCGCTACGCGCAGTACAAGGCCACGCGCGAGAAGATGCCCGAGGAGCTCGTCGGACAGCTCGAGCCGATCCGCGAGTGCGTCCGCGCGCACGGCGTGCCGGTCTTCGAGGTGAAGGGCTACGAGGCGGACGACGTCATCGGCACCCTCGCGACCCAGGCGTCGAAGAAGGGATGGGACGTCTTCATCGTGACGGGCGACAAGGACTTCATGCAGCTCGTCGACGACCACGTCAGCCTCTACAACGTCTTCAAGGCAGGCCACGACTTCGTCATCGAAGGCCGCGAGGCCATCCGGGAGAAGTTCGGCACGACGCCCGACCACGTGATCGACGTGCTCGCGGTCATGGGTGACGCGTCGGACAACGTCCCGGGCGTCCACGGCATCGGCGAGAAGGGCGCGATCAAGCTCATCGCCGAGTTCGGCTCCGTCGACGGGCTCATCGAGCACCTCGCCGAGGTCAAGGGCAAGGCGCGCGACTACATCGCGCGCGATCTGGAGAAGCTGAAGCTCTCGCGGGAGCTCGTGACGATCGAGCGCGACGTGCCGCTCGACCCGGGTTTCGAAGGGATTCCTCCGGTCGCGCCGGATCCGAAGCAGCTCGTGCACTTCTTCCACTCGATGGGGTTCCAGAGCCTGCTCAAGAAGGTCTCGAGCGGCTCGCGCGACGCGGAGCGGCGCGACTACCACCTCGTGCGCGACGAGCTCGAGCTCGCGGGGATGATCGAGGAGCTCCGGAAGGGCGGCGAGTTCGCGGTCGACACCGAGACGACGAGCCTCTTCCCGATGCAGGCGGAAATCGTCGGCGTGTCCTTCTCGGCCGCGCCGATGCGCGCGTTCTACGTGCCGTTCAACGCCGATCCGCCGGTCTTGAAGGGCGGCAAGGAGGCGCTGCTCACCGCGCTCGAGCCGCTGCTGACCGATCGCAAGCTGCGCCGCACCGGCCAGAACACGAAGTACGACTGGCTCGTCTTCGCCGCGAACGGGCTGCTCCTCCCGCCGCCCGACTTCGACACGATGGTCGCGAGCTACTGCATCGCCGGCACCTCGCGGAGGCACGGGATCGACGAGCTCGCGCTGGTGTACTTCGACCTGAAGAAGATCCCGACCAGCGATCTGATCGGCACCGGGAAGAGCCAGATCACGATGGACCAGGTGCCGGTGGACAAGGTCGCGGAGTACGCGTGCGAGGACGCGGACGTCGCGTGGCGATTGAAGGGCGTGCTCGAGAAGGAGCTCACGGAGACCGGCTCGGAGAAGCTCTTCCGCGATCTCGAGATGCCGCTCGTGCCCGTGCTCGCGGCGATGGAGGAGCGCGGGATCCGCCTCGACACGTCGGTGCTGGCGGAGATCCAGAAGGGCTGCGAGAGCGACGCCGAAACGGCCGTGAAGGAGATCCACCGCCTCGCGCGCGAGGAGTTCAACGTCAACAGCACCAAGGCGCTCGGCGAGGTGCTCTTCGAGAAGCTGAAGATCCAGGAGGCGGCGGGCGTCAAGAAGCCGCGCAAGACGCAGACGGGATGGGCGACCGATCACGCGACGCTCGAGGAGCACTACGGCGACGTGCCGATCGTGCAGAGGCTGCTCGAGTACCGCGAGGTGCAGAAGCTCGTGGGCACCTACCTCGAGCCGCTGCCGTCGTATGTGAACCCGAAGACGGGGCGCGTGCACTGCAGCTTCAGCCAGGTGAGCGCCGCGACGGGACGGCTCGCGTCGAGCGATCCCAACCTCCAGAACATCCCGGTGCGAACCGAGCGCGGCCGCGAGCTGCGCCGCGCGTTCGTGCCGCGGGAGAAGGACCGCCACGGCGAGTGGGTGCTGCTCTCGGCCGACTACAGCCAGGTCGAGCTGCGGATCCTCGCGCACTTGTGCGGCGATCCCGGGCTCGTCGGGGCGTTCGCGCGGGACGAGGACATCCATTCGGCGACGGCGGCGACCGTGTTCGGGATCATGCCCGGGCTCGTGACGAGGGAGATGAGGAGCCGCGCGAAGGCGATCAACTTCGGACTGCTGTACGGGATGGGCGCAGGGAGGCTCGCGCGCGAGACGGGGCTGTCGGTGCCGGAGGCGCGGCAGTTCATCGAGAAGTACTTCAAGAGCTTCCCGAAAGTGCGCGGCTGGATCGACGGGGTGCTCGAGCAGGCGCGGACGCAGGGGTACGTCGAGACGATCCTCGGGCGCAAGCGGCGCTTCCCGGAGATCGCGTCGGGCGATTCGCGGATGAGATCGATGGCGGAGAACGCGGCCGTGAACACACCGGTGCAGGGATCGGCGGCGGACGTGATCAAGAGGGCGATGATCGACCTAGAGACGCGGCTCGAGAAGTCGAAGCTGGCCGGCCGGATGCTGTTGCAGGTGCACGACGAGCTGCTGCTCGAGGTGCCGGAGAAGGAGCTTGCCGAGACGCGCGAGCTCGTGCGCGAGTGCATGATGAACGCTGTGCCGCTGCGCGTGCCCCTCAAGGTCGACTTCGGGCACGGCAAGAGCTGGCTCGAGGCGCACTGAAGCGGAATACCGTACCGCGTCAATTCTTCCTCGCTCGTACCAGGAATACGGTACCAGGTCAGTTCTTCCGCTGTTCTTCGCGCTTCACTCGGCGGAGGAACTGTCCCGGTACGGTCTTCCGCGGTACGGTATTCCGCCCGCGCGTCACCCAGAGGAACCATTCTCGCGGCGCGGTATTCCGCGGGCGACGACTACTTCGCGATCGTGCGCAGCTCGAAATTGCCTGACGCGTCCACGCGTCCGTAGGTCGGCTCCGTGGGGTGGAAGGAGAAGTCGAGCCGGTCGAACCAGTGATCACCTGGACCTGGGAGAGCGGTCTCGATCAACGCGCCAGGTTCTGCACTCGAAAGCCACACCGTCCCGCACCAATTCCCTTTGCGGCGCATCAGGATCTCGAACTCCGGCTCGCCCCGGAACTTGGAGTCCTTCCATGGCGGCAGGACGAAGCTGTCTCGCATCGTCTCCGCGAACCCGGCACGGCCGACGGCTTGGACCTCAATCGTCCGATCCGGACCGGCGCTCTTCCAATTCTTGAGCCAGTTCTGTCCCTCCAGCCTGCCGAGCGCGGCATCGTAGACCGCAGTGAAGTCTCTCCAGCTCGACGTGGGTTTGCCGTCCTGCAGTGGATTCCACCACCACGCGCCGTCGAGCAGGCTCGGATACCTGGCCGAGATCTGCAGGAAGAGCGAGTCGGGCTGCAGGTTGATCGATCCGCTCTGCGCCTTGTCCACGCGAAACCGGTCCATCGCCTCGAGGTATCCTTCGAGCTTGCCGTACTGCTGACCCGAGAGCGCGGAGTCGAGTGCGCGGCCCACGAACCGACCCCAGAACCCGTCGTTCCTCCAGAATCCCTCGGACCAGTAGCGCGTCCCGTCGAGCAGCTTCGCGTTGGGACCTTGCGGGTCGACGAGACGCTTCAGTGAGCGGGAGAGTTCGATGTCGCAGCTCTCCCAGGTCTTCCCGCCGGCCTCGATCTTCCAGGGAAGCTTCCACGGGACGAGCCCGTCGCTCCCGATCGTGATCGCGGGATCGCCTGGGATCTCGATGCGGAGGTCGACGTCCGTCGTACTCCTCCAATTCCGACCGGTCAGCTCGGCCAGGATGTGGGGTGCGAGGAATTCGTAGGTGAGGAGAGGCTCGAGCTCCTCAGGGAGTTCAAGTTTCCCTCCCTTCGGGCGCTGCGATTCCGGCCAAGCTGTCTCCAGGATCGCGTCCCGGTGGGCCGCAATCGACGCCGGCGTGATGCCGATGCGCGCGAGCAGGTCTTCGGGCGTCCCCGAAGAGGCGAGGATCTGTTTTCGCAAGGCATCGATCTCCGTCTGCGTCACGAAGACACTCCCGCGACGGAAGCCGCTCTCTGCGCGCGTCCACACGTAGTCGCGAACATCGGAGTGGAAGCATCCGGACGTCGCGTCGTGGACCCGAATCCAGGGGTGGGTCTGCGCCGCCGCGCGGGCGATCGGGACATCGGAGAACGTTGCGAACACAAGGACGAACTGCGAGAGCATGGGAGCGTCCTCCCTCCTCAGGATGGAAGCGACAGCGCCAGAGTACCCGGAGGCTTGGACTGAGTTACATTCGCCGAGCTCGGATTCCGCGCAAGGCGCGCAACCCGGACGCCATCGGGACCGGAATACCGTACCTGGACAGTTCTTCCTCGCTCGTACCGGAGCTCTAGCGCAAGGGAATTGTCGAGCTCCCAACCTGCGCATCGATGGCCGCCTTGCCGAGACCGCTGGCGTGTCGGGCGTAGGCTTCATCCTGCTCCAGCCTGCGCGCGTGGCGCTGGCAGAGCGCGCCTGCGTTGCTCGTGCTGCGGCCTGTCCGCTCGCCTATCTCCGCAAGCGATGCACCGCTCAGCCCGCGCAACAGGCCCGCATGGATTTCTGTCAGCAGGTCCGCCCGCCCGGCTCGAAGGAGGATCTCCGCGCCACGATCGCGCTCGCGATGGACGACGTCGTCGACACACCCGGGCTCGACGACTGGAAGCCCCGGCTCGGTTCCGTCGGCCAGCCTGGCCTTCCATCGCATCCAGGAGAGAACCTGGACCGGAGTCGCGTGGACCAGATCGTCCAGCGGATCCGCATGACCCGCGGAGGACAGCCTGATCTCGACGAGGCGCTCCTCGGCGCCCGAGGCCCCGTTGAAAGCGCGGGCGTAGTCCGGCGACGAGTAGGTCTTGCGATCGGTGATCTCCTGCACGACGGATTCGACCCACGATCTCTCCAACCAGGGCGGCCCCTTCTCGCGTGAGTAGTGGAACGCGCTCCCGAACGGGTACTCCCGCGGATCGCCGCAAATCCGAGCTTGAACCGGGTTGCGGTCGATGTACCGGACGAGGATCTTCCGGTAGAGAAGAGAAGTCACGGGCTTCGATGTGAATCGCCCACGCAGGAGGGGCCCATCTCTGTGACGCTCCCGGTTGAACCGGCGCACGTAGTCGAGCTGAACCTGTCGCATCACCTCCGAGAGCTCCCCGATCGGACTGCGGACGAGCAGGTGGAAGTGAGTGGTCATCACGCAGTAGGCGTGGACTTCGAGCGATCCACGTCGCACGGCTCTGGCCAGACGCGAGAGGAAGAACCGGATGTCCGCCGGGCCTTCGAAGAGCGTGCGGCAGGCGATACCCCGGTTCATCACATGGTGCCAGGCGCCGGGTCCGTCGAGTCGAGGTCTGCGGGTCATGAAGCGGGGCCACCCCGATCCGAGGACCCCGGCTCCGGGCCGAGGTTTCACACAGGATGGATCTCTTCTTCACCCCCTTCAGTTCGTCGCGACCCTGGCCGAGGAAGTATCGCCCGGTTACGTTGTTCCAATCCCTGTTCGAGGAAGAACTGTCCAGGTACCGTATTCCGCGATCCGACTCCTCCCCGATGACTGACACCGCCGCCGGAACTGCCATCGCCGAAACCGTGAAGCAGGCCCAGGGCCTCTTCCGCGTCGACCCGCAGCTCTGCATCGCCTGCGACGCGTGCTGCCAGGACTTCCCCGAGGTCTTCTACATGGGGGGAGACCAGAAGGCGCACGCGCTCGACGGCCAGCAGGCCGCGCTCTACAACGCGCGCACCGTCGTCGACGTCTGCCCGACCGACGCGATCCTCTTCTCGGGCGAGCTGCCGCCGGCCGAAGACCTGTCGAAGCTCGAAGAAGTCCCCGGCTGGGAGCTCGAATGGGCGCAATGGCGCGACGTCGAGGAGGACACCCTCGAGCGCGACCGCCGCTACGGGCGCGACTACCTGGTCGAGGAGAAGGACGGCTACGTCCTGGTCACGCTCCAGTTCCCGACCCGCGTCCCCGCCGCGCGCGACCGCTTCCGCTACGGCATGCCGGAGAAGATGCCCGAGCACGGCTGCCACGTGTGGATGGTCGACAGCACGCTGAACATCACCGGCTGGGTCAAGGACCCGAAGATCCGCGCGCTCACGCACACCTCGCGCTCCTTCCCGGGGCGGTTCACGGCCTCGATCGAGGTGAACCGCGACCTCGTCGGCGTGAAGCACCGCTACGACGCGCACGGCAAGGTCGAGGCGATCCTCTTCACCGACCGCGCGCGCATGGACGCCTGGGAGTGGAAGGCGCACTTCATCACCACGAAGTGCACCTCCTGCACCATCTGCGAGCGCGTCTGCCCGACGAACGCCATCACCGGCGGCGAGCGCTTCTACATCGACCCCGACCTGTGCATCAACTGCTCGGTGTGCGGCGTCTACTGCCCCTTCGACGCCATCGACGACAGCCGCGAGGTCGTCGTGCCCAAGCTCACCCCCAAGGAAGTGCCCAAGGCGGTCGTCCACGAGGAGCTCTGCACCGGCTGCGAGTTCTGCGTCGACGTGTGCCCCTTCGAGGCGCTCGAGATGCAGATGTGCGACGACGGCTTCAACCGCATCGCCGTCGTCATCGAGAAGAACTGCGTCTCGTGCAAGCTGTGCGAGCAGGTGTGCATCAAGGACGCGATCGAGGTGCCGCGCACGCAGCGGTTCAGCGAGATCGGCATGTCGTTCATGAACTACCTGCACGATGGACACTGACGGGCACTGATCCGGAGCGACTTCACGAGCACGACGGCCGGCGCCGCACCGCGGCGCCGGCCGTCCTCGTTTCGGTTCCTCGCGGCCTCGCCTACCAGACGATCCGCACCGCGCTGCTCATGTTCCAGTTGTTGCCCGGCGGGTTGGGGCAGAACGCCGCGTCGCGGTCGCGGTAGAGCGTCTGGTAGTAGCGCAGGCCGCCGCTCGGGATCGGATCGCCGAGCTGCGCGGAGACGGCGCTGATCGACGGATCCCCCGCCTCGGGATAGGTCGCCGACCCGTTCGAGGCGTGCTTGAACGCGATCCTCTTCAGCGTCCCCCCCGCACAGCGCAGGCCGTCGCCGAACACGATCCCGCCGGTGACCTCGGCGTTGCCTTGCAGGAAGAAGGTCGACCCCGATGCGATTTGACCCGACGAGGTCAGCACCACCGTGTCCGGGCTCGGGCTTCCGGTCGCGGTGAGCTGCGCGCCGCCGCCGTGCGCGGAGTTCTCGCAGCCGCGCCCGGCCAGGCCGTTGTTCCCGCACGGGCAGGCGGTCGCGAGCGTCCCGTCGCCGTAGCAGAAGGTCGAGATCGGACCGGTCGTCACCGTGATCGTCCCCGAGGGCAGCGTGCCCGTCGCGCCGAACGCCCAGTTCACCGGGTCGTGGATCGCCGCCAGCCAATCCGCCTTCGTCCCGCTCGGCAGCGCGGCGGTGTTGAAGCCCATGAAATTCTGGCCGCTCCCCGATTGGGCGAAGGTCAGCGCGGTGTTCCCCGCGACCGAGAGGCCGGGCGGCACGTTCCCCTCGCCCGTCGTCGTCGCGTCCTCGAAGGTTCCGGTGTCGTCGAGCACGAAGAGGTGCTGCCGGACGCCCGTGTTCATCGGGTTCTGCCCGCTGTCCTGCTGGAAGGCATAGACCTGGTCGCCGCTCTGGGTGAGGACCAGGTACCCGAAGGTCCCGCTCGTGGCGCCCGGGATCGCGCCGCTCGTCGTCCAGGTGAAGGCCGGGTTCGTCTGGGTCGTGTCGAGGATCGTGCCGGCCGGGATCAGGACGTTCGCCGTCAGCATCATCAAGGTCTCGTTGCCGTTGCCGTCCGTCGGCCCGTTCGTGTTCCGGAACGCCCCGGACACGTTGTCCCATCCATTGTCGGTGAAGTAGATCGCCGTGCCGGCCGGCAGGTCGGCCAGCGCGACCAGCGCGATGGCGTCGTTCGGCGAGCCGTTGTCGACCCAGCCGATGAGCGCCACGTCGCCCGGCGTGAGGTTGATCTGCGCCTCGGCCGCGGGTGCGGCCAAAGCGGCGAGCGAGGCTGAAAGAGCAGCGAACAAGAATCCCTTCCTTGCGTCGAGTCGGAACATGAATCGTTTCTCCGTTGCGGGGGGGACGCCCCGTGGACGGCACCCGCTCGGGCCGGTTTCAGGAGAAAGCGGAGAATCTCTCCGCCGCGCGCGCAGCTCCGCGTCCGGAACGGACTTGGTGCGCCGCCGCGTCGCTCCCGCTCTCGAAAGTGGGGAGTCGGTTGCCTCGGGCAGCGCGCGAGCCCGCCTCGACGGCCGCCCGCGTCGAGATCTACGGCGCGCGGACCTTCCCGTCGGAGCCGTCGAGCCCCTTGACCCGCTCGCGCCCGAGCAGGCTCGCCGGCACGACGACCGGCCGGCCGAACTTCCTGCGCAGGCGATCGAGCCCGACGGTCGCCCGCTCGAGGCGGCGCCGCGCGTCGAAGCCCGACGTGCGGTCGGGAGCTGACGATTCTTCCCCGTTGAAGAGCTTTTCCTGCACGGGAGAGCGCACATCCTGGAGCCCGGAGATCTGCACGCCGAGGAGGCGCAGGGGCCCGGCCGGGACCCGGTCGAGCAGCTCGCGCGCCGCGGCGTAGATGCGCAGACCGAGGTTCGTCGCGGCGGGGAGGGTCTTCGTGCGCGTGATCGTGGTGAAGTCGGCGTAGCGCGCCTTGAGCGTCACGGTCCTCCCGCGCAAGCCGCGGTCGCGCAGGCCGTAGGCCACCTCCTCGCAGAACGACAGCAGGAAGAGGCGCAGCTCCTCGCGGTCAGCGACGTCCTTCGGGAAGGTGCGCTCCATGCCGTGCGACTTCTCCTCCCGCCGCGGCGTGACGCGGCGCGAATCGATGCCGTGGGCGAGGTCGTGGATCCAGAGCCCCGTCGCGCCGAACTCGCGCACGACCTCCTGGCGGTCGCGGCGCGCGAGGTCGCCGACGGTCTCCACGCCCAGGAACTCCAATCGACGCGCGGTCCGCGGGCCGACGCCGTAGATCTTCGACACGGGCAGAGGATCGAGGACCTCGCGCACCTCCTCGGGACGGATCATGCGGAAGCCGTCGGGCTTGCACAGGTCGCTCGCGAGCTTGGCCAGGAACTTCGAGGGCGCGACGCCGACGGAGGCGATGAGCCCGGTCTGCTTCAGGATGTCGGCCTTGATCGCGCGGCCGATCGCCTCGGCGTCGCCGAAGAGGCGCTCGCAGCCGGCGACGTCGAGGAAGGCCTCGTCGAGCGAGAGCGGCTCGACGAGGGGCGTGTAGCTGCGGAAGATCGCCATGATCTCGCGGCTGACCGCGGTGTAGCGCTCGAAGTCGGGAGGCAGGAGCACGATGCCGGGGCAGAGTCGACGCGCTTCTCCGGTCGGCATGGCCGAGTGGATGCCGAACTTGCGCGCCGCGTAGCTCGCGGCGGAGATGACGCCGCGCACGTCCTCGGGGCCGCCGACGCAGACGGGCAGGCCGGAGAGGGAAGGATTGTCGCGGATCTCGACGGACGCGTAGAACGCGTCCATGTCCACGTGGAGGATCGTGGGCGCGGGCATGGGGATGGGGAGCGAGATCGTCGCGTCGGAAGTGGAATCCGTCAATGCGCACGGCTACGGGGCAGTTGAGAGGTCGTTCTTGGGGTCGAGCTCCGCGAATCGCTCGAGCCTTGCAGCGGAGCGGCTCTCGCCTATCCTCTGCGGCCGCCCGCGCGGCGGTCCCCAGTGAGATTCGAGAACGTCTGCATCGAGGCCTTCGCGCACGTCCTCCCCGAGAGGGCCGTGACGTCCGCGGAGATCGAAGCGCGCCTCGCGCCGCTCTACGAGCGCCTGCGTCTCTCGCCCGGGCGCCTGGAGATGATGAGCGGCATCCGCGAGCGGCGTTTCTTCGATCCCGGGACGCGGCCGAGCGCCATCGCGGCTCGCGCCGGCTCGCGCGCCCTCGAGAAGTGCGCGATCGACCGCGATAGGATCGGCTGCATCGTGCACGCCGCCGTGTGCCGCGACTTCCTCGAGCCGGCGACCGCCTCGGTCGTGCACCACGCGCTCGAGCTCCCGCCGCGCTGCATCGCCTTCGACCTCTCGAACGCGTGCCTGGGTTTCGCCAACGCGATGGCCGTCACCGGCGCGATGATCGAGCGCGGCGAGATCGAGGCCGCGCTCGTCGTCTCGGGCGAGGACGGCGGGCCGCTCGTCGAGGCGACGCTGAGCGCGCTGCTCGAGAATCCTCGCGCCGGCCGCGCGGAGCTGAAGCGAGCGCACGCGTCCCTGACCATCGGCTCGGCCGGCGCGGCCTGCGTGCTCGCGCACCGGTCGCTCTCGGGGAGCCCGCGGAGGCTCGTCGCCGGCGCGGCTCTCTCCGACACGCAGCACCACGATCTCTGCCACGGCGGACAAGAGGAAGGACTCTCAGGCCCGCTCATGGAGACCGACTCCGAGGCTCTGCTCCGGGCAGGCAACGCGCTCGCAGCGCGGACGTTCGAGGCTTTCCTGGGCGAGGTCGGCTGGTCGAGAGGCGACGTCCAGCGCGTCGTCACGCACCAGGTCGGCAGCGTGCACAGGAAGCTGCTCTTCGAGACTCTCGGGCTCGACCCGGCCATCGATTTCCCGACCGTCGAGACGCTCGGCAACACCGGTTCGGCTTCGCTTCCCGTGTGCTTCTCGATGGCGGAGGAGGCGGGATTCATACGCCCTCCGGGAAAGAACGGCCAGCGCGTCGCGATGCTCGGGATCGGCAGCGGGCTCGCGTGCATGATGCTCGGTGTGGAATAGCATGGCCGCCGGCGTGAAGCGCAGGGTCCTCCTCGCCGTCCTGCTGCTCGCAGCGCTGGCCGTGGCGCTGTGGGTGTCCATCCAGGTCAGGCCAGGCGAGGAGGACAGCGAGCGCAACGAAGCTTCGCCGTCGTTCGGCGAGAGCGCCGTCCGGAACGCGCGCCCGGCTCCGCCGCTCGAGGAGCTGCGGTTCGCGGAGGGCGGGCCGGCGCTCTCGTTCTTCGCGCTCGGCGACACGGGCTGGGGCGGCGCGGTGCTGGCCGCGAACGCCGCGGCGATGGAGCGCTCGGCCGAGGCGCGACCGGTCGACCTGGTGCTCCTGCTCGGGGACAACTTCTACCGGAGCGGGGTGAAATCGGTCGAGGACGAGCTGTGGCGCACGCGCTTCGAGGAAGCGTTCGTCGGGGCGAAGCTGCAGGTGCCGTTCTACGCGGTGCTCGGCAACCACGACCACTACGGGGACTGCGATGCGCAGATCGAGTACTCGGCGCGAAGCGCGCGGTGGCGGATGCCGGCGCGGTGGTACACGTTCACGAAGGAGCTGCGCGGAGGAGGCGAGGCGCAGTTCTTCGCGCTCGACACGCAGCCGATCAAGAACGGGTGGTTCAAGGATCGGGGGCAGAGGCGCTGGCTGGAGGAGGAGCTCTCGCGGTCGAAGGCGCGCTGGAAGATCGTGTTCGGCCACCATCCCGTGCTCTCGAACGGAGCGCACGGGCCGACGGAAGGGTTCGACGAGGTGTTGGCGCCGCTGTTCGGGCGCTACGGCGTCGATCTCTACTTCTCCGGACACGACCACGACCTGCAGATCGTGCGCTCGGCGGCGGGCTGGCTGCAGATCGTCAGCGGGGGAGGCTCGAGCACGCGCGACACGAGCTACGGGGAAGGCTCGCTCTTTGCCGCGGGGTCGCCGGGCTATGCGTGGGTCGGGATCGGGACGAAGGAGATGTGGATCGAGATCGCGACGGCGGCGGGCGGGCCGCTCTTTCGATTCAAGGTGGAGAAGCCCTGACGATTATCAGGGCGTGAAGACCACCTGCACGCCGTTCGAGAAGTTGGTCCCGCTGTGGCAAGGGCCTTGGGGGTCGCGGTACCAGATCTGGAAGTTCCAGGTCGAGCCGGGCTGGATGTGGCCGGCGGTTTGAGGGAAG
>JBGPOP010000058.1:0-16542 GCA_041488095.1 Planctomycetota bacterium
AGTGGGGCGAGCCTCCTCGAGTGCTCGAAAGTCTCGAGCTCATCGAGCTGGAAGGTGCCTGCGATTCCGCGCTTCTGGCGGGCCTTCGACAATCGCCACAGGTGGAAGTCCCTGCAGTGCTCGCCGAGGAGCTGCAGCCTGTGGGCAACCGTTCTGCGCGAGCAGCCCAGTACCCTGGCGGCTTGGCGGTGAGTCACCTTGGAGACGAAGGGACCGAACAGGCTCAGATTGAGGTGAGGCTTCTTGAGGCGGTAGTCGACGCGGAAAGTCTGGGTGGAGAAGGTGTGACGGCACTCCAGGCACACAAAGCGCTGGACGGTTCTGCCGTCGCAGGCCCGGCGGAAGTGGCCTTTGAAACACCACCGGTGATGGCAAGAGAAATGCGAGGGGCAGTCGGGGCGTGGGCAACGAGGAGGCTGGAAGCGCACTGGAGGTCCTTTCTCCCCGGGCGAGGCCGGGGTGTAGTTCCCCGGAGGGACTGGAGGACCGCCATGTGGTTGCAGAGCGAAACCGGAAAAACCTCGGCGAGCGCCTGAGGCGTTGGACAGCAGTGTGGGCCAGATTCCCGTACGATGCTCCCGCCCGCGGCCGAGCGCGATCGCGTCCGGACCGGGGACAGGAGGACGAGAGCCGTGATGAGAAGCATCGCATTCGTGTCGCTGGGCGTGTCGCTGGGCGTGTCGGGGCTCGTGTCGTGCGTGTCGTCGTCGAATTCGCATGGGGCGGCCCCGGCCGCACGTGCGGGAGAGCCCTCCCCTCACACGGTGGTCTCCACCGCGCACGCGAAGGACCCGGCGGCGCATGCGCCGGAGGCCGGCACGCACGCAGCCGACCCCGCAGTGCAGACGAGGGAAACGGCCGTGCACGCGGTCGACCCGGGGAGCGGGAAGCGCGCGTTCGAGATCGCCGACTTCTACCGCTGCGCGGCGGTCGGAGCGCCGAACGTCAGCAAGAACGGGATGCGCGTGGCCTTCAGCGTGAAGCGCTACGAGCTCGAGGCCGGCAAGAGCGGGTCCGTGATCTGGATGATGGGCCCCGACGGCTCGAACCTGCGGCAGATGACGTCAGCCGAGCACAACGACACGGATCCGAGGCTCTCGCCGGACGGCGCGCAGCTCCTCTTCGTCTCCGATCGCAGCGGATCGAGCCAGCTGTGGGTCATGCCGATCGACGGAGGCGAGCCGAAGCAGCTGACGAAGTTCGGGCCGGGCGTGTCGAATCCGGAATGGTCGCCCGACGGCCGGTACGTCGGCGTCACGGCGGACATCTACCCCGACTGCGGCATCGACGAGGCTTGCAACCAGAAGATCGCCGACGCGCGCGAGAAGGGCAAGCTCAAGGTGCACGTGACGGACGAGCTGCTCTACCGTCACTGGACGGGCTGGCGCGACGGCACGCGTACGCACGTGCTGCTCGTCGACGCGGGCGGCGGGAAGAGCGTGAAGGACATGACTCCGGGCAAGTGGGAGAGCCCGACGTTCTCGCTCGGCGGGCGCGGCTTTGCGTTCTCGCCGGACGGGAAGGAGCTGTGCTACGTCTCGAATCACGACGCGGACGAGGCATCGTCGACGAATGCGGATCTGTGGGTCGTGCCGGTGGACGGGGAGATCACCGAGAAGACCGCGGTGAACCTGACGGCGGGCAACCACGGCTGGGACAGCGAGCCGCTGTACTCGCCGGACGGGAAGTGGATTGCCTACATCAGCCAGCAGACGCCGGCTTACGAGTCCGATCTCAAGCGCCTTGCCGTGTACGACCGCGAGAAGAAGACGACGCGCTATCTCACCGACCGCAAGATCTTCGACGACTGGGTGAACGACATGCGCTGGGCCGGCGACTCGAAGTCGATCGTGTTCCAGGCCGAGCATCGCGGACGCAACCCGCTGTTCAGGATCGACATCGAGCACGGTAAGCCCGAGCTGCTGCTCACCCACGGATTCATCGCGGCCTGGGAGCTCCTGCCCGGTGGCCGAGGAATCGTGTACACCCACCGCTCCATCTCCGAGCCGCTCGAACTCTTCCGGTTGAGCTTCATGGAATCCGACGGCAAGTCCGCGGCCGTGGACAAGACGATCGAGAGTTCATCGCCGAATGGGCCACCGACGCACGTGACAGGTTGGCTCCGCACGGTTGTTTCGTACGAAGGCGGGATGCGGCTGACCGCCTTCAATAAAACCGTCGAGGACGAGGTCGACATCCGTCCAGCCGAGGAGCTGTGGATCCCGGGCGACGGCAGCTACAGGGTGCACTGTTTCCTCGTGAAGCCGCACGGCTTCGATTCGTCGAAGAAGTACCCGCTGATCCTCAACGTCCACGGCGGCCCGCAGTCGCAGTGGGAGGACTCGTTCCGCGGCGACTGGCAGGTTTATCCCGGCAAGGGCTACGTGGTCGCGTTCTGCAATCCGACCGGCTCGACGGGATACGGGCAGGACCTGACCGACGGGATCGCGGGGGATTGGGGCGGGCGCGTGTACCGCGACCTGATGAAAGTGGAGGACGAGCTCGAGAAGCTCCCGTATGTCGACAAGGACCGCACGGGCCTGATGGGCTGGTCGTACGGCGGCTACATGACGATGTGGATGCAGGGGCACACGACGCGCTTCAAGTGCATCGCGTCGATGATGGGCGTGTACGACCTCGAGGCGATGTACGGGTCGACCGAGGAGCTGTGGTTCCCGGAGCACGACCTGAAGGGCACGCCCTGGACGAGCGAGGAGTACGCGAAGTGGTCGCCGTGCAAGTTCGTGAAGAACTTCAAGACGCCGGCGCTCGTGATCACCGGCGAGAAGGACTACCGCGTACCGTACACGCAGAGCCTCGAGTACTACACCGGGCTGAAGAAGATGGGCGTGCCGGCGCGGCTCGTCGTGTACCCGAACGCGGGGCACTGGCCGTCGTGGAATGAGATGGCGTTCTACTACGACGCGCACCTCGACTTCTTCCACCAGTACCTCGGCGGCGAGCCGGCGCCGTGGAAGGTCGAGGACTTCGGCAACAACCTGGCGTTCGAGAAGAAGGACGCGAAGAAGGACGAGAAGCCGGCGAACTAGGAATACGGTACCGCGACGATTCTTCCTCGACCGCAGCCGTCGTCGTGCGAGGAAGAGTTGTCGCGGTACCGTATTCCGGTGAACGAAGTCGCCAGGCAGTCGACAGGATCACGGACAGGAGGATTGTAGATGAGCAAGGGCCGAATGGAGGCGTTCAGCGATGGTGTGTTGGCCATCATCATCACCATCATGGTGCTGGAGCTGAGGGTGCCGCAGGGATCCGGGCTGGCCTCGCTCGGCCCTCTGATCCCGGTGCTGCTGAGCTATGTGCTCAGCTTCGTGTTCATCGGCATCTACTGGAACAACCATCATCACATGCTCCACGCCGCCAAGCATGTCAACGGATTGATCCTGTGGGCCAACCTGCATCTCTTGTTCTGGCTGTCGCTGATCCCGGCCGTCACGAGCTGGATGGGCCAGAATCACGTCGCCTCGGTGCCGGTTGCGCTGTACGGCGTGGTGTTGCTGATGGCCGGCTTCGCCTACTTCATCCTGGCCCGGGCCTTGGTCGCTCACCACGGCAAGGATTCGGACTTGGCCGTCGCCCTGGGCAGGGACTTCAAGGGCATCGTCTCGATGATCCTGTACGCGGCTGCCATTCCACTCTCGCTCGCGTACTCGTCCTGGGCGGCGTGCGCGCTGTACGTTGTCGTCGCGGTCATGTGGTTCATCCCCGACCGTCGCATCGAGAACGCGATCGCGAAGTAATACGGTACCGCGACAGTTCTTCCTCGATCGATGATGACGTGTGGAGCGTGGAAGGGTCGTCGCGCTACCAGATTCCTCGAGGTGTGGAACGAGGAAGAGTTGTCGCGGTACCGTATTCCTCGATGCCCCCCGCGATCCGCTGCTCGGGTCTCCGCAAGACCTACGCCGCCAAGCCGCCCGTCGAGGCGGTGCGCGGCCTCGACCTCGAGGTGGGCGCGGGCGAGTGCTTCGGCCTCCTCGGTCCGAACGGCGCGGGCAAGACGACGACCGTCGAGATCCTGGAGGGGATCCTCGAGCCCACCTCCGGCGACGTCGAGGTGCTCGGGATGCGCTGGGACCGGAGCGAGCGCGACCTCCGCCAGCGCATCGGCGTGTCGCTCCAGGAGACGAAGTTCGCCGACAAGCTCACCGTCGAGGAGACGCTGCGCCTCTTCAGCTCCTTCTACGAGCGCGGCCGCCCGGCCGAGGACGTGATGGCCGAGGTGGCCCTCGTCGAGAAGCGATCCTCGTGGGTCGTCAACCTCTCCGGCGGCCAGCGCCAGCGCCTCGCCGTCGCGTGCGCGCTCGTCGGCGACCCCGACCTGCTCTTCCTCGACGAGCCGACGACGGGCCTCGACCCGCAATCGCGCCGTCAGCTCTGGGACATCATCCGCGACCTGCGCCGCCGCGGGCGCACGATCCTCCTGACGACGCACTACATGGACGAGGCGGAGCGCCTGTGCGACCGCGTGGCGGTCATCGATCACGGCGAGGTGATCGCGCTGGGGTCGCCTGCGGAGCTCATCCACTCGCTCGGAGGCGACCACGTGGTCGAGTTCTCGGTCGACGGGAACGGGACGGGCGAGGGGAAGCCGGCCGCCGTCGATCTCGCGGCGCTGCAGGAGCTCCCCTCCGTCCGCTCCGCGCGAGTCGAGGGCGACGCGATCCAGCTCACCGTCGCCGAGCCGCACGTCGCCATCCCCGCGCTCCTCGCCCGCCTCGACCGGGACGGGCGCGTGCTCTCGCGCCTGACCACCCGCCACGCGAGCCTCGAGGACGTCTTCGTCTCCCTCACCGGCCGGCACCTGCGCGATGAATGAGAAGAACCCCTTCCTCCAGCTCCTCCTGGCCCGCATCCGCGAGTTCGCCCGCGAGCCCGAGGTGGTCTTCTGGGTGTTCGGCTTCCCGATCCTCCTCGCGATCGGGCTCGGGATCGCCTTCCGCAACAAGCCGCCCGACGAGATCGCCGTGGGAGTGATGGACGCTCCCGGCGCCGACGACATGATCCGCTCGCTCTCGCCGAAGGACGGATTCAAGGTGGAGAAGGTCACGCTCGCGCAGGCCGAGCAGCGCCTCCGCCTCGGCAAGGTGTCTCTCGTCGTCGTGCCGGGGAGCACCTACGACTACCGCTTCGACCCCACGCGCCCCGACAGCATCCTCGCCCGGCAGAGGGTGCACGACGCGCTCGAGCGTGCGGCCGGCCGCATCGATCCCGTGGCCGTGCACGACACCCTCGTGACGGAGCCGGGCGCGCGCTACATCGACTTCCTCATCCCTGGGCTCCTGGGCATGAACATCATGAGCGGCGGGATGTGGGGCGTCGGCTTCGTGATCGTGGACATGCGCTCGCGGAAGCTCCTCAAGCGCCTGATCGCCACGCCGATGCGACGCGGGCATTTCCTGGCCGCCATGATGGCGAGCCGCATGATGCTGGTGTTCATCGAGATGATCCTCCTGCTCCTGTTCGGCTGGCTCGTCTTCGGCATGGTGCTGCAGGGTCCGGTGTGGCTCGTCGCGCTGCTGTCGCTCCTCGGAGCCTTCGTCTTCTCGGGCCTCGGCCTCCTCGTCGCCAGCCGCGCCCGCAAGATCGAGACGGTGTCGGGGCTGATGAACCTCGTGATGCTGCCGATGTTCGTCTTCTCGGGGATCTTCTTCTCCTCCGATCGGTTCCCGGCGATGGTGCAGCCCTTCGTGAAGGCGCTCCCGCTCACGGCGCTGAACGACGCCTTGCGGGCCGTCATCCTCGAGGGCGCGAGTCTTCCCTCACAGCTCGGCCGGATCGGGATCCTGCTCCTCTGGGGCGCGGTGTCGTTCGTCCTCGCACTGCGCGTGTTCCGCTGGACGTGAGAGCTGGAGTCTACGGGGGAGCTCGCCCATCTCCGCCGCGTTCATGCTTACTCAAAGCAGACCCTACTTCGTCACCTCCGGGCATTCCGCGCCGACGAGTCGCTTGTCCCGTCGTAGCCCGCGCGCAATGATCCGCGCAAGTGCGATCCCTGGCGTGTGCATGAACCCGTCGGCGCGAGGATGAAGCGGGCGCGCATCCGGGCGTTGCTCGGCGCCGTCGCGGTGCTCCTCGCCTGCGCCGGCTCGCCGGGCTGCGCCGCGGTCCGTCGCGCGCGAGCCGCGCAGGACCCGGCCTCGGCCCAGCCGGGCGAGCGCACCCCCACGGCGGCGGAGCTCGGGCTCCCGGCCGCAGGCGCGGTGCCTCTAGCCGACCTCCTGCAAAGGGCCTTGCGCGTGCATCCGTCGGTGGTCCAGGCGCGGCACAACGCCGAGGCCGCGCGCTCCCGGGTCCGGGAGGCCGAGGCCGCCCTGCTCCCGCAGATCTCGACGAACGCGTCGGTCGTCTACCGCGACCAGCAGACGCCGTCGGGATCCACGGCGTCGGTGTCGCACCGCTTCACGTCGTTCGGCTTCGACGTGAGCTGGCTGCTCTTCGACTTCGGGCACACGCACGCGCTCGCCCGGAACGCCGGGGAGCAGTGGCTCGCGGCGCAGGCTGACCTGCGGACCGCCGAGGTCAACGCCGCGTACACCGTGCGCAACACCTACTTCGACCTGGCCAGGCAGATCGAGCTTCTCGGCGTGGCGCGCGAAACGGTGCGGCAGTTCGAGGTCCACCTCGATCAGGTCAAGGAGTTCGTCCGCGTCGGCACGCGCATCCCCTACGACGAGACCAAGGCCGAGGTCGACCTCGGGAACGCCCGGCTCTCCGAGGTGAAGGCGCGCGACGCCATGCTGGCGGCCGAGGCAAGCCTCGCGAACGCCCTGGGCCTCGCCGAGGTCGTCGACTGGACGCCGGTCGAGGGCGCGCCGCTGCCTGCGATCCCCGAGGGCTTCGACGGGGCCTGGGCACTCGCGCTCCGCAGCCAGCCGTCGCTCGCCGCGGCCCGGGCGCGGGAGCAGGCCGCGTCGGCGCTCGTCGACGCGCGGATCGCGGCGCTCTATCCGTCCCTCGATCTCTCGTTCGGCTACTCGGCCGGCGGCTCGACGTTTCCGCTCCCGTGGAGCTGGCTCGCCGGGCCGGGAGCCAGGTGGGTGCCCTTCGACGGCTTCCAGAACCTGTCCACGATCGACGAGGCGGCCGCGAGCTTCCGCGCCGCGCGCGCCGCGCGGGCGCAAGCCGAGCAGCAGGCCTGGCTCGACGTGCGCAGCGCCTGGCTCGCGATCGAGGACGCCCGCCAGCGCCTGGACCTGACCACGCTCACGGTCCGCAACGCCGAGCAGAACCTCGACCTGGCCCAGGGCCTCTTCGACGTGGGCAAGGGCACGTCGGTCGAGCTCACCGATTCGCAGCAGGCGCTCGCGCAGGCGCGGGCCGACCAGGTCCAGGCGCGGGCCGACCTCCAGGCCGCCACGGCGCGCCTGGCGAAAGCGCTCGGGATCGCGATCGAGGAGAGGTGATGCGCTGCCCCACGCGGAGGACCGGATGAAGAAGTTTCTCGTGCTCGCAGGGATCGTTCTCGCCGCCGGGGCGGGCTGGTACTTCTTCGGAGTCCGCTCGGGACAGCAGGCCGCGGCGCGCGTGCAGTACCGCACGGCCAAGGTCGAGCGGGGCGAGGTCGTCGAAGGCGTCGCCGCGAGCGGGACGGTGCAGCCCGTGGTCCTCGTCCAGGTGGGCACGCAGGTGAGCGGCGTGATCGAGAAGCTGTTCGTCGACTTCAACGCCAAGGTCAAGGCGGGCCAGACGATCGCGCTGCTCGACTCACGACGGCTCGCGGCCCAGGTCGCCCAGGACGAGGCCGCGGTCGCTCGCGCGAGGGCCGACGTCGAGCGGGTGAAGGCGCTCGTCGTCCAGGCCCGGGCGGACGTCGATCGGGCCAAGGCGGTGGTCACGCAGTCCAAGGCCGACGTCGACCGGTTCAAGGCCCTGCTCACGCAGGCCGACCGCGATCTCGAGCGGCAGAGGACGCTCGTCGAGCGCCGCCTCACGGCGCCGGCCGACGTCGACGCCGCGGTCGCAGCCAAGGGGTCGCTCGCGGCCCAGCTCGCCGCCGCGGATGCGAACGTCCAGCAGAACGAGGCCCAAGTCGCCGTGGCGGAGGCGACCGTCCACCAGAACGAGGCGCAGATCGCCGTCGGGGAAGCCGCGGTGCTGCAGAGCACGGCGCAGCTCCAGGGCGACCACATCAACCTGGATTACGCGACCATCGTCTCGCCGGTCGACGGGGTCGTCGTCTCGCGCAACGTCGACGTGGGCCAGACCGTCGCGGCCAGCCTCCAGGCGCCGACGCTCTTCCTCATCGCGCAGGACCTGACCAAGGTCCAGGTGCAGACCAGCGTCCCGGAGGCCGACGTCGGCAAGGTCCACGAGGGCCAGCCGGCGCGCTTCACGGTCGACGCGTACGCCGAGCGCACGTTCGAAGGCGTCGTGTCGCAGGTGCGCCTCGCCTCGACGACGGTCTCGAACGTCGTCACCTACACGGTGATCGTCGACGCGTCGAACCCGGACGGGCTGCTCTTCCCGGGCATGACCGCGAACGTCACGTTCGAGATCGCGCGCAGCGCGAAGGACGCGCTGTGCGTGCCCGCGACGGCTCTGCGCCTGCAGACCACGCCGGACCTGCTCGAGAAGGCGCAAGCCCCGCGAGGAGCCCCGGACGCCCCGGACGCTCCCGCGCGGACGAAGCCGCGCAAGTCGCGTGGCGCCTTCGTGTACGTGGCGACCGCGGCCAACCGGCTGCGCGCCATCGCGGTGCGGCCGGGGATCTCGGACGGCATCGTCACCGTGGTCGAGCCCATGGACCCGTCGACGCTCGAGGAGGGCGCCGAGGTGGTGACGGCGATCCTCCGCGAGGAGGAGCCGGCCACGACCAACCCCTTCGCCCCGCCGCGCATGGGCGCGCCGCGCGGGATGGGCCGGTGACACGGGGAGGCTCGCAGCCATGGCCCTCATCGAGGTCGAGGACGTCTGGCGGATCTACCGCATGGGCGACGTCGAGGTCCCCGCGCTGCGCGGCGTTTCGCTGCGCATCGAGGCGGGCGAGTTCGCCGCGGTCATGGGCGCGTCGGGCTCGGGGAAGTCCACGCTGATGTCGATCCTGGGCGGCCTCGATCGCCCGACCAGGGGGCGCTACCTCCTCGACGGGATCGACATGGCCGGGCTCTCGCGCGACAAGCTCGCGCACGTCCGCAACGGCAAGATCGGATTCGTGTTCCAGTCGTTCAACCTCCTGGCGCGCACGAGCGCCCTCGAGAACGTGGAGCTGCCCCTGCTCTACGCGCGGGGCACCTCGCGCTCGCAGCGCCGCGCGCGGGCACGGGAGGCGCTCGATCGCGTCGGGCTCGGCGATCGCGCCGGCCACCATCCGAACCAGCTCTCGGGCGGCCAGCAGCAGCGGGTCGCGATCGCGCGCGCGCTGGTCAATCGCCCGTCGATCGTGCTCGCCGACGAGCCGACCGGCAACCTCGACTCCAAGGTCTCCGCCGACCTCATGGCGCTGTTCCAGTCGCTCAACGACACGGGGATCACGTTCGTGTTCGTCACGCACGAGCCCGACATCGCGCAGTACGCCAAGCGCAGGATCGTGATGCGCGACGGCCTGATCCAGAGCGACGAGGCCAGCGCCGGTCGCGTCCTGGCGGCCGCCGCCGTGGCAGGGGGAGCGGCCCCGTGAGCTTCATGTCGTTGCGGATCGCCCTGCGCGCGCTCGACCGCAACCGCGTGCGGTCGTCGCTGACGATGCTCGGCGTCATCATCGGCGTCGCGGCGGTGATCGCGATGGTCGCGATCGGGCAGGGGGCGACCGAGTCCGTCAAGAAGCAGATCGCCAGCATGGGCCAGAACCTGCTCATGGTCATGCCGGGCTCGTCCTCGTCGGGCGCCGTCATGTTCGGCTCGGGCACGGTGCAGACGCTGACGCAGCAGGACGCCGCGGCGATCGCGCGCGACTGCCCTTCCGCGGGCGCCGTGGCCGTGATCGTGCGCGCGCGCGCGCAGGTGGTCTACCAGGACCAGAACTGGGCGCCGGCCACCGTGCAGGGCTGCAGCCCGAGCTTCCTCACCGTGCGCGACTGGCCCGTCGTCGAGGGCGCGAACTTCACCGAGGCCGACCTGAAGAACGCGGCGCAGGTGTGCCTGGTCGGCCAGACGGTGGTCGACAACCTGTTCCAGACCCGGAGCCCGGTGGGCGAGCGCGTGCGCGTGAAGGGGCTCCCCTTCCGCGTCGTCGGCGTGCTCGACCGCAAGGGCGCGAGCACGTTCGGCAGCGACCAGGACGACGTGCTGCTGCTCCCCTGGACGACGTGCAAGAAGAAGCTCCAGGGCTCGACGTTCAACTCGGTGGACCAGATCCTCGTGAACGCGCCCACGGCATCGGCGCTGTCCGCGCTCGAGAACGAGATCCGCGCGACGCTGCGCGCGAACCACCACCTCCAGCGGGAGTCCGGTCCCGAGGCGATGGACGACTTCTCGATCCGCAACATGACCGAGCTCCTCGGCGCGATGACGGCGACGACCACGGTGATGACGTCGCTGCTCGCCGCGATCGCCTCCGTGTCGCTTCTTGTCGGCGGGATCGGGATCATGAACATCATGCTGGTCTCGGTGACCGAGCGGACGCGCGAGATCGGCCTGCGGATGGCGGTCGGCGCCCGGGCCGGCGACGTGCTCTCGCAGTTCCTGGTCGAGTCGGTGGTCCTCTCGGGGATCGGCGGGCTGATCGGGATCGCGCTCGGGACGGGCGGGGCGATCGCGGTCTCGCGCTTCGCGCACTGGCCGGCGATCGTGTCGCCCAACGCGATCGCCGTCGCGGTGCTCTTCTCCGGCGCCGTGGGCGTGATCTTCGGCTTCTACCCCGCCTGGCGCGCGAGCCGCCTCGACCCGGTCGACGCGCTGCGGTACGAGTAGGCAGGCCCGGGATCCGGCTCAGTACACGCGCAATCGCAGGCTGTCCATCGAGAGCAGCGCGGTCGCGCCGGCGTTCGTCGCGCGGAGCTGCACGTAGGCCGTGCCCTCGTCGTCGAGGAACCTGGCCGGGTTCGCGGGCAGCGGGACGGAGAGGTGCTGCTCGCTCGTCCCCGTGATCGGCGTCGTGGCGACGGTCACGAAATTCCCGTAGGGATAGCTGGCCGACTGCCAGTCGTAGAGCTCGATCGTCTCGACGCCCCCGGTGCAGCCGGCGTACGAGCGCGTCCATTCCAGGCGCATGCCGTGGATCGGGGAGCCGCGCACCTTGCGCAGCGAGAACTGCGCGAAGATCCGCGCGTTGGGAGGATCGCGCGTGCAGGTGAAGCGCGCGCCGTCGTCGCGATAGAGCTCGCGGAAGCCCCCGCTCGACACGGCCGGATCGAACGTGTTCGCGTCGCTCGGCGCGAAGAGCCAGCCGCTCCCGCCTTCCCAGACGAGGCTCTGCACGATCTGACCGTTGACCTCGAGATCGATCGTCGACTGGAAGTTCGAGCCGAGCCGCGTGTGCACCTCGTTGCGGGACTGCGAGAGGATCGACAGCGCGCGTCCGTTGCGCAGCACGCGCACGAGGTTCGGGGCCTCGAGCCCGACCCCGTAGAGGAGGAGATCGGGCCGGACCGGCGTCTCGTTCGTCCGCAGCGGCGCGAGGCCTCCTCCGACGGGGCTCGCGAACAGGAAGCGCGGGGGCTTCGATCCCGACGTCAGGCCCAGCGCGCGGTCGAGCGCGGCGCGGGCGTCGACGCGGCCGTAGTTCGTCCACTCGCCGATCCCGGGCTGGATCGTCGGGATCGAGCTGTCCTCGAGGGCGGTGCGCACCTGGTCGTTCGTCGCGGACGGCACGGCCGAGAAGAGCAGCGCCGCGATCCCCGCGACGTGCGGCGTCGCGGCGGAGGTGCCCGCGAAGCCCGTGGTATAGCCTCCTCCTGTCGTGGTCGCGCTGATACCCTGCCCGGGCGCCGCCACGTCGACCCAGCTCCCGTAGTTCGAGAACCACGATCTCAGGTCCGAGGAGTCGTGCGCCCCGACCGCCAGCGTGTGCTCGTAGGCTCCGGGATAGTAGGGGAAGCACTGCGCCGAGTTTCCCGCCGCGGCGACGGGCAGCGCGCCGTGGCTCCAGCAGTAGTCGATCGCGGATCGCTCGGCGGGGGTCACCTGGTCGCCGAAGAAGCTCATCGAGATCACCTTGCAGCCCTGGTTCGCGGCGTAGAGCAGCGCGGGCACGACGTAGGAGTCGTACAGGTACCCCGCATCGTTGCAGGCCTTGAGCGGAACGAGCTTGCACAGGGGCGCGATGCCGGTGATGCCGAGGGAGTTGTCCTGCACCGCCGCGATGATCCCCGCGCAGGCGGTGCCGTGGCCGAGGACGTCGTCGGGGATCGGGTCGTTGTTCACGAAGTCCCAGCCTCGGACGTCGTCGACGTAGCCGTTGCCGTCGTCGTCGATGCCGTTGTTCGGGATCTCGCCCGGGTTGACCCACACGTTGGCGGCGAGGTCGGGGTGCGAGGTCTCGAGCCCCGTGTCGATCACCGCGATCTTGACGCTGCTGGCACCGCGCGTCGTGTCCCAGGCGGTGTCGGCGTGGATGTGCATCAGGTTCCACATCCCCGGCCACATGGGATCGTTGGGGATGTGCGCCAGACGGCGCGCGCGGTCGAATTCGGCGCGCGAGACGAGGGGATGGAGGGCGTAGGCTTCGCGCAGCTCGGAGAGGCGCGCGGGATCGACCTCGACGACCTGCCAGCCGATCTCGGGGAGGTCCGCGAGGACACGGGCGCCGAGCTGGCTATGGAGGCGGGCGACGGCGGCGGCATCCGCGCCGTGGACGGGCTCGACCAGGAGGCGCGCGGGGTGGACGCGCTGGAGATCGGGGCGGGGGTCGCCGAGCGCGAGGGTGCCGAGGAGGATCGCGAGGATCACGAGGCAGCTCACTGTACTCGCGGACTGGCGATCCGGGCAGCCGGGAGCTCCGCGCTGGCGCGCCGCACCCCCGCGACTACACTCCCCTGACTTCCTCCTCCTTCCGGCTCCCTCCGGAGATCCCGACGATGACCCCCCTTCGCTCCCTCACGCGTCGCTCCTTCCTGGAAGTCTCCGCGGCCGCCGGCGGCCTGGTGCTCGGAGGCTGCGCCGCGCTGTCCGGCCGGCCGGTCGTCACGCGCGGCCGCCTGCGGCACGCCGCGATCGGGATCGGAGGCATGGGAGCTTCCGACCTCGCCGAGATCGCCTCGCACCCCGAGGTCGACATCGTCGCGCTGTGCGACGTCGACGCGACCTTCCTCCAGGACGCGGCCGAGAAGCACCCGCGGGCGCGCCTCTTCCGCGACTGGCGCAGGTGCCTGGACGAGACCGACGACTTCGATTCGGTGCACGTCACCGTACCCGACCACATGCACGCGCCGATCGCGCTCGAGGCCTTGCGGCGCGGCAAGCACGTGTACTGCCAGAAGCCGCTGACGCGGACGGTGCGCGAGGCGCGCGCGGTCGCGGCCGCCGCGAAGCGCGCGCGCACGGTCACGCAGATGGGGATCCAGAACCACTCGAACAGCCTGCTCGGTTCCGCGAAGCAGCTGTTCGACCAGGGGCACACCGGACGCATCTACGAGGTGCACGTGTGGACCGACCGTCCGGCGGGTTGGTGGCCGCAGGCCGTGGAGCGGCCGGAGGGCGAGGATCCGGTGCCCGGGACGCTCGAGTGGGACCTGTGGCTCGGCGTCGCGCCCGCGCGGCCCTACAAGGAGAAGCTCTATCACCCGTTCGTATGGCGCGGGCGCAAGGACTTCGGCACCGGAGCGCAGGGCGACATGGCCTGCCACCTGATGGACCTCCCGGTGTGGTGCCTCGAGCTCGGGTCGCCGGTGCGGCTGCGCTCCGACGGCCCGGCGCCGAACGGCGAGAGCTACCCGCTGTGGTCGGAGATCCACTACGAGTTCCCGGCCAATCGGCTCTCGACGCGCGGGCCGCTGCTGCTCACCTGGCACGACGGCGGGAAGAAGGCGCCGAGGGAGCTGTTGGATCAATTCGGAGCGGGCGAGGTGCCGGCCAACGCGTGCCTGCTCGTCGGCGAGAGCGGGACGATGCTCGCGAGCCCGTACGATGCGCCGCGGCTGCTCCCGGCCGAGAAGTTCGCGAACGTCGCCGTGCCGGAGGTCGCGGGAGTCAACCACTGGCACCAGTGGGTGGACGCCTGCCGCGGGATCGGGAGGGCGAGCGCACCTTTCTCGTACGCGGCGCACTTGACCGAGGTCGCGCTGCTCGGAAACGTCGCGCTGCACTTCCCTCACGAGACGCTCGAGTGGGACGCGTGGAACGTGCGCTTCCCGAGGCGCCCGGAAGCCGACGCGCTGCTCGGACCGCGCTACCGCAAGGGCTGGCGCCGGAGGGAGATCGATTCGATGGCAGGAGCGGCGTCCTGAGACAGAGCCCGATCATGATCGTCCCTGCCGTCGCGGCCCTCGTCGCCCTCGGCGCGCTCGCGCGAGCCGACGAAAAAGTGCCCATGTCCTGGCGCGGGCAGCGCTTCACGTCCGCCGAGTTCCCGAAGGACCTCTCCGAGCCCGCGCGAAAGGCCGCGACGCTGTGGGAGCCGTGGGCGCTGAAGGCCGGCTACCGGATGGACTTCGACGAGAAGGCGCGCCTCCTGCTCGCCACGCGGCGAGGCAGCGCGCGGGCCGACGCGCAGATGCAGGTGGTCGTTCGCGCAGAGAAGTGGCAGGACGGCCTGTTCGCGTCGCCGGACGCCGCGGAAGCGGAGACCGCCGTGATGCTGGTCCTCAAGGACGAGAAGGATCACGCGAGCGCCCTCCAGTCGCTCGGCTCCGCCGTCCCCGCCCTCGCGAGCTGGGCAGCCGCGGCGGCGGGAAAGGAGCTCGGGTTCGTGCTGGTGGCGCCCTTGAGCGGCGCGTTCGTCGAGAGCGCGCCGGGGCTCAAGGAGTGGAACCCAGACCACGAGCTGCTGAACCGCACGGTGCAGCTCCTCGTGCTGCGTCGCTACGGCGTGCAGCCGAACTGGATCGCGCAAGGGCTCGCGTGGGAGGCCGAGATGTCGGTCTACGGGTCGATCTACTGCTACCCGTATCGCTCCGGGTTCGTCGCCAGAGTCGAGCACAACGCATGGCCCGGCGAGCTGGCGAAGGAGATCGGGGATCCGGCCTCGAAGACCTTCGCGATCGAGGAGCTCGCCGGGTGGAAGCGCGGGCGGTTCGACGGTTCGGTCGCGCGGCACGCATGGGGGTTCGCGCACTTCCTGGCGGCGGAGAAGAAGGACGCGCTGCCGGTTGTGCTCGAGGAGCTGCACGCATTCCGCGCGAAGAACGAGCGCAAGACCCACGAGGACGGGTCGTGGGAGATCATTCCCGGCTACGAAGTGCCGGTCGACACGCAGCTCGAGCTCATGAAGAAGAGCTGCGGGGAAGATGTGCTCGAGGCCGCGGCTGCGTGGTACCGGAAGAGCGCGGGCGCGAAGTAGCTGCGCTCAGGTCGCGCGACCGACGGTCCTCTTAGTTCATGCGAACCTGCTTGTGTCCGGCCTCCCGCATCCACTGGATCACGTCCTTGTAGATCATCGCTCATCCCCCTGGTCGCAATCGTGCGGGGCTGCGCCGAGGTCAGCCAGACGGACTTGGCCGATCAGTTGCGAAGGGCTCGCTACCCAGCCCGGACGACGCGTTGCGACGAACTCGTCAACGGGGGTTGACAGGTCCATCCATATCACGGCCACCACGTCACTTGACCCGTCTGCGTCGCGTTGAACGAGCTCGATTCGGGGCAACCACCGAGCAAGATCGGATCGCGGTAGTACACGAGGTACCAGCGGTTCTGGCCGGGTTGGACCACGTCGCCCTTCGCAGCCGAGCGTGCCGATACCGTCGGGTCACCCGCGCCGATGTCGGGCACGGTGATGCTGCCTCCCACGGCGATCATGGTGTAGAGACGCTTGAACGTGCCTCCCGCGCAGCGCACACCATGGCCGTAGACGACGCCGGAGGAGGCCGACGCGGTGCCCTGCAAGACGATGCTCAGAGCCATCGGCCACTCCTGGCTCGTCGTGAAGACCAGACTGTCGGACGAGAGGAAGGTGCCGCCCGAGGCGGAGAGGATTGCGCCGCCCATCGCGGACGAGTTGTCACAGCCGCGACCGAGCCCGCTCGGCGGGTTCGAGCAGGGGCACTCGATCACGCCGCCGACACCGGGATCGCACAGGCTCGTGAAGGCCGTGCCGCCCAGGCGGTCGCGGATGAACACGTCTTCCTCGTTGTTTGTGTCGCCGGGAACTAGATTGCTGGCGTAGGCATCGAATGCCACGTACCGGCCGTCGGCGGAGAGCGATACGGAGTAGGACACCCCGTAGTTCGCTTGCGTCCCGTCGGACGCGACGCTCACGCGTTCCGTCGTCCTGGTCCGTCGGTCCCGTACGAAGATGTCACGAGCATGGTTTGTGTCACCGGCAACTAGATTGGAGGCTTCGCTTACGAACTGGCCTTTCGCGGATTTTCGCCTGCCGCGGGTAGCGTGACGTCGTGAGCACTTGCCGGGAAAGGGCACGGCCCGCTCCGTCGATTGAAGTGGTATGGAAAACACTCTTCGTCGACAGGACATCGGGCCGTGTTGCGCGTC
>JBGPOP010000059.1:0-16196 GCA_041488095.1 Planctomycetota bacterium
AGAGGCTCGGATCACCGCTGCCGAGAAGGCCGCGAAGAAGGCCACCAAGAAGCCGACCAAGAGTCGTTCGGAGCGAGCGGCGAAGTCCGTTCGAATGAAGGTCGTTTGGGAGGTATGGAACGTCACCGGAACGGCGGTCAGATCCTTCCCCTATCCGGACAAGGCCCAGGCCGAAGCCGAAACTGCGGCACTCACCCGATCGACGGGCCGCACCCATCTCCTCCGTGCGACCAAGGTGCCCATGGAGTGACGCGAGCCGAGTGCTGACCAGGTCGCGACCTCGGAACGGCGCTCTCCCGGATGCGGTTCGGAGACAGCGCGGGACAGACCAGGTCGAGACGGAGCGCGGGAGGGAGTTGTCGGTCTACATCGACCCGTCCACTCCTGTCCGTGGTTCTTGAGACATCCGTCATCGAGGGTTCGGCACCTTGATGCATGCAAGGCTCCCGAAGCGCGGTCTGGTGCCGCAGGAGCCGCCTCGGCAGGGCCCGAGATGTCGGGCACGGCGGCCCTGGGCCGACATCCCGCATCGCGCGCCGACTCGTCTACCGAACTTCGGTGTCGAGCCTCGCGACCAGCTCCAGGATGCGCGGGAGATCCTCGGCCGAAGCCCGGATGACGAGAGAGTTGGTTCGAGCATCGGCGAGGACGCGGGTCGTGGGCTCGGGCTTGGGGAGCGGTGCGCCGGGAAGGCGGAGGACACACCCGCCCTGCTTGTCCACGCGATTCTCGGCCGCTCTTGCAGAGGCATCGAACAGGTCGTTCAGCGTCTTCGCGAGCTCGTCTGCAACCGCGTACCTCAAGGGAACGACCTGAATGGACTCCGGATCACGGGCTTCACGTCGGTCCGATGTCTCGGTCTGAGAAACCCTCCGTGGCATCGAGTCGCACGATGCCAGAAGGAGGAGGATGAGAAGAAGCGAGCGCATGCGGGGCCTCCTAGGATCCCCTCCGACGCCACCTGCGCCAGCTTCTTCCCGGGTGATCTCAGGAGGAGGCGAACGCGCTGCTGGCGATCGAGGTCGGCGGGACTGTCGGGTGGGACTGGCCGGCCGATCTGCCTTGGATGGGGCGGTCGCACGGTTGTTCGAAGCCACCGAAGAGGATCAGGCCGACCGCGCCTGGAACCAATCTGGAGAGGGTTTCCATCCTTGATCCATTCGTGCCGGCTACCCCCCTCCTCCCGGGTTCCTGCAACCGCCCTCGGACGAATGCGATTCCCTCCCGGCGTAGAGTCGCTGCCGCCTTCGGCACCCGCTGAATTCAAACGTTAAGCTGCGCGAGGAGTTTCCTCGTGACCCCTCTTCAGGCGCTCGCGTTCGTTCGCAAGCATGGCGTGGTGCTCGAATCCGCTCGGGGCCCGGTGCCTTCCCTCGCCGACGCCATCGCCGGCGAGCGCGTCCTCGGGAGCTGGTGGTCGCACCCACGCAGCCAGGAGATCTTCGAGCTCACCCGGGCAGTCCGCGATTCCGAGGAGGTCCTCGTCTGCCGCCTCGTCCAAGGCAAGATCACCTACGTTCACCGCCGCCTTTGGCCGGCCGTGGTCCGCACTGCGAAACGGTTTCGACGCCAAGACCTCGCTCAAGTGCATGAGGTCCACACCGCGATCGGCCGCCATCTCACCAAGACGGTCTCGTTCCCCAAGTGGGTTCCCGCAGAGGTCGCGCGAGAAGCAGCGCATCTCGGCGAGCCCGAGGCGCACTCAGCCCTCCGCGCTTGTCTGCCCTCGCTGTGAGTGCGCAGCCAACAAGACTCTGGAGCTGACGGCCGCGGGCTTCCCTCAAACGGTGTGCCCAGGCCACGGGACGCCCCCGGCCGTCAGCCTCGGGTCCGCGCTGCCCAGCAGGGCTCTCTACCCGGCCAGCACCACGCGAAAGCCGATGACGTAATTCCGATACTTATCCGAGCACTCGACCCGCGAGGTGACTCTCACCAGGTGAGCGTCGTTGAGGAACGTGCCGCCGCGGACGACGTGCCCTTTGGTCTCCTTGGTCGGGCCGGCGGGGTTATCGACCGGCGATGCCGCATAGTAGTCGGCGTCGTACCCATCGGCGCAGAACTCGCCCACGTTTCCCAGCATGTCGTACAGGCCCAGTGCGTTGGGCTCATAGCTCCCCACCGGGGCCGTGAAGGCATGCCCGTCGTCCCACGGCAAGAACTGGATCTTGGCGGGGTCCAGGCCGTACTTCCTGACCGTCGCGGTATCCCACAGCCTCTCGAGGGCCCGGTCGCAGAGGTTGGCTGCCGGTCGCAGGCCGCGTACGGCGTCCTCGGTCACGAACCTCTTGGAGCTGCCGGCGCGGCCGGAGAATTCCCACTCGGCTTCCGTCGGCAGACGATACGACCGCCCTTCTTTCTTGCTCAGCCATTTGCAGAACGCCTGGGCGTCGTGCCAGTTGACATTGACGACCGGATGCTTGTCGTCCTGCGAGTAGCCGGTGACGCGCCACGAGTAGTTAGGGCTGTCGTACTCGAACCCGCGCCGCGCCGGGTCGTAGCCGGAACTCCCACGGCCGTCGGTCTCGGCCGCCGTCTTGAAGCCCGTCGCCTCAACGAAAGCGCGGAACTGGCCGACGGTCACCTCGTGGGCCGCCATGTAAATCCCCCGGGTGATACGCACTCGGTGCGGCGGCTTCTCGTCCTTTCGCGCCAAGTCGTCGGTGTCCGGCGCCCCCATGAGAAACTCGCCGGGCGGAATCGCAACGAGCTGCATGCCGAGGGAATTGGAGGTCCCGTCCTCGGGTTTCTCAGCGGCGGCTTGGTCACGCGCTTTCGTGGGCGCCTGTGCCCGGCGTCCCGGCTTTGCGTTCGGGAGCGGAGCGCACGCGATCGCGAGCGTCAGCCAGCCGAGCGCGACGGCCAGGCCGACGCCCAGCATCCAGGATCGGGCCACGGGCACCTCCTTTCGTGCGAGCCTTCAGATCCTACAGCACACGCCGCAGGGAGTGGCGATCTGCAGGCAACCCGCCCCCCCCACCTCGCGCGGACGTGGCCGTCTGCACGGATAGCCTCGGCGAGACGGGGACGGGCGGCGGAGCTCGGCGTGAGCACGCCGCGTGACACGACGGCGTTTCGCTCTGGCTCTGGAAGCTGCCAACCGTATCCTCCCACCTTCGATGAAGCCGCACGGTGATCCGACGCGCGGGAAGCCCGGCGGTGATCGGGGCGATGGAAAGAGCGGCGGCTTCAAGAGCTTCCGCGATCTCGCGAAGGCGCGCGGGATCCAAGGCACCCCGCATGCTCCGGCCGTCCCCGCAGCCGACGAGAAGCTGAACGAGATCGTGGAGCTCCACGGCGACGCCACGCTCGAGCGCGGTGCGCGGGATCGCATCGATCGCCGGCCGAGCGCCTTCGGCCCCATGGAGCACGGGCCGGAGGTCTATCGCACGGTCGACTCGGAAGAGATGCAGCTCCTGGCTTCGTTCCGTCTCCGGACGATCTTTCCCGGCGACGTCCGACGCGAGGTGGCCGCGCTGCCGCGCGATCCGCAGGCGAAGGACTTCGCGGGTCGCTGGGACCTGCGCGGCGAGGTCATCTACACGATCGACGGCGAGGACGCGAAGGACTACGACGACGCGATCAGAATCAAGGACCTCGGCAACGGACAGGTCGAGGTCGGCGTGCACATCGCCGACGTCGCGCACTACGTGAGGCCGGGCACGGCGCTGGACGACGAGGCGCTCGCACGCGGAACGAGCGTCTACGTCGCGGACCAGGTCATCCCGATGCTGCCGGAGGAGCTTTCGAACCACCTGTGCTCGCTCGTCGGCGGACGCGAGCGCCTGGCCTACTCGGTTCTCATGGTGTTCGACGCGAAGGGCGAGCGCGTCTCCGCGCGAGTCGGGAAGAGCGTCATCCGGAGCGCCCGCCGCAACACCTACAAGGAGGTCCAGGAGCTGCTCGACGGGAAGGACACGCCGGCGCGACGCGAGCTGGCGATGCTCGAGCCCTCCCTCCGGCTCTTCCAGAAGTGGACGCTGCGGCAGCAGGTGCTCCGGGACGCCAAGGGATCCATGCGCCTCGCGTCGACCGAGCAGAAGTTCCTCTTCGACGACCGGCATGAAGTCACGGCCGTCGTGGACGCCCCTCGGTACTTCTCCATGACCTTGATCGAGGAGACCGCCCTGGCAGCCAACCAGGCCGTCGGAGATCTCTTTCGCGCGCGGGGATTGCCGACGATCTACCGCGTGCACCCCGAAAAGGACCCCGAGGAGATCGAAGCCGTCGCCGCGGCCCTCGAAGAGCACGGCATCCGAGTCCCGAAGAAGGACCGCCTGACCGGACGGGACATCGCGCGGCTCATCCAGGCCGCGCGCAAGAAGTCCAACGCCGAGGCCCTGATCCAGCGCATCATGGGGTTGATCGAGCGGGCCGTGTACGAGGTGCACGACCACGAGGACGTGGCCACGCACTTCGGCCTCTCGCGCAAGGCGTACCTGCATTTCACTTCTCCGATCCGACGCTATCCCGATCTCCTGGTGCACCGATGGCTCTGGGCGGTCGAGAGCCGGGGCGACGAGGCCGAAGCGGAGCTGAAAGCCGAGGACCTTCTCGCGGACCTGAACTCGGTCGCCGCGCATTGCTCGATGCAGGCAGAGCTCGCCGAGATGACCGAACATGCGATCTTCGACCTCAAGGTGTGCCAGCTCATGCACGGCCACATCGGGGAGAAGATCGATGCGCTCGTCGTACGCGTGTCGCCGGTCGGGATGGAGGTGCGGTTGAAGCCCTTCAACGTGGGTGGGTTCCTCCCGGCGCGCGCGCTGGGCGAGAGGAGCGAGGTCAAGGGCCCGACGCTCGTGATCAGGAGTGGGCGCAAGTCCCTCTCGTTCACCGAGGGCCATCCGATCGCCGTGCGGGTGAAGGACGTCGACTTCGTCCGGTTGCAGGTCATGCTGGAACTGGCCTGATCGAAGGCTGGCACGTCAGCCCTCCGAGGCCGGAGTGGATCGCGAAGAACTCCGGCCGCTGTCCTTCTCACCCCGCGTCCTGCGAGAAGGGCGCGCGCAGGCTGAGCCACATCGCTGCGATCTGCATCGCTGAGAACACGGCGAACGCCAGGACCCGCGAGACGAGAGGCGCAGAGGTGGGGCGACGCAGGGCGGCGACGGTTCCCCACAGACAACAGACCCCGATCACGAGAGTCAGCGCGATCTCCGCAGGCGTGAAGTGGCCGTTCACGATGCTGGCGAGCCCGAGCAGCCACAACCAGATCAGGATCATGATCACGATCCAGAAAAGGAAGATGGGCAGGGCGGCTTCGGTCGTCCATTCCTTGCGACGGGCTGCCGCTCCCAGGACGAGCATGGCGGGAGCAACCTGAACCAGGTGACGGGACACGGTCGCGCTCACGATCCCGACGAGCAGGAGGGAGGCGATCAAGGCGATCAGGCAGACAACGGTGGCTCGCAAACCTCGCGGCATGGGGGTCCTCTCTCCGTACTGATTCCCGTCCTCCCTGCGTTCGAGAGCTCAAGGGATTCTCAAATCAGCCAGCTCTTTGGAGCCATGGACGAGCGACCGGTAGGGAGTCGCGCTTCCAACCCGGATCAGGCATGGGTCCGCGCGGTGCCATCAAACTCAACCCCTCCCCGCCTCTCCCTCGCCTCGCGCGATGAGGGGCGCAAGATCCAAACCGCGCAGGGACTGGCAGCCAGGTGGTAGGGTGCCCCCTCTTCGGGTTCCTGGACTATCCGTCGCGGGCCCGACGCTCCGACTGCACGAGAACAAGGCGTGAATGACACCTACAAGGAGACCGGCGGGTTGAGATGGGGTCAGAGCCTCTGGCGCGGCCTGAACGTCTCTTGGCCATTCGCGACTCTGCGCGCTTCACGCGACGACCTCCGGATCGAGATGTCCTTCTTGAAAATGTGGCGGCATGCTTTTCAGTTTGCTCGTTCTGATATCCGCGCGCTGCGCAAGACATCCGGGGTTTTCAGCGTCGGTCTACGAGTCGAGCACGACCGAACCGACTGCCCTCCCTTCATCCTCTTCTGGACGTTCCGGTACCTGACGCTCAAGGCCCGCCTGGAGCAGTTGGGCTACGAAGTGCTGGATCGATGATGCGAAGCTGGGTGTTGCAGCTTGCACCCCTTTCGCCGTTCTCCCGCCGCGCGAGGAGGTGTAGCTCCGCTTCCTCGAATGGATCCGCCTCCCCGAGCGCAGGGAGGACCGTTCCGGGCGCTCGGTCCGCGCGGGATGGCGCTAGACTTCGGGCCTCTACGGGTTCGGACCCGACCGCGTGCTCCTGAACTTCGGAGTCGTCGCCTACGCGATCTTCATCGTGCTCGGCCTGCTGTGGTGCCGCGAGATGTTCGGCAGGTGGCGGAGCGATCTTGACGAATACCGGTCAACCACCGATTCAAAGGCCCGAACGATCCTCGTTGTTCTCTGGGTGGCAACGGCGTTGATCTTGGCGTTCTTGATCAACTTCTTGGTGGGCATCCTGAGGAAGTTCGGGCTCCTCTGACTGTGGGTCCAGCAGCCAACATCTCCTGACTCGTGCCCACCCGGCGCCTCTTTCCCGCCTCGCGCGGTGAGGATCGACATCGGCGCGGCGTCAGCCCCGAGAACACGGGCGCAGGGTCACCCTCCTCATATACTGTTCGGGCATGAGGGAGGTTCGCTCGTTCGACACGACTGCGGAGGCCAACCTCGCTGCGGGGCTCCTGAGAGCGCGGGAGATTCCGTGTGAGGTGCGCGGGGAAGCCATCGCGCTAGCGGGCGGCATGGGTGCAGGATTCCCGTTCTCGCCATCGGTCTGGATCCAGCGAGACGAGGACCTTGCCGTCGCGCTGAAGATCCTCGGTGAGCGTCAGGATGTTCGCGCCCCCGCTTGGATCTGTCCTGCATGCCGCAGCCGGAACGAAACGTCTTTCGACGCCTGCTGGTCATGCGGGACTGAGCGCCCCTGATGCGCCCGCCGCGCCACTCCCCTGCCTCGCGCGGGGAGGGCGACCACGGTCTACCACCACAGGCCGTCGACCTCACGCGTCGGTGGGATTTCCTGGCGACACTCGACGACGGCCTCGTCCCCGACCTTCACGTTCACCAGCTCCCAGTCCTCCAGACCCCTGCACTCCATGGTGCAGCGGACAGGTCTGCGTTTCGAACCACCCGACTCGTCAAGGCAATCGATCCAGAAAACCGCCGAGTACAGCCCACCGCCCAGGTCTTCGGTGGTTGGGCGGCACGTCGGATCGCCACGGCTCACGAGCTTGAACTCGTGGCAAGCGGAAATCCGTTGTGGTGCGGAGAACACGGCCTTGAACCAAGCTGTGGTCGGATTGAACTCCGCCCTCCACACGAGGGCATCGTGAATGACGACCCGTGTGAGGAACAGCCCGATGGAGGACCCGACCACGAGCGAGCACCATCCGACGCCCGTTCCCGGCCACCGCACCATCGCCCATCTCACTCGAGCCTGCCTCGCAGCTCGGACTGAACAGCGACAGGGCCCCGTGGTTCCGATACCCGCGCCGCTTCGCCCCACGCGGTCGGTTTCGGCTCGGCGCCCGTCTTCGTCGCCCTGGTCCTCGAAGCGCTATCATGCTCCGGCTGTCTCCTCCGGATTCCACACCCATGCGCTCCTCCGCGACTGCCGTGATCGCATCCGCCGCGCTCGTGTTGTCGGGATGCGCTGTCGGGCTGCTGCTCGGTCGCTGGACCAGCACGCCCGTTGCCGTGGAACGGACCCTGCCGGAGATCCAGGCTCAACAGCAGGACCTCATGCCGGTCTTGGAGAACATTCAACGCACGTGCGAAGCCCTGCTTCAGGTGGTGCGCGAGCGCGGGGCCGTTCCGCAGCCAGCTCCGAGTTCGCGGGAAGCAGCCGTCCCGCATCCCGAACCTCTGGATCGACTGGCGACAGCCGTCGAGAGGCTCAATGAGCTTCTCCACGAGACCGGTGGTCACATGGGGATTCGCAGCACTGCGGTGGAGAAGTGGAAAGGCCCTGGCTTCCCTTCCCTCTATGCGGTGTGGCAGAGAGTGAAGGCGATCAGCGAAGCCAACGGTCCGGACTGGTCGGTCAAGCTCACCACGGAGCTGACTCGGACTCACCTTGTCTGGACACGCGAAGACCTGTTCGAGCGCTACGGGTCCCCGACCGTCCTGGGTGCGTCTGAGCGCGGACTCGACTTGACCTATGAACGGGAAGTCGAGCCGGGGAAGACCGAGTCGATCGTGTTTCAGACTGCCGACGATCTCGTCACGTACGTCTATTACAACAACTAGGGATCGAAGGATCGGGGTCGTTCCGGCACCCCGGCGCGCGCAGATCGCCGATCATCCGTATCATGATGCTGCCATGCAACAGACCTCCCAACTCCATCACGGCAGGATGGTCCCCGCCCTTCGCGGAGTGGGCCTTCTGATCTCCCTGGCGCTGCCCCCTGCGGGCATCCTCTTGTGGATGATCGGCTCTGCCAAGCACGCGGGGAGCCCGCTTCCTACGAATGCTGCTGCAACGCAGCCTCGTGATTCCAACGCCCAGACCGTCCAGGGCGATCACACCGTCGTTGTTCAGAACCCCAGCCCTTCGGGATTCGGTTCTGGCTGCTTCGAGGGGGCACGGATCCGCCGCACGTGGTTGATGAACGCGTCGGACGTTCAGTGGATCCCCCAGGAGAATCGATTCGAGGAAGGTTTGATCGAGGATGGAATGTGGGAGGGATGCTGGAGCCTCTGGTACGCGGACGGCCTCTTCGATTCGGGCGGATCAGGCCGCTATGAGCACGGCATCAAGGTGGAATCTGCTCCGTCCCCGTTGGGAGATTTCGGGTACGGTAGCGATGTCAGGTAGGCGTCTCCGTCTGCAACCTGAGCACTGACCGCCGACCCAACCGCCTCATTCGCCCGAAGGCGATCGCGTGGGTGTCCGCGTCATATTCCTCGCTTGCTCGGACGAACCGGGACTCACCCCGACTGACCCGCGACCTGCGTCCTGCGCCGCTTCTGGACAGGCCCGCTGGTGGTGGGGATGATCGTGGGCGCAGCGCAAGCAGGACTCGGACTCCATGACTCTGGCCGTCGTTTCGAGGCGTCTTGGGTGGTGGTTCGCCATCGAGACGGACCGCTCCGTTTGGCCTCTGGCTGCGTACATCCTGACGGCTGGGGTGGTCGGGATTTTGTGGGACCTCGTTCTCTTCTGGATCCCGTATACAAGCAGACCGTTCAGCGAAGCGATCGGATCACCCGGGCCGCTGGAGCACATCCTGTCAGGCAGCGCGCTGGTTGCGACAAGCTGTGTGGTCTCCACGGCATTCCGCCGCCCCATCATCCGGGCAAAGCCCATCCTCATCCCGGGCCTGGCAACAGGTATGGTGCTTCTCGCAGCAGGGCTCTTCATGTGGATGCGGATCGCTCTCGGTGCGGTCGCCGGGGAATCCGGCTGGGATTGGGACGAGGCGACCCTTGCCGGGTTCATCGTGTCCCCACTCTTCGGAGTCTGGGCGGCGCTGCACGAGGGCTTGGTGACAATCCCCGTTGCGATCCTGTCGGTGCTCCTGCTCAGGATTGTCTCCCGGGCGAGGTGACGCGAGCCTGGCTTTTCACTGCCGCGCTCACCGCCTCGTCGTCCATCGTGGTGGGGATGTCGGGGGATCATCCGAGTCTTGTCTGCCCGCCCCGTGCTCGAAGGACTTGTGCCGCGGTCCGATCTGCTTCAACGCTGGACTCTTCACGACAACCTGAGGCAGCCGCCTCGAGTTCGTGCGACCAGTCCCTGCGCTCAGATCACATAGGGAATGACACGTTTCGTCCGCGCAGCGTACTCCTCGTACTCGGGGTAGCGCTGGACGATCAGGCGCTCCTCGGAAAGGATGCGCACCGTGGTCGCGGCGATTGCGACAAGGCCGAGCGCGAAGGTCGACCAGGAGGGATGGGAGACGATGCCGACGCCGAGGAAGTACAGGATCGCTGCGTAGATCGGGTGGCGGATGAAGCGGTACGGACCGCTGGTGACGAGGCCGCCGCTCGTCGGGTTGGCGGCGGCGTGGAGACTGCGGACGCCGAAGGTCGCGCGCGCCCAGACCATGAGGAGCACGGCCAGGACTTGGACGGTGATGCCGACGGGCTCGACGGCGAAGAGGGAGTGCAGGGAGATCAGCGCGATCAGGACCCCGATGAGGACCGCGAAGCCGATCAGGGAGGAATATTTCAGGAGCACGGGTTTGCCGGACCGCAGATCGTCGGAGGGCTGTGGTCAGGGGAAGCCGTCGGTCCTCGCAGCCGCGATCCAGGCTCGGACCGGGGCCCACGCGGGGCGTTCTCACAGCGATCGGGGCTTCCCACGGACGCGCGAGCATACCTGTCCGTCCCGAAAACCACAGGCGCCTAGCTGCGAGCCAGGTTCGCGGCCCGCAAAACGGTCGTTGATCCTCGATCGAGCCCCAGTTGGTGCTGAACCCGGCATCACGAACCCTCATCCTGATGGCCATGAAGCGGGTTCGCCTCCTCATATATAGGAGGCGTCCACCCGACGCGTGCGCCCCGGCGGCCAGGGTCCCTGTTCGGATGGCACAAACGCCCGACCCGAGACCGCTACCATGGTGCCCGTGCTCGCCGCGCCTTTTCTGCTCCTCCTCGCAGCGTTTCCGGGTGACCCGTTCCGCGACCTCCCCTTCGAGAAGGCCATCGCCGCCGCAAGGAACGAGAAGAAGCTGCTCGTGCTGGATTTCCGCTCGGCCAGCTCGGAAGCGAGCCAGCGTCTCGACACGCTCACGTTCCCGGAGAGCCGCGTCCGCACCTTCCTGACGGAGAAGGTGGTCGCGATCCGCGTGGATCTCGACCCCGAGTCGGAGCTCGCCCGCCGATTCCACGTCCAGTCCGCCCCGACGATCGTCTTCGTGGATCCTGGCGGGAGCGGAACCGAAATCGATCGCGCCGGCGGCTACCTGGAGCCGCGAAGCTTTCTCTCCCAGGCGCGCGACACGCTCGCGGGCAGGGACGCCCTGTTCCGCGCCCGTGCCCGGGTCGCCGCCAACGCCAAGTCGCCCCGGCTGCACCTCGAGCTCGCCCAGCTCCTCCTCGGCCGTGGAATCCACTCCGAGGCTCTCGAGCAGCTCCTGTGGTGCTTCGACCACGGCCCCGAGAACGATCCCTCCTTCACCGAAACGCGGTCGAACGCGGTCCTGACGGAGATCCTCCGCCTGGGGCAAGCCTACCCGACCGCGCTCGAGGAGCTCGCCCATCGAAGCGACGCGGCGGGAGCGCGAATCCTGAAAGGAAGCGAGCGGGCGGGCGACATCGCGGACGTGATCCTGCTCGACGAGAAGCTCGCGCGTCTCGATCGCCTGACGGCGATCTACGACTCGCTGCGCCAGCGTCCCGAAAGGATCGATGCACGGCGGCAGCTCGCGCCGCATGTGCTCGTCGTGCTGCTCACCGACCGCCGCTACGCGGACGCGTTGGAGTGTGTGGGAGATCCGGCCGCGGATCTGGAGAAGCGGATGGCCGCCTGCGCCGAGATCGAGAAGAAGGGCAGCCCTGCTCCGGATCCGGCGCTCGATCGCTGCCGGCGCGAGACGGTCCGCGTGGGCTCCGAGTATTGCGAGATCCTGCTCGGCGTAGGCAAGTCGGATAGCGCCGCCGCAATCGTCGAGCTGCTCTTGGCGTTCGACCCGAGGGTGGGGACATACGCGAAGCTGATGGAGTCCGCGGTGCGCGCGGGCGCGTCGCTGAAAGCGGCCGAGATGGGTCGCCGCGGAATCGCGAGCAAGCTCCCGCCGGCCGACAAGGTGCGTTTGAAGATCTTGGTCTCGGAGCTGCCGGAGAGATAGACAAGAGTGTGCGTCCCGAAAACTCCGCGCACGCCGTCGGCGGCCCTTCCGCCCTGCGGCGGAAGATGCATCCATGAACCTCACAGGAGGCGCTGAGTTGCCCCGGGCTTGCTGACGCGCTCCCCTCCTTGCTTGCTGGCCGGCCATCGTCGTGACGGAACCGCATCCTGGGGACCTGAGCCGCACCGCGGTAGGCTGTGCGCGTGGCCGTTCGTGGCCACCCGATTTCAAGGAGGAGTCATGAAACCCGCGCTCGCTACGCTCGCCCTGGTCCCGTTCCTCGCCGCGAGCTGCGCAACGGTCTCGCCTGGAGGCAATCAGTCCAGAGCAACTCAGCAGGAATCCAGCCGCAGCAACATCTCGTTGCTCGTGGGTCAGCGATCGATGTCCGATTCGAGCGACTGGAGCCCCACCGACGACCAGACCATGGTCGAGCTCGGATTCGCGACGCCAGTGTCCGACTGGCCCGTCGGGCTCGAGGCCACCCTCTCACACTCGAAGGATTCGAGCGGCGGATTCAAGGGAGAGACCACGGAGGGCTCCGTCGGCGCGCGCAAGACCTGGGACGTGACCGACGGGAACGTGCATCCTTACGTCGGCCTGGGCTTGTCGTGGATCAAGGCCAAGTTCTCGGGGCTCGGACTGTCCGACGACGACACTTCGCTGGCCGGCTACGCCCACGGCGGCGCCTACTACGATTTGACCTCCGACTGGCACGTCGGAGCCGATCTTCGTCTCCTCTTCGGATCGGACATCACCCTCTTCGGAACCAACGGCGACGCGGACTACACGCAGTTCGGGATCTTCGTCGGCTACTCGTTCTGAAGCGCCCGGCCGGCGACGTGCGTCAGAGCACGCCGCGCGATTCTGGTGTGAAGCGCTCCAGGGCCAGGCACAGAGCGAGCACGAGCGCGGATGCAAACGCGACGAGCAAGACGGGGCCGTAGGACAGCACGACCGCGGGCTCGCAGGTCCAGATGCCGGATTCGCGACTGCTGTCCGGACCGAAGAACCGCGGATCGAGAGCTCCGTACGTGGCCCTGTCATGAAAGACCGGCTCGATGAAGTTGAGCACGCCGAGCAGTACAGGAGCGAGTAGATAGAAGGCCAGGCGCGCGCGTCGCGATCGTATCAGGCGGCCACCCATCGCGAGCAGGCTGAACGCGATCCACAGGTACGCCGCAATCAGGGTCGTGCCCATCGGCACGGTGATGTCTCGCGGCAGGTGGCCGAGCCCGCGTGCGATCTCCTCCTGCGTGATCGGGGTGAGCGTTGCTGGCCGTGGACCGCCGAATCCCCAGGCAGCGAGCTCCCGGAGGCCTTGGATGGGCGAGCCGGTGTCACGTGGGGATGGATGGTCGTCGGGCAGCGCAATCTGGAGCACGAGCGGGGCGAGCCCCAAAGTCACGGTCATCGCAAGGAAGAGAAACGCGCCGTTCCTGGTCCACCCATGCCGCTTGCGCCGGATGGACTCCTCGCTGGGCGCGGCGCTTGCGGCGTTTTCAGAATCGACGCGCCACGTTCGACACAGCAGCGCACCCGATCCAAGGAAGAGGCCGACCAATGGGATCTGCGCCGACCAGAACAGGTGGACCCAGTCACGGCCCAAGACGCGGAACCCGACTGCGAAGAAGCAGGCCGCGATCCACAGGACGATCAGGACTCCCGTCGCCATGCCGACGAGCTTCCGAGGCAAGAGGCCCTTGCCAAGGACGTAGAGGGCCGCCTCCACGCTGAGCGCCACCGCAATCAGGACGAGGGGGCCGTAGAGAAACAAGCCGACGACAACCACGATGGCATCCTGAACGGGCCTCAAGCGTAGCTCGCGCTCGTGCTCGGAGCATACGACGCCCAAGCGCATGACCCCGCGGGCAGCCTGGCACCGTCGCGGAAATGCCTTCAGACCCCCCCGCGTAGCTGCGAGCCCGGTTCGCGGCTTCAGTAACGCCGTTCGCTGCGTCCGCGGGATGCGCTGAGTCGTGTCTTCTCGGCCGCAGCGAGCTTCTCGCCCGCCTCGCGCAGCTTCTCGGGAGGAGTGCTCGCCTCGATCGCCGGAAAGAGATGACGCTCCTCCCAGCGGATGTGATCGTCGAGCCCGCGCGCGAGGCGGCTCAAGAGCTCGCGGTCGGGCTCGGCCCCAGATTCCTTGTGCGAGAGCCGTTCGGCGAGCACGCGCAGCTTCTCGTGCTCGTCGCGCATGCGTTCGGCATCCTCGCGCCGAGAGATCAGCGGCAGGATCCACAGCTCCTCCGCGACGAAGTGCTGGGTGATCGTGCCCTTCCACACGGCGAGGAAGCCTGCGCACGCCTCGCGCGGAGTCCCTGCACGCCCCGACAGCGCCCATCGGATCGCGCGCGCCTGTGCGAGGACGAGGTGGTGCTCGCGGGAGAGCGGTTGGAGGCTGGGATGGCGCTTCATGGCACGTGACGCAGCGCGCGAACAAGGTGGGTGCAAGGGAATCCTACAGATCCTGACCTGTCCATCCCGAAAACCCCGCGCGAGCAGCGGCTTGATGATTCCTTGGTGAGCGATCGCGCGGCGCTGTTCCTCGTGCGCTGCCCGTGGCTCGCGGCATGAGGGGAGGGAGCCGCGCCACCCGGCAGGCCAGGGAGATCGCCGGCCTCACTGCCAGACGATCAGCACTCCCGCGCTGACGTTGCAACCCGTCCCGCAGGGCCCGTGCGGATCGCGGAACCACGCTTGGTAGATGCGGCTGACGCCCGGGGTCACGCCGCCTCGGGTGACGATCGACACCGTCGAGTCGCCCGCGCCGCTCGCGTTCAGCGTGATCGCCTGGAGGCGGATCAAGGGGCTGCCCGCGCAGCGGATGCCGTCCCAGAACGGGACGCTGATCGCGGAGCCTCCCTGGAGGAACAGCGCGGTCTTGTTCGCCGGCCCCTGAGAGAGGTGCAGCACGAGGTTGTCGTTCGCGACGACGTTCGAGCCGATGCCCGAGAGGACCGCGCCGACGCCGGTCGAGTTCCGGCAGCCCTGTCCCTGGCCCGGGCCGCTCTCGTTGGCGCACGGGCAAGGCCTCGTCGAGCCGTCCCCGAAGCACATGGGCGTGCCGACGGCCGTGTCCGGCGTGAGCAGCAGGAGGCCGCTTTCCCCGGTCACGGAGTTCGTGCCTCCGACGGCGATCTGCCGGGAGTTGTTGATCTGGCCGGTGCCGATGTACAGGGACCAGTGGCCGACGGGGGAGACGATGAGGTCCTCGATACGGTAGGTGCCGATCCCCTCGTAACGCACGTAGCCGGCGGTGTTGACCCACATCGTCACGTCGTCGAGGTCGTTCATGCTTCCGCAGCCGTTGTTCGGGCCGCACCCGCTGAAGATCTCCCAGCCGATGCCGTCGGTGTAGCGCGCGGCCTCGCGGTCGCAGTTCGTGCCCGTCGCCAGGATCGCCAGGCCGGCGACCTGGTTCGAGGCATTGATCGACGCCCCGGCCGTGGTCGCCCAGTAGCTTCCGGGCGGCAGCCCGAGGTCCTGCACGACCATCGTGTTCAGGTCAAATCGCCCGCAATGATTCGTGAAGGGAATCAGGCAGTAGCACACCATCACGCGCTGGTCGTTGATCCCGCTCGGGCCCCAGGCGCCGTAGGGGTTGAGGTCCAGGATGCCGCCCGGCGCCGTGAACCAAACCGCGCGGCGATACATGCCACCCTGGGAGTAGCCGACGACGTCGCCGACGTTGTTCAGGGCTGTCACCGCGCTGCCGATGTCGCCCGGCAGCTTCCCGAGCTCCTGGATCGTGTATCCCCCGCTCCCGTTCGGGATCCAGAGAGCTCCGACGGCGCCGAAGCTCGGGTCGGCGTAGGAGACCGAGCTCACCGCTCCGGCGATCACGCCGGCGTCGTTGATGTCGTACACGCGACTGCTCATCCTGCCCGACGGCAGGGGCAGCGGCGCGAGAGGCGAACCGTGGCTCGCCACCCAGCCGCGCTCGTTCGCCGGCGCGAGCGGCGACGTCCCGACCATCCTGCCCGACTGGTTCATCGCGGTCGCACCGGTCGCAGCGCCGAGGAACTCCACCGTGTAGCTCGGCGGATTCTGCGCTGCGGCGACAGCGGCCGTCGCCGCCCAGATGGCGAGCGAGGCCCATCCCGTTCCTCTCCGCGACGCTTCCGATCCCATCACCTACCTCCTCGTCGAATGTCGCGGCCGCAGAGCGCCCGGGGGACGACTCCGGCGTCCAGGCGTGAAGCCAGACTACTCCCGAACCCCCATGCGGCCATGCGTCGAACTTCGTACAGCGCGGGTTGACGGGCCCTCCATAGCCGGGTGGGCCGGTGAGGTTGCCCCCACCGGCCTCCCACAGATCCGGACTTGCGCAACTCACGCATCCGGCTCGTCGGATCGAGGCTTCGCTACGGGCGGGCTGGTGCCGCGCGGATCCGTGCTCGTGGAAGCGGAAAG
>JBGPOP010000060.1:0-15088 GCA_041488095.1 Planctomycetota bacterium
GCACGAGGCCGGCCGAGCGATAGTCGAAGGGCGTCGTCTGAGCGTGAGCCCGATTCGATCCAGCCCAAGTCAGCACGAGGAGCATTGATAGAAGCGCGCGCGGCGCTGAGAGAAAGAGGGAGCAACGGAAAACGGAGACCTTGCTCATCGCATACCTCGCGGGGAATGCGGGTCGCCCGACCGTCAAGTCGCGGGGCCTCCGAATGAGCCGATGCCGAGGTGGCGGAGGGAGGACGGCGGGAAGAGGAAAGGAGCAGAAACCCGGAATGCCCGGGCTGCGCTGGGGTTGATTCTAGACCTTTCCAGTCGGACCGAGCCGATAGTCTGGGATTCCTACGCCGCAGCCAGGGAAAGTCCCCTCTTGGTGGCAGGAGGGCGATCGGGGGTCCAGGAATTCCGTGTTCTGCGCCCAGTCGAGTCTGTGTGTCGAGGGCTCACCGTCGGTGCCGTTGGCCGCAAAGAGCGAGAAGCCACGCGGCGAGCTGCTCTAGCTCCGCGATCTCGCGCCGCTCGCGCTCGCTTTCCCAACGAGCGCGGAAACTGTCAGCGATGGCAACCATGGGTGGTGCGGCGAGCCTACTGAGAGCCGATCCGCAGTGTGTCGCACACCGTACGGGCGACTCCTGGGCCGGCCTCCTCTGTCTTCGAGACATCAGATTCCCCACTTCGTGATGCGGGACCCCTGAAGCTCAGATCCGGGATCTGGCTCACCTTCCAGTGGCAAACCCCTGTCCTCGTAGGAACTCCCATCGAGGCCGAATTCACGCCTGCCGCAAGTCGGATCCGACCCTCGCCTCCACCCCGTTCGTCCCCTGAGTAGAATGCGCACCGCGCGGCCCGTGAGGGGGCTGCGCAAGGTCTGGTTTGCTCGCGTGGATCAAGGCTCACCCTCTGTCTCTCGCCCGCGACGGCGCTCAGCGAATCGCGCTCGCGCCGTTTGGCGTCCGTGCTCGATGCAGGTCCGACCACGAGGCCATCTACTTCGCGCTCGAAGGGTCCACGCTGATCGAACTATCCGAGGCGGCTGCCTCGTCCCGACCGCGAAAGCGGAAGGAATGCCGTGAACGCTACGGTGGGCCGAGGTCGTACTGGTCTCAGGAAAACACAGAAAGGCATGCCGATGAATTCGAGTCTCCTGTCGAGTCGTGCGTGGGTTGTCACCACACTTGTCACCTCGGTGTGCGGATGCGCATGTCCGAAGGTGTATCCGCCAGCTTCCGATTCAACACCCCCATCCATCACGTGGAAAGTCACGAACAACACAACGAATGCCGTGCAGAACTTCACAGGAGACGCCGAATTCCAGGCCAAGTTGGGCGAGCACTACGTTGTGAAGATGACAGCAAGTGACACGGACGGCGTCCACGAAGCCAGCGTATCCGATTCTGTGGCCTGGTCGTGCAAGCAGGGCAATGTGGTAGAGTCGGAACCGCCTACGCTCGGGGTCCCGATTGCAGAGACGCACGACGTGTGGCCATCTGGCCAAGTGTGCAGCTCGATCGAGTTGTTCGAAGATGTGGACCTGGCGTTCTCTTGCAGCGCAGGGTATCAATTCACGAGCGGATCGGTTGAGGTGAGGGGGAGCGGCGAGAACTTCTTCAATGGGGTGACGAAAGCCAAGCTCACCATCAACGTGGTCCCATAGACGTGTTCATGCGACTGCTCGACTTCCTCGCAGGTTCCCCGCGATCGAGGTCGTCTGCCAAGGCAAATGGGACTGATCGCCGGAGCCGGACGGGAGATCTTGGTTGCCCGGTAGTTGCCCGCGGGGGAGAAATTCGATTTGTCGTCCCCAGCCCGAGGAGATCGGGTGACGTGGCGACGCGGAAGTTGCCCGCGCCCGCGATTTCGAAGTCAGCGCCGCGCTGGAACGCACCCGTTCGGGGCGAAAGTTACCCGGAGGTTCCCCGGAGCTTCACCGATTTGGGCATGTTGCGGCGGGTAACTACGAGTGCCCTCATTAGTGCAGCACTCGCTCCCTAAATGACTTACGATCGAGCGCGAGGTGCCTGATCCGATGAGGCCGCCGATGAGCGGTAAACATCGCCCCCTCTGGCGACCCCGCCAAGGCCGATCGGCGCGATTCGAACTTCACCGCATGGTTCACCGATGCTTCACCGGAGGGGACCGGAGCTTCCCCGATCCTTCCCCGCTCAGGCCCATTTCTCCTCTTTGAACGCCCCTCCCGCTCGACTACCATCGGGGCGCTCACCGGGCGCCTATTTCCAAGGGCACCTTTCCGTGCCACCAACTCCAAGCCGGTTCCAGGCGAGCGTCGCGCCGGGGATTTCTCCCGGCAGAAGGAACTGGCATGGAGCAGAGCACCCTCGGGGTGGAGTGGGTCGAGGTCGACCGCCTCCACCTGAACTGCTCGAACCCCCGGCTGAACGATCCTGCGGTCCCGCACGTCGCCGCCTCGATCCGGCGCTTCGGCTTCCAGCAGCCGATCGTGGCCAAGCGCTCGGGCGAGGTGATCGCGGGCAACACGCGCCTGAAGGCAGCGCGATCCCTCGGCAAGACCCAGGTTCCCGTGGTCTGGTTCGAGGGCTCTGACCTCGACGCCACGGCCTACTCGATCGCCGACAACCGGACCCACGAGTTCGCGGAGTGGGACCAGCCGGCGCTCTCGAAGCTGCTCGAGGAGCTGCGCGCCGAGGACGCGCTCGAGGGGGTCGGGTACACGAGCGACGAGATCGACGCCCTTCTCGACGAGCTCGGCGAGGGCGGGCCGCAGGGCCAGGTCGACGACCCGGGTCCCGCAGAGCCCCCCGAGAACCCGGTCACCAAGCGCGGGGACCTGTGGATCCTCGGCGAGCACCGGCTTTTGTGCGGGGACTCGACCAAGCCCGAGGACCTCGCGCGCCTCATGGCGGGGGAGAAGGCGGCGCTCTTCTCGACCGATCCTCCCTACTGCGTCAACTACACCGGCAACGACCGCCCGATCCACGACGGGAAGCCTTCCGGCAAGGACTGGTCCCACCTCTACCGCGAGATCGACATCAAGGACCTCGGGAAGTTCCTCGACGGGGTCTTCGTGACCTGCCTGCCGCACGTTCTCCCCGACGCGGCAGTGTACGTGTGGCACGCGCACGTCCAGCAGCCGACGATCGCCGCCGCGTTCGAGCGCCACGGGCTGCTCCTCCATCAGATCCTCGTGTGGGTGAAGCCGTGCGCGACCTTTGGCCACTGCTACTACCGCTGGCGCCACGAGCCCTGCGCTTTCGGATGGAAGCGGGGGAACATGCCCAAGCACGGCCATGGCGCGCTCGACACAGTGTGGGAGCTCGACTGGGAGGGCAAGGCGCGCATCACCACATTCCACCCAACTTCGAAGCCGCCGCGCGTCTTCGAGATCCCGATGGAGCAGCACTCGAAGAGGGGACAGATCGTGCTGGAGCCCTTCTCGGGTTCGGGCAGTCAGATCATCGCCGCCGAGAAGCTCGTGCGGCGTTGCTTCGCGATGGAGATCGCGCCGGCCTTCGTGGACGGGACGATCAAGCGCTGGGAGGCGGCGACCGGGAAGAAGGCGACGCTCGACGGCACCGGACAGGCTCTTGCCGAGGTCGCGGCCGAGAGGGGAATCCCTTGAAGCGCAAGCTCCCGCCCGACGCCTTCGACCACTACCTCTCGCTCGGCCTGGCGCGGAGCTACACGTCCGTGGCCAAGCGCTACGCAGTCAGCAAGGTCACGGTCACCAAGCGCGCGAAGAAGGAGGGCTGGCAGAGGCGCGTCCTCGAGATCGAGGCCAAGGCGAGAACGGCCTCGGACGAGAAGGCGGCCGAGACCATGGAGGCGATCAACGCCCGTCACCTGCGCTCGGCGCGCGTGATCCAGGCCAAGGCGCTCGAAGCCCTGAAGAGCATGTCGCTCGGGACGGCCATGGACGCCGTGAAGGCGCTGCACCTCGGCGTGCAACAGGAGCGCCTCATCCTCGGCGAGCCCACCGACCGCAACGCGGTGAACGTCGAGGACGTTATCAAGCGCGAGTACGAGAAGCTCATGGTCAGCGACGGGGACGGCGAGGACGAGGATGGGGGAGAGGGCGAAGAGGCGGCTTAGCAAGCGCGCCCTCTTCGCGCACCTGGGCTACGAGCCGCACCCGGGCCAGAAGGTGATCCACGAGTCGCGGGCGCCGCGGCGGGTCGTCGCGTGCGGCTCGCGCTTCGGGAAGTCGGTCTGCGCCGCGATGGAGGGGCTGGCGGCGGCGATGCAGCCCGCCGAGCACTCGGTCGGCTGGGTCGTCGCGCCGACCTACGACCTCAGCGAGCGCGTCTTCAACCAGGCCGCGGTCGTGGCGGCGAGCCACCTGCGGCATCGGATCGTGTCGCTCAAGGAGAACGAGCGGCGCCTCGTGATCCGCAACATGGGCGGTGGTCTCTCAGAGATCCGCGGGAAGTCGGCCGACAACCCGATCTCGCTCCTCGGTGAGGGACTCGACTGGGTGATCGTCGACGAGGCATCGCGCTTGAAGCCCTCGATCTGGGAGAACTACCTCTCCCAGCGCCTGATCGACAAGGAGGGCTGGGCGCTCTTGATCTCGACGCCGAAGGGCAAGGGCTACTTCTTCGACCTCTACAAGCGCGGGCAGAACGTCGACCCCGACTACCAGAGCTGGAACATGCCCTCGTGGGCGAACCCGCTGCTCGACCGCGAGGTGATCGAGCAGGAGCGCGAGCGGCTGCCGGAGCGGGTGTTCCGGCAAGAGTTCGGGGCGGAGTTCATCGAGGGCAGCGGTGCCGTCTTCCGCAACGTCCGCGAGGCGGCGACGGGGATTCTCCAGGACCCGCAGCGGGGTGAGATCTACGTCGGGGGCCTCGACCTCGCCAAGGTCGAGGACTTCACCGTGCTCGTGATCCTGAACCGCAAGCGCGAGGTGGTCTTCGTCGACCGTTTCCACAGGCTCGACTGGTCGGTGCAGGTGGCGCGCATCAAGGCCGCGACCGAGCGCTACGACGACGTGACCTTGCGGGTCGACTCGACCGGCGCCGGCGAGCCTGTGTACGAGAGCCTGCGCCAGGCCGGCGTCCAGGCCCGGGCCTACGCCTTCACGCAGGCGTCGAAGTCCGCCCTCGTCAACAATCTCGCCCTGATGTTCGAACGCAGCGAGATCGTGCTGCCGCGCCCGGACCTGTGGCCCGAGGGGATCGACGAGCTCGAGGCCTTCGAGTACTCGGTGACCGATGCTGGAGCCGTCCGAACGAGCGCGCCCTCTGGCGTCCACGACGACTGCGTGGTGGCGCTCGCGCTTGCAGCCTGGGACGCGCGCTCGCCTATCGTGGTGGCGCACGTCGGCGCGGCAGCGGGGCCCGGCTACCAGCTCGGGTCAAGAATCCGGATCGGCTGAGCCTCCAGCAGGAGGTGTGCCTGTCTGTCGACCTCGTTCGGATTCGTCGGGCAATTCTCGAGCAGGCGGACCAAGCACAACCGAAGCATTCATTCCGCGGCGAGCCTCCTCCCTTCCTCGGCACCCTGAGATGGGATGAGAAGGCCGGCCTCCGCCCGAGGTCGCGCAGTCCCACCGCGGTGATAGAAGGAGAGCTGACAGGTCGCTAACCACAAGGAGGCCGAAGATGAAGCACGCTACGCCGCGCACCTCGATCACCGCCATGCCCTTGACGCCGATCACGATCGGCTTGGACATGGGCAACCGCAGCTCGTCCTACTGCATCATCGACGATGGTTGCAGGCACCTCGAGGATGGCAAGGTCGCCATGACGCGAGAGGCTCTGTCGGCTCTGCTGAGTCGATTCGCCCCCGCCCGCTTGGTCGTAGAGGCCGGAGGTCACTCTCCATGGGTGAGTCGCCTCGGGGCGGAGTTGGGATGCGGGGTGATCGTGGCCAATCCCAGGCGTGTGAAGCTCATCTCATGCAACGATCGCAAGAGTGACCGCACGGACGCCGAGTTCCTGGCGCGCCTGGGCCGCCTCGATCCAGAGTTGCTCTCGCCGGTGAAGCACCGTTCCGTGAAACGCCAAGCTGCTCTTGCCACCAAGCGGGCTCGCGACATGGCTGTTGATTCACGAACTGCGCTGGTCAACCACGTACGTGGCGCGGTCAAGTCATTTGGTCATCGCATCCCGATGTGCTCGACGAGTTGCTTCCACGACCGTGCGAAGGAGCATCTACCCGATGAGCTTCGATCCGCGCTCCTGCCGATCTTGCGCCTGATCGGCGAGCTCAGCGTAGAGATCAAGCAGTTCGACACACACATCGAACGCATGGCCGACGAGGGATTCCCCGAAACCAGGGCGCTGCGGCAAGTGCCAGGCGTCGGGCCGCTGATCGCACTTAGCTACGTACTCACCTTGGGAAGTCCATCACGGATCGATGATTCGCGCCAAGCCGGCCCGTTCCTTGGCCTTGTGCCCCGAAGGCATGACTCCGGAGACTCCTCGCCCCAGCTACGAATCAGCAAGGCTGGCGATCACGACATGCGCCGTCTACTCGTGATCGCGGCGAACTACATCCTCGGACACTTCGGACCGGATTGCGATCTCAAACGGTTCGGTCTCAGGCTTGCATCGAGCGGCGGCAAGAATGGGCGCAAGCGCGCGAAGACGGCCGTGGCCCGGAAGCTGGCCGTACTCCTGCATCACTTATGGAAGACAGGCGAGGTGTACGACCCGTTCCACCTTGCGAAGCGTCGAGGTGAAGCACTGCCCGCCTGATCAAGGAGGACTTCACAGAACACGGAACGAGTCTTGAATCCCTTCCGCAAACCGCCCGTCCGGTGACTGCGATCAGGGCTTGTGCTTCGAGCACGACACTGAGATAGCAGCACCGGCCGGTCGGACCCCCTCAAGCACCGTGCCCAAACGAGGCACAATCTGAGTGCGAATGGAAGCCAGCGGTGGCGGAAGGGAATCAAGAAGACCAGGGAGGAAGCACAATCCAAGCAATGAAAACTCCAGATTGACAACCACTGCCCTTCTCATGGAAGCCCTGATGCGCCTCGCCCCGATGGTGGGGCGCACACAAGGAGATGCACATGGGAACGAAGAAGAAGAAGGAGCCGGACGCCGTGTCCACGACCGAGGCGCCGGCTGAGGCCCCGACCGAGACCACGACCGTGACGGAGGCGGAGCCCGAACCGCCCGCGGAGAGGAAGCCCAAGAAGGGGAAGCGGAAGGAGACCACTGGCGCGCTGACGCTCGCCGACCTCTCCGAGCGCTACCTCGCGCACCTCGCAGAGGGCGAGTGGAGCGGCGGGACGATCGCCAGCTACACCATGGAGTTGAAGACTGCGATGGGTGAGATCGGTGCCGACACGCTGGTTGCGGACCTGACGCCCGAGCGCGTGCAGGAGTACTTCGACTGCAAGCGCGTGACGAAGCTCCGGAGCGGCAAGCCGAAGGCCAAGCCCTCGATCGACAAGACGCGGCGCGTGCTGCGCTTGGCGCTCGTGTGGGCCGAGGAGCGGGGGATCGTCGAGAAGGCCCCGCTGCCCGAGATGGCCGCGACGGTCTGAGGTCGCCCGACGCACGAGGGGGCCGGTCCGCCGTCGTGGCGGGCTGGCCCTCTGCGCTTGAGTGGAGGGACCCATGAAGATAGAGGACGCGCTGTCGAGGTACCTGACCCAGCTCCGCGCCGACGGACGATCCGAGCACACCGCCGGCCAGTACCGCCGCCACATCGCCCTGCTCGCCGCGTGGCTCGCCGAGCGCGGCCGCGGCGGCGCGGTCGAAGACGTCGACCACGAGGACCTCGCCACGTTTCTGGCGTCGCCTGTCGCGCGCACACGGCCAGATGGGCGGACGAAGAGGGCGACCTCGACCAACGCCCTGCGCACGTCGTTGCGGACCTTCTTCCGCTACGCGCACGACGCGGGCTACACGCGCTCGAACCCGGCGCGCCTGATCCGTCGCGCGCTGTGCGGCGCGCCGCCGCCGCGCTCGCTGAGCGAGGAGGAGCAGGGGCGACTCCTTCTCGCGCTCGCCCAGGGCAAGGGCGCGGCGGCCGAGCGCGACCACGCCCTCTTCGCCCTGATGCTCGGGAGCGGCATCCGCATCGGGTCGGCGCTGGCGCTCGACGTCGGCGACGTGGACCTCGATCGCGGCGAGCTGCGTCTCCGGACCACGAAGGGCGACGCGCCCACGGTGGTGTTCCTCGGGCGCGCGGTGCGCGATCACCTGCGCCGGTACATCGGCGCTCGAAGGGTCGGCCCGCTCTTCGTCGGGCTGCGCGGGCGGGCGTTGTGCGCGCGTCACGCCGCGCGTCGGCTCGCGCTCTGGTGCGAGCGCGCGGGCGTCCAGCACGCCGTGAAGCCGCACGACCTGCGGCACTCGTTCGCCCTCAGGATCTACAGGAGCACGCACGACCTGCTGCTCACGCAGCAGGCGCTGCGGCACCGCTCGATCGCGTCGACGACGGTGTACGCGCGGTGCGACGAGGACAGGCTGCGTGAGGTGCTCGCGCAGGAGAGCGGAACGCCGAGCAGTTCAGCGCAGTTGCGCAAGGGCGATCTGCCGGGCGCAGGAAGAAGTATGAATGCGCGAGGAGGCGCACAGTCATGGGTTGGATCGAACAGGTAGGGGTCAACATCACGCGCGAGGCGATCAACGCAGCGTTCTCGCCGCCGCGGCGGGGGCGGGGCGGGAGCTCGGGGTGCCTTGTGTTCCTCGTCGCACTCGCGGGGGTCGGGGTTGCCGTGGTGGGTGTGCTAGCGAGGTAGGTGGCCACTCGCAAAGGCCGGCTCTTCTACTTGCCTGCGCGATGGGGGTCGTGGAGACTCCTTCTCCAGCATGAACAGGTCTGTGGACAAGATCCGGCAGCTCATCTCCCGCATCAATGGCTACCTTCGAACTCCTGATTCGGAAGTCTTTCTTCAGGGTGGCATCGCCATACCGCTTGAGTTGGTTGGGGAGATCGACGAGGCCCTTGGACAGCCGACGGCCAGTAGCGCCTTCGATGCTCTTCGCCTCTTTGGAAGTGCATTCTCAGGACGAGCCGCAGTGCGAGCCTATTCGCGAGCCCAGCTTCGCGACATCTTGCAGAGACTTCAGGGACTCCTCGCGAGTGGAAACCAGACTTCCGTGCAGGGTGGATCCACGTTGGAAGCGAATCGGACAAGGAAGGAGACTCAAGGAGACACCACAGCGCTGGCTTCCCCGGCATCGGGACAGCTAACCACAGAACACCACGGGATCGCATCCGGGCCGCCCGTGCCAGACGACCGGTTGGAGGACAGTACATCCCGACTCTCGGTCACAGAGCTTTCCGAGAGGTTTGGGATCCGAGCCAACCGGCTGCGAAAGCGATTAGACCGCTGGCGGCGCACACACGATGATGGCTTCATCGAGGTAGCCGACCGATCAGGGCGCCTACCTCGGTACCTCTATCAAGTATCTGCCGTGAGAGAGGTCATAGAAGACCTCCGTCGGTCGCCGGGAGCGACCAGCAGGACGGCCAGCAAGCGACCGGCAACGGGGGACAGGCCGACGTAAGTGCTTGCTGCGGCTCGCGAAGTCGAAGGGATTCGCGACCAGCAAGCGGCCAGCGGCAACAGGAACTGGAGGAGCCTGGGAATCCTTGGGGCATGCTCCTCAAGGAGATTCCGACACAGGCGCTCCGGCGAATCCTCCGAGCCACGAAACGGGTTGTCGGCAGCCGCTCCCCTTCGGTCGAGATACTGCAATCGGAGCTGATCCGTCGGCGCAGTGACCAAAGAAGGCGAGGACCCAACCTCTCCCAGGCTGGTGGGAGGAAGCGGCGATGACCTGCAGCGCTTCGACTCCCGAAGGCGCCCTATTGGCCTCTGCAAAGGAGTACATCCGCCGAGGCTGGTGTCCCATCCCGGTAGCTCGTCGATCCAAGGCCCCGGCAGTTTTGGACTGGACGCAACTGCGCCTCACGGAGGAGACCGCCCCTCAATACTTCAGCGATGAGTCGATGAACATCGGGGTGCTCCTCGGCGAACCTTCCGGCGGCCTGGTGGACATCGACCTCGACTGCCCCGAGGCGATCGCGATCGCCGACGCATTCCTGCCCCCGACGGGAGCCGTGTTCGGCCGGGAAAGCAGGCCTCGGTCGCACATGCTCTACTCGTGCGCGGCGATCTCCAAGACCACCCGCTACGAGGATATTGATGGGGGAGTGCTCCTCGAGATTCGGAGCAAGGGGGGCCAGACCGTGTTCCCTCCGTCGGTGCACGAGACCGGTGAGCCGATCTTATGGGACCAGGAAGGAGATCCGGCTCCGGTTGAGGGGGAGGAACTCCGACGGACGGCCGGGCTCCTGGCTGCGGCCTGTCTCCTCGTCCGGAGCTGGACCAGAGGTTCCCGTCACAAGATAGCCCTGGCGATAGCTGGCGCACTCCTCCGTCAAGGAGTGAGCGAGGAGGAAGCCCGCAACTTCATCAGGGTCGTCAGTACTACCTCCAGCGACGAGGAAGTCGAGGACCGCGTCGCGTGCGTGGCGGACACGAAGCGTCGCATCGACGCGGGAGAGGCCGCGTCGGGCCTACCGACCTTGAGGAGGATCCTCGGCGATCCGGCGACAGACAGACTCGTCAGGTGGCTCGAGTTCGACAAGCACCGTGCTGCTGCGGGGAACATGAGCAGCCAGTTCTCTGGGCACACCCTGGACTGCGCGTGTGTTGGGACCAAGGGGCGAGTTCGGGCGACGATCACGCTGCCGGGTGGCTCCCAGTTCGTCGACAAGCTCGACGCGACCAGCGCCAAGAGCCGGGAACAATTCCTCAAGCGGATTCTGAAGCGTCATCCAGGCGTCCCGCGGGCAGAGTGCGAGGCCGAACTGGAACGGGTAGGCGCCGAACTCGTTGCTGCTCCCTGGGGTTACTCGGACGGTTCGGACGATCTGGACGGTCAGGATCCTGCCTCCGTACGGCGATCGCTGCGCGATGAACTCATCGACCTCGCCACCGACGGCGGTATCTCGGACCTGTTCCACACCCCTGGTCGGCACGAGGCCGAGCCCTTCGCGACGATCAAGACCGTTGACGGACACCGTGAGACCTGGCCGATCCTGTCGAGGGGCTTTCGGTGGTGGCTCGTCGGTGAGTTCCGAAGGCGCGTTGGAGGCTCGCCGCCCTCGTGCGCGGTCGAGGAAGCGCTCGAGGCGATTGCCGGCATCGCGTTGTACGAGGGCTCCGAGCACCCCATCGCTGTGCGGATCGCCGACCGGGACGACGCGATCTGGTTGGACCTGGGTGACGACCAGGGACGAGCGGTCCGCATCACGGCGGAGGGATGGCAGGTCGTCGCGGGCGACGGGGTCCCTGTGCGGTTCGTGAGGCGCCGCGGGATGCTGCCCCTTCCGGTTCCGGTGCGGGGAGGGTCGATCGAGGAGCTGCGCCCCCTCGTGAACCTCCCTAAGGACGACGACTGGACGCTGTTCGTGGCGATCCTTGTCGAATGCCTGAACCCGAGAGGGCCCTATCCGATCCTCGTCGTGAACGGCGAGCAGGGGACCGGGAAGAGCTTCCTCGTGCGTGTGATTCGGTCGCTGATCGATCCCGCCAGGCCCCCGCTGCGTCGGCCTCCTCGGGAGGAGAGGGATCTGATGATCGCGGCGTGCAACAGTTGGGTCGTCGCCTACGACAACATCTCAGGCATCCCGCCCTGGCTCTCCGACTCGCTGTGCAGCCTCGCGACGGGCGGTGGCTTCGCGACGCGCGAGCTCTACACCGACGCGGAGGAGAAGCTCTTCGACGCCGCGCGACCGATCATCGTCAACGGCATCGAGGACATCGCGACACGCTCGGATTTTCTCGATCGCTCGATCATCCTTCGCCTGCCCGTCATTCCGGATGTGCGGCGTCGTGACGAAGCCGAACTCCTCGCGGCGTTCGAGTGTGTTCGTCCCCGGATCCTCGGCGCCCTGCTCGACGCGACAAGCGGGGCGCTCCGACGGCGATCGGAGGTGAAGCTGCCGCGCAAGCCGCGCATGGCCGACTTCGCGACGTGGGTCACGGCCGCGGAGTCAGCCCTCGGCTGGAAGGAGGGGACCTTCCTGGCCGCCTACACGGGCAATCGCGATGAGGCCCACGAACTCGCGCTGGAGGCGTCCCCTGTCGGCCCGGCCGTGCTTGCACTCATGGAAGGGACCGACCGCTGGGAGGGGCCGGCCAAGGACCTCCTCAAGAAGCTCGAGGAGGGGTGCTCCGACCAGAAGACCCGCGAGCGGAAGGACTGGCCGAAGAACCCCAGGGCGATGCGCGGGGCGATCGACCGAGTGGCCCCGAACCTCCGCGCGATGGGCTTGGAGGTCTCCCTCGGGGACCGGGACAAGGGCCGCAAGCGCACCCGAATCATCGTGCTGGACTGGGGCGGGAAGAGACCGTCCAGACCGTCCGAACCGTCCGGATCGCCTGCCCCGCCTGCCTCGGGGCCCAGTCTCTTCGGACGGTCGTCGGACGGTCGCCAGCCTGCCGGCCCCGGTGACCGTCCGACGAAGGCCGCGAGCCAGCCCCCGCAGCAAGGTCATTCGGACGGTGTGGACGGTTCGGACGGTCGTGCCCCCGCCTCGTGCACGCCCGGCGCTGCGCCTGATGACTCCCCTGCCGGTGTCCCCGATCGGCTCGCTTCTCTCGAGGCGCGCTGGGCCCCCCATGCAGCGGAGTACAAGGCCGACTTCAATTCGATTTTCGAGGAGGTCACCGGGTGCGACCCCGCCGAGCGCGAGCCGACCGCGGACGAGCTGAAGCACTTCCTCGCGGTGCTGGAAGGAGTGGAGCGCGGAGGAGGCTCCCGTGCCTGACCTCCGCATCAGCCGCGTGCGCTTCACGCCGGCGCCTCCGGGGACCGCGCCCCAGGGCGTGATCGGCTTCGCCTCGTGCTCGATCGCCGACCTCGGCCGCCTGGACGGCCTGGTCGTTCGCCGAGCCGGGCCGGAACGGTACTCGATCGCCTTCCCCGCGCGGCGCGACCAGTCGGGGCGGCGTCACCCCTACTTCCGCCCCCGCGACGTCCGCACGCGCGAGGCGATCGAGCGAGCCGTGCTCGACTCCCTCCGAGCTCGGGGAATGCTGCCGTGACGCGGACCGCTGACCCTGCCAAGGACGCGCCGCCCGGCGGCCTCGCCGGCGTCCTCGCCAACCTCGCCGCGATCGGACGGCGCCTCGTCGAGACCTCGGAATCAGCCCTTGCGCTCCTGCGAGAGGGCGAGGCTGAGTGTCGTGGACCCGCGCGCGAGCCTGAGGCGATCCAGAATCCGATGCTCCCCTCCCCCACCGAGAAGCCGAGCGCACTGATGACGCGCCGCGAGGTCGCCGCACTGCTGCGGATCGACGAGCGCACGCTCGCGCGCTGGCGGGCTGACCCGTCCACCAAGTTTCCCGAGCCCGTTCACCGCGCACGCGTCCTGCGGTGGAGGCGGATCTCGATCGAGCGATGGCTCGCAGCGAGGGAGCCGTGATCGCCCGCCGCCTCGGACGCGCCCTCAGCGCCGGCAAGCTCACGAGGCGCGGGGACGTCTGGACCCTCGACTGGAAAACTGCCACCGGCGAGCGTCGCCGTCAGGCCCTCTCGCGCGACCGCCGCGTCGCCGAGCGCATGCGGATCGAGATCGTCCACCAGCGCGACCTGGAGATGGCCGGCCTGGGCGCGGTCGAGGGCCAGAGCCGCCCGCTCGCGGAGGTCCGCGACGCTTTCCTCGCCGACCTGGGGACGCGGACGAGCACCCGCTACCACGCCTACGCCCGCCAGCGGATCGACGACGTGCTCGGGGAGATCCGCGCCAAGCGCGTCTGCGACCTGCGCGCGCACGAGCTGCTCCAACTACGAGCGCAGATGCTCAAGAGTGGGCTCTCTTGCGTCACCGCGAACCACAAGCTCGCCACGCTCCAGGGGATGCTGAACTGGGCGCTCAAGGTCGGCTTGATCGCCGAGAACCCGATCAGGAACATGCCGCGCCTGCCCCAGCCCGAGAGCGCGCGCGTGCATCGACGGCGGGCGATGAGCGAGGACGAGATCGCGCGCTTCCTCGCGGCCGCGGGTGAGGACGACCGGCTGAATCTGGAGCACCTGGCCGCGGTCAAGACGATCGAGGGCGGCACGAAGGGCGTCCAGTGGTCGCTGCGCCGGCGTAAGCTCCGCGTGCCGCAGGCCCCGCTGTGGCGGGCGTTCCTGGAGTGCGGTTGCCGGTTCGGTGAGATGACCCGTGCTGTCTGGGCCGACGTTGACCTCGACCGGCGCACGATCTTCCTGCGCGCCGAGCACACGAAGTCGGGCCGCTCGCGCCACGTCCCGCTGCTCGACGGCTTGGTCGGCGAGCTGCGCGCGTTGCGCGAGACCCAGGCGCTCGTGCTGCGCCGTCCGGTCCGGCCGGACGATCGGATCTTCATGACGCCCGAGGGCTGCGCGTGGCCGTGGGCGACCAACGGCGCGATGCGCGTCTTTGACCGGGTCCTGGAGGCCGCTGGCATCGACCGCGTGGACGCGCAGGGGCGCAAGCTCGACATCCACGCGCTGCGCCACACGTTCGCATCCAGGCTCGCGCGACGTGGCGTGCCGCTCCAGAAGGCGCAGCGGCTGCTGGGGCACTCGGACCCGAAGTTGACGGCCCAGATCTACACGCACGTCGAGGTCGAGGACCTGCGCGACGCGGTGGAAACGATCGAGACCGACGGCAAGGCCGAGCCCGCCGCTCGCCGCGACGCGAGCTGACATCAGCACGGTCCCGGGGCATGATCGACACGTCGCGCGTCAACGAGGCCGCGGTCACGTGACCGCGGAGAGCCTCGGCCGCGAGCATCGCCCGCACCCGTGCCTCATGCTTCAATGGGGCCGCGGTCACGTGACCGCGGAGAGATATCCGGAGGGTCGCTCCCATGGTGACTCGTCCGTGGCTTCAATGGGGCCGCGGTCACGTGACCGCGGAGAGCTGTGTGAGTGTTGTGACCGAGGATGCCCCGAGCACCTTCAATGGGGCCGCGGTCACGTGACCGCGGAGAGTGGTCCACAGCCGTACGGTGTTAGGTGTACGTTCGTCCTTCAATGGGGCCGCGGTCACGTGACCGCGGTGAGGGTGCAAAGGTCGCACAATAAACCGCCGACCCCAACCAACAATGGGGCCGCGGGCACCGGTCCCCCGGGCGGGGCGGCAGCAGCCAGCCCGCGGGGGCCGTGCC
>JBGPOP010000061.1:0-14929 GCA_041488095.1 Planctomycetota bacterium
CCGCTCTTCCCGATCAATCACACCCTGGCGATGATGCGGGACGGGATCTCGAGGCTGGTGCGCAGGACCTGGGCGGCGTCGAAGCTGCGGGAGCGGCTCGAGCGTCACGCGTGGATATGGACTGTGTGGCGCAACTACGTACGCGGGATCACGAACCGAACGCCTTGGATCTCGCCGGCGATGGTCCTGGGTATCGAGGACGAGAGGTGGAGGGTCGCCGAGATCTGCGCTTGGAAGATCTTGCTCTCGACCTGATTCCTGGACAGCGGTGTGGGCCAGATTCCGATCTATACTCAGGCCATGGTTCCGCCGCCCTCCCGGCCGGCCGAGCACGGCACCCACGACAAGTGGAACGAGGCGGCAGCCGGCGCGCGCTATGCCGGATCGCGCTGGCGCAGCCGGCGGGCGGCGCTGCGAGACCCGGCGCTCGTCGAGCGGATTTTGGCGCGCCACGCCTCGAGACCCGGGCTGCGTCCTGTGCTGGACGCTCCGTGCGGGACGGGTCGGCTGCGCGCCGTGCTCGAGAGGCGCGGAATGCGGTACGTGGGAGTGGATGTGTCTTGGCCTATGCTGCGCGAAGCGCGACGCGGGGACGGCTCGGGGCTCGTCATGGCCGTCGTCGATCGCATGCCCTTCCGCGACGACTCCTTCGACGTCGTCGTCTGCTGCCGGCTGCTGCACCATCTGCACGACTCCGAGGAGACGGAGGCGGTCGTGCGCGAGCTCGTGCGCGTCGCCCACCGGATGGTCATCGTGTCGTTCTGGGACGCGGCCTCGCTGCACGCATGGCGGGCTCGGGTGGGGCTCCGGCGCTCGGAAGGCCCGCGCGGCCGTCGCGCACTGTCCAAGCGCGCGCTCAAGCGCATGTTCGACGCGGCCGGGGCGGAGATCGTCGGTTTTCACCACTCGTTCCGGTTCGTGTCGCAGCAGGCTTTCGCCGTGGCGCTCAAGCGCACGCCGGCCTGCGAGCGGGTGCGAGGGGTCGAGGCGCTCTCGAAGAAGCTGATCGATCTTTCCGGCCAGCCGGCGACGGGGTCCCTTGGCCCGGCCTGAGCGGCTTGCCCAGCCCGGCCGCCTCGAGGTGGTCGCGCGGACGGTGGACGAGGCGGAGGCGGCGGGGCGGATCGCCCTCGAGGCCTGGAAGCGCGGGCCGCGGCACGGCAGGTTCGTCGAGCTGCTCGGAACGCACGCGTACTTCAAGCAGAGCGTCCTCGCCGGGAGGGCGAGCCTGCGGTACGCGCTGAAGAGCGGGATCCTGCGCGCGCGGCTGCCGCGTCTGCGTGAATTCGATAACCTCGGCTGGCTGCGAGCGCACGGGCTCCACGCGCCGGAGCCCCTCGCGGCGGGCGCACTGTGGAGAGCCGGCCTGCCGCGCTTCCAGTTCCTGTTCACCCGCGCGGTCGCGGGCGCGGAGACGCTCGAGGAATTCCTCGCGGGCGGCGCGCAGCGGGAGGGACGCGCGAAGGTGCTCGACGAGCTGGCGAGAGAGACCGCGCGCATGCACGCGCTCGGCTTCGTGCACCACGATCTCTTTCCGCGCAACCTCCTGGTGGCGTTCCGTCAGGTCTCGGGGGGGCCGCGGGGATCACAGGGATCGGCCCGGGTGTGGTTTCTCGACTGCTGGGCCGGCGGAACGTCGCCCCAGATGCGCGGCCCGGCGTACGACCTCGCCTGCTTGACGCTCCGCGGTCGCGAGACGCTCGCGCCGGAGGAGCTCGGGCGGTTCCTGGAAGTCTACGCGGCCGGGAGGACGGCGCGCGGGCGACCGGTCGAGATCGGCAAGCTCTCGCAGAAGGTCGGGCGCGAGCGCGCCCGGCTGGCGCGACGGCTCAGCATCCCGCTCTAGTCCTGGAAGCGGCTCTCGCGGGCGGAGTTGACGGAGAGCAGCGCCTCGCGGATCCGCGGCTGCTCGGACGGAGGGCAGGGCACGGAGGTCCACTCGCCGTCGAGGCGAAAGCGCAGGTGCTCGCCGGCGAGGCGCCATTCCTCGAGGTCCTCGAAGCGCCGCGCGATCCACCCGCGCTGCACGCCCGCATCGCCGAGGATGGCGTCGTGGAACCCCGGCGTGAGCCAGGCGAGCAGGATGCCGAGCATGAGGCACTCGACGACGGGCTCCTGGGGCAGGTCTCCGCGCAACAGCAGGATGGCGAGCACGGCGGCCTGAGGCCCGGCGAGGAGCGCGCGGCGCAACCACAAGTCGGGGCGCTCGACGGCGATCGCACGACCGATCGCGGTCTGGGCGCGCCGGACGACCGTCAGCGTCGCGATCAGCGCTGGGAGCAGGAGGAAAAGCGGCACCGTCAGGAGCGCGGCGAAGGGGAGATTGGGGTCCCTGGGCACGGGGGAGATCGTAGCTCCCGGCCTTCGCGACGGCTCCAGGCTCCTGCGATCGGGCGCTGAAGATCAGCCCCTTCCCCAGGGCAGCGCTCTCTCTCGCGAGCGCATCGTGTCGTGATGCCTGGAGCGCGAACGCGCGGCCGCCTTCGTCTGCGCGGACGGCCACTGCTCGTTGCCCGCGTACGAGCCGCACGACGTGCGCAAGCGAGTCGAAGCGCTGGGTCTCGGCCCCGGCTCAGGAAGACGGAGCGCCGAGCAGCGCCCCAGCGACCGCGCAGGCGAAGAGGGTCGTCATCATCCCGATCCTGAAGCGCAGCATCGCGATCATCGCCGCGATCGCGATCGCGAGCGACGCGAGGCGCACGCTCCCCCACTCCGGGATGGAGAGGCGCATCCCGGCCGCGTGCACCTCGGCGACGCGGGCGAACAGCGCGTGCAGCGCGAACCACACGGCCAGGTTCAGGATCACGCCGACGACCGCGGCCGTGATCGCCGAAAGCGCGGACGACAGGGCGCGGTTGCCGCGCAGCGCCTCGATCCACGGCGCGCCGAGGAAGATCCACAGGAAGCACGGCACGAAGGTGACCCACACCGTGAGCGACGCGCCGAGCACGCCCGCGAGCATCGGATCGAGCGCGTCCGGCTGGCGATAGGCGCCCTGGAACCCGACGAATTGCGTGACCAGGATCAGAGGCCCCGGCGTCGTCTCGGCCAGGCCCAGGCCGTCGAGCATCTGGCCCGGCGCGAGCCAGCCGTAGACTTCCACCGCCTGCTGTGCGACGTAGGAGAGCACCGCGTACGCGCCGCCGAAGGTGACGACGGCGGCCTTGCTGAAGAACAAGCCCTCCTGGACGAAAACACTCTTGCCTCCGGTCTTCCAGGCGATCGCGATGAGCGGCACGAACCACAGCCCGAGTCCGAGCGCGAGGATCCGCAGCGCGCGAGCGAGCGAAGGCCGCGTGTGCGAGAGATCGGCCCTGGCCAGGAGATCCTCGGGCTCTCCTTCCGCGGCCGCCTGCGCGCCTCGCGACGTGCTCGCGCCAGGGAAGATGCGTCCGCCCGCGAATCCGGCCAGCGCCGCCCCGGCGATGATCACGGGAAAGGGCACGCCCAATACGAAGATCGCGAGGAACGCCGCCGCCGCGAGGGCGACGTGGGTTCGGCTCACGAGCGCCCGCCGGCCGATGCGGATCACCGCTTCGACCACGATCGCGAGCACGGCGGGCTTGACGCCGGAGAAGACCGCCTCGACGAGGGGCACTCGGCCGTACGCGGCATAGATTGCGCTCAGCGCGAGCATGGCCAGGAATCCCGGCAGCACGAACAGGATCCCCGCGGCGAGCCCGCCGAGCGTCCGGTGCAGGAGCCAGCCGACGTAGATCGCGAGCTGCTGTGCCTCCGGGCCGGGCAGGAGCATGCAGTAGTTCAGCGCGTGCAGGAAGCGCCGCTCGCCGATCCACTTCTTCTCCTCGACGAGCACACGGTGCATCACCGCGATCTGGCCGGCGGGCCCGCCGAAGCTGTTCAGGCCGACGTAGATCCAGACGCGCAGCGCGTCGCGGAAGGAGACGGGCGGCTCGCCGGCCATCGCGGAATACGGTACCAGGACCGTTCTTCCTCGCTCACGGGAGAAGTCGTCGCCGTGAGAACGGCGGCGAATGAGGAAGAACTGTCCCGGTACCGTATTCCGGGAGAGGTCATCACCGCGAGAACTGCCGCGAACGAGGAAGAACTGTCCTGGTACCGTATTACCGCCAGGCGGGCTTCATCTCCTCTTTCCAGGCGTCGCACATGCTCTCGTCCCCCGCGAACAGTCCCGTCTCGTCGACGCCCTTCGGCTTGGGAAACACCTTCGAGAGCTTCTCGTAGACCGCGCGGCGCAGCTCGGGATCGGTCCGCTGCGAGGTGAACAGGTGCCACAGGGTGAGCGTGTCCTCGCGCGCGGCGAGATCGATCACGCGTTGAACGAGCCCCGCGTCGCAGCGCGGCGCGAACTCCGCCGCCGCGACGGTGGCCTTGAATTCTGGAGTCGAATCCTCGAACACCGGCGCGCCCGGTCCGCGACCCTGGACCGAGACGCACACCGCCCCGGCCGGGACGTAGATCTCGCGGCCCTCGAACTCGAACGCGACCTGGCCGGTCGTGACGCGCAGCGTGGAGACGTTGCCGTCCGGCGCCACCTCGAGGCGGTAGGCGCAGCCCAGGTCGATCGCATCGCCAGCCGAAGTGCCGATCCGGAAGAGGCGCGGCTGCGCCCAGATCCGCGCCGAGACCGAGCCCCGCGAGAGGAACAGCCGGTGGGCGTTCCGGCCGCAGTCCTCGACCTTGAGCTGCGAGTTCGGCTCGACGTCGACGTGCCCGAGCCAGCCGATCTCGACGCGCGCGCTCTGCGAGGGACCGGTCGAGATCTCCTCTCCCGCGCGCACGAGATCGCGTCCTTCGACGCCGATCAGGCGGTAGCCCGAAGGGTCCTCGCGTCGGACCGCCCAGACGATCAGCACCGCGGCGGCGATCCCCGCGGCGATCGCGGCGCCGAGTCGAAACGAGAGGAGGCGGCTCGGTTTCCGAGGCGCCGCCGCCCTTCCGCGCCAGCGGTAGCGCGAGAGCAGCCCCTCGAGCCGCCGCACCTCGGGGTCGGGAGGACCGCTCCGATCCCACAGATACTCGTCCACGTCGTCTTCGATCATGATCCACGCTCCCGCGAGAGCCGCTCGCGAAGAAGCTTCATCCCGCGGTGCAGGTTGACCCGCACCGATCCGTGCGTCATCCCCGTTCGCGCCGCGATCTCGGGACCCGAGAACCCCTCGACCAGGCGCAGGATCAGGGTCTCGCGGTAGGCCTCGGGCAGGCCCCGCACCGCGTCGAGCGCTCGCCCCGCTTCCTGCTCCTCACCGATTCCCGCGCCAGGGTCCGCGCCGTCCACGGCGACGGGCTCGAGATCCTCCGGCATCTCGACCACGGGCTTCCTCGACTTGTGCGCGTCCCGCGCGCGGTTGCGCGCGATCGCGAGCAGCCAGGCTCCCACGCTGGCGGGATCCTCGAGGCGCCCGATCGCGCGCAGCGCGAGGAGGAACACCTCCTGGACGAGGTCGTGAGCCTCCTCGCGCGGAGCGACGGCGAGCAGCACGCCGTGCACGCCGGGCGCATGACGCTCGTACAGGCGTGCGAAGGCGAGTCGATCGCCGCTCTTCGCGCGCGCGGCGAGGTCGGCGTCTTCCTCCTCGGTCATGGGCTCCGCGCTTCCTCCGGGGATCCCGCTGGCGAGCGTCCGAAAGCGCTGCTGGAGCCCGCGCTCCTCCGCTCGCGCCGCGCCGGACCCCGTGTCGGAAAATCGACCCGCTGCCGCCAAAGCCAGTCCTTGCACCGGTCGAGCGACGACCGGGCACCCCTGATGTTAGCGGTGAATGGCGGAGAACGCGGCGGTCGAGAGGAGAAAGCCCCTTATCGCCAGATCTCTTGCGCGCGCGCTTCCAGCGCTTTCAACGGGATGGAGTGCTTGTCGGGAGGATTGCCCCATCTCGGCGCGCGCTCGTCCCGGTACACGAAGCACATGCACTCGGGCGGGACCGGCTTGGTTGGCGTGCCGGGCGCCTTCGGCGAAACCTGGACCTCGCCGTGCAGGCAGCAGATGCAGGTCCCGGCCGCCTCGTAGTCGACGGCGAAGGCCGTGCCCGTGACCGTCACGTCGAACGCGTCGGCCGCGACGTGCATCGTCCGTCCCTGGAAGCCCGGACCGGTCCGGGCGCGCACCCTTCCGGCCAACACCTTGACCTCGTAGGGCGCACTCGGCGCGCTCCGGTCGAAGCCCGCGAGGCTCACGCGCGTTCCCTCGCCCAGGTCGAAGAGCGAGAGGTCTCCGACCTGCAGGACCAAGTCGCCCCGCTCGACCTCGATCTCGCGCGCACGCTCGAGCGCGCGCGCCAGCGCGAGCCGATCGCCGCTCGCAACCAGGATTCCGTCCGCCTTGACCACGCTGCCCGCCGCAAGATCGAGCACCTTCCAGCGGAGCGCCGGTTGGAAAACGAAGAAGCCGATCGCCAGGATCAGCCCGGCGGCGATCAAGCCGCCCAAGCGCAGGAACAGGCTGCGGCGGTCCGATGCGTCCGGTGGGGGAGCTGCGGCGCTGCGCGCGACCGGAGCAGCTCGGCCCGTCGCTTGCGCGGGCGAGAGGAAGCTCCGGCGAAGTCCCTCGCGAAACTCCGCACGCGCCGGCGGGCGAGGGACCGCGCGCAGAGCCGCTTCGACTGCGCCGTCGATTTCCGGGAACCCGGTTTCGCTCGTCGGTTCGCTCACCGGCGGACCTCCCGGTTGGATGGATTTCCGGGGGGATTCCCCGGGGAATTTGCCGGGACATCCCGGGGGGCCTCGCCCGGGGAGACGTAGCGCTCCAGCGCCTCGCGCAGGTCCGCGAGCGCGCGCGAGTAGCGCTTGCGCACCGCGGTCTCGTTGCGGCCGATCTTCGCGCCGATCTCCTCGAAGGACAGACCTTCGAAGTAGCGCAGGATCAGCGTCTCGCGCGTCCCCGGCGAGAGCGTGTCGATCGCCCGCGACAGCTCGCCGGCGAGCTCCTCGTTCTCGAGGCTCGGCAGCGGCCCGCGCTCCTTCGACGGCGGCCGGAAGGGTTTATCGTCGTCGTCGAGGCTCGTCTCGAGCTGCGCATCCTTGTGCCGCCGGGAGCGCCAGAAGTCGCGCACCTTGTTCGTGGCGATCGTGAAGACCCAGGGTCCGGGTTCGCGCGCGGGGTCGTAGGTGTGGATCGAGCGCTGGATGTGCATGAAGACGTCCTGGGTCACGTCTTCCGCGAGGTGGTCCTCGCCCAGCATGCGTTTGATGTAGCCATACACCCGGTCGAAGTAGATCTCGTAAAAGCGCTCCAGGGCCTCGCGATCGCGCTGCGCCAGCCGCGCCCGGAACTCGAGCGGCAGCTCCGGCCCCAGTCCCGCCAGGCCGGCCGTCTTCAGATCGGCATGGCCGTCACGGGGAGCCTGGGGATCGCGGCGCTGGACGGGGACGGGTTCGGGCACAGCAGGAGCTTTGTGACCGGGAACCTGGGGGGGACCGGCCAGGGTTGCGTCACCCTATCAGGAGCGCCCCCGGGATGTCGAACAGCCCCCAGGTTGCGCACCCGGCCCAGGCATCGTCCCGGTACCCGGCTCGCGCCGGCCGCCGGGACCTCGAGAGGTTCGTGTCAGGGCCCCTGGACCGCGCCCTCGATCACCCGCGGCGGATCGGTGATCGCCGGCGGCGGGCCGATGTCGGGCGGGGTGTACCCGCTCGCGTCGGGAAGCACGAGGGTTCCGGCCGTGGTGATGTCGAGCCCGGCGCAGTTGCCCGTGTCGTCGGCGAGCGTCTGCTCCATCTCGATCGCCTTGATCACGAACTCGGTCCCGTTGCGGCCCATGGCCACGCCGTCCGCGATGCTGAACAGCGGGTACCAGCGGTCGGGATTGCCGTCGCCGTCGAGGTCGACGCCCGCGGACGGGATGCCGTACAGGTTGCCGGGACCGCCGTAGCCGAGCAGGTAGCTGTGGCCGTCGTACGTGCCGTCGACGTTCCGGTCGTTCGCCAGGAGGTGCGTGTAGCTGAACTGCAGCGGCGGGTCGAAGACCACGGCCTGGCCTTGCCGGTCGACGACCGAGGCGTAGTGGTTCCACGTGTTTGCGCCGGTCTCGTAGGTGTAGAACGTGTTCTGGGTCCAGCACTCGCCCGGGCTGGTGAGGTTCGCGGTCGACTCGAGCATCGGGCCGCTCTGCATCCCCCAGGTGAACGGGCCGGTCTGCGGGACCGCGCCCGGAACGAGCCCCGCGGGCACGAGCGTGCCGGCCCCGTCGGTGTCGTAGTACAGCGTCAGATCGTCCTGCTTGAACACGTAGTGGTAGGAAACCGTCACGTCGTTCGAGGGCGGCAGGAACACGTCCCCGAGCTCGGCCTGGTTCTGGGTGACGCCGGCGTTGAGGCAGTTCTGGAAGCCGTACAGGTCGACCTGCGTCGCCCCGCCCGTGAACAGGCCGCTCGCGCCGTTCACGAACTCGCGTGCGTAGTACGTGATGAAGGTGTCGCCGTCCACGTAGCTGACCTGGCCACCCAGGCTGTCCGACCACATGTTGAGGTAGCCGATCGAGGTGACGTCGATCACCACCGGCTGCGGCAGCGGGTCGTACTGCTGGGTCTGGTCGTTCCACACCGCGGTCTCGAGCCACTGCGCGCCCTGGTACACCACCCGGTACTGAGCCGGGCGCTGGTTCGGGTTCGTGAAGTCCCACCAGCTGAAGGTCTCGGTGCCGACCAGGGTCAGGTCGAGCGTGTGCTTCGTGTTCTTGATCAGCTTGCCGGGTGCGAGCACGAGCGTGTACACGGGCGGGTTGGACTCTCCGTAGATGTCCTGCGTGACCGTGTCGCCGTTCGAAAGGCTGACGCCCGGCTGGACCCACAGGCCCCAGTAGCCGATCCATCCATAGTCGCCGGCCTGGGTGCGGAAGCCGAAGCCCGAGTTCCGTTCGACGCGCATCCCGGTCGAGGAATCGTACAGGTTGTAGCGCCACACGCTGGTCTGGAAGGTCGTGCGGGAGAGGCAGCTGCCCGGGTCTCCGTCCTTCGAGCGCAGGAAGTGGGTCGGGTCGAAGGCGATGAGGTACTCGCTCGCAACGATCCCGGTGTCGCCGTTGGGTGGATCGTTCGAGCGCTCCTGGCGCCGGATGCGGGCGACGCCTTGGGTCAGGTCGCCGACCATGTGCACGTTCGCCTGGAGGACCTCGGCGTGCTGGTTCTGTGCCGGAGGCTGGTTGATGTCGCCCCGCGCCATGTAGAAGCTGAAGCCGACCGATCCCTGCGCCACGTCGAGCGTGCGCAGCGTGCCCTGGAACACGGCGTCGTCGATCGTTCCCCCGATCGGAACGCCCGCGAAGTTCAAGACGAACACGCCGAACGGATTCTGTGCGCTCACACCCTCGCTGACGAGCATCCGGACCCAGATCTTCATCGGCCCGAAGTCGCCGTCGTTGTCGTTCGGGACCCAGCATTCGACGATCTCGTCCGCCGAGTTGCTGGCGCGCTGGCTGTGCACGGTCCAGATGTTCGGCCTCTTGGCGTTCGAGCCCGACGATTGGCCGGAGCCCGAGGAGCTCTGGTCGGATCCCTTGTCGCAGGCGGCCTCGTCGATCTGGGCGAGGTAGGTCCCTTCGTTCACGAGCTCCGAGTAGCCGGTCTGCTTGATCAGGCACAGGATCATGTTGACCGTCCCGAGCGCGTCCATGGACGGGTCGTAGACCCACGCGTGCTGCACGTCGGTGTTGTAGTCGGCGTCAGCGGGGAAGCCTGGGCCGAACGAAGCGGCGATCGGAGCGCCGCCCGCCGTCACGACCGACATCTGATCGGGGAGAGACAGGCCCGCGATCGTCCCGCCGCCTCCGGATCCGCCCCCCGAGCAGCCTGCTCCGAGCAGGAGCGTCGCGGCGCACAGTGCAGGTGCCGCGCCGCGCAGGAGCCAGGGATTCGAAGAGTCCGCGAGCAGACGATGGATCGGATTCACGTGGGATCCTTCCTAGGGAACGGGGGAGCCGACCGGACGGCGCCGGGTTCGACCTCTCCCGGTTCGGTCGCGAGCACCGATCCCTTGAGGTCCGCGCCAGGCAGCCTTCCGCGTGTCCGCGGATTGGGAACCGCCTGCACCTGGCCGGATTCCCGGGATGCCTCGGCTGGGCACCCTCCCGCGTTCACAGGATGTCGAGGATCCCCGTCCCGTTCCCGCCCGTCAGCGTCGACGTGCTCGCCACGTAGTTCACGTTCACCGAGTACTTCGCGTTCCAAGGCAGCGGCTCCTTGTCGGCGAGGAGGCCGAGCGCCGCCGCGGCGAGGCCACGCGCGGAGTCCGTGACGTCCTTGCGCTCGAGCAGCGCGACGAGCGGGTCGACCGAGCGCGAGTCGCCGATGAAGCCCAGCGCCGAGGCGACGGAGGCCTGCACCGAGAGCGCCCGCGCATCCGCGAGCATCTTCACGAGATCGGGCACGAGGGTCCGATCGCCCAGCAGGCCCAGGCCGATCGCGGCCTGTCGCAGGAGCTCGGGCTGGTACTTCGACTCCTTGACGATCGTCTGGATGTCGGAGATCGCGTCGCGGTCATCGAGCAGTCCGAGGGCCACGGCGAGGTAGCCGCGCGCGATCGCTTCCCTGGTCATCTTCAGCTTCTCGCGCAGGATCGTCTTGGCATCCGCATCGCGCGCGATGCCAGCGCCGATCGCGTAGGCGCCGAGGTCCGCCGGCGTCGTGCAATCCCGCAGCGCATCGCGCAGCGCTCCGACTGCGGCGGCCGCGGGCTCCGCTCCCCCTTCGAGTCGCGCGTGCTCCATCACGCCCAGCGCGAGCCCCGCCCACGGGCGCAGCGCCTGGCGACCCTGGGTCAGGCTCTCGACCAGGAAGTCGAGCGCGTCCTTGCGGCCGACGTCTCCCTTCTCGCCCGTGCCGCGGCGCCCGCCAACCTGCGCCATGCTGATCAACGCGAAGGCCTTGGTCAGAGCGTCGCGATCCGTCGCGGCCCGCTTCAGCGCCGCTCGGACCAGTGCGCCGGTCTCGTCGCCGTCGCAGTCGCCGATCTGACCCAGCGCGAGGACGCAGCCCTCCTTCACATCGTCCTTCTCCTTCGAACCCTCGGACAGGGGCCCGACGAGGAGCCGTGCGACGCTCCTCCTCGTCTCGGCGGGAGCGCCCGCGAGCAGCTTGGCCAGGACCCCGGGCACGTGCGCCCGGACGAGCGAGGGCACGTGCTCGTCGCGGAGGATCTGCTCCACGCGGCGGATCTGCGCCTGCCGCGAGTCGCCCGCACCGGCGCTCGCCGCCGCGTCCTCGCCGGCTTCGAAATCGAGGGGCACGAGCCCGAGCGCGAGCAGCGCCGCGACCTTGACGTCGCGCGTCGAGGCCTCGGGACCCGACAGCGCTCCGAGGAGGATGCGCGCGACCTGCACCCGCGACTCCCCCACCGCGCGGTCGCCGATCAGGCCGAGGGAGTAGGCGGCGAAGGCGCGCGTCCGGTACGGGACCTCGCTCCGGCCGCACAGCTTGCGGCCCTTCCCGGTGTCCGAGAGCAAGTCTTGTAAGTCGGCGATCGAGGCCTCGTCGGCGAGGATGCCGAGGGCCGCGGCCGCGGTCTCGGCGATCTCCTGGTTCGGATCCGCGAGGAAGGGCCGGATCCGCGGCGCGATCCGCTGGCGGCCGTCCTCGCCGCGGATCTCGCCGATCCGGGCGAGGGCCACCATCGCGCCGGTGACGATGTCGTTCGCGCGCTCGGTCTCGAGAGCCCGCTCGAGCGCCGGGACGATCTTCCCGCGGATCGTCTCTTGCGAAGGGCGGATGCTGTCGCGCGCGTGCCGCTGCGCGCCGGCTCCCTGGAAGAAGACATCCGCGTCGGTCGCGGTCTCGTGGTAGATCGCGGCCTTCAGGTTCAGGTACGGCGCCCGATTGAAGCCCCACCAGAACTCCCAGCTCGTCAGATCGGATCCGTCTTGCCCGCCGGTCGGGATGGAGCCAGCCGCTCCGCCCGGGGCACCGCCGGTCGGTGTGCCGGGGCGCGAGGGACCGCCCGGACCGGTGGGACCGCCCGCACCGGATCCGCTCCCTCCCGGTCCCGTGGGACTCGCGCCTCCCCCGCCGCCGCCTCCGCCGCCTGGAACCGTGTCGCCCGGGCCCCTGTAGGTGCCGCCGTGAGCGCGGGAGATCGAGGAGAGAGCCAGGCCGCCGGCGAGGAGCAACGCACAGGGAACGATGAGGTTCTTCATGGCGCGCGGGCCGGGCAAGGCTCGTGCCGCAGACCTCGCGTGAGGCGCTTCAGCGGGCAATCGCCGCAGAAGTGCAGGCCGTGCGAGGGTGCCGGTCCCCCGGCGCCTTCACCGGCAGCGGGACGCGTAACGAGGCCGCGGCCTTCGTAACACGCGCACGAGAACGCCTATCCCCACAGCACGAGGTCGGCCAGGGCGAGATCGTGGTCACCCGAGGGCCGCGCTCGGACGCGGATGCCGTAGGCGAAGCCTCCCGAGCGCTCGATCTTGTGCGAGCCCTCGAAGGAGCGCCCGCCGCCTTCGCCTGCCCCGGCCGCATCGAGGACGACGACGAAGCGGTTGCGGAGATCGCCCAAGCCGTTCTGGTGACCGACCACCAGCTCGACCTGGACGTCCTCGCTCGTCAGGGAGCCGAGCTCGACGTCCACCCGGACGTCCACGAGGTCGCCGACCTTGAGCCCGGCGAGGTCGGCCATGTGCGCGCCGAGGAGCCGGACGTCCGCGAAGCCTCGCCGCACGCGCGCGTGCCGACCTGCGAGCTCGCGCGCTGCGCGCGCGCCGCCCTGGACGAGCGCCGATCCGCGCGCGGCGAGCGGCTCGTAGGCTCGGTCGCGGTACTCCGCGACCATGCGGTCGGTGTTGAAGACCGCGGGGATCGTCGCGAGCTCGTGCCGGACGCGCTCGATCCATTCGCGCGGAAGGCCCGACTCGTCGCGGCGGTGGTAGAGCGGCAGCACGTCCTCCTCGAGGAGGCGGTACAGGTGGTCGCCGTCGAGCTCGTCCTGCAGCTCGGGTGTCGGATGCGTGCGCCCGCCCCCGATCGCCCAGCCGTTCTTCCCGTCGCAGGCCTCGATCCACCATCCGTCGAGCACGGAGAGGTTCAGCGCGCCGTTCGCAGCGGCCTTCATGCCCGAGGTGCCGCTCGCCTCCATCGGGCGGATCGGGTTGTTGAGCCACACGTCGACGCCCTGCACGAGCGAGCGCGCGAGGTCGAGGTCGTAGTCCTCGACGAAGAAGACGCGGCCGAGGAACGGCTCGGAGCGCGCCAGGAGCGCCACCTTCTTCAGGATGTCCAGTCCCAGCTGGTCGTGCGGATGCGCCTTGCCGGCCAGGAGGATGCGCAGGGGACGCTCGGCATCCGAGAGCATCCGCGCCAGGCGCGCGGGGTCGCGGAACAGGAGCTGCGCGCGCTTGTAGGGCGCGAAGCGCCGCGCGAAGCCGATCCACAGCGCGCCCTGGTCGAGACCTTCGAGCATGCGCCCGAGGAGCGCGGGGCTGTCGCCGCGCTCGACGAAGCTCGTCTCCAGCGAGGTCCGGATCCGCTCCAGCAGCCGCCGCTTGGTCTCGCGCCGCGCCTCCCACAGCCGGCTCGCGTCGACCGCGGGCGCACCGCGCTCGAAGTCGGCGCCTTCGATCCGCTTGGGCGCGCTCGCGAGGAGCCGTGCGATCCCGGAGTCGGTCCACGTCGGGAGGTGCACGCCGTTCGTGATCGATTCCACGGGCACCTCCCCCTCGAGGAGCTGGGCCCAGAACGGCCGCAGGAGGCGCCGGGTCACCTGCCCGTGCAGCTTCGAAACCCCGTTCACGAACGAGGAGAACGAGAGCGCGAGGTAGGTCATGTTGAAGGTTTCGCGGTCGTCCTCCGCGAGCCCCAGCTCGTAGAAACGATCCCAAGGGACTCCGAACGCGGCCGGCGCGTCGGAGAAGTAGCGGCGCATCAGGTCCTCGCCGAAGCGATCGTGGCCGGCGGGGACCGGCGTGTGCGTCGTGAACAGCGTGCTCGCGCGCACGACCTCTCGCGCCTCGTCGAAGGTCAGGCCCTGCTCGCGGACCAGGCGCCCGGCGCGCTCGGGCCCGACGAAGGCCGCGTGACCCTCGTTCATGTGCCACACGGAGGGCTCGATCGAGAGTCGCGAGAAGAGCCGCGCCCCGCCGCGGCCGAGCGCGATCTCCTGGCGCAGGCGCGTCTCCTGATCCCCGCCGTAGAGCTGGCGCGTCACGCCCCGATCCTCGGGCCGGTTGCGCTCGACGTCCGAATCGAGCAGGTAGAGCGGCACGCGGCCGACCTGGACCTTCCACGCGCGCAGGAAGAGCGTCGAGCTCGGCAGCTCGATCTCGATCTCGAGCGGCTCGCCGTCCCGGCCCGCGACGACCTCCAGCGGCAAGTCGCGCGGGTCGTTCATGACCTCCGCGGCGAGCTGTTCGCCCGCCGCGGTCAGGCGCTGCTCGACGTAGCCGCTCTTGTAGAACAGCCCGACGGCGACGAGCGGGAGCCCCAGGTCGCTGGCGGACTTCAGGTGGTCGCCCGCGAGGGCTCCCAGGCCTCCGCTGTAGATCCGCAGCGACTCGTGGACGCCGAACTCGGCGCACAGGTAGGCCACGGGATGTTCCGCCGAGAGCGCGCGGCCTGCGGACCGCTCCGCCCCCGCGCCGGCCATGTAGGCGTCGAAGCGCTCGAGGACGCTCGAGAGACGGGAGAGGTAGGCCGCGTCGTGCGCGCGTTGGGCCAGGTCCTCGGGGTAGATGTCGCGCAGGAAGGCGACCGCGTTGTGGCGGCAAGCCTCCCACTTGGCGGGGTAGAGATCGCGGAACAGGGCGGTCGCATCCGGATCCCAGGACCACCACAGGTTCCTCGCGAGCCGCTCGAGCCCGAGCAGCGCCTCGGGCAGCGCCGCGGCGACACGGAAGCGGGTCAGGCGCGGGCGCCGCCCCTCGGGCGAAGGGGCGACGGGCAGCGGGACGCGGGGACGCGCGGGCGTCGGCGGTCTCGCGCTCACTCGCTCCGCTGCGAGCGCGAGCGCGAGGTTGAAGGCTTCCAGGTAGCG
>JBGPOP010000062.1:0-14887 GCA_041488095.1 Planctomycetota bacterium
AGTCTGGGTGGAGAAGGTGTGACGGCACTCCAGGCACACAAAGCGCTGGACGGTTCTGCCGTCGCAGGTCCGGCGGAAGTGGCCTTTGAAACACCACCGGTGATGGCCCGAAGAATGCGAGGGGCAGTCGGGGCGAGGGCAGCGAGGAGGCTGGAAGCGCACTGGAGGTCCTTTCTCCCCGGGCGAGGCCGGGGTGCTGTTCCCCGGCGCGACTGGATGAACCCCCTCCGGTTTCAGCACAAAGCCCGAAAAACCCCCTCTAGCGTCAGCATCCCTGGACAGCCGTGGGGGCCAGATTCAACTCAGTGCTCGCGCGACGGTGGCACGCATCCGGCCTCGATCAGGGCCGCGTAGAGGGCCTCGGCGGTGACCTCGTTGCCTCGGATCGAGAGGTGATGCGGGTTGAGGGGCACGTCCGGAGCACGCTTCTCCTCGTCGACGAAGGTCTGGGTCAGGGAGAGCGCGGGGATGCCCAGGCGGTGCGCCTGGGCGAGAGCCAGCCGGTCGATCTTCTCCCAGTACGTGCCGAGGTGCTTGTCCAGCCTCTCGGGGAAGATCAGGAGGAACGGCTTGGCCCCGCGCGCCGTGGTCTCGTCCCTGAAGCGCGCCAGGATGCCTGCCAGCAGCTTGACGGAGTCCTGGTTCTCGTCGAGCTCGCGGCGTTGCCGGGAACGCTGCAACGTGCTCGAGATCTTCGTTGCGAGATGGCTGTAGTCCCAGCCGCCGATCGATCGTCGGCCCGTGCGGTACAGGTCGAGCAGCTCGTCGGGGGGCAGGAGCGTTCCTGCGGCGAGCCGCACGCCTCCGTCACCGACGAGCTCGAACTTCGGCTTGAGATAGCTGTGGAAGCTGCACAGATTGCGGAAGAAATCGCGCACGAAGAAGCCCAGGACGACGACGTCCGGATCGTATCGGGCCCCGAGGGTCTCGAAGGCAAGGAGCGCCTGATCCGTGCCGTAGCCGCAGACGCCGAGGTTCAGCACTTCCCAGCCGGGGAGGTGCTCTCGTCGCAGGATCTCGCCCCAGGTGTTCTCGTTGGACACGGTCCATCCGAAGGTGTAGCTGTCGCCGATGAGGAGCATGCGCGGCACGCCCGGCGAGCGCGCCGTCTCGAACTCCTGATCCGCGCGCAGTCCGGCCGAGTTCGTGCGGATGTCCTCGCGCCGGAGGGACGGAGCCGTCACGTGGCCGAGCGTGGGGTGGAATACGGTGACGTGGTCGGATTTGTCGACGCCCGCCAGGTGATCGAGAACCCACTGCCACTCCAGCTCGATGGACTCGTCGAGCTGAGGGGGGGCCTCTCGTTCGACCGCCTCGTGCACGCGGAGCAGGATCTCTCCCGCGAGCAGGGTCGCGATCAGCGCGAAACCCGAGACGGCCAGTCGCTTGCGCATGTTCTTGGGCCCTGCCGCGCGCACTGCTGCGAGGAAGCTACCCCCAAGGCTCGGTGCGATCAATGCAGCCGTCGAGGAGCATCTGGCGCTCCCGGCCTCAGCCTTGCATCCTCAAGATCCTGGATGGACGACTGGTTCGTGTACCTGATCCGCGCGGCCAGAGGCGTGATCTACACCGGCATCACCATCGATGTCGATCGCCGACTGCACGAGCACAGTGCGGGGCGCGGCGCGAAGTGCTTGCGCGGGCGCGGACCGCTGGTGATCGTCTACCGGCGCAAGCTCGGGAACCGGAGTCTTGCCCTGAGCGTGGAGCGCCGTCTCAAGCGTCTGACCAAGACCGAGAAGGAGGCCCTAGTGCGCGCGGCACCGTCACGGCGGAGATTGCTGCGGATTCTCGGGCCCGTCCAGCGATCATGAGCGTGGAAGACGAGGCCCGCTACGCCTGTCCCTCGTGCGGCGAAGAGGTCGTCGTGCCCGTCGACGCGAGCGCGGGGGACGAGCAGGAGTACGTCGAGGACTGCCCGGTCTGCTGTTCGCCGGTGATGCTGCAAGTGCGCGTCAAACCGGATGGCGAGATCACGGTCGTCGCGCGTTCCGAGTGATCGCGCGGCGGGCGTGGCCCTTCGCCCGTCGGCCTCAGCGCGTGGCTGCCTTGCGCTTGGCGATCGTGACCAACGCCTCGTCCGCCTCCTTGGAGGCGTACTTGCCCTTGAGGTCGCCGACCATCTTCTTGAGGTCGGAGACCGCCTTCTCGTAATCGAGCCGCTTGCCCAGCTTCTGCTCGAGGATCGCGCGGATCTTCTTCTGCGCGGCGATCACCGGCGGTGCGTCCTTGTTCGCCGTGATCTCGGCGAGGGCCTTCTCTGCCTCGGGCGCCTCGGGCAGGCCCGTCAGATCCTTCTTGAGGGCGGTGGCGGCCTCCAGGGCCGTCAGATAGTCGGCATCCTTGAGCGCGCTCTTCATGTTGGCGACGCGCCCGCTGATCAGGCCCTGGATCGCGCGCTTGAGGTCGGCTCCGCTCTCGTTGTCGGGGACCTTCGCAGCTTCGGCCAGCGCCACCGCGAGGTTGTGCTTGGCGAGCGCGGTGCGGACCGCCGTCGCGCTGCCGGGGAATTCGAAGAGGGGCTTGGGCAGGGATCCACTCAGGGCCTTCTCGATGGTCGCCTCACTGAGCTCGCCGGGGTGTCCGTCCCACACGATCTTGCCCTGCGGATCGATGAGGAAGGCGTGCGGGATTCCGGCGACGCCGAGCCGGCCGCCCACCTTGCCCGTCTTGTCGTAGGCGTAGGCGTACATGACGTGCTTGGTCTTGACCCAGCTCTCGGTGTCCTTGTTGTCCTCCTCCGTGATCCCGAGGATGGTGAGCCCTTTCTCGCCGTACTTCTGCTGAAGCTCGTTGAGGTGCGCAACTGCACCCCCACAGGGGTTTCACCAGAAGGCGAAGAACTCGATCAGGACGGCTCTGCCAGCGAAGTCATCGAACGACTTCGCCTTGGTCTGACCGAAGTCGGTGAGCTCGATTTGTGGAAGCTGGCCACCGGCGTAGGCGCACGGGACGAGAAGCGCGAGCGCCGCAATCAACAGGCTGCGACCTTTCATGACGGGATGCCCTCCTGGGCGGAAGAGCGAGGCTGAGACCGGGCAAGATTCTAGCGCGTCGGCCGATCCTCCGCCCTGTTCCGCACGTGCCGGCATGGCCACGGAGCAGGCCCGCGCGTAATCCCTGTGTTCGTATCCGGATCGGGAACGGGGTCGAGCGCCCTCTACCGCAAGGTCGTCGCTTCGTGAGAGCTTCCACGAACGCCGGCCAACTCGGCCGTCGCGAGAGTACCGATCCATCGGATGTGCGCGGGCCGCGGAAGGTGGTCGAGGACCTCCGCGCCCCCTTTTGTTCCAGAGATCCTCCCAGGGTCCATCGGTTCGAACCGGTGGACTTCAGGGCGCAGCCGCCTCGCGAGGCGGCGGGAGCGCACGGACCCAAGGCCGGCATCAGCCACGTCCGTGGGAAGGGCGCCGCGGAGGCATGTGTACCCGTGCTCGTTCGCATGGATGTCCCATGGGCATGCCGTGAGTATGATCCTCCCTCTCCAAGGAGTGCTCGGAGTCCGAGCCTCAAGTCCGCGATGGTGTCCCGCGAAGAGACAGGGGCGACGCTGTGATCCAGCTGACCTGGCCGTTCAAGGTCTTTGCGCTCGTCGCAGGTTCAGCGGGATCGATCTCGAGCGCCCTCGTGCAGGCTTCCGGGGATCCTCACCCTCCGTCCGCGAAGCATGACGATCCGCTCTCGGGGCTGATCGAGCGTTCGAACGCTCTCCGCTCGTTCGTCGCCGAGTATCACGCCATGTCCAAGGGGGAGGATGCCGGGAAGATCCGGATCGTGTTCAGCGCTCCCGATCGGATGAGGATCCGGATAGACAGCCACGACAGCATCATGGAGTTGGTGTGCAAGGACGCGAGGATGTACGTGCGCACTCCCGATGACCACGGAGGTGTGCAAACCGGGAGCTGCGACGTTGATGTGATCCCCACTTCGGTTCTTGAGAGGATCGGGAACAGCGTCCACGCCGCGTTTCCCAAAGCCGATGTCAATGCCCTGCAGGGGGATCCCTCACCCTTCGTCCAGTTCATCGTGGGAACCGAGAAGGAGTCCGACAAGCCGACGTTCACCTTCAGCGCCGGCATGGCTAGGCACGTTGACGCCATCCTCCAATGGCTTCCTACGATCCAGCGCAACGGAAAGCTCGTCGAGGAGAAGGAGAACGCTCTGGTCTTCGACCTCCAACGAGGCGTCCGGATCTCGCTCCGCAAGGACTCAGGCTTCATCGAGCGTGTCCAGTCCACCTGGAACGGCGATGAGAGATGCCCCTTGGAGCTGATTCACCTGGAGACGGACGGCTCCATCGACCCCGCCGAATTCAGGCCGCCCGAGAACGATCCTGGCGCGAAGGATATCTCGGAGGCGGTGAAGGATCTGATGCTCGTGACTCTGTCGGCTTCCACGAAGGGCACCGTCCTGGCGGCGGTACACCAATCGTTCGGGAACTCTGGCCCGGTCTGGGATGCGGAGGCCAAGTCCGCTCTGCGTGGCGTCCTGCGAGTGTTCCACACCGAGATGCTTTCTTTGCAGCTCAAGGACTGGAAAGAGAAGAACGAGTCGCATATCGACGAGTTCTGTCGCTGGCTCCAGGCCTCACGATTGGCGGCTGGCAAAGACGATCCAACCGAAGAGGACCGACTCGAGAGCAAGGTCACGGAGCGGGTGGATGCTCTCCGAGACCACCTTGATCGGGCCCGGGATTCCTACCTCTCCCAGGTCGCCGCGCAAGGTGACGCCTGGGACGAGGATCCTTTCTGGAAGGACGCCAAGGACCTCGATCGCGATTCGGCGGAGGCTGCGTTCCTCGAAGAGGTCCAAGAGCCCTTGCTCGCACGCTTCGAAGAGAAGCTCGGACTGGCCCGTGAGGGGAAGCTCGATCCTCCCGTCGAGAAGGACAAGTCCATCCGATCTGACCGTCTCCCTTGATCCTGAACGGCCTCGTCCCGGCGCAGCGTCCGCGCGGGCGCGCGGGGACGAGGTTGACTGCCACATCCCCAGGCAGGGGTGCGCATTCGAGGCCTCCCGCTTAGACTCGGGGGCCGCCCAGCGATGGGTCGCAGGGCGGAGAGGAGGGATAACGAGATGGGGTGCCTTTCACGCAGGTTCCTGCATGCTGCCGGCGCAGTCGTTCTCCTTGCGGGCGGGGCGCTGTCTCAGACGACGACGCGTGTGAGCGTCGGCCCGGGCGGCGCGCAGGGTGACGGCGACAGCCGCTATCCCTCGATCTCCGCCGACGGCCGCTGGCTCGTCTTCGACAGCGCGGCCACGAACCTCGTGTCCGGCGACACGAACGCACGAATCGACGTCTTCTTGCGCGACCTGGGGAAGGGAGTCACGACGCGGGTGAGCGTGGACTCGAGCGGAGCCCAGGGCAACGGGGACAGCAGCATGCCCTCGATCTCCTCCAATGGTCGCTACGTGGTGTTCGAGAGCCTCGCCACGAACCTCGTCTCCGGGGACACCAACGGTTGGAGCGACATCTTCGTGCACGACCGCCTCACCGGCGCGACGACGCGGGTGAGCGTGAACTCGAGCGGGGCGCAGGCTAGCAGCCTCAGCCTGGCCGCTTCGATCTCCTCCGAGGGACATATCGTGGCTTTCGAGAGCTACGCGGGAAACCTCGTCTCGGGGGACACCAACCACTCGGTGGACGTCTTCGTGCACGATCTGCTGACCGGGACGACGACGCGGGCGAGCGTGGACTCCGCTGGAGCGCAAGGCGATAACTTGAGCACAGAGGCCTCGATCTCCCCGGACGGCCGCTGCGTCGCCTTCGTGAGCTTCGCGACGAACCTCGTGTCCGGAGACACCAACGGATGGGGCGACGCCTTCGTGCACGATCTCGAGACCGGCGCGACGACGCGGGTGAGCGTGGACTCCGGCGGGACGCAGGCCGATTCCGGAAGCTCCTTTCCGACGCTGTCCTCCGATGGCCGCTTCGTGACGTTCTCCAGCCCGGCCAGCAACCTCGTGCCCGGGGACACGAACGGTCAATACGACGTGTTCGTGCACGACCGCCTTACCGGCGCGACCGTGCGTGCCAGCGTGGACCCGAGCGGGGCCCAGGCGAACCATGGCAGCAGCAACTCGCCGAGCACCCTCGACGGGCGGTACGTGGGGCTCCTGAGCCTCGCGACGAACCTGGTGCCCGGGGACACCAACGGGTTCCAGGACGACATCCTCTGCGACCTCGTGACCGGCCGGACGACGCTCGTGAGCGTGGATTCCGGCGGAGTGCAGGGCAACAACCAGAGCTCCTCCCTCTCGATGTCGGCCGACGGTCGCTTCGTGGCGTTCTACAGCCTCGCCAGCAACCTCGTGCCGGAAGACACGAACGGACGCTCCGACATCTTCCTGCGCGACCGCGGGGCCGCGTCGGCGTTCGTCCCGTTCTGTTCCGGCGACGGAAGCGGCGCCGCCTGTCCCTGTGGCAACGCCGGCGCGGCGGGCCGCGGATGCGAGAACTCGGCGGGTACCGGTGGAGCGCAGCTCTCCGCGTCGGGCGTCGCGAGCCATTCGGCCGACACGGTGCAGCTCACGTCTTCGGGCGAGCGCGCGACCGCCTTCAGCATCTTCCTGCAGGGGAGAGCCGGCATCGCGCCGGTCCACTTCGGAGACGGCCTGCGCTGCGCGGGGGAGATGCTCCTGCGGATGTACGTGAAGAGCGCGGTCGGAGGCGTGGTCACCGCGCCCGAGGCCGGCGATCCGTCGCTCCTGGAGCGGTCGGCCAGGGCGGGCGACCCGGTCCCGCTGGGTTGGACGCGCGTGTACCAGGTGTACTATCGCGACCCGAGCCCGAGCTTCTGCCCGAGCCCCGCGGGCGCGACGTTCAACGCGTCGAACGCGATCGCGATCGCCTGGGGACGGTGACGCGGCCATGTGCACGGCTGAGAATGCCGGCCCCAGGGCGAAGTCGCCTCGCGGCGCAGCGGTTCACGCAGGAAACTCGACCCGGAAGACTGCCGAACGCGGGATCTCGAACGCGTCCCCGCGCTTGAACGAGCGCACGTCCGGGGCAGAGAAGAAATCATGCTTCGCTCGAACCCTGAGCGTCTCACCGTGGTCCTCCAGCACATCAGCAGCCAACGATTCCAGGGCGGACAGCGGGTCCTTCCTTTCCGGATAGAGGGTCACGATCTCTCCCGGCTTGTACAGGCGATCGGGGTTCATGCTGACCCGGCCCAGCGGTGCCGTGCCTGAGAGTGCGATGGAGTTGGACGGGCGTGTCTTGAACATGGTCTGGTTCCCTCGGCCGAAGAGGGTTGGAGACTACCTCGCGGCCACCGGATGTTGCCAGCGAAGGACCATCGCGGCCATGCACCTTGATCCGTGACCAGGCAGCGTGACGGGGTGAGAGGGCCGGCCCCCTGCCGGCGGAGTCGCGGCGAGCGTCGCCCCCTCTTCGGGTCCCGGGAATGCTTCAGTTGCAGAGCGTGACCGCGAGTTCGTCGGACAGCCCGATCCCGATCCCGTCCGGGTTCTGGGGATCATGGAGGTCGGAGCCGTTCGGAACGGGTGCCGGCTTCGTCCGGGACGCGGCCTGGGCCGTCGCAATCGTGGACGCCGCGGTCAGGGTCCACTCGGTGAAGTACAGGCGGGCGGCCCTGGAAGGGAGAGAGGTGTGGCTGAGCTTCATGTCATTCGCTCCGGCGGGTGTCGTTCGCCTCGCATGCATGCGCCGTTCCCCGTCGGTGAGTGTCATTCCTTCCACGTGGCCGATCTGGCTGCGCTCGATGCTCCCTCCGCCTACGAACTACGGCGGAGGGGCAGCTCGTAGCAAGTGCGCGTACGCTCGAAGGTCGATGAACGAGGCGCCGCGATGGAACGGGCAGGACGCCCTCGGCCTCTGCGCTCGTGGTCCGGAAGCGGGCGCCGCGACCGCGGCTCCCGGTTGCGAGCGGAACTTTCCCGCGGCATCGGGCGATGAGCTGATGACGCTCGTCTACGAGGACTTGCGGCGTCTCGCGGATCGCTACCTTTCCTCGGAGACCCCGAGGCAGACGCTGCAGCCCACCGCGCTCGTCCACGAGGCCTATCTCCGACTCTCGGGGAGCTCCCCGTGCCTGTGGGACAATCGTGCGCACTTCTTCGGTGCGGCGGCCCGGGCGATCCGGCGCATCCTGATCGATCGCGCCCGCGCCCGTCGCCGGGACCGGCGTGGCGGCGGGAGGCGGCCCTTGCCGCTCGAAGCGGCCGAGAGAGTCGGTCTCCCCGGGCCGCGCCTCGATTTCATCGCGCTCGACGTGGCCCTGGAGAAGCTCTCGCGCGTCGATGAGCAGAAGGCGCGCGTCGTCGAGCTGCGGTTCTTCGGGGGCCTGAGCGTCGAGGAGACCGCGGAGACGCTCGGGATCTCGCCCAGCACCGTGGCGCGAGAGTGGCGCTTCGCGCGGGTCTGGCTGCACCGCGAGCTGGCCGGGCACGAGCCGGATTGAAGGGAAAGGGAGCTTTCGATCCGTGGCCGGCCCCGGTGAACGTCTCCACCGCGCCGAGGACATCTTCTTCTGGCTGTCGGCTCTCCCCGAGAGACGGCGCCACGTCGAGGCGGCGCGGCTTTGCGAAGGTGACGCCGTTCTCGCCGCCGAAGTAGCCTCGCTGCTCGAGCACGAATCCCGGATGGGAGGGTTCCTCGAGGAGCCCGCGCTCGGGACCGACTTCACGCTGCTGCCGGCTACGGCGAAAGCGGCTTCGGAAGAGGAGATCGGGCGCGACGAGATGATCGGCCGCACGGTCGGTCGCTACCGCATCGAGCGCCGCCTCGCCTCGGGAGGCATGGGGACGGTCTACCGCGCCGCGCGCGCCGACAACCAGTTCACGCAGAGCGTCGCGATCAAGATCGTCAAGCGCGGCATGGATACCGACGAGATCCTCGGTCGGTTCCGCCGCGAGCGCCAGACCCTGGCGCAGCTCGAGCATCCCAACATCGCCCGTCTGATCGACGGCGGCGCGACGGAGGGCGGCCAGCCGTATCTCGTGATGGAGTACGTCGAGGGCGAGCCGATCGACGAGTACTGCGACCGCCGTCGTCTCGGCGTGAACGAACGGCTGGAGATCTTCCTCACGATCTGCGACGCCGTCCGCCATGCCCACCAGAACCTCGTGGTGCACCGCGACCTCAAGCCCGGCAACATCCTCGTGACCGCGGACGGAGCCCCGAAGCTCCTCGATTTCGGCATCTCGACGGTGCTGGACAGCCGGAGCGCCGGCCGGGTCACCGCCTCGCGCGACCGGCGACTCACACCGGAATACGCGAGCCCGGAGCACATCGCCGGCGCCCCGGTGACGACGGCTTCCGACGTGTACTCGCTGGGCGCGATCCTCTACGAGCTCCTCTGCGGTCGTCTTCCCCATCGATTCCCGACCCGCACCCCGGAGGAGATCCAGCGTGTCGTCGCGGCGAGCGAGCCGCCGCCGCCGAGCGAGATGGCCCTGCGATCCGATCCCGCGTGGGACGCGCTGGAGGCCGCGCGCGCGCGCCGCGCGACCCCCGAGATCCTGGCGCGTCGACTCCGGGGAGACCTCGACACGATCGTGATGGCGGCGCTGCACAAGGATCCGTCGCGGCGGTATCCCTCCGTGGAGGCGCTCGCGATGGACCTCCGGCGGCACCGCGATCGCATGCCGGTCTCCGCGCGCCGGGACACGTTCACGTACCGTACGAGCCGGTTCGTCCGCCGTCATTTCGTCGGAACTGCGTTCGCCGCCGTGTCCCTGGCTCTGCTCGTGGCGGGCGCTGCGGCGTTCGCCTGGCAGGCCAGCGTGGCCGAAAGAGAGCGCGACCGGGCGCTCATCTCGCGCGCCCGTTCCGACGCGATCACGAGCTTCCTGACGCGCATGCTCGAGGCAGCCGATCCGTCGCGGTCGGGTCCGGCCGTCACGGTGCACGAAGTGCTCGACGACGCGGCCCGGCGTCTGGACCAGGAGCTCGGCGGCGAGCCGCTCGTCCAGGCGAGCCTGCGCGGCACGATCGGCAAGACCTACCAGTCTCTCGGCCTCTATCCCGAGGCGGAGAAGCAGCTGCGGGAGGCTCTCCGAAGGAAGCTCGAGCTACTCGGGGCGAGCCATCTCGACGTGGCGGAGAGCCGGTGCGATCTCGCGACCGTGCTGTACTCGACGAACCAGCTTGCCGAGGCGGCCTCGCAGCTCGAGGCTGCCGTCGCGACCTACCGCGGAGCCGGCGAGGCGGCCGCGAAGGACCTCGCGACGGCGCTCAGCAGCCTGGGAGCGGTTCGCCGAGCCGGGGGCGAGCTCGACCTGGCCGAGAGTCTCCAGCACGAGGCGCTCGATCTCCGGCGGCGGATACTCGGTGGCGACAGCCTCGAGGCCGCGGAGAGCCTGAACAACCTGGCCGGCGTCCACTCCGCGCGCGGGCAGCTCGAAGAGGCCCGGCCGCTCCTCGAGGAAGCGCTGCGGATCCGCATCCGCGACCTGGGCGAGGCACACCCGCTGGTTGCGCAGAGCACCGACAACCTCGCCGTGCTGCTCCACCGCGAGGGGAAACCGGACCAGGCGGAGCCGCTGTACCGGAAGGCGCTCGAGATCGAGATGCGCGTGCTCGGCCCCGAGCATCCCGACGTGGCCATCACCCACCGCAACCTGGGCTTGCTCCTTGCGTCGAAGGGGGAGCTCCCTGAGGCGGAGGAGCATCTCCGCAGCTGCATGGCCATCCGCACGAAGAGCCTGCCGACCGCGGACGCCCGCAACGTGAACGTGGCGTTCGATCTGGCGGACGTGCTCCTCACGGAGGGTCGGGGCGAGGCCGCCGATCCCCTCGTCGACGCCGTCCTCGACGCGACCGCCGCGCTGGGGGAGGAGGATCCCGTGCGCAAGTCGGCGCTCTCCCGCGCCGTAGATCATTTCACGAAGCGCGGGGCGATGGAGCGTGCATCGGAGCTCCGCCAGATCAAGGCCTCCAGTCGACCCGCATCGTCGGTCCCGCGTTGAACGTGCTCGAGGACGGGCAGCCACCCAGCACGTTCGGGTCGCGGTAGTAGACCAGGTACCACCGGCTCTCTCCCGCCCCGATCGGGTCGCCGAGGGCGGCCGAGCGCGCGGTCACGCTCGGGTCTCCGGAGGCGGAGCTCGGGAGCGTGAGCGCGCCGCCGGATGCGTTGCGGTGGTAGAGCCTCTTCAGCGTCCCGGCCGCGCAGCGGATGCCTTGCCCGTACACCAGGCCGGCTGGGATTTCCAGATTGCCTTGCAGCAGGATGCTCAGCGCGGTCGGCCTCTCCCCGCTCGCGGTGAACGCCAGCGTGTCGGCGGACACCGACGCCGATCCCGCGGCCGATAGCGTGGCTCCGCCTGTCGCCGAGGAATTGTTGCAGCCGCGCCCGGCGCCGGAAGGCGGATTCGAGCAGGGGCAGGCGATCGTGCCTGCGCCGCCCGGTTCGCACAGCAGCGTGGGAGCCCCGGCGAGAGCGTCGTACTTGAAGAGCAGGAGCTCGATCCCGCCGGTGTTCAACCCGTAGGTCTCGCCGGCGTCCAGGAGGTTGTACGCGCTGTCGAAGCGCAGGAAGCCCCCTTCGGCGCTCTGGCCGGATCCGCTCGGAACGATGCCGCGCACGGTCTCGGCGCCGGTGCCCGCGTCGAGCACCAGCGTGATGGCGTCCGCGCTGTAGGGCGGGGAGCTCGTCCTGCCGGCGACGAACACGTGCCCCGCGGGATCGACGATCACGTCGGACGGAACGTCGTAGCATCCGAGGCAGTTGGCGCCGTAGAGGTGCGACCACAGGAACGCCCCGGTGCTCGCGTCGCGCTTGACCGTGTAGATGTTGTCGTTGAAGTTGGACAGGTTGCCGTCGGGGTCGACGCTGCCGGTCACGTACACGCCACCCTGACCGTCCAGCGCGAGCGCAGCGGCTGCGTCATCGGCGCCGGCAGAATCATAGGCCTGCCACAGGAGCTGCCCATCGGTTCCGCGCAGCTTGATCGTGCTGAACCGGTTGGTCATGTTGATGCCCGTGCCGGTGACATAGATGTCGCCGCTCGAGTCGATCTGCATGTCCCTCGGCGCGTCTTCACCGCTGACGCCCCAGTTGGCCTCCCAGATCGTGCTGCCGTCGCTCGGAGCGTACTTGACGACGACGTAGTCCGGGTGATTCGAGGCCATCACGCCATGGATCAGGGCCACGGGCACGTCGTTCGGATCCATCACGATCTCGAGAATGCTGTCCTGGGAATACGGCGCGAGAGCCGGGCCGTCCCAGGTGCGCTTCCACAGGAGCTGCCCCGCGGCGTCGAACTTGAGGATCATGCCGTCGCTGCCGTCGCCGACCGTTCCGCCGCCGACGTAGACGTTGCCCTGCGCGTCGGTGGCGACGGATCCGCCGTACTCCGAGGTGCCCGGCCCGCTGCTGTACTGGACGACGTGCAGCAGAGTGCCCGTGGCGGCGTCGTACTTGAGCAGCAGCACGTTCGCGAAGCTGAGAGGGTCGGGGGTGTTGCCGGCCACGTAGAGGACTCCGCCCGGGCCGAGCGCGAGGGCGCGCGCCTGGTCGTGCCAGTTCGCGGGCCCGTTGTAGGTCCTCGACCACAGGAGGGAGCCGTCGGGACGGAACGCGGCCGTCACGATGTCGAGGTTGGTGGATGGCTCCATGGTCATGGTGACGTAGGTCACGCCGGCCGCATCCACGACCATGCCCCAAACGCCCGCCGCGAGCGACGTGCCGAGGGGCAGGGTGGAGACCCAGTCCGGAGTCAGGTCCGCGCGCGCAGTGCTGGCGAGGAAGGCCAGGGCCAGCGCGCCGCTCCCGCGGAGGGCGAGGGTGAGAGCGTCGGATGCGAGGAGGAGGCGAAGAAGGGCACGCATGTTCGCGGGGATGCTCATGGCAGTCTCCTGGGGGTCATTGCACGGACCGGGGCGAACGACCGGAGGGCTCGCTCACCCGTCCCCTCATGCGCCGGCGGGTGGCAGAGACGGTCAACTTCATGGCCGGTCCGGCTCGTGCTCGGCTGTTTCCCATCGAGTCGTACGCACTTGGGCGCAGTGCCTGGCGGAGTCGCGAAGTGGAACCGGCGAGGGAATTGGCCAGCCAGGAACTTGACCGTTTCGGCGAGCGGATGACGCATGAAGAGACAGACGCGAGTCGATTCCAGTTCGCGTGTCGCGTCGTCGATCCACCGTTTCCCCGAGGAGGAAGTACTCATGAGAACCCGGACAAGTCTGGGGCTGATCGTCGCCAGCTGCACGCTGCTCGGCGGTCGAGCGTTGGCCCAATTCTCGTTTTCCACCGCGAACGTCCCCGTGGGCACCGCTCCGGATGCCGCGGTCGTCGCCGATCTCGACGGCGACGGAGACCTCGACCTCGCCGTCACGAGCGACGCGCCGGACAAGGTCTCCTTGTTCTTCAACGCGGGAGACGGGACGTTCGGGGCACCCGTGAACGTCTTCCTGGCGTCGAGGACCGGACCGCACACGCCGGTCGCAGGCGATCTCGACGGCGACGGCGACATCGACCTCGCGGTGTCGCTCCAGAAGGTGGACTCCGTCCAGCTCCTCGTGAACACGGGTGGAGTCTTCACCCCAGGAGCGAGCTTCGCGGTCGGCTCCCGGCCCCGAGATCTCGCGATCGGCGACCTGGACGGCGATCTCGATCCCGATCTCGTCGTCGTGAACCGGTCGGGCAACTCGGTGACCGTGCTGCGCAACGGCGGAGGTCTGTCCTTCACGATGACCACCTACCTCCTCGGGCTCGATCCGCGCGAGATCGCTCTCGGGGACGTGACGGGCGACGGCCTCTTCGACATCGCGGTCGCTGCCCACGATTCCGAGGCGGTCGTCATCCTGCGCAACCTCGGCGCGGCCGCGTTCGCGAACTTCGCGTCGCTCTCGACCTCCCCGCGCAAGCCGTCGGGCCTGACGCTGGCGCGCCTGGACGGGAACGCCACGCTCGACGTCGCGACGGCGGCCTCGAACAACGGCGTCGAGTCCGCGGTCGTGTTCCTGAACGCCGGGGGCGGCTCTTTCGGGGCTGGAACGCCCTTCCTCCTCAACGGTCTGAACGCCAATTCGATCGTCGCCGCGGACCTCGATGGCGACGGCGACCAGGACCTCGCCACGGCGAACGAGGACTCGAACGACGTGTCGCTGCTCCGGAACACCGGCGCCGGCGCTTTCGGAGCCCCGCAGATCGTCGGGGTCGGGACGCAGCCGGGGCAAGTCGTGGCCGCCGACCTCGACGGCAACGGTGCGACCGATCTCGTCACGACGAACACCGGGTCGGGGGACGTGACCGTGCTCCTGAACGGAGCGCTCGGCCCCTCGCCGATGTACTCGATGTGCGATCCTGGAGACACCGGCGTCGACGGGTGTCCGTGCCAGAACCCCCCGGCTGGGCTCGGTCGGGGTTGCGACAACTCGGCCAGCACGGGAGGAGCCCGGCTCACGGCGTCGGGCACGGCGTCGCTCTCGGGCGACACGCTCGTGTTCACGACTTCCGGCGAGCGCGCGACCGCGCTCAGCATCGTGCTGCAGGGAACGACGACGATTCCGGCCGGAACCGTGTACGGCCAGGGGATGCGGTGCATCGGCGGCGTGCTCAAGCGGCTGTACGTCAAGAACGCAACCGGCGGGTCGATCACCGCCCCTGCCGGCGGCGATCCGTCGGTGTCGGCGCGCTCGGCTGCGCTCGGCAATCCGATCTTGCCCGGGCAGAACCGCTTCTACCTCGTGTACTACCGCGACCCGGTCGTGCTCGGAGGCTGCGCGGCCACGAGCACCTTCAACGCGACGCAGGGTGGGCGGGTTTCGTGGACGCCGTGATTGCGCCAGGGAAAACCTGTGCGCGGAGGATCGTCATGACCTGACGTGAAACTGCGTTCGTGACCCGGCGGGTATCCAGTCCCGTCCGTCAACGGTTAGCCACCAGGCGGAAGCGAGTCTTGCGAGATGGTAGGG
>JBGPOP010000063.1:0-13204 GCA_041488095.1 Planctomycetota bacterium
CCTTGAGCTGCTTGTCCATGTTGATCTTGATCTTGTGCAAGGGGACATGGCCGGGACCTTCGATCATCACCTGGCAACCCTTCTTCCACGCGATCTGCGTCAGCTCGCCGAGCGTCTCGAGCTCGGCGAACTGGGCCGCGTCGTTGGCATCCGCGATCGAGCCCGGCCTCAGGCCGTCTCCCAGGCTGAACGAGACGTCGTAGCGCGCGAGGATCTCGCAGATCTCCTCGAAGTTCGTGTAGAGGAAGTTCTCCTGGTGGTGGGCGAGACACCACTTCGCCAGGATCGCGCCGCCGCGGGAGACGATCCCCGTGACGCGCCTCGCCGTCAGGGGGACGTGGCGCAGGAGCACTCCGGCGTGGATCGTGAAGTAGTCGACGCCCTGCTCGGCCTGCTCGATCAGCGTCTCCCGGAACACGGCGAAGTCGAGCTTCTCCGGGCGGCCGTGGACTTTCTCGAGCGCCTGGTAGATCGGCACGGTGCCGATCGGGACGGGCGAGTTGCGCACGATCCACTCGCGCGTGCGGTGGATGTCCGGACCGGTCGAGAGGTCCATGACCGTGTCCGCGCCCCAGCGGATCGCCCACGCGAGCTTCTCGACCTCCTCCTCGATGGACGAGGAGACGGCGCTGTTGCCGATGTTCGCGTTGATCTTCACCAGGAACCTCCTCCCGATCAGCATGGGCTCCAGCTCGGGGTGGTTCCGGTTCGCGGGCAGAATGGCTCGGCCCCGGGCGATCTCGTCGCGCACGACCTCGGGGTCGACGCCCTCGCGCGCGGCCGCGAACGCCATCTCCTCGGTCACGATGCCCTTCCGCGCGTAGTGCATCTGCGAGACGTTGCGGTCGCCGCGCGCGCGGCGCTTGGCGATCCAGGGCTCGCGCAGAGCGGGAAGCCCGCGGTGCGGATCGCAACCTTGCGGACCCGACGTGTCGTACACGTCGAGCGTCGGCTCGCCGCCGGTGAGGTGGATGCGCCGGAAAGGTACGCGCAGGTTCTCCCCCGCGTGCTCGACCTCGCGCCAGACCTTGTGGGAGCTCGGGAAGGACGTCTCGATCGGCGCCTGCGCGCGCAGCGGCTGCGCGGGATCGAGGGTCACGGTCTTTTCGTTCTTCATCGCTTTCCTACGCCGGCATGACCCGGATCAGGTTCGAAGGGTGCTTCTCAGGCGCTCCTCGCGGAGCGCCGCCCCCAGCTGTCGTGTCGTCCGCCCGGACGCGCGGCTCGCGGCTCCCCGGGCGGATGGATGCCGTGAGTCTAGCTCCCCGGAGCCTCCGTTGCAGCCGCGACGGGCGCTTGCCACGATCGGCGCGTGCGCCCGCAGCTCCTGGGACTCGCCGCGTTCTTCTCCGGCGTCGCTGCGCTGGTGTGGCAGATCCTGTGGATCCGGCGCCTCTCCGAGGCGTTCGGCCACACCGCCTACGCGGTCAACGCGGTCCTGGCGATCTTCTTCGCCGGCCTGGGCCTGGGCGCCTGGCTCCTGGGGCGCGCGGCGGATCGCCGGCAGGGCTCGATCGCCCTGTACTGTGCGCTCGAGGTCGCGATCGCCGCCGCGGGCCTCGCGTTCGCGCCGGCGTGCGACGCCGTCGGGCGCTTCTACCTCTCGTTCACGCCGGCGGAGTGGCCGCTCTCCTCGTCGTTGCTCTTCAACGGCGCGGCGAGCGCGCTGCTCCTGGCCGTCCCCACGCTGGCGATGGGCGGCACCCTGCCCGCTCTCCTCCGCCACGCCGTGAGGAGCACCGGGGAGCTGGGCGTTCGCGTCGGATGGCTGTATGGGTTGAACACGATCGGCGCCGCGTTCGGCACCGCGATCGCCGTGCTCTCCTGGATCCCGCAGTGGGGCGTCGCCGGAGCCACGGCTGGCGCCATCGCGCTGAACCTTGCCGCCGCGGCGGTGGCGTGGCTCGGGAGCACCCCGCGGCGCGGCGCGGCGTCCACTTCCGCTGCCTCGGCTCTCTCCGCGCGTCCCCGACGCCCGGTCGTCCTGCTCGCCGCCGCCGCGTTCTCGGGCTTCGTGTCGGTCGGCCTCGAGGTTTTGTGGACGCGCTCGCTGGCGACGCGTTTCATGAACACCGTCTACAGCTTCGCGACGATCCTGACGGTCTTCCTCCTCGCCCTCGGGCTCGCCTCGGTCGCGACACCCTGGCTCGACCGGCGCGGATGGGTTCGCCGTTCGACGCTCGCAGCCGTGTTCGCCGCGGGAGGGATCCTCGGGCTCGCTTCGATCCTCTTCCTGTCCCGGATCCCGACGAGCTGGGGCGAGGGCACGGGGAGCAGCGTCGCGGGTTTCCTCCTCCGCGAGCTGAGCTACTCGATCGCGCTCATGGCGCTGCCCGTGCTCGTGCTCGGGCTCGCCTTCCCCATGCTCGTCCGCCTGGCGCACGCCGAGGTCGGCGCGGTGGGCCGCGAGACCGGCGAGATCTACCTGGCGAACACCGCCGGCTCCGTCGCTGCACCGCTCCTCCTCGGCTTCGCCGCGCTTCCGGCGATCGGGCTCAGGGCGAGCCTGATCGTCGTGTCGTGGGGGTCGGTGCTCTTCGCCGCGCTCGTGCTGCTTCCCCGCTCGTCGATGGCGCGGCGCCCCGCGCTCGCACTCGGCGGGGCGGCCCTGGTCCTGGCCGCCTCGGTGCAGCTCCTCTTGCCGGCCGACATCCGCTTGTGGCGCGGCTCGCCCGGCGACGTGCTGGTCGACTACCGCGAAGGCGTGACCTCCGCCGTCGCGGTGCTCGACGAGGAGGGGGGCGACCGCGTCCTCAAGCTGAACAACGACTACGTGCTCGGAGGCCTGAAGGGCGCCCACCTGCCGCACCGCCAGGGGCTGATCCCGCTCCTGCTCCACGGGCAGCCGCAGAGCGCCCTGTTCATCGGGCTGGGGACGGGGGGCTCGGCCGGCGCCGCAGCCGTCTGGCCCGACCTCCGGGTCGACGTGCTCGAGATCGTCCCCGAAGTCGTCGACATGCTGCGCTGGTTCGACTCGAGCAACGAAAGTCTGGCGGAGCGGGCGGGTGGGGAGGGCCGTGTGCGCATCCTCCCCGTCGACGGTCGCCACTTCGTTCTCGCGACCGGGCGACGCTACGACGTCGTGGTCGGCGACCTGTTCCTCCCCTACCGCGCGGGCGAAGGCGCGATGTACACGCGCGAGCACGTGGAGGCGGTGCGCCGCGTCCTCGCACCCGGAGGGTTGTTCTGCCAGTGGCTGCCGTTGTACCAGTTCCGGCGAGCGGACTTGCGTGTCGCCGTGGCCACCTTCTGCGACGTGTTCCCTCACGTCGAGGCGTTCTGGCTGCACCCCGACGCCCTCCAGCCGGTCCTGGGCCTCGTGGGCTCCGACGAGCCGCTTGCGATCGACCGCGTGGCGCTCGAGACCCATCTCTCCGAGCCCGCTCTCGCGGACCTCCTCGCGAGCTCGGACCTCCGGTCGCCAGAGACGATGCTCGCGGGATGGATCGCGGACCGGCCGGCGCTGCTCGCGTGGACGCGGGGCGCTCCGGTCGAGACCCGCGACCGACCGCGGATCGAGTTCTCCGCGCCCCGCAACACGATCGGATCCCCCGGAGATCCTTCCGCCGGGAATCTCGCGGAGTTCCTGGAGCTGACGCGACCCGCGACCGAGGCGGGACCCTTCGCGCGCTGCGCGCGGGAGGATCGCGAGCGCATCGCCTCGTATCAGCGCGCCCTCGGACACCTGCTGCTCTCCGCCGCGGCCGGAGCCGGCACCTCGAGTACGCTCGAACAGCTCGAACTGGCTCTGGCGGAGGCCCCGACATGGGACCTGGTCCTCGGCAGCGTCAAGGCGCTGGCGCGCGGGTGCATCGACCGCGGCGACTTCGCCGCGGCGCGCAGGGCGGCCGAGATCCTGTTGCACACCGAGGGCCAGAGACACTCCGGACTGTATCTCTCCGCGCTCATCGCCCTCCGCACCGGTGACGCCGAGGCCGCCCGCACGCTCGCGCGGGCCGCGCTCGAGCTGAAGCCCGACCACCGTCCGACGCGCGAGCTCCTCCAGGAGCTCGACCAGGGGAGCGCGACACGGCCGGCCGGAGCCCGCCCGCACCGCTGATGCGCCTCGTCAGCGCCCGGACCCCAATGCGTGCATGCGCTCGGTCGCCGTGGGCTCTCCCGGAGCGAGATCCAGGGCGCGTCGGTAGGCGCGGATGGCGTCCTGCGTCCTCCCCTGTCCCTCGAAGGCGAGCCCGAGGATCCTCCAGACGTCCGCGCTGCCTTCGCGCCGCGCGACGGCTCGCTGCAGCGTGCGCACCGCCTCGTCGCAGCGGGAGAGGCGCACCAGCGCGAGGCCGAGGTTCGCCCAGCCCTGCATGTTGTCGGGCCGTTCGCCGACGAACCAATCCAGGTGGGCTCTCGCCTCCTCGAGCCGGCCCTGGTTCAGGAGGATCGTGCCCAAGTGAAGGCGGTACTCGGGCACGAAGACGCCTCGCGACTTCGCCAGGTCGATCGCCCGCGCCGAGAGCGCCGCCGCGCGCTCGAGCCACTCCTCGCGCCGTGCTGGATCGTCCTCTGCTCGATCGTTCCACACCACGGCGAGGTTCGACAGTGCGCGCGGCGTCTCGTCGAAGCGCAGCTGGTGGGCGTACAGGGTCTCCGAGTCGCGCCAGATCGAGGTCTGCCTGGAGGTCAGGACGCACAGGACCACGACCGCCGCCGCGGCGCAGGGTGCGACGAGCTTCGAGAGCCTCGAACCGCTCGATGCCCACGCGAGGCAGGCTCCGCCCAGGAGGAGCGCCAAGGGCATGCAGGCGAGATAGCTGTAGCGGTCGGAGACGAGCTGCGTGCCGAACGGCACCAGGCCCAGCGCGGGAGCGATCAGCAGCGCGTAGGCGGAGAATGCCGCGAGCGGCGCGGGCGCGCGACGGCGCCACAGCGCGAGGACGAGCGCGGGAACGGCGAGCACCGGCAGGTAGACATCCGGGTCGAGCCAGCTCACCTGCGCGGGCACGTCGACGATGGGGACGAGTCCGCGCGGGACCAGCGTCTTCCAGGGGTAGAAAGCCAGGCCCTGGAGAGCCTGCACGGCGCGTTCGAGGAGGGTGCGCCGCTCGACCCACGCGTACGTCCCGATCCGGGCATGCCGGGCCCAGCCGGCGATGAGTCCCGCCATGAGCGATAGCGCGAGGAGCGGGATCTTCTCGACCAGCAACCGGGCAGCGGCGGCGCGTCCCGTGCGGCGAAGCGGATAGGCGTCGATGACGAGCAGGACGAGGGGCAAGGCCACCGCAGCCCCCTTGGAGAGCAGGGAGAGCAGGAAGGCGCAGCAGGCCGAGCAGTACCAGACCCTGCCTGCGGGCGAGGAAGCCATGCCGCGCGCGGCGAAGCCGACTGCGACCCCGAGGGAGGCGAACGCCAGGCCCAGTCCGGCCGCGCCGAGGGGACGCAGCCGGAGAACATCCGGATCGGAGGTGTCGAGGCTCGCGAGGACGGCTGCGACGAAGACGGTCGAGCCGAGGACGATCGCGAGCGTCCGGCGCGCGTCGGGGGTTCTCGACGCGGGGCCGGCCTCGGCGCACGCAACCCTCCACCAGCACGAGAGCGAGACGACGAAGAAGAAGCCCGCCAGGAGATCGTTGCGGTCCGTCACCCAGGCGACCGACTCGGCTCGCAGGGGATGGACCGCGAAGAAGAGCGCCGCGAAGAGGGCCGCGAGCGTCGCGGCGAACGGGCTCGCGGCCGCGACGGCGCGCATCATCAGGTTCCGGGCGAAGAAGAACAGGACCGCCGCCGTGGCGAGGTGCAGAAGGATGTTCGTCCCGTGGAAGCGCGCGGGATCGAGGCCCGAGAGCGCGTGGTCGACCGCGTAGCTGAGCCAGGAGAGCGGCTGGTAGTTCCCGTTCCAGCTCGCCGCCGCCATCCAGGCGAGATGGTCCCGCGAGAGCCCCCGGAAGTGAGGATTGGCCAGCACGTTGTAGTCGTCGTCGAGCTGGACGAATCGGGCCTGGAAGGCCGGGGCGAACGCGACCAGGACGAGCGCAGCCAGCACGGCGAGCGCCCCGGCGCAGGCGAGGGCGCTGCGGGTGCGGCTCGAAGGCACCGCGCTAGTCTCGCGCGCGGGCGCGCTCCATCTCGACCAGCCGCCACATCGCCCAGCAGCCGACGCTGCGCAGGGGCCGCCACACCTCGGCGCGCTCGAGGGCCTGTGCCGGCGTGGGGCGCTCGCGCCGTCCGTCGAGAAGGCGGATCCCTTCCTGCACGCCGAAGTCCGTCTCGGCCATGACGTCCAGGCGTCCCAGGCGAAACAGCAGGAACATCCGGGCCGACCACGGGCCGATCCCGCGCACCTCGGTCAGGCGCTCGACGATCTCCTCGTCCTTCCGGCGCGAGATCCGCCCGAGCTTCAGGCGGCCATCCCCGATCCTCTGTGCCAGGTCGCGCAGCGCGAGCAGCTTGTTCCGCGAGAGCCCGGCGGCGCGCAGCCGGCCGCCCGGAATCGCGAGCAAATCCACAGGCGCGGGGAAGCCCGGCCCCGGCGTCACGGCGCAGACGCGGCCGTAGATGGTCGCGGCGGCCTTGCCGTGGAGCTGCTGGCAGACGATCGCGCTGGAAAGGGCCTTCCAGTGAGACCGGTGTCGCTCGTTCTTCGGGTCGGGGTAGCCGGGGAAGGGCGGCAAGCGCGAGAGCAGCGCTTCCAACCTGCGATCGCGACGAGAGATCGCGCGCATTTGCGCGGAGGAGGGCTTCATCGCGCGCTTCCGCGGCAGCGGCAGGTCCCCAGGTTCTCTGCGCTCGCGGCTCCTGGCGAGGCCATCGCGCAGACGAAAGCGCGCTCCGACCCTGCCGGCTGGAGCGCGCGTGAGATCTCCCGGCTGCGAGGCAAGGCCGGGTCTAGTCCTCGTCGTCGTCCTCGTCCTCGTCGAGGTCGTCGTCGTCCTCTTCCTCGTCTTCGTCGAGCTCGTCTTCGTCCTCGTCGGGGTCGTCGTCGTCCTCTTCCTCGTCCTCGTCGGGGTCGTCGTCGTCCAGGTCGATGTCGAAGTCGCCGTCCGATTCGTCGGAAGCCGTGATCGTCGAGACCGAGGGGGAGCGTTCCGGGTCGAAGACCCAGTCGAGGGTCGAGCTGGTGGCGCTGGATTCGCGGAGTTGCATGTGCGGTAGGAAGGCTGGAGGATCCCTGGACCTGGAGTCAGCCGGCGGAGAGGTGCAAGGACGGCAGGATCCGCCGCCCCGCCGCGGCCGGGAGGGCTCTGGGGGGTCGTGTCGGGTGATCTTGTCCGCAGGTGGTCCCGGTTTCGCAAGAAAAAAAACGCGGCCGCTCTGGCGCCCTCCCCTGGAGCTCCGCCGCCCCACATACGCCCCGGGCGGCACTTGGGCAGGGCGCGGTGCCTCCCGGCTCGGATCGGACCACCGACGGGACGGCAGCGCGCCGGCTCGGCGGGCCGAGGTCAGGTGCCCAGGGCGACCCCGGCGCCGGCCGGCCGACTTGTCTACTGCGATGAGCACCGCTACCTTGCGCGCGGCTCGGCCCCGCGGCGGACCTTCCTCTCCGCGAGTCCGAGAGAACGCGCCCGCGAGCCCTCACCCTCAAGCCGCGGTCCGAGGTCGGGACGGCGCTCCCGGTCCCAGGGCCGCCGCACGCTCGAGCCGCGCTCGAGCCCGCTCCAGACCCACATGAACGTCACCGCCCGGCAGACTGCCGTCCGCTCGATCTCCACCGAGCCGCTCCGCCACCCCGCCTACGATCGGAACGGCAGCGCGCAGGATCGCCTGCCCGATCTCTTCGGCGCCAACGTCTTCAGCGATTCCGTCCAGCGCGCCCGATTGCCGCACGCGGTCTACCGGGCGCTGCGGCGCACGATCGACTCGGGCGCCGAGCTCGACTCGCGGATCGCCGACTCCGTCGCCAACGCGATGAAGGACTGGGCTGTCGAGCGGGGCGCGACGCACTTCACGCACTGGTTTCAGCCCATGACCGGGCTGACCGCACAGAAGCACGACGCGTTCGTGCATCAGACGAGCGACGGGCGCGCGATCCTGGAGTTCTCGGGCAAGGAGCTGATCAAGGGCGAGCCCGACGCGAGCTCGTTCCCCTCGGGAGGCATCCGCGCCACCTTCGAGGCCCGCGGCTACACCGCCTGGGATCCGACCTCCCCCGCTTTCCTGCGTCAGACGCCCTCGGGTTCGACGCTGATGATCCCGACCGCCTTCTGCTCATGGACGGGCGAGGCGCTGGACAAGAAGACGCCGCTCTTGCGCTCGTGCGAGGCGATCGACCGGCAGGCGGTGCGGCTCCTGCACCTGCTGGGCGAGAAGGACGTCACCAAGGTCTATCCGACCACCGGCCCCGAACAGGAGTACTTCCTGATCGACCGGCAATTCTTCGCGCTGCGGCCCGACCTCGTGAGCTGCGGGCGGACGTTGTTCGGCGCGAGACCCCCCAAGGGCCAGGAGCTGGAAGACCACTATTTCGGCGCGATCAGCCAGCGCGTGCTGGCCTTCATGATGGAGCTCGAGCACGAGCTGTGGAAGCTCGGCATCCCGATCAAGACGCGCCACAACGAGGTCGCGCCGAGCCAGTTCGAGCTGGCGCCGATCTTCGAGCAGGTCTCGGTCGCGACCGATCACAACATGCTGACCATGGAGGTGCTCAAGGAGGTCGCGGAGCGGCACGGCCTGCACTGCCTCCTGGCCGAGAAGCCCTTCGCGGGGATCAACGGTTCGGGCAAGCACAACAACTGGTCGCTGGCGGACAACCTCGGCAACAACCTGCTCGAGCCGGGCAACACGCCGCACGACAACCTCAAGTTCATGTTGTTCCTGACGGCGATTCTCCGGGCCGTCGACCTGCACCAGGACATCCTGCGCGCCTCCGTTGCGACCGCCGGCAATGACTACCGCCTGGGCGCGAACGAGGCGCCCCCGGCGATCGTGTCGATCTTCGTCGGCAGCCAGCTCGAGGAGGTCATCGCGGCCCTGGTCGAGGGCCGCGCCCCGAAGAACGGGGGCGGAGCCAGCGGGACAGCGGGCGCAAGGGAGATGAGGCTCGGGGTCAGCACCCTGCCGCCACTACCGCGCGACCAGTCCGACCGCAACCGCACCTCGCCCTTCGCCTTTACCGGCAACAAGTTCGAGTTCCGGGCGGTCGGCTCGAGCCAGTCGATCGCCTACCCCAACACGGTGCTCAATGCGATCGTCGCCGAGTCGCTGGACTTCATGGCGAGCGAGATCGAGAAGCGCGGCGGCGCGGGCGACCGGCGCGATGTCATCCAGACGCTTGTGCGCGAGACGCTGACCAAGCACCTCCGGATCCTGTTCAGCGGGGACAACTACTCGGCGGAGTGGGTGGCTGAGGCCGAGCGCCGCGGGCTCCTCAACATGAAGGACACGCCCACGGCGCTGTCGGCCTTCTCGGCCAAGAAGAACGTCGAGCTGTTCGATCGCTACAAGGTGTTCAGCCCGCGCGAGACCGAATCGCGCGCGAACGTCCTGAACCAGATGTACGTGCACCGCGTCAGCGTCGAGGCCCTGACCATGAAGGACATCGCCTCGACGCTGATCCTGCCCGCGGCGATCGAGTTCCAGAAGCGTCTGGCCGACTCGATCTTGTCGACCGCAGCGGCGAGCAAGGAGGCCGACTTGAAGCCGCAACGCGACCTGCTCGCACAGGTCGCGACCGGGATCAACCGGCTGAAGACGGCCACGGACGCGCTGTCGCGAGCCCGCCATGAGGCCGAGGAGGAGGAGGCCGGGACGACCCAGCGCGCCGCCGCCTTCCGCGACCGGGTGCTCCCGGCGATGATCGCCGTGCGCGAACCGGCCGACCTCCTCGAGACGCTCATCGCCGACGACCTGTGGCCGCTGCCGAAGTACCGCGAGATCCTGTTCCTGCACTGATCGCCCCCCCGATCGAAGGGAGCACCCCGATCGGGGTGCTCCTCGCCAACGTCGGATCGCCGGACGGCCCGGATCCCCGAGCGGTGCGGCGCTTCCTGGCGGAGTTCCTGTCCGACCCGCAGGTCGTGGATCTGCCGCGGGCGCTGTGGCTGCCGCTGCTCCGTGGCGTCGTCCTTCCGCTGCGGTCGAAGTCCTCGGCCCGGCTCTACGCGCGAATTTGGACGAGCGAGGGCTCGCCGCTCCTCGTGCACAGCCGCCGGCAGCGTGACCTTCTCGCGAGCCGGCTCGGATCCGACTTCAGCGTGGCGCTGGGCATGCGCTACGGCCGGCCGTCTCTGGCCTCGGCGATCGACGAGCTCTCCGACGCGGGGTGCCGGAGGGTCGTGCTCGTCCCGCTCTTCCCGCAGGAGAGCTTCAGCACGACCGGTTCGGTGCGCGCCGAGACCGAGCGCCGGGTTCGCGAGGGCGGAGGCCGCGTCGACCTGCGCACGGTGCGCGCCTGCTTCGAGGACGCCGGCTACATCCGCGCGCTCGCGCAGCGCGTGCGCGACGCGCGGGCCGGCGCGCACGTGGACCACCACGTGTTCAGCTTCCACGGTCTCCCGGAGAAGAGCGTCGCGCGCGGCGACCCCTACCGCGGGCAGTGCGAGGCAACGGCCCGATCGCTCGCGCTCGAGCTCTCGCTCTCCGACGCGGAATGGACGCTCGCCTACCAGTCGCGCTTCGGGCGCAGCTGGCTGCGGCCCTTCACCGACGAGGTCGCGCGCGCTCTCGCGGGACGCGGCTTCAGCGTGCTCGTGGCGACGCCGGGCTTCGCCGCGGACTGCCTCGAGACGCTCGAGGAGATCGGGATCCGCCTGCGCGAGACCTTCCGCAGCGCGGGTGGCCGCGAGCTGATCGTCGTCCCGGCGCTGAACGACCAGCCGGCGTGGATCGACACCCTGGCGAGACTCGTGCGGGAGGAAGCGCTGCGTGAGATCCCTACCTGAAACGTCCCGCAGTGGCGCGCGCACTTGCGAACCCGGCGAGCAGGCGGTACACCACGCTCGCAACCCATGCCCCTCGGACGGCCTGGGCCACTCCGCCAGATCCAGACCATGGCACAGCGACGACTTTCGATGACGACCGCCGAAGAGACCCGGAAGCGCGTGCGCCGCACCGACGAGCAGCTGATCAAGGACCTCCAGGTGAAGATCGAGGAGATCCAGCACCGCGCCGAGGCTCGGAAGGCCAAGCAGTCCCCCTCCATCCGGCTCACGTTGCGCGCCGTGCGCGCGATCGACAAAGCCATGGATGCGGCCGAGGTTGAGGGCGACAACGCTCTGCGGCACGTCCTCTCCGATGGCCGCGATCCCCTGGCGAGCCTCCTGCAGGCGAAGGGCGTGCGCGTGCGCAAGGCGCGGCGCCCGAAGGGGCCGCGTCCGAAGCCGGAAGAAGGCTGAACAACGGCGAACGGTATGGGGAAGCTGGTAGCGGTGGAGGGATTCGAACCCCCGACATGCGGATTATGATTCCGCTGCTCTAACCAGCTGAGCTACACCGCCCCGCATCGGACCCGGCAGGAAGACCGAGGGGCGAGGACTCTAGCCGTGAGCGCTCGGGCGGTCAAGGCGCGGCAATCCTGCGCACGCCCGGTGGTATCGAACGACCGCGCCAGTCTCCACGAGCCGCGCGACTCAAGTCCCCGATGCGGCGCCCGCCTTGCTCGTGATCACGCCTTCGACGGAGTGATACACGAGCCGGCTCTGCCCGATGCGGCCCGTGGCCTCGTCGTAGACGTTGCACACGTCGATCGGCTTCGAGTAGAGGTGCAGCGAGATTCCGCGCCGGCCCGGCACGGGGCGCACGCGGTGCAACGCGATGTCGTCGTTGATGAAACCGACGCGCCCAGGGAGGTGGACCTTCGAGCTGCTGGGGACGAGCGGTCCTGGAATGCCGGCGGTGGGAGGCGAGAACAGCGTCTCCTCGATCTCGCCCTCCATCACCGCCATCCAGCAGTTCTGTCCGGCGTGGTTGTGGATCGGGCTGTGCTGCCCCACGTTCCAGCACAGAATCAGCATCTCGAAGTGCTCGTTGCGGGCGACGAGGTTGCGCGTGTAGACCTCGGCATCGAACAGGGCGAAATGTCGCCAATCGTCGTGGCTCGCCGAATACTCCGCGAGCATCCGCGCGACGCGCGATCCGCGCGGGTCGCGATCGAACTCGCTCGCGAGCTCGCGCTGGAGGCCCAGGATCGGGAAGTTCATCGGCGTTGTCTGTGCCTGTCTTGCCGCGTGAAGGCTAGCGGCGCCCTCATCGTGCCACAACGGCCTCACGCCGCCAGACCCGGCTGCGACCGACCGTCGCCCCGGACCGTCGCTGCTACAGGTTCTCGACCCCGCCCCTCGCGACCGCGAAGAGGATGCAGGCTGGGTTCTCCGTGCCGGGGGGGCGGTGCGGATCCCCGGTGGCCACAGGCGAGTGCGTGCTCCCGGCGGGGTAGCGGAGGTAGGTGCCCGCGCTGTGCACGCCCTGCTCGTCCCGATACCCGCCATGCAGGATCAGCACGTCCTCGGTGCCTCGATGCCGGTGCGGCGGATAGCCGCAGCCGGGATCCATGCGGATCAACACGGCCGTGTCCTCCGCTTCGCCTGGCGAAGGCTCGCCGATATTCAGCGGGCGCCAGGAGATTCCGGGGAAGCGCGTCGCTTGCCAGGAAATGAAATCTTCTTCCAGGCGGAGCCGCAGGATCGGATTCGACACAGCTGTGAGCCTAACCGTCTCTCGAAGGGTCCCGTGGTTGGACGAACTCCCGCATACCATGACGAGCCTGTCATGGCGAGCCTCTGAGGATGGTCCGGACCCCAAAAAAAGATGCCGGGAGAGTTCCGCATCTCCTGAGCAGGGCTATCTTCAAGTCCGCAACCGGTGATGAACTGGTTGCGCATGTGAGTTCCATCAAGAGGTGCCGCGCTTTGCGAGCGGCGTAGCACCCGGGAAGCTTGATGGAAACTCCTCTCTCCCTCGGGCCGGTGGCCTAACAACCACCGGCCCTCTTGCTTTAATCCCTCACCTGCGAAGTAGGGACCGGGGCGGTACGGGACGGCCGAAAGCGCACGCCGGCCGCCACCGGCGCGCGCTCCCAGCCGGGGATCTCCAGGCGCTGCCCAGAGACGTCCCGTTGCCGATGTGGTCGATTGCGTCCGCGCTTGCGTTTGCCAGCGAGCGGTGGCGCAGCTCTTCTCGCACGAGCGACTCTGCGCCCGTCGAGCTTCCCTCTCCGTCCGGTACGGGACGGCCGAGAGCGCACGCCGGCCGCCACCGGCGCGCGCTCCCAGCCGGGGATCTCCAGGCGCTGCCCAGAGACGTCCCGTTGCCGATGTGATCG
>JBGPOP010000064.1:0-12792 GCA_041488095.1 Planctomycetota bacterium
AGCCTGCTGATCGCGCTCGGCACGGGTCTGGCGACCCTCTACTACATGCGCACGATGGGCCGCATCGGCGAGTACTTCAGCTTCGACCTCCGCCGGCGCATGTTCGCCCACATGCAGCGCCTGTCGTTGCGCTTCCACGACCGCCAGCGCATCGGAGACCTGACCACGCGCCTCAGTGGCGACATCAATGCCATCGACGACCTGATCACGGACACGTCCCACATCGTCATCTACAACGTCTGCCTGCTGGCCGGGATGCTGGCCATCATGTTGTGGATCAACTGGCGCTTCGCCCTGGTGGCGCTGTCGGTCGCCCCGTTCCTCTTCGGCACCATCCTGCGCTATCGCTGGCGCATCCGCACCGCTGCGCGCGAGGCGCGGACGAGCGACGGGCTGGTGACCTCGGTCGCGCAGGAGACGCTGGCCTCGATCCGCACGGTGCAGGGCCTGGTGCAGGAGGATCATCAGGACGAGCGCTTCGTGGCCCAGAGCCGCGTGAGCCTGAAGGCGCGACTGGAGATCAAGCGCCTCCAGTCGATCTCCGCCCCGGTGTCCGATCTGCTGGCGGCCATCGGGCTGGCGCTGGTCATGTGGTACGGCGCGACCCGCGTGATCAGCGGAGAGCTGTCCACAGGGGACGTCGTGGTGTTCTTCACCTACGTCACCAACCTCTACGCGCCGATGCGTGCGCTGGCGCGCAGCACGGGCCGCTTCTACCGGGCGCAGATCGGTGCGGAGCGCGCGGCCGAGATCCTGCGCCAGAACCTGGAGGTCGCGGACCTGCCGGGCGCGCGGCCGGTGACCGCGCTGCGCGGGCGCGTGGAGTTCGAGGACGTCTCGTTCGCCTACGAGCCCGGCCGCACCGTCCTGTCGGGGATCGACCTGCGCGTCGAGCCCGGCGAGAAGCTCGCCATCGTGGGCGCGACGGGCGCGGGAAAGAGCACGCTGGTCAGCCTCGTGCCGCGCCTGTACGACCCGACCTCGGGCAGGGTGCTCATCGACGGGGAGGACATCCGCTGTTTCACCACCCAGTCGCTGCGCGAGCAGGTGGGCCTCGTGCTCCAGGACTCCCTGCTCTTCAAGGGCACGATCCGCGACAACATCGCTTTCGGCCGCCCGGACGCCAGCGACGAGGACATCCGCGCCGCCGCGGAAACGGCGCGGGCGACCGAGTTCATCCGGCGGATGCCGGAGGGCTTCGAGACCGTCGTCTCCGAGCGCGGTACGACGCTCTCCGGCGGTCAGAAGCAGCGCATTGCCATCGCGCGCGCCATCCTGCGCAACTCGCCCATCCTGATCCTCGACGAGCCCACGACCGGGCTGGACGCGGCGTCGGAGAGCGCCGTTCTCGCAGCGCTCGAGCAGGCCGCGAAGGGACGCACCACCTTCATCATCGCGCACCGTCTGGTCTCGGTGCGCTTCGCCGACCGCATCGTGGTCCTCGACAACGGCCGCATCGTGGAGCAGGGAACGCACACCCAGCTGCTTGCGCTCAACGGCCGCTATGCGCAGCTCTACAATCTCCAGTTCCCGACTCCATCTCTCGTGGAAGAGCCGCGGGCGCTATCCTGAACGCGGGGTCTCGCCGATGTGGCTCGCAGCTCTCTCGGCCTTGCACGTCGCCGTATCCATCGGTCCGGCCCAGGCTCATCCGGTCAAGGCGAAGGTCACCGGCCAGCCGATCGAGGTCTCGATCGAGATCCCGGGGTTCGCGCCGGAGAAGGAGATCCCGAACCCCGGTCGTTGTCTGCTCTACGGTCGGATGAAGGATGACGTGCTGATCTCGGTCTTGTGGGAGGAGAACTTCCCCTACGTCGGAGCCGCAGAGTGCCCAGCGGTGTATTCGAAGGAGCAGGGATTCCACTCCTTCACCGTCTCCGGAAAGACCTGCTGCCAGTTCCGCACGGAGTACAACGGCGCCATCAGCCAGTCCCAGTCCTACGCCTTCCTGACGACGCCCGACTTCCTCTTCACCATCCACGCATCCAAGACTTCTCCCTTGAAGGGTTCAGGCGGACCGAAAGAGCTCAAGCGCAGTGACATGGAGTCGATCGCGGCCCGGCCGGAATACAAGAAGCGGGCGGCGGAGGAGATGTGGCTCGCCTCGCTGCGGCCGAAGCCGGAGTTCAAGAAGCTCGTCGGCAACTAGATCCAGCCTTTCTCTCGCGTGCGCGCCCTGCTAGGCTCGCTGCGCCCCGCGCGCCTGGCCTCCGCGGATCCCGCTCGAGATCGGTCCGCACCGAATGGAGTCCCGATGAAGGCGATCCTCCGCTTGGCTTTGTCCGCGCTCGTCCTGTCCTCGTGCGCGTCCGTGAGCGTCATCCCGCGCTACGGGAAGCTCGACTTCGGCGGCCACCTCGGGCTGAACTCGTCGAGCTCGGGCTCGTCGGGAAAGACCTCGTTCGACGAGCTGGGATTGGCCACGGATCGCGGCGCGTTCAGCGGGCGGGTCGACCTCCAGGCCGGCGGCACCCATGCGACCTTCGAAGCGGCGGAAGCCTCTCGCAGCGGCAGCGGCGCGCTCGTGAACGCGATGAGCGACGGATCGGTCACGATCCCGGCCGGGACGAACGTCGATTCGAAGTTCGATGTGACGCAGGGCGAGGCGATCGTGACGTGGGACCTCGTCCCCGGGGACAAGCTGGAGGCCGGGATCGGCCTTGGCGCGAGCGTGTTCGACATCGACGCTTCGGTCCGGGACCCGGGGACGGGCAACGAGATCGGAACGAAGGAAACCGCCCCGATCCCGCTCGTCGCTGCGCGCGTGGGCCTCGATCTGGGGCGCATCGACCTGTCGGCCCTCTTCGGCGGGATGGACGCGCACATCGGTGACCTGAACGGAAGGTTCTTCGACATCGATCTGATGGTCCGCTACAGGATCTTCGGCGCGGCCGGCAGGCGGATCGGCGCCCTCGTGCTCGGTTTCCGATACACGGAGCTGGATGCCAGGTACGACGACGGGAGCAAGACGGTCGACGCCCTCGTGACGCTCGGCGCTCCGTATCTGGGCTTGAGCCTGGGATTCTAGTGTCCCGAGTGGAGCAGGCGCCCAGGAGCCACGCCTGCGGTTTGGCATGCCCAAGCAATCCGAGCATCGGGATTCAGGTCGCGGGCATCTGCACCGATAGATAGTGCATGGCGAGATGCACCTATTACCGGGAAGAGATCGAGACCACCCACGGCTCCCCGCTGGAGGCACAACAGCGGCAGGCTCCGGGATCTGAGTGCGGCCCCTGGTGCGAGCATCCGAAGCACTCGCCCCGGCCCTCGCCGCGCAAGTACCTCTCAGAGCCACTGACGTGCGAAGGCCGCCTCTACCGGTGTCCGCTCAGCAAGCTGCAGTTCGAAGACATCCACTAGCCGCCAGCCGGAGTGGCACCTTCTCGCGTCGGCTGGAGTCGGGTGTGACCGGGCGGTAGACTCGCCATGCTCTCGCGGCCGTGAGAGGTGTGATGGGAAACAGACTGATCCCGATCGCCGCCCTGAAGGCACTCCGAGGACTCCAGGTGGGAGGCCAGGCCGCGGACGGGGACGTCGACTTGGGCGTCCGCGCACAGGCTCTGAAGACGCTTTCGGGCAGACGCAGATAGATGCCGGGGTCGGACGAGCCCCCAACCGGTCGAGCGAACAGAGGGTGCGCCCGCCCCGCAATTCGGTATGATTGTGGATCTATCCGGCCAGAGGACGGTCTTCACGGATCACACCGGGGTTCGCTCGCAGAGGGGAGTTCGACGATGTCACACGGATTGCGTCTTCACGGGTCCTTGAAGCGGATGCTCTCGATGCTCGTCCTGTCGGGAGTCCTGGCTCCGGGTCAGGTAGCCTTTGCAGGGACCTGGACGCGTGTGGCGCACAATGCTCCGGGCGGTGTCAACCTGATGCTCCTGCTGTCGGATGGCACGGTGATGGCGGCCAACAACAATGGCTCCACGATCGGCAACGCGTGGTTTCGCCTGACGCCGGACATTCATGGAAGCTATGTGAATGGCACCTGGACCACGCTGGCACCGGCGCACGACTCGCGCCTGTACTACTCCTCGCAGGTCCTGAGGGATGGTCGTGTGTTCGTGGCCGGAGGCGAGTACGGCACCGGGGGCGCGCGGGCCGAGGTGTACAACCCGCTCACCAACGTCTGGACGCAGACCAACCCTCCGATTTCGCTGCTGAATCCGGCCCAGAACTCGCCGGTGACCGGCGGCCCGCAACAGTTCTACGACTCCAACAGCGAGATCCTCGCGAACGGCAACGTCCTGATTGCGCCGGTGGCGCCCAGGGTGGCCGGCCAACCCCTCATCTACGACCCGACCGCCAATCTGTGGTCGGCAGGCCCGCACTACTTCCGGGGTGTCTATCAGGACGAGGCGACCTGGGTGAAGATGCCCGACGACAGCATCCTGACGATCGACCCGTTCGGCACGAACTCGGAGCGCTACATCCCAGCCTCGAACGTCTGGGTCGACGACGGCATCGTGCCGGTCCCGATCTACGACCCGTTCGGCGGCGAGATGGGCGGTGGGCTGATGCTGGCGAACGGGAATGCGTTCTTCCTGGGGGCCACCGGTCACACGGCGCTCTACACGCCCAGCGGCACGACGAGCCCGGGCGTATGGACGGCCGGGCCCGACATCCCCTCGGGCCACGGCACGCCCGACGCCCCCGCGGCCATGATGGTCACCGGGAACATGCTGTGCGCCGTCAGCCCCGCGCCCACGAGCGGGAACGAGTTTCCCTCGCCCACCACGTTCTACGAGTACGATCCGGTGGCCAACTCGTTCACGTCCGTGGGTGCTCCGGTCGGCGGCTTCGACAACATCCCGAGCTTCGCGGCGAACATGGTCGACCTGCCGGACGGGACCGTGCTCTATTCGCACATGGGATCCGATGTGTACGTGTACCAGCCGAGCGGAGCGCCGCTGGCCTCCGGCAAACCGGCGATCACCAGCCTCAGCCAGAACGTCGACGGCTCGTATCACCTGATCGGAACCGGGTTGAACGGGATCTCCGAGGGCGCGACCTACGGCGACGATTTCCAGATGAACAGCAACTACCCGTTGGTGCGCCTGACCGACGGCGCCGGCAACGTCTACTACGCACGCACCTACGGCTGGAGCAGCACCGGCGTCCAGACCGGGACCGCGCTGGTCTCCACGGAGTTCAGGCTGCCCGCCTCCTTGCCCGGTGTGCCGTATTCGCTGGTGGTCGTGGCCAATGGCATCAGCTCGGATCCCGTTCCGCTGGCACCGTTCTTCACTCCCTTCTGCTTCGGCGGGACCGACGTATTCTGTCCGTGCAACAACGACGGCGGACCGGATCGCGGCTGCCAGAACTCGGGAGGAACCGGCGGTGCGCTCCTCTCGGTGACGGGTGTCGCAAGCCTCTCGGCCGACACGGTGCAGTTCACTTCCTCGGGTGAGATGCCCAGCGCGCTCAGCATCGTCCTGCAAGGCAGCGTCGCCATCTTCCCCGTGGTCTACGGGGATGGGCTGCGGTGCGCGGGCGGGACTCTCAAGAGGCTGTACGTGAGAAACGCGAGCGGAGGAGTGATCACGGCACCGCACGCGGGCGACCCGTCGGTCTCGGCCCAGTCGGCCGCACTGGGCGACCCGCTCTTCTTCGGTGCAGCCCGCGTGTACCAGGTCTACTACCGCGACCCGAACCCGAGCTTCTGCCCGAGTCCTCCCGGCGGCACGTTCAACGTGTCGAACGGGATCGCGGTGACATGGGGGTCCTGACTAGGTCCGAATCAGTTCGGATCGCCGGTCAGAACCCACGCGGCCCAGTCGTGCGTCGAGTACTTGGGGCGGCCGGCCTCGTCTTTGGCGTTCCGGATTTTCATCTTTGCCCCCCACAGCGCCTGCCACTTGGGCTTCTTCTCGACCCATAGCCGCCGGTAGAAATCGAGCATCAGAGTTTTCGTCGCTTCGTCAGGGACCTCCCAGACGGACGTGATCACCGAGCGCGCGCCGGCCATGTGCAGCGCCTTCTGCAGGGAGGCGACTCCCTGGCCCGCCCGGCGCACGCCCCCGTTCGTGTCGCAGGCCGAGAGCACCGCGAGCTCGCAGCTCGAGAGATCGAGCGCGCTCACCTCCTCGGCCGTGATCAGGCCCGGGATCCGGCCGAGCTCGTCTTCGGGCAGGTTCGCACCCGCCAGAGCGAGGCCACAGAGAAGCATCGGGCTCATGCCCCTCACCTGCTCGCCCAGCCCCATCCGCACCCCGAAGTTCATCTTCACGTCGATTGGCTGCGGGTCCTCGCTCGAGAGGATCGACTCCGGCGCGAACCACCCGTGCGCCGCGACGTGGAGGAATCGCGCTCGGGGCGCGAGCGACACCAGGCCCTCGCGTGACGCGCGCCGCCGCTCCAGGACGATGGCCCGGTCTTTCTCCCCGAACTCCTCGTCGTAGTGCACCTGGATCCCCTCCACCTCGGAGCGCGTCCCGGGCAGCGGCGGGAAGCCGCGGTCCCACGCTCCCTTGCGCAAGATGCCCGAGTGCTCCGGAGTGCGGGATGGAGTCGCTGCGGCCAGCTTGTCCGCTTCGTCCGGCTCGTCCGGCCCGACCGGCTCGTGGTCGCAGTCGGGAAAGCCGACCGCGAGGAGGATCCCGGTGGGGGAGGTGGGCTTCTCGGACGCGGTCTGTTGGTGGAGAAGGAGGTTCAGTGCCACCTCGATCTGCAGCTTCTCGCCGAGCAGCGTGGAGTCTGCGGTCGGCGTGTGCTCGGCCTTCACGCCGCTCGAGGGACCTCCCCACACTTCGCCCGCGGGCAGCGCCTCCAGCGGAACGAGGTGCAGCTCATCGTCGAGCGCGACGACGACGCGTACTGCGCCCGAGAGCGCCTCGCGCAAGGGATCGAAGACGAGGCGGCGCAGATCGGTGCCGCGCGCGATGAGCGGGCTCTGCGTGTCGAGAGGGACCGCAGCGCCGCGCTCGAGGCGCACGCCGACGGCGTTGCGCCAGGCCTCGACGGCCTTCTCGATCGGCTCGATCGGCCCGAGCTCCACACGCGTGAGCTTGCCTCCCGAGCGCACGACGAAGGCGCACAGGCTGGGGGTCACGGTCTCGGGGCCGGCAGCACCGTAGGCCCAGCAGTTGTAGCTGCGATAGCCCACCAACGCCTCGCGCTCGCCGAGATGCGACGACAGCGCGGCAAAGTCCGTATCGAGCGCCGCGATGGCGCTGCCACCCAGATGGCTTCCGAGCTTCACCAGCTCGCGCTGGCTTCGATCCAGCTCGGCGCTCGTGGCGGCGAACTCCTCGCTCTTTCCACCGTTCTGCCCGAGTGCCGCCAGTCGGCTCGTCGCCTCGCTGATTCGCTCCCGCGTCTTCTCCCAGTCGGGGTCCGAGCGCGCCGCGCGCGCGAGCCGCGCGGAGAAGAGAGCCACGTTGCGCGTGCTCTCCGAGAGAAGGAGAGCCTGCTCCTCGAGCGCCTCGTCCTCGCCGAAGACGCCGTACCCGCGGGCGAGCGAGAGCGGAAGATCGAGAGCGTGCCCGCTCGCGGCGCGCTCCTCGGCTTCGCGGCCCGAAGAACCAAGCACGGCCTGCAGCGCCGCCCCTCTCATGCCATGCAGGAAGCTCGCGACGAACCCGGTGAACTTCACCTTTCTCATGCCATGCAGGAAGCTCGCGACGAAGCCGGTGACCTTCACCTTGCTCTTGTCGCCGTCCTTCTCCCTCTCTCCCCGGCTTCGGGCTCGCTCTCGCTGGGCGAGCGCAGTGGCGCAGTTGCATCGAGCCAGCTGAAGGTCGGGATGGCCATCGGGAAGTGTGCGCTTTCTGACCTCGAGGACCTTCTCGTAGAGCGGACGCGCGCGTTCGAGATCTCCGAGCGCCTCGATCGTGGTCGCCAGGTTCTGGCGTGCCAGTTGGAGGTTTGGGTGATCATCCGGGAGATTCTTCAAATCGATTGCGAGTACCTTCTCCTTGAGCAAGAGCGCGGTCTGCGGATCACCCAGGAGGTCGATCATCCCGGCCAAGTCGAGCCGAACGATCTGAAGTTCGAGGTCGTCATCCGGCCGCGTTCTCTCGAGGACGTCCCTGACCTTCTCGAGGAGCTCCCGCGCGCTCTTGGGGTCTCCGAGCGAGCACAAGGTGATGGCGAGGTTGACCCGCGTCCCCTGGAGGTTCGGGTCGTCCTCCCCGAGCGTCTTCGACTCGATTTGGAGGGCCCTCTCCTCGAGATCGCGAGCGCCCTGAAAATCCCCGAGCGCCAGGAGGCTCGTGCCCAGATTCATCCGCGCCAGCTGGACGTCTTGGTGGTCCTCGGGAAGCGTCCTAAAATAGACCTCGAGCACCTTCTGCTCCAGGGAGCGCGCACCCAGGAGATCCCCGAGCGGCTTGATCGTCCCGGCGAGGTTGATCCGCGCGGATTGAAGGTCGGGATGGTCGTCGGGGAGGGTGCGCGTGCAGTGAGACAGAGTCAGCCTCCAAGCGCCTTCCGTGGAATGCAGGAGCGTCAGGCTCCTCGTCACCCAGCCCGTGAGCCAGGCCTGATCCGCCACGAGCTCGCTCTCGGTCCCGCCTTCCACGCCGACGAGGTGCTCGACCAGAGCCTCCGCGCGCGGGCGTGCCGCCGTCAGATTCTTGGCCTTGAGAAGCTTCTTGACTTCGATGAGCTCCTGCTTCGCACGCTTCGCCTCCGCGCGCGTCGCGTCGGTTTCCGGAGCGGCGAGGAGATGCAGCTCGACCTTGCCCGTGCCGCCCGGTTTCGACGCTGCGACGGCGATCACGAGCTTCATCCCCGGCTCGACCTCGAGCTTCACGTACGGCGTCGGCTTCCCGCCTGAATCGTCGTCCTCGTCGAGGAGCTTGCCGCTTTCATCCTCGACTCGCAGGAAGGTGTCGAGCTTGCCCGCGCCCTTCGTCCACACGTGGAGAGTGCCCGAGAACTCGATCGTGTGCTCGACGCGCTTCGAAGGGCCGTGGCCTTCGAGGACGGGATCGCTCGGGACGATCTCGAGCGGGACGACGCGATCGAAGGGGCGGGGCGGGGCAGCGGAGCTGTCCTGCAAGGCGAGCAGCAGGAGCGCAGCGAGCATGGGCATCTAGGATAGCGGTCTCGGACCAGACTCTCTCGCTGATCCACCCAGGGGCCACGCCGCCCAGGTCCGCACGCCCGGGGGCACTTCGCATATATAGAGGAAGCGAACCCCCCCACGGGGCCCTCAGAACGGTGCTTCCCCCTTCACCGACCAGCGCAGGGGACGCCGTCCAGGAAAACAACGGGCATCCTCTTCAGCCTGTACCGATTCGAAAGACGTGCCGCGAAAGCCTCCATCCGCGGGCCGCATTCCTCGGCCGTCTTCCCGATGGCCCGGATGTGCGCGTGCTCCTCCAGGGGTGCGGGCAGCCCGAGCTTCGCCAGCGACTCGTTCCGGACGCACACCGACACGCAGTAACCCTGCCCGGGTCCGTGCGTGTGGTAGTTCAGGATGAGCTGCTCGCCCGCGCGGGCGGCGTTCTCGACCTTCACGGAGTAGCTCGGGTGCGCGGCGATCAGGTCGCAGACGTGGTCGAAGTACGGCAGGAGCTCGGGGTCCATCGCGGGCGAAGAGCCTATCAGGGAAGTGGCGTACAAGCCGGACGGCGCGGGTTGGTCTCGACCAGAATCCCCCGGCGCGGGCGTCGCGTCGACCTCACGTGCCTGATAGCCTGAGGCCCGGAGAGGGCACTGCTTTGCCCACTTGGTTGCCCACCTGGAGGGCTTGGTGACGAGAGGACGGTCCTTCCGTGTCCATGGGCGCCTGTTTTCTTCGCTCGTGATCGGCGGGCTCGGCCTCGCCGGCTGTGCTCGCGACGAGACGAACGGCGCCCGGCCGGCTCCGCAGATCCGGCCTTGGTTCGTCGATCGCACGCGCGAGCTCGGCGTCCACTTCAGCTACGAGAACGGGGCCACGGGCAAGCGGTACATCACGGAGGTCATGGGGGGAGGCGTGGGGCTGTTCGACTTCGACGGCGACGGCGATCTCGATCTCCTCCTCGTCAACGGGAATCTGGATCCGGTCAGCGGGACACCGACGGGCCCCTTCGTCGATCACCTGTACGAGAACCGCATCCGCGCGCCCCGGGCGACCGGTGTCGTGCGTGCAGCCGAGGCCGGCTTCGTGGACGTCACCGAGGGTTCAGGCCTGGGCGACGGCGGCTACGGCATGGGGCTCGCCGTCGGCGACATCGACAACGACGGCGACCTCGATGTCCTGGTCACGAGCCTCGCGGGCGCGCGGCTGTACCGCAACGACGGAACCGGCCACTTCCAGGACATCAGCGCGGTTGCGGGCATCCACGTGACCGGCTGGTGCGCCTCGGCCGCCTTCCTCGATTACGACCGCGATGGATTCCTGGACCTGTACATCGCGCGCTATCTCGTCTTCGACCCGCTGATCCATTGCACCACGAGCGCCAGCCGACCGGACTACTGCGGCCCCACGGCCTTCCAGCCGGTCTCCGACGTGCTGCTGCACAACGACGGAGGCAGGCGGTTCACGGACGTCAGCGTCGCCTCCGGGATCGCCAGCCTGCGCGCGCCAGGTCTGGGTGTCGTGTGCGCCGACCTCGACGGAGACGGCTGGACGGACATCTACGTGGCCAACGACGCCTACGCGAACCATCTGTGGATCAACCAGCACGACGGCACGTTCCGCGAAGCCGCCTTCCAGATGGGTGCCGCCCTCAACCTGTACGGGCACGCCGAGGCGGGGATGGGCGTGGTCGTGGCCGACTTCGACGGCGACGGAACCCTGGACCTCTTCATCACGCACCTCGTCGACGAGAGCAACATCCTCTACCTGAATCGCGGCGGTGGGCGCGGCTTCTACGACGCCACCGGACGCAGCGGAACGGCCGCATCGAGCGTCCCGCTCACGGGCTTCGGCGTCGTCGCCATGGACGCCGATCTCGACGGCGACCTGGACATCCTCGTCGTCGACGGGCGCGTCAATCGCGGCGACCCGCGGCCCGATTCGCGCTCTCCGCCTCCGCTGGACGAGCTGTCCGAGCCCAATCTCCTCTATCTCAACGACGGCCACGCACACTTCACCCTGGCATCGAACCTGGCGGGCGAGCTGTGCTCGTCGGTCGAGGTCTCGCGCGGCTTGGCCGTGGGGGACCTCGACGGGGATGGCAACCTGGATGTCGTCGTGAACAACATCGGCAGCCCCGCGCGCGTCTACCTCAACGAAGCACCGCGAGCCGGCCGCTGGCTGAGCCTGCGCGCGGTCGATCCGCGCCTGCATCGCGACGCGCTCGGAGCTCTGGTCACGGTCAAAGCCGGCGGCCGGCGCTTCGTGCGCCTCATCGAGTCGAGCTCCAGCTATCTCTCGTGCAGCGACCCGCGGGCGCATTTCGGACTGGGCCGGGTGGATGCGGTGGAGTCGATCGAGGTCGTCTGGCCGGACGGCTTGCGCGAGTTCTTCTCGACCGATTGCGTCGACTGCGCCGTGGAGCTCCGGCGCGGCGCAGGGCGGGAATCGAAGTGAGCCGTCGGAAGAAGGGTGGTCGGAGGAGGAATGCAGGCGGCCCGCGGGTCGATCCGCCGGCTGCCCGGCGAAAAATGCCGGCGCGCGGGGTGCTGATCGCGGTCGCGTCGATCGTGCTGGGCGCTGTGGCCCTGGTGTGGTGGAACGGGTCGTCACCGCTCCGCTCGCGACCCGCGAATGCAGTCGAGGTCCCCAACCCGGCCACGACCGGATACGAAGCACCGGTGCAGGAGATCGTCGCCCAGGCGCGTCGGGGAGTCCTCGACAATCCCAGCTCGGCGGATGCTTGGGGTTGGCTCGCGGCCGTGCTCGATGCCCACCGCTTCTTCGAGCACGCCGAGCCCGCCTATCGGCGCGCGCTGGAGCTCGCGCCGGATGATCCGAAGTTGACCTACAACCTGGCGATCCTGCTCGAGTCGCGCGGTGCCGATCCGGACGAGAGCCTGCGCCTCTACCGCAACTTCGCGCAGCGCGAGCCGAAGTTCCCGCCCGTGCACGTCCGCATGGGGCATGACTTGGTGATCCAGGGTCGGATGGAAGCGGCTGCGGAGGCCTACCGCGCCGCGCTGGCGCTCGATCCGCAGCTGACGATCGCCCGCCGCGCTCTCGGGCAGGTGCTGATCGTGCTCGATGACACGGCCGGGGCGGCGGAGGAGCTGCAGCGCGTGGCCGCGGCGGCACCCGAGGATGGGCCGACCCAGGCCGCGCTCGCGCAGGTCTACACGCGCCTGGGCGACGAAGCGCGTGCAGCCGAAGCGATGCGGCGCGGGCGAGAGCTGCCGGACAAGCTGAGCCTCCCCGATCCCGTGCAGTTCCTCGTCACGCAGCAGGGCCGGAGCGCTCGCCAAGCCTCGACCCGCGCCGCGAGCCGGGTCCTCACGGCCGACTACGCCGGGGCGGTCGAGGATCTCAAGATCGTCTTGCGCACGCGGAGCGAAGATCCGCGCATCCACGAGCGCCTCGCCGAGGCGTACCAGCATCTCGGGCAGTCGGCGTTGGCCGGGCAGCAACTCGCGGAGGCGCGGAGGCTGCGCGGCGAGCGCTGAGGATTCAGCGGAATCTGGCCCACACCGCTGTCCAGGAATCAGGTCGAGAGCAAGATCTTCCAAGCGCAGATCTCGGCGACCCTCCACTTCTCGTCCTCGATACCCAGGACCATCGCCGGCGAGATCCAAGGCGTCCGGTTCGTGATCCCGCGCACGTAGTTGCGCCACACAGTCCATATCCACGCGTGACGCTCGAGCCGCTCCCGCAGCTTCGACGCCGCCCAGGTCCTGCGCACCAGCCTCGAGATCCCGTCCCGCATCATCGCCAGGGTGTGA
>JBGPOP010000065.1:0-11654 GCA_041488095.1 Planctomycetota bacterium
CGCCCTGTGGGGGGGGGGCCCCGCGCGGTCCCGTTTCTGGGGGTGCGCGGGGCGCGTGGCGCGGGGGGGCGGCCGGGGCCCCGGCCTTCTCGCCCCGCCCCCCGCGCCGCGCCCCGGCGGGCCCCCAACCGCCGGCGGCTCCTCGGTGTTCGGGTTTTCGCGCGCACGCTAAAACGCGAACACCGAGGCCAAATAAGGGGCTCGAGGCGCACGCGTGGCTCAGGCTGGCCACCTCTCCCGCGCTTGCGCCTGCGTGCTAGACTTCATCACCATGCCCCCCCGCACGCTTCCCTGCTGCCTGTGCGCACTTCTCGCGCAGATCCTGTTCTCGGCCTCCTCGATCGCTCAATCCTGCCCGAGGACCTTCGGGCCGATGGGCCCCGAGTTCCGCACCTCCCAGACCATCTACTACGACCAGATCTGGTCCCAAGCGGCTCGCGGTCCTTCCGGCTGGACCTTCGCCTGGAGCGAGAGCCAGGACGTCTTCGCCCGCCGCTTCGACCTCGGCCTGAACCCGCTGGGCGTCCAGTTCCGGGTCGACGGAACCTACAACCTCGGCATCCAGGACGAGCCCGCGATCGGCTGCGGATCGACCGGCAACCTCCTGATCGCCTGGTCCGAGCGCAACGGCTACGACGGATCCCTGATGGGCATCTACGGCCGCGTCTACGACTCGAACGGGAATCCGCTCGCCACCGAGTTCCCGATCAATTCGATCACCTACGCCTCCCAGTGGCGGCCGCTGATCGCGCCCACGCCCACGGGCGGCTGGGTCGTGGCCTGGTCGGGCGACTTCGACGGCAACGCCTATTTCAAGGTCCTCTCCTCCACGGGAGCGTCCCTGACCGGCGACGTCATGGCCAACACCTTCACCTACGATGCGCAGGTCGACACCGCGGTCGCCGTCAACCCGAGCGGGACGATCTTCATCGCCTTCATCGACTTCTCGGGCCACGGCAACGTCGGGACGGGCCTCAACCTGTTCGGACGGACGTTCGACTCCGCGGGCAACCCGATCCAGGCCCAGGAGTTCGCGCTCACCTCCTTCACCTCGAACGGCGACCAGCGCGACCCGCGCGCCGCGGCCGACGGATTGGGTCGCTTCTTCGTCGTGTGGGAGAGCCAATTCGGCGACGGCTCGCGCTACGGGATCTTCGCGCGCGTCTTCGACGCCGCGGGAGCGCCGCTCGCGCCCGAGTTCCAGGTGAACACGACCACGGCCGACGACCAGCGCGAAGCCCGCATCGCGGTCGACCAGCTCGGCCGTTCCTTGATCGCGTGGCAGGACTTCTCGGCCGGCACCGGCAGCGCCAGGATCCGCGCCCGCCGGTTCAACGGCCAGGCGAACCCTCTGGGTCCCGACTTCGTGGTCAACGAGAACCCCGCCACGGCGGTGTCCCTGCCGAGCGTCGCCATGGACACGAGCGGGAGCGACATGATGATCGGCTTCCAGGGCCCGGGCGTGCTGGGCAATGGCCTGGATGTCTACGCGAAGCGCTTCGCCTCGAACCCGGGCCCGCAGATCTACTGCACGGGCAAGGTGAACAGCCAGGGCTGCACGCCGGCGATCGGCTACACCGGCAGCCCCAGCGCGAGCTCGTCGAATCCCTTCCTGATCACGGGGACGAACCTCCTCAACCACAAGCCCGCGATCCTGATCTACGGCTACGCTTCTTCGTTCGTGCCGTTCCAGGGCGTGACGATCTGCATCGCGCCGCCGCTCAAGCGTCTGCCGTTCCAGGACACGGGCGGCAACCCGGGCCCGAACGACTGCTCGGGCGCGCCATCGACCGACTTCAACCTGCGCATCCAGAGCGGGATCGATCCGGGACTCGTCTCGGGAGCGACGGTCAGCGCGCGCTGGTACTATCGCGATGCGCAGGACCCGACCGGATACGGCACGGGGTTCACGAACGCCATCCGTTTCGTGATCTGCCCCTAGGCAGTCCGCCCGTCCTCCCGCGCGGCGTGCGGATCCGCGCACGCCACCGAGCGGGTCCGCAGCGGCGCGTCCTCGCGCTCCTCCGCTCGCGGCGTGGCACGGGTTCTGCCGAGGCGCCACGCAACCGGCCTGCTACCCTGGGATAGGTCCCCGGAGGAATTCGAGAGCCATGCACGCAACGCCCTTCGTCCGAGTCTCGGCCCGTTCCCTGTTGGCTGGTCTGACGATGTGCGCCGCAGCCGCGGTAATCGCGAGCCCGGCCCGCGCACAGGAGGGCGATGCGCGCGAGCTGCGGCGCATCCTGCACCTGAAGAGCGGCCAGACGATCCGCGTCCTCTCGCGCTGGAAGGACGACCGCTGGGAGTACCGCGGCAAGGAGGGCTGGAAGGACCTGCTCCCCGGATTCGTCGCCTCCGCCGACCTCGAGAGCGACGTCCTGAACACATGGAACAAGAACAAGGCCGGCGTCGCCCGGAAGGACATCGCCGCGCGCACGCGGCTCGCCGACTGGGCGCTCTCGGCCGGCCTGGCGGTCGAGGGGCTCGATGAGATGACCGCCGTCCTCGCGCTCGACCCCGACCGCCGGGAGGCGCTCGACTCGCTCGCCTTCCATGCGGACGTGATGAAGGTCCCCTCCCTGGATGTGCCCGCGGAAGGGCTTCCCGAGGCCAAGCGTTCCCTCCTGCGCTTCGGCGCCTCGGTGCCCGGAGCGGCGCGGGAGCTCGCGGTGCTCGAGCTCGGGAAGCTCCCGCACGACGAGGCGCTGCGCGCCGATCTCCTCGCGGAGCTGCGCTCGAGCATCGTCTCGCGCCGAGGCTTCGGCGCGCTCGCGCTGCGGCGCCTTCTGCCCAGCCAGGCGATCAAGCCGCTCATCCTCCACTCCGTGCTCGATCCCTCGGACGAGGTGCGCCGCGCCTCGAGCCTGGCTCTGCGCGCGGCGGACGAGCCCGGCCTGATCGTCCCGCTCGTGCGCGTGCTCGAGAAGAGCGAGTCGGCCGAGCTGCGCCGTAACGCGGCCGAGGCCCTGGGCGACATGGGCTACAAGGCCGCCGTCGAGCCGCTGGTCGCACGGCTCGCCTCCGCCGCCGCGGAAGCCGGGAGCACGAGCCGCATCCCCCACTCGAACATCTTCGTCGGTCGTCAGATCGCCTACATCCAGGACTTCAATGTCCAGGTCGCCCAGTTCCAGGCGGTCGCCGATCCCGAGGTCGGCGTGCTGATCGAGGGCGGGGTGCTCGACGCGGCGGTCGCGGGAGTGCAGGACGTCGACGTCGCGGTCGAGGTCGCGTCCGTGCGCGGCTCGCTCGAGCGGCTGACCGGCGCCTCCCCGGGGAAGACATCCAAGGCCTGGCTGGCGTGGTGGGAGGCGAACGGGACGAAGTGGAGGAGCGAGGATCTGTCGCGTCCTCCCCGCACCGGAAGCGACGCGCCTGCGGGCGGCTGAGCCCGAGCCGGAACACTTTTCCGGTGCGTACCCGCAGCGCTTCCGGCTGGGAGCGCCAGCGCATGGGAGTGCGGACGTACTCCCGCTCGCCCTCATGATCCATCAGGAATCCACGGGAGCCTTCAGGGCCGGTCTGCTCCTGGGAATCGGCTCCACGTTCGGTCTCGTCGGCCTGCTCCTCTCGGCCGGAGGATCGGTCGCCGGCCGGAGCGTGTCGGCCCAGGCGCCGCCGGCCGTCGCGGGACTCCTGGTCTGGGGTCCGAGGGCCTTGCTCGCCGCAAGTGGAGCGCTCGGCGCGCTCGCTGTCGCGATCCTCTCGGTGAGCTGGTTCCGGAAGAGCACCTGAGCGCCAGGTCGCCTTCCGGGCTCTCAGCGCCGCGCCAGCCCGGGAACGAACGAGAACACGAGCTCGAGCGCGATCAGCGCGATGATGATCCACTCGAGGATCTCCATGCGCACCCCGCTCGAGCGGTCGTGCACCTTCTGGTAGATGCTCTCGATCGTCTCGAGCTTGCGCAGGATGCCCGCGTTCCATTCAGACAGGCGGAAGCGCTGCGAGGCGGCGCGGTAGACGCGCGCCAGGTACTGGTCGCCGACCAGCTTGAGCGCGTTGCCGACACGCTCGAACAGGATCGCGCCGTCGACCTGCAGCCGCCCGACCTTGCGGAGCTCGATGCGCGACTGCGCCGGCAGCCACAGCGCGCTCCAGGTCCGCCGCGCGTTGATCACCTCGTAGGAGCGGTCGAGCGCGCGGTCGAGCGCCGCGTCCAGGAAGCGCATCTCGAGCAGCTGGAGGTTGGCGAACTCGAGCACGGAGCGCACGTCGTCGGGCTCCCGGTCCACGAGGACCGCCGCGTTCCAGTCGACCAGGGCCACGTCTCCGCCCCCGAAGGAGATGCGGCTCGCCATCGCGTCCTGGACCTCCTGCTCGGAGAGCGTGTCGCGCTCGGAGCGCAGGAGGCGCGCGACCGGGCCGGCGTGTCGCGTCCACAGCTCCTCGACGGCGAGCATGCCCTCCGCCTCCTCGATCAGGAAGATCAGGTAGTCCTCGGATTGATCGGCGATGTTCGCGCGGTCGACCGCGCTCTCGATCACCGCCAGGAGGTGGGCCACGCGCTGGCGCGAATCCTGCCGGAACAGGTCCGTCGCGATCAGCGAGCAGGACAGCTCGACCATGTCCTCGAACGGACCCTCGAAGGGGATCGTGTAAACGACCGAGACGCCGCCGAAGTCGTAGACCGAGAGGTCCACGCTCGACGCCGTCCGCCGGCCGGCGATCTCGAGTGGCGCGATCTCCTGCGTCATGCGCAGCGGCGGCGGATCGAATTGGAAGTAGGTCGGAGCGTGGCCCTTGTGCTTGATCCGGGCCACCTCGGTCAGGTCGGCCACGTGCTGCTTGCAGCGCACGAGGTCGACCCCCAGCCCGATGTCGTAGGCGAAGACGACGTGGACGAGGCCCTTCCTGACGACGAGCGCGGGCACCTCGCTCATCGGTCTCCTCAATGCGGCGCCAGCGCGCGGATCTTCACGTTGCGGAACTCGACGTGGTCGCCGTGGTCCTGCAGCGCGATCCGGCCCTTCGCGCTCCGGCCGTAGCCGGGCATCGAGGCGAACTTGCTCGCGGCGACGAGCTTCTCCCACGCGGGAGTCCACAGCTCGTACTCGAGGAGCTTCCGGCCGTTCTGCCAGTGCTCGACGTGGGGCCCTCGCACGACGATCCGCGCCGCGTTCCACAGGCCCACCGGTCGCGTGACGTCCCATGCCGGCGCGTGGAGCGCATAGTTCGAGCCGGCCGAGGTGCGCGGATCGAGGCCGTCGTGGTGCTTCTCGTTGTCCAGGATCTGCATCTCCGGGCCGGTCTCCCAGACATAGTCGTGCTCCTCGACGACGTGGAAGAAGACCCCGCTGTTGCCGCCGGGCGAGATCTTCCACTCGAGGGAGAGCTCGAAGTCGCCGAACTCCTCCTCGGTGACGATGTCGCCGGCCTCGCCCGCGCGCACGAGCGCTCCGTCGATCACCTGCCAGCCCGAAGGCATGTCCTTCCTCTTGAAGCCGCGCCAGCCCTTCGTCGTCTTGCCGTCGAAGAGCAGGCGCCACCCTTCCCTGCGTTCGGCGTCGCCGAGCACGTTCTGAGGCATGGCGGGCGGCCTCGGCAGGACCTGGCCGGGGAGGTCCTTCGGGATCCGGTTCAACGTGTACCAAGCCTCGGTCGACCACAGCTTGCGCCCGGAGGCCGCGGCGATCGGCCCGACGATGTGCAGGTACACGACGTGATCCTCCTGGAGGCCGTCGATCTCGAGGAAGACGCGCCTCCGGTCGGCCGAAACGCTCGCCGAGCGCACGGAGAGCACTTCCGCATCGACCTTGGGCCCGCCGTAGTCGCTGGTCGGCACGTAGCGCCACTGCTCGATGCGCCAGTTCTCGGGCTCCCACCCGAGGTCCTCCCCGATCGGCTCGGTGAGCTCCAGATCGAAGCCGTTCGCCCGCGCGCGCATCGCCAGGATCTCGAAGGTCGGCTTGCCGTTGTACCGCAGGCGCTGCAAGCCGAAGCGCTTCTTGCCCTCCTGTCCCCAGTTGCCGGTCGAGCCGATGCCGCCGACGTAGAGCGCTCCGTCGGGCCCCCACGAGATGCGGTTGACGCCGGCCTCGAGCCCCTGCGTCCAGCGGAACACGCATCCCTGCCAGACGCCGTCGACCTTCTCGACGAAGTCGCGCTTGATCCCGCCGTGCGTGACGTCGCCGTGGCACATCTGTCCCGAGTAGGGCCCGACGCCGGGCGGGATGAGCACCGGGTTGCTGGGGCTGTTGCCGATCTCGTTCTGCGGCATCCACAGGACGGGCGGCGTCACGGGCAGATCCGCGGCCGCGTCGAGGAGCACGGCGCGAGAGCCGTAGAACGCGCCCTTCTCGAGGTGCAGAAGCTTGGAGGAGGGCAGCCAGTCGCCCTGGTTGTCGGTGATGAAGATCTCGCCGTCGGGGCCGAAGCCGATCCCGTTCGGGGTGCGCAGGCCGTGCGCGACGGTCTCGAAGGAGCCGTCCTCGAGCTTGACGCGGATCGCCTCGCCGCGGCCGGGGATCTGGGGCTGCGTGCTCTTCCCGCCCGGGTTGATCGCCACCGCGAGGTTCAAGTAGAACCAGCCGTCCTGGTAGAGCAGCCCGAAGGCGAACTCGTGGAAGTTCGCGGTGACGTTCCAACCGCTGCAAACGCAGCGGTACTCGTCGGCGACGCCGTCGTGGTCGCGGTCGATGAGCTCGGTGAGCTCCTGCTTCTGCAGGACGAAGACGCGGTCGCGTAGGGTGCACAACCCGAGCGGCTCGGCGAGCCCCGCGGCGAAGCGTTTCACCGTGATCTTGCTGCGATCGTCGCCCTGGACTCCGTCGAGGATGTATACGGCACCGGTCGCGTCCCAGGTCGAGACGAGCATCCGCCCGTCCGGGAGCCAGGCGATGCCGCCGACCTTGGGCTCGAAGCCCTCGGGGCGCACGGTCGCGAGGTCGAAGCTCGGATGCACGTCGACGAGCGGCAGCCCGTCGCCCGGCGAACCCTTGTCGAGCGGGCGGATGATCTTCTTCGGACCCGGCGCGGTGACGCGGACCTCGCCCGCCGGGCAGGCGAGGGCGGAGGTCGGGACCACTTCGAACTCGCTCGCGCCCGGACGCTTCCACTGGAGCGAGAGGCTCCAACCGCCGTAGGTCTGGAAGTGGCGGATCTCGAGCGGGTGCTCGCCGGCGGAGAGATCGATCTCCGCGTCCTTCGCCGAGGTTGCGTGCAGGCCGTCGTGGTCGATCAGGGGCTTGCCGTCGAGCGAGAGCTTCGAGCCGTCGTCGGAAACGAGGCGCAGGACGTACTTCCCGGGCTCGCCGACGAGGAGGAAGCCGTCGACGACGGTCAGAAAGGTGTACTGCATGCCCTCGGCCTTGTCGTCCTTGTCGCTCGTGAGGTCGAGCACGGGCAGGACCTCCGAGATGTCGGGCGTCTGGCCGGAGACGAGCGGGTAGATCTTGTCCATCGGCTCGCCGATGAAGAAGAAGCGCAGGGAGAGACCGCGCTCGCGCGGTGCGCTCTGAGGCTCCGCGGCGGGTTTCGGTGACTCGCGGGGAGGGAGCGGCGGATCCTGAGCCGCCCGGAAAGAGAACGAGAGGAGCAGGGGCGCGAGGAGGAGCCGTTTCACTTCGCCCCTCCCTTCTCGCCCTTCTTCTCCTCCGCGGAGGATGGCTTCGCCGGCTCGGCCTCCGCGGGCAACGGCTCGAAGAACAGGATCAGGTTGGAGAGCGGCTTGGCCTTCGTCAGAACGAGGTGCGAGACGGTTTGCGTGTGCTTCTCGCCCTTCTCGTCGACGACGTCGACGAACCGCTCCCGCTCGAGGCTCTCGGCGAGCTTGCCGGTGACCCCGTCCGTGCGCAGCTCGAGGGTGATCTTGACGTTCTCCGGCATGTCGCGGGCGAGGAAGCTGCGCAGGAGGCCCGGGTGTCCCTTGGTCAGCACGAGCTCCCCGAGCCGCGCGTCGTCGAACATCTGCTCCGGGCGCACGAACTCGGGCGATTCCTGCACCGCGACCTTGCGCCCGTCGGGCAGGACGATCTCGTACTCCAGGCCGACGTGGTCGCCGTTGAAACGGTAGCCGCGCCAGACGGCCTTCACGGGGACGTCCGTGCCGGCGACGTTCGCAGCCCACACGTCGCCGTCGAAGCCCTCGGTGTAGGACCTGCCCCGGCTCGTCGGCTGCGGTCCGTGCACGGTCGTGAACACCGGTCCGTCGAAGTTCACACCGCCCTTCCAGGCCTTGTAGAGGCCGCAGTTCGTGGCGTCGTAGGCGAGCCACATGTCGTCCGAGAGCGCGATCGTGACCCTGCGCGCGCGGCCATCGAGGACCGAGCGGAAGACCCATGGATCCCGCGGACGGGCCGGCCCGGCGGTCTTCTGGGGAGCGGCGCCCGCGAGGGCCAAGGCCAGGAGGAGGAGCTTCATCGCGAGGACTCCGACGGGATCAAGCCAGCGCCACACGGGCACGGGAACGCGAGGGGTAGAACAGGACCAGGAGCGCGAAGCACGCGATCGCGCCCCACATGGGCACGGAGAACAGGGCCTGCGTGTGCGCGCGATTGGCGTAGTCCAGCTTGGGAGCTCCACCTCGTGCCCAGGTCGCGATCGAGCCGGCGACCATGCTCCCGACGATGATGCCGAGGCCGATGAACACCAGGTTGTACAGGCTCTGCGCGCTGGCGCGCACGTCGGCGCTCGTCTCCTCGTCGACGATCATGAACGCGACGAAGATGAAGCAGCCGAAGCACAGTCCGTGGAGGGCGACGCCGAGGGTCAGCGTGAGCGCCTCGGGCAGCGGGATGCGGTCCACGTAGGCGAACAGCGCCATGCGCACGGCGTAGGCTGCGGCGCCGACGAGGAGCAGCGACTTGCGCGAGCAGCGCTTGGTGATCACGGGCATGAAGGCCAGGACGAGCATCTCCGACATCTGGCCGATCGTCATCAGCCCGCCGCCGCCGACGCCCACGATCTGGTTGATCGCTCCCGCGGCACGGTTCTGGAACGCGCTCAGAAAGCCCGAGGTGTGCACGAAGTAGAACTGGTGGATGCACGAGATCGGGAGCGAGACCAGGAACAGGGTGAGGAGCGGGTTGCGGCGGACCTCGCCGAGCGCGGCGAAGGTCGCATTCTGCTCGACCTGGCGCGCCGGCGGCGTGTCGGGGAGGGTGAAGCAGTAGACGCCCAGGATCGCGCCCAGGATCGCGCTGAGCCGGAACGCGTCGGCGCGACCGGCGGCCTGGGCCAGGTTGATCTGCTCCTCGGTGACGCCGGGGCCTCCGGGAGTGTGGCGGTGGAGGAGCCATTGCCCGACCGCGATACCGACGACGATCCACCCGATCGTGCCCCAGACGCGCACCTTCCCGAACTGCCGGTCCCGATCCTCCAGGTGGTGGAAGGCGAGCGAGTTCGTCAGCGAGAGCGTCGGCGCGTAGATCAGCGAGTAGAGCAGGGAGAATTGGAGGAAGCCCCAGTAGCTCGAGAGGCTGGCGAGCTGCCACACGAGAACCGCCCCGAGGAGGTGGCTGATCCCGAGGAACTTCTGCGTGGCGAAGAAGCGGTCCGCGATCTGGCCGGCGATGAACGGAGCCAGGATCGCCCCGACCGCACCCACGGCGAACATCGTGGCGATCTGCTCGTCCTTGAAGCCGCGGTAGGAAGCGAGGAACGGCCACAGGATCGGCAGCCACGCGCCCCAGATCGCGTACTGGAGGAACATCATCAGCGAGAGCCTGGGGAGGACGGCCGTCTTCGTGCTCATGCGGGTCTCGCCCGGCTCGCGCGGGCGGAGGGCGCGCCAGTGTAGGGATCCGCGCGGAGCCGGTCGAGGAGCGCGAGCTCCTCACGCAGCTATGGATTCCAGGTGATGCGCTGTCCGCTCGACGCGTTGAACGCGCCGCCCGGAGGATCGGGGCAGAAGCCGGTCTCCGGATCGCGGTAGTAGACCTGATAGGTGCGCACCGATCCGGGCCCCAGCGGATCGCCGCGGCTCGCCGACCGGCCGGAGATCGAGAGGTCGCCCGCGCCCGGCGCGGAGGCGACACCTCCGGATGCGTTCTTGACGTACAGGCGCTCGAGCACTCCGCCGGCGCAACGGAGGCCGTCTCCGAAGCTCGTGCTCGGGATGTCGGTCGAGCCCTGGAGGAAGATGCTGAGAGCCGAGGGCAGCTCGCCGGAGGAGGTGAGCACCACGTCGTCGCTCGACAGGCGCGACGCGCCGATCGAGGACAGCACCGCGCCTTCCGTGTGGTGGGAATTCTGGCATCCGTGGCCGGGGCTACCGTTGTTCCCGCACGGGCAGTGACCCTGCGTCCCGTCGCCGAAGCAGGTGGGAACTCCGTGCAGGGGCGGAAGTTGATTGAGCAGTACTGCAACCACGTCCGAGTCGTAGTTCGCCACGACCACGTCCGGCCGCCCGTCGCCGCTCACGTCGCCCATCGCGACCGAGACCGGGACGCTCCCGCCCGAGGCGTAGGCAACGGCCGCGTCGAGCGTGCCGCTCGCGTTGCCCCTCAGCACGCAGACCGTGTTCGAGTTGGCGTTCGCCACGACCACGTCCGGTCGCCCATCGCCGCTCACGTCTCCAATCGCGACCGAGTACGGGTAGCCCCCACCCGAGTCGTAGGGAACGGCCGCGTCGAGCGTGCCGCCCGCATTGCCCCTCAGCACGCAGACTGTGTTCGAGGTGGCGTTCGCCACGACCACGTCCGGTCGCCCATCGCCGCTCACGTCCCCGATCGCGACCGAGTTCGGGAAGGTTCCGCCCGAGGCGTAAGGAACGGCCGCGTCGAGCGTGCCGCCCGCGTTTCCCATCAGCACGCCGACCGTGTTCGAGTTGACGTTCGCCACGACCACGTCCGGACGCCCGTCGCCGCTCACGTCGCCGATCGCGACCGATTGCGGGTGGTATCCGCCCGAGGCGTAGGGAACGGCCGCGTCGAGCGTGCCGCCTGCGTTTCCCATCAGCACGCAGACCGTGTCCGAGGAGAAGTTTGCCACGACCAAGTCCGGCCGACCATCGCCGCTCACGTCGCCGATCGCGACCGAGAGCGGGAAGCTCCCGCCCGGGTCGTAGGGAACGGCCGCGTCGAGCGTGCCGCTCGCGTTGCCCCTCAGCACGCAGACCGTGTCCGAGTCGGCGTTCGCCACGACCACATCCGGCCGCCCGTCGCCGCTCACGTCCCCGATCGCGACCGAGTACGGGTAGTACCCGCCCGAGGCGTAGGGAACGGCCGCGTCGAGCGTGCCGCCCTCGTTGCCCCTCTGCTCGCAGAGCTTGTCTGACCCGTTGTTCGCCACGACCACGTCCGGCCGCCAATCGCCGCTCACGTCGCCGATCGCGATCGAGGATGGGTAGATCCCGCCCGAGGCGTAAGGAACGGCCGCGTCGAGCGCTCCGACAGCGTTGCCCCTCAGCATGCAGACCGTGTTCGAGTCGCGGTTCGCCACGACCACGTCCGGCCGCGCATCGCCGCTCACATCCCCGATCGCGACCGAGCCCGCGCCATTCCCGCCCGAGGCGTAGGAAACGGCCGCGTCGAGCGTTCCGACAGCGTTGCCCCTCAGCATGCAGATCGTATTCGAGTCGCGGTTCGCCACGACCACGTCCGGCCGACCAACGCCGCTCACGTCCCCGATCGCGACCGAGGCCGGGTGGATCCCTCCCGAGGCGTAGGGAACGGCCGCGTCGAGCGTGCCGCCCTCGTGGCCCCTCAGCACGCAGACCG
>JBGPOP010000066.1:0-11381 GCA_041488095.1 Planctomycetota bacterium
CCACCAGCGACCTCAACGACCTGTACCGCCGCATCATCAACCGCAACAACCGCCTCAAAAAGCTCGTCGACCTCAACGCTCCCGAGGTCATCATCCGCAACGAGAAACGCATGTTGCAGCAGTCGGTGGACGCCCTGTTCGACAACAACCGCTGCAAGCGACCGGTGCTCGGCTCCAGCAACCGCCCGCTGAAATCGCTCACCGACATGATCAAGGGCAAGCAGGGCCGCTTCCGCGAGAACCTGCTCGGCAAGCGCGTCGACTACTCGGCACGGTCGGTGATCGTCGTCGGTCCCGAGCTGCGCCTGCACCAGTGCGGACTGCCCAAGAAGGTCGCGCTCGAGCTGTTCCAGCCCTTCATCATCCGGCGCCTCAAGGAGCTGGGTCTGGCCGACACGATCAAGTCCGCCAAGAAGATGCTCGAGCGGCGCGACGAGGAGGTGTGGGACATCCTCGAGGAGGTCATCCGCGACCACCCCGTGCTCCTGAACCGCGCGCCGACGCTGCACCGCATGGGCATCCAGGCCTTCGAGCCGGTGCTCATCGAGGGCAACGCCATCCGCCTGCACCCGCTGGTGTGCGGCGGGTTCAACGCCGACTTCGACGGCGACCAGATGGCGGTGCACCTGCCGCTGTCCTACGAGGCGCAGATCGAGGCGAGCACGCTGATGCTCTCCAGCAACAACATCTTCTCGCCGGCCAACGGCGCGCCGATCATCTCGCCTTCCCAGGACATGGTGCTCGGCCTCTACTACCTGACCAAGGCCCCGCAGTCCGCAGCCGGCAAGCCCAGGCGCTACGGCGCGCTCTCCGAGCTGTTCCTGGCCTACGGCCACGGCGAGACGCGCACGCACCGGCCGGTCGAGGTGCGCATGGAGCCGCGGCGCCTGGTCAAGCAGTCGCGCGACGCGCAGCCGATCGCCGTCGGCGAGGACGGCCGGATCCAGGTCGACTTCCGGCCCGCGCCGGCCGAAGGCCGCCACGCGCCGGCCGAAGGCCGACACGCGCCGGCTGAAGGCCGACACGCGGAGGGAAAGAAAAAGGCCGAGACGAGCCGCGCCTACCTGATCACCACGATCGGCCGCGCCATCTTCAACGACGTCCTCCCCCCCGGGATGCCCTACTACAACTACGAGCTGGACAAGAAGGGCGTTCAGGAGCTGATCTCGGACTGCCACCGCCTGCTCGGACGCGACGCGACGCTCCGGCTGCTCGACGACCTCAAGGACCTGGGCTTCAAGGCGGCCACCCGCGCGGGCCTCTCGTTCGCCAAGGACGACATCCGCGTCCCGCCCAGCAAGAGCCGGATCCTGGCCGAGACCCAGAAGGAGGTCGACCGGATCGAGAAGGGCTTCCAGAAGGGCGCGATCACCGACGGCGAGCGCTATCTCAAGATCGTCGACTTCTGGACCCACGCCCGCGAGAAGGTCGGCGACGACCTCATGAAGGTCCTGCACGACGACTTCAGCGAAGAGTCGGGGTACGTCAACCCGATCTACTGCATGGTGTCGTCGGGCGCGCGCGGATCGATCGACCAGATCCGGCAGCTCGGCGGCATGCGCGGGCTCATGGCCAAGCCCTCGGGCAAGATCATCGAGACGCCGATCAAGGCCAACTTCCGCGAGGGTCTCAAGGTCCTCGAGTACTTCTCCTCCACCCACGGTGCGCGCAAGGGCCTGGCCGACACGGCTCTGAAGACCGCAGACGCCGGCTACCTCACGCGCAAGCTGACCGACGTCGCGCAGAACGTCGTGATCACCCTGGAGGACTGCGGCACGCCCAACGGCGTGACCAAGGCGGTCGTGTACAAGGGCGAGAAGGTCGCGGTGACGCTGGCGCGCGCCATCCGCGGCCGCGTCGCGCGCAGCACGATCATCGACATCGTCAACGACGAGGTCGTCGTGCGCGAGAACGAGGTGATCACCGAGGAGATCGCACAGCGCATCGAGCAGCTGGGCAACGAGAAGATCCTCGTTCGCAGCCCGCTCTCCTGCGAGGCGCCCCTGGGGGTCTGCGCGCGCTGCTACGGCATGGACCTGGCGCGTGGCTCGCTCGCAGAGCGCGGCCTCGCGGTGGGCATCATCGCGGCGCAGTCGATCGGCGAGCCGGGCACGCAGCTCACGATGCGCACCTTCCACATCGGCGGAACGGCCAGCCGCTCCGTCGAGGAGTCGGAGCGCAAGGCCAAACGCGAGGGCAAGGTGGTGTTCACCAACCTCAAGGTCGTGACGAACTCGTCCGGCCAGAGCGTGGTGCTGAACCGCAACGGCGAGGTGTGCCTGCACGACCCGCGCGACCGCGAGATCGACCGCTACGCGATCCCCACCGGGGCCGAGATGCTGGTCAAGGACGGAAGGACGGTGCAGGCCGGCGAGGTGCTGTGCCGCTGGGACCCGCACAACGTGCCGATCCTGTCCGAGTTCGCCGGTCGGATCCGCTTCGAGGACCTGATCGAGGGCAAGACGCTCAAGACCGAGCGCGACGCGCGCAAGGGCGTCGTCCGCCGGCAGGTCGTCGAGCACAAGGGCGACCTGCACCCGCAGATCGTCCTGGAGGACAAGGCCGGCCAGCCCTTGGCGGTCTACCCCATCCCCGAGCGCGCCTACGTCGACGTCGAGGACGGCGCCATGATGGGCGCCGGCGAGCTCATCGCCAAGAGCGCCCGCGAGGCGGCCGGCACCCAGGACATCACGGGAGGCCTGCCGCGCGTCACCGAGCTCTTCGAGGCCAGAAGGCCCAAGGACCCGGCGATCATGTCCGAGATCGAAGGCGTGGTCGAGCTGGGCGAGAAGAAGCGCGGCAAGCGCACGATCATCGTGCGTGCGCTGGGCGGCAAGGGCGAGGTGATCCAGGAGCAGCAGCACGCCGTACCCCAGGGCAAGCACTTGCGTGTCCACAAGGGCGACGAGATGCGGGCCGGCGAGCCCCTGGTCGACGGCCCCCTCGATCCCCACGACATCTTGCGCATCCGCGGCGAGGAGGAAGTGCTCGGCTACCTCCTGCGCGAGATCCAGAACGTGTACCGCTCGCAATCCGTGACCATCGACGACAAGCACGTCGAGATCATCCTGGCCCAGATGATGCGCAAGGTGCAGGTCAGCGACCCCGGCGACTCCGAGTTCCTGCCCGGCGCGGTGGTCGACAAGTTCCGCTTCCGGCGCGAGAACGATCGCCTGAAGAGGGAGAAGAAGAAGGCCGCCAACGGCCAGACCCTGCTCCTGGGCGTCACCAAGGCCTCGCTCTCGTCGGAGTCCTTCATCTCCGCGGCGAGCTTCCAGGAGACGACCAAGGTGCTCACGGAGGCCGCGATCGCGGGTCGCCGCGACCACCTCGTGGGCCTCAAGGAGAACGTGATCCTCGGCCACATGGTCCCGACCGGGACCGGCTTCCGGGACCACTACCGCACGCGCGTGAAGAAGAACATCGACTTCGGCGAGATCGGCTCCGGCGTCGGCTTCGTGCGCTCGACCGGCGACGCGGAGATGGAGGCGCTGCTCTCGGGCGGCCACTCCGGCGCTCCCCAGGAGGAGGCGTTGGCGCTCGCGGCGACGGGCTCGGAGGGCGCGATGCCCGCGGTGCCGACCGCGACTGCCGGGCTTCCCTTGGGGGCGGATGACAAGGACGATCCCGTCCTCGACGCCGAGAGCAAGCCCAGCCAGTAGGCCTCGCGCAGGGTTGAAGAACGAACCCGGGGCCGATAGAATCCCCGCCCCCGAAGAGACGGATCACACGGATGCCCACGATCAATCAACTGGTGCGCAAGGGCCGGAAGAACGTGTACCGGCGCTCGAAGTCGCCCGTGCTCGACGCCTGCCCGCAGAAACGCGGGGTGTGCCTGGTCGTCAAGACGCAGACGCCCAAGAAGCCCAACTCGGCTCTGCGCAAAGTCGCGCGCGTGCGGCTCTCGAACGGCAAGGAGATCACCTGCTACATCCCCGGCGAGGGGCACAACCTCCAGGAGCACTCGGTCGTGCTGGTGCGCGGCGGGAGGGTGCGCGACCTGCCCGGCGTGCGCTACCACATCCTGCGCGGGACGCTCGACTCCTCGGGCGTCGACGGGCGCACCAAGAGCCGCTCGAAGTACGGCACCAAGCGCCCGAAGAAGTAGGGTCCGACCGAGGAAGAGAGCATGCCCCGCAACTACAAGTCCACCGCGGTCCTGGTCAGGCCCGATCCCAAGTTCGGATCGATCCTGGCCACGAAGATCATCAACAAGCTCATGTGGGGCGGGAAGAAGAGCACCGCGCAGGCGATCTTCTACGAAGCGCTCGATCTGGCTCACAAGCGCCTGCCCGACGTGACCGACCAGGTCGAGATCTTCACCAAGGCGGTCGACAACGTGCGGCCGATGGTCGAGGTCCGATCCAAGCGCGTGGGCGGCGCGAACTATCAGGTGCCGCGCGAAGTGCGCCGGAACCGCCAGCAGAGCCTTGCGATCCGCTGGCTCATCGACAACGCGCGCAAGAAGAAGGGCAAGCCCATGTCCAAGCGGCTGGCCGAGGAGCTGGCCGACGCCTGCCAGGGGACCGGCGCCTCGGTGCAGTGGAAGGAAGCCGTCCACAAGATGGCCGAGGCGAACAAGGCCTACGCGCACTACGCCAATTGATACGGTGCCGCGACAGTTTGTCACAGCCGCCGCGGTTGTGACAAACTGTCGCGGCACCGTATGGACGTCCTGATCCTGCGCGATCCGCGCGAATCGGTGAGGAAGTGCTCGCTGACGCCGCTGCGCGGTTTCCCCGGCGTGCGCTTCGTGAGCTACCTCAAGGGCCGGCGTCTCGACGCGCGCGGACGGATCCTGCTGCATCCCGACGGAGAGGAGATCACGTCCGCGGATCGGGGCCGGGGCATCCTGCTCGTCGACTGCGCCTGGAGGCGCGTCGCCGAGCTGCTCGAGAGCGTCGACGGCGATCCGGCGCCGAGACGCCTCCCACCCCTCGAGACCGCTTACCCGCGCCGGAGCCGGCTCTTTCCTGACCCGCACAGCGGTCTGGCTTCGGTCGAGGCGCTGTACGCGGCCTCGGCCCTGCTGGCCGAGAGCGAGCCGCGGCTCCTCGACGGCTACCGATGGGCCGGGGAGTTCCTGCGCAAGAACCCCGCGTTCGCGCGCTGAACGCCCGGCCGCCCCGTTCGCTAACGTAGCGGCCCATGGACCTCGCCAAGGTGAGGAACCTCGGCATCGTCGCGCACATCGACGCCGGCAAGACCACCGTGTCGGAGCGCATCCTCTACGACGCGGGCGTCGAGCACCGGATGGGGGAGGTCGACGAGGGCACGACCGTGCTGGACTGGATGGCCGAGGAGCGCGAGCGCGGCATCACGATCACGGCCGCGGCCACGACGATCCCCTGGAAGGGGCACACGATCAACCTGATCGACACGCCCGGCCACGTCGACTTCACGGTCGAGGTCGAGCGCTCGCTGCGCGTGCTCGACGGCGCAATCCTCGTCCTCGACGCGGTCATGGGCGTCCAGGCGCAGTCCGAGACGGTCTGGCGCCAGATGAAGAGGCACCGCGTCCCCTGCGTGGCCTTCGTCAACAAGCTCGACCGCCCCGGTGCCGACTACCTGCGTGCGCTCGGGGACCTCAAGAAGCGCCTCTCCGCCCGCGCGGTCCCGGTCCAGTTCCCGCTCTCCGGCGAGAACGGCGTCGAGGCGATCGTCGACCTCTTCTCGGGCCTCACCTGGCGCTTTTCCTCGGATCCGCCCAAGGCGCGCGCCGAGCGCGAGGACTTCCCTCCACAGGTGCGCGACGAGATCCTGGTCCTGCGCGCCGAGCTCTTCGACGTGCTGTCCGAGGACGACGAGAGCCTCCTCGCGGCGCTGGTCGAGGAGCGCGAGCCTGACCTCGACGCCCTCCGGCTCGCGATGCGCGCCCGCGTGATCGCGGGCGCGCTCGTCCCGGTCGCCTGCGGCGTCGCACTCAAGAACATCGGCATCCAGCCCCTTCTCGACGCGGTGGTCGATTGGCTGCCCTCGCCGCTCGACCTGCCCCCTGTGCGGGGACGCGACCCCGAGAGCGGGGCGGAGATCGTGCGCTCCCCGCGCGAGGACGAGCCGCTCGCTGCGCTCGCGTTCAAGCTCCAGGCCCAGGCCCACGGCGACCTGACCTTCGTGCGCATCTATTCCGGCCGCATCGAGCCGGGCGCGTCGCTGTGGAACCCGCGCGTGCGGCGTTTCGAGAAGGTCGCGCGCGTCCTGCGCATGCACGCCGAGTCGGGCGCATCCCTGGAGAAGGCCGGGCCGGGCGAGATCGTCGCGCTCACGGGCCTCAAGTCCACGTCGACCGGCGACACCCTGTGCGCCAAGGACGCTCCCATCGCGCTCGAGACCCTGGAGTTCCCCGACCCCGTGATCACCTTGACGATCGAGCCCGCCTCTTCGGGAGACCGCGACAAGCTCCGCGCGGCGCTCGCGCGCCTGGAGCACGAGGACCCGACCTTCCACGTGCGCGAGGACGAGGAGACCGGCCAGTGGCTGATCGCGGGGATGGGGGAGCTTCACCTCGAGGTCGTGCGGCACCGTCTGGAGAACGAGTTCCACGTCAAGCAGAGGGTTGGCGCCCCGAGAGTCGCCTATCGCGAGGCCGTGCTCGCCCGGGGGCGGGGCCGGTGCCGAATCGAGCGGCAGATCGGCGGCAAGGAGGTCTTCGGCGAGGTCGCGGTCGAGGTGGAGCCCGACGACGGCGTCCTCGCGCCGCGCGTCGAGTGGGCCGAGGGTTGCCTGGTGCCGCAGACCTTTCGCAAGGCCGTCGGCGAGACCCTCCGGCTCGACGCTCACGCCGGCCCGCGCTTCGGCTTCCCGCTGATCCACGCGCGGATCCGCGTCACCGGCGGCGCCACCGATCCGCGGCGCGACTCCGAGATCGGATTCGTGCAGGCCGCGAACCTCGCGCTGCGCGAGGCGCTCTCCTCCGGGAAGGTCGCGCTCCTGGAGCCGTTGATGTCCTTCGAGATCCAGGCTCCGGCCGAGTTCTCGAGCGGGATCATCGCCGACCTGAACTCCCGCCGCGCCGAGGTGACCGAGGTTCAGGCCGACGGGTTCTACCGCGCGGTCAAGGGCACCGTGCCGCTCTCGAAGATGTTCGGCTACTCGACCGCCGTGCGCTCGCTCTCCCAGGGCCGAGCCGGCTTCGCGATGGAGCCGGCTGGTTTCCGCCAGGTACCCGAGGAGGAGCTGGAGGCGCGCGGATTGGTCTGGCGCTGAGCGCTCGCAGGCTCCGCTCCGGCCTTCCAAGCCCTTGCCGAGCAAGGGTTTGGGGCCTGCCCTCGGCATGCCTCGCCAGCCCCTGGCTCTCTCGCCGCACCGGATCGGGAGCGCCGGCGCCCTCGGCTCCGCTGCAGCCACCGAAGATTGACGTCGCTGCCTCTCGCGGGTACTCTCCTCGCCCCTTTCACCCTGCGGTGGCGCGCGCGCCCCGCGGACGAGGGAATTTCGAACCCAGCCCGGAAGCATCGTCGATGCGGTCGGGAGGGTCGCGGGAGCATTTCCCGCTCCCTCGCGCCCGCAGGGAGAGCATGAAGGACAAGATCCAGATCCGCATGGAAGCCTACGACCACGAAGCCCTCGACCAGTCGGGCCTCGAGATCGTGGAGACTGCCAAGAGGACGGGGGCGCGCGTCGCCGGCCCGATCCCTCTGCCCACGCGGATCGAACGCTATACGGTCCTGCGCTCGCCCTTCATCGACAAGAAATCCCGCGAGCAGTTCGAGATCCGCACCCACAAGCGCCTCATCTACATCTCGGAGCCCACCAGCCAGACGGTGGACGCTCTGTCCAGCCTCAACATGCCTGCGGGCGTGGACATCCGCATCAAGGCCTGATCCCAGGCCTCGAGCGCGTCGCCCGGGCCAGGCCCCGGTGACGTGTCGGATCCGGAGGAAGAGGGAGCACCTCCCCGCCCTCCACCCGCCGCCGCAGCGACTTCTTTCACCCCCGCGACCTCTCTTCCGGCGTGTGCGCTGGCGCACTCCGCCGGGCTGGAGGCCGCTGCCAGCTGTCCGGGAGCCGCAGCTCCCGGCACGCCGCGTGGCCAGGCGTCAGGCCGTCCGCTTCGGATGGCCCCTGGTCGAACCGGAACGACACGACGAGTTCAAGGAATCATGACGCTGATTCTGGGACGCAAGCGAGGAATGACGCAACTGTTCGCCGAAGACGGCACGGTCACGGGGGTGACCGTGGTCGAGGCCGGTCCGTGCGTGGTGACGCAGGTGCGCACGCGCGAACGGGACGGCTACGACGCGGTCCAGCTCGGCTTCGAGGACATCACCGACAAGCGCGCCAAGAAGCCCCAGCTCGGCGCGTTCCGCAAGGCGAACATCACGCCCAAGCGCTTCTTGCGCGAGGAGCGCCTCTACGCACCCGCCCCGGTCGCGGTCGGCGACGCGGTCAAGGTCGATGCCTTCAAGCCCGGCGACCTGGTGGACGTGATCGGCACGATGAAGGGCCGCGGCTTCGCTGGCACGATCAAGCGTCACGGCTTCCACCGCGGACCCGAGACCCACGGCTGCATGAACGTGCGCGACCCCGGCTCGCTGGCCAGCAAGCGCATCGGCAAGGTGATCAAGGGCAAGCGCATGGCCGGCCACTACGGCGCCTCGCGCCACACCGTCAAGAACCTGTCCGTCGTGAAGGTCGATGCCGAGCGCAACCTGATCTTCCTGGGCGGCGCGGTCGCCGGCCCGAGCAACGGGTTCGTGCAGGTGTGCACGGCGCGCACGGGCGTGCGGAAGAAGAAGGCACACGCCTAGGAGCGCCGACCTTGAAGATCCAGAGCTACAAGGCCGGGAAGCTCGGCCAGGTCGAGTTCGACGCCGCGCCCTTCGGCGAGCGCGTGCTTCACCGCACCCTGAAGGAAGCGGTGGTGATGTTCCAGCGCAACCAGCGCCAGGGCACGCTCAGCACCCGCGGCCGGGACGACGTGGCGGGCTCCCACAAGAAGCCCTGGAAGCAGAAGCACACCGGCCGCGCGCGCGCCGGCGACCGCAAGTCGCCGATCTGGCGCGGAGGCGGCACCGTCTTCGGGCCCAAGCCCCGCGACTGGAGCTTCCACATGCCCGCGCAGGCGCGCCGCGTCGCGCTGCGCTCGGCGATCTCCGGGAAGCTCGCCGACCGGGAGTTGGTGATCGCCGATCTGCCGACATTCGACAAACCCTCGTCCAAGGCCGCGCGCAAGCTCCTGGCCGAGCTCGGCACGCCGCGGCGGACCCTCATCGTCCTCAACCAGGCCGACCCGAACCTGTGGAAGTCGCTGCGCAACTTCCCGGGGGTCACCGTGCGTACGGCGGCCGAGCTGTGCGCCCACGACGTCGTCGCGGGCGGGCTGGTCGTGGCCGAGAAGGGCGCGATGAACGCGCTCGCCCAGCGCGTCGGCGCGACGGTCGAGGGAGGTGCGGCATGACCAGCCTCGATCGCATGTACCAGATCATCCGGGAGCCCGTGCTCACCGAGAAGGGAACCGACGACAGCGCCGACCGCAACGCCTACCACTTCCGAGTTCCGCTCGATGCCAACAAGATCGAGATCCGCCAGGCGGTGGAACGTCTGTTCAAGGTCAAGGTGCTCCAGGTGAACACGCTGCGCGTGGAGGGCCGGGTGCGTCGACGCGGATATGCCGCGGGCCGGACCCCCGATTGGAAGAAGGCCATGGTGACCCTGCGCGCGGGGGACACCATCGAGATCCTGTAGGCGCCCGCGAGGAGCCCCTCGGAGAGCAACCCCCATGGCCATCAAGCAGTACCGACCCACGTCGCCAGGCCGCCGGGCCGGAAGCGTGCTCGACTACGCCGAGATCACGACGACCACGGCGGAGAGGAGCCTCCTCCTGCCCGTGCGCAAGACGGGCGGGCGCAACAACCACGGCCACCTGACGCGGCGCCATCGCGGCGGCGGCAACAAGCGGATGTACCGCATCATCGACTTCAAGCGGGACAAGGACGGAGTGCCGGCTCGCGTGGCGACGATCGAGTACGATCCCAACCGCTCGGCGAACATCGCGCTCTTGCACTACGCCGACGGCGAGAAGCGCTACATCGTCGCGCCCCTGGGTCTCTCGGTCGGACAGAAGCTCTCCTCCGGTCCGGGCTCCGAGCCGCTGGTGGGCAACACGCTGACGCTCGCCGACGTCCCGGTGGGACTGGAGATCCACAACATCGAGCTCTCGCCGGGCCGGGGCGGGCAGCTGTGCCGGTCGGCGGGCTCGGTCGCGCAGCTCACCGCGCGCGAGGGCCAGTACGCGATCGTCCAGCTCTCCTCCGGCGAGCTCCGCAAGGTCCACGTGCGCTGCCGCGCTACGATCGGCCGCATGGGCAATACCGACCACCAGAACGTCAGCCTGGGCAAGGCCGGCCGGAAGCGGCACATGGGCCACCGCCCCTCGGTGCGCGGCACTGCACAGAACCCGGTCGACCACCCCATGGGCGGAGGCGAGGGCCGCACAGCCGGCGGTCGCCATCCCTGTTCGCCGAGCGGCGTGCTGGCGAAGGGCGGCAAGACGCGGCGGCCCAACCACCCGACCGACAAGTTCATCCTGCGGCGCCGCAAGCCCGGACCGCACAACTCGTGAGTCCCGCTTGAGAAGGAAGCCGTAGAGACATGGGCCGTAGCAGCAAGAAGGGGCCCTTCATCGACCTGCACCTCATGAAGAAGGTGCTCGCCGAGAGCCGGAAGGGCACGAAGAACCCGATCAAGACCTGGTCGCGGCGCAGCACGATCCCGCCCGATTTCATCGGGCACACGTTCATGGTCCACAACGGGCGCCAGCACCTGAAAGTGGTCGTCACCGAGGACATGGTCGGGCACAAGCTCGGCGAATTCGCACACACGCGCGTCTTCCGCGGCCACACCAACCGCAAGGAAGAGGGGAAGGTCCCGGAAGGAGCGCCGCCGGCATGAGCCCTGTCAAGGAGTTCACCGCGCGCCATCGCTTCGCGCACATCACCGCGCGCAAGGCGCGCTACGTGGCCGACCTGATCCGGGGGAGGAGCGTCAACGAGGCGTTGGAGCTGCTCCAGTTCACGCCCAACCGCGGCGCCGCCTTCTACGGCAAGGTGTTGCGCTCCGCCGTGGCCAACGCGAGCCACGACGAGGAGGTCAACATCAACCGCCTGATGATCAGCGAGTGCCGCGCCGACGACGGCCCGCTCCTGCAAGGGCGCATGCGCTACCGCCCGGGCCCCCAGGGCCGGGCCATGCCCTTCTCCAAGCGCCTCTCGCACCTGACCGTGAAGGTGCGTGAGGTTCCCGACGAGAAGGCCCCGCGAAGACGATCGGGCGCGCCGGGGGCTGCGGAGAAGGTCGAAACGCCGGGGAGCCCCGCCGGTGAGGGCGCCGCAGCCGCAACCGCGGCGAAGCCGAAGGCGCGGGCGAAGAAGGGCTCGAAG
>JBGPOP010000067.1:0-10983 GCA_041488095.1 Planctomycetota bacterium
CAGGTTCCGTTCGTGTCCCCGGGGACGAGGTTTTGCGCGAAGCTCCGAAAGGCCACGTAGCGGCCGTCGGCGGAGATCGCGGGGGAGCGGCTGAGGTCATTCCCCTGCGCCCCGCCCGAATCCACGCTCACGCGCTCGGTCGTGCCGTTCTGGCGGTCGCGGACGAACACGTCCCAGGTCCCGTTCGTGTCCCCGGGGACGAGGTTGGTCCCGGAGCTATAGAACGCCACGTAGCGGCCGTCGGCAGAGATGGATAGACGATCGTTGTACCAGTCATTGCCGTTCCCCTGCCCCCCGCTCGAGTCGACGCTCACGCGCTCGGTCGTGCCGCTCTGGCGGTCGTGAACGAACACGTCCCAGGTCCCGTTCGTGTCCCCGGGGACGAGGTTTTGCGCGTAGCTCCGGAACGCCACGTAGCGCCCGTCGGAGGAGATCGAGGAGAGGTAGCTGACGCCGTTCCCTTGCGCCCCGCCCGAGTCAACGCTCACCCGCTCGGTCGTGCCGCTCTGGCGGTCGCGGACGAAAACGTCCAAGGCGCCGTTCGTGTCCCCGGGGACGAGGTTGGTGGCGGAGCTCACGAACGCCAGGTAGCGGCCGTCCGCGGAGATCGAGCTACCCCCGCTGAGGCCGTTCCCCTGCGCCCCGCCCGAGTCGACGCTCACCCGCTCGGTCGTGCCGCTCTGGCGGTCACGGATGAAGGCGTCCCAGGTCCCGTTCGTGTCCCCGGGAACGAGGTTGGTCGCGCGGCTATCGAACGCCACATAACGGCCGTCGGCGGAAATCGAGGCGGCGCCGCTTTCGTAGTTCCCCTGCGTTCCGCCCGAGTCAACGCTCACCCGCTGGGTTCCTTGCCCCCAGCCTGTGCTCCCCAGGATCACTGCAGCGCCCACGCCTCCATCGCCAGTGTCTTCATCGTCGCTTCAGCTTCGTGCGGGTCGATGCACCTTGCCCGAGAAGACCCGTCGCACGTCGGGCTGAGCGCTATCCTACCGCAGCCATCTCCCGCTCGTGCGCGAGGAGCCACTGCTTGCGCCAGATGCCCCCTCCATACCCGGTCGGCGAGCCGTCCGACCCGATCACGCGGTGACAAGGGATCAGGATCGCCAGTCGATTCTCTCCGTTTGCGCGCGCGACCGCCCTCACCGCCGACGGGCGCCCGACCTCGCGCGCGATCTCGGCGTAGGAGCGCGTCTCGCCCGGCGGGATCCGGCGCAGGAGATCCCACACCGCGGCCTGGAAGGGCGTGCCGGGCGCGACGAGCTCCACTTCGAACGTCGGGCGCTCGCCCGCGAAGTACGCGCTCATCTCCTGCGCGAGCTGGTCGAGGTGACGGTGGCTCCCCGGAACGACCGGGAACGGGAAGCGGCGCCTCAACGTCGCGATCTGCGTCGGGAGCGCGCGCCGGTCGGCGAACTCGAGGAGGCACACTCCCTCCTCCGTCGCCGCGGCGAGCAGCGGGCCCAGCGGCGACGGGAGCCACCGCACGCGCAGGACGCTCGCGCCCGCGGCCACGGCGCGCGTCGGCGGGGCGCCGAAGATTCGCACGAACGCGTCGCGGAATCCGCTCTCGGACTCGAAGCCGCTCTCGAGCGCCGCATCGGTCACCGAGCTGCCTCCGCGGATCCTCTCCAAGGCCTTGTCCAGGCGTCGCGTGCGCTCGTACGCGCGCGGCGTCATGCCGAATTTCGCGGGCGTCTCGCGTCCGGACTCCAGCGGACGACAACGCAGGCAGGGACGGTAGCCGGCGCGCATCGCGGCATTCGGGTCGGCGAAGAACTCGACGTTCTCGCGCCGCGGCTTCTTCGCTCCGCATCCGGGCCGGCAGAAGATCCCGGTCGTGCGGATCGCGGCGAGGAAGGAGCCTTCGTAGGTCTCGTCGCGCTCGAGGAGCGCGCGGTACATCTCGTCAGGGGGAGGGAGTGTCTTCATGCCTCCCATCGTCGAGTCGCGCACGGCGCCCGCCACCGCGATTCGAGGTCCGAATTCGGATTTCTTCCCGGCCGGACGCGGGCGCGCGCGGGGCGGAAGAGACTCTGCGCCTCTCGTCATTCGAGGAAGCCTTGGCGGACGGCGTGGATGAAGTCCGTGGACGCCGGCTCATGGCCGGCCGCGCGCAGGTCGGACGCGATCTGTCCGCGGTGATAGACCGAGTGAAGGGCGACGTGGGTGAGGATGTCCCCCACCGTGTTCGACCAGGGCTCGCCTTTCGTGTTCGTGTAGGCGATCGCGCGGTCGAGGTCGGCGGGCTCGAGGTCGTCGAGGTAGTCGCGCCAGTGCCGCTGCAGCTCCTCGGCCTCCGCGTGACAGCGTTCGAGCGTCAGGTCGGGCCAGACGGGCGCGGGCTTCTTCGATTCCTCGAGACGGTCGAGCCAGAGTCGCTCGGCGCCGAGCACGTGCGCGAGGACCTTGAGCGCACGAGTCGGTGGACTCATCGCCGAGCGCAGAGACGCCAGCGCCTCGCGGTTGGCCCAGTCGTCGTAGTCGAACAGTCGGCGGAGATGCTGTAGCCCGTCCATCGTGCGTTCCTCGTGTGCCCGCGGGCCGGGGAGCCCGCTCTTCAAGCCGATCGCGTCTTCTTCTTCACTGGAACGATCCGGATCTCCACCCGCTTCCCCAGCACCGCGGCGATGCGCCTGAGCATCCCCAAGGAGTGCCCTTCGTAGTCATCGTCCTCCAGCCGGCAGATGACGGACGCGGTGGTGCCCACTCGCTTCGCCAGCTCGCGCTGGGTCAAGCCGGCCTCCTCGCGCATGCCGAAGATCTGGCGTGCGATCGCGGCGGTCGCCTCGGCCTCCTCCAGGCCGGCGATCATCTCCGGCTTGCCCTCGAAGTAGCGGCGGTAGATGAGGTCAACGGCGTCGCGTGTGGTTCTCTTCTTCTGCTTCATTGCCATGCCTCCTCTTGACCATGGAGGTCCGGAGCCTTCTGAAACCTCTGCTTCCTCCGCAGGGCCAGATCGATGTCCCTCGGGGGCACGATCACTTCCTTCACCAACCCGTGGGAGAGCACGGCGGTCGATACACCGTGAAAGAAGTACAACACCCGGTGATGAATCCCCTGGAAACCGACTCGGAGCTCGTGGATCCCGTCGCGCAGGTAGTCCGCCTCCGGTCGGCGCAACTCGTAACCGAGCTCGTGCAATCTTCGGATCCTCGCCATGCACTTCTGCCGGGCCTTCGGCGGAAGCGTGTCGAGCCAGTCGTAGATCGGAACGGTCCCATCCTGTTCGCGGTACATGAAGATCGCGGTCTGCGGCAAACCTACCTCCCCGAATTGTTCGCAATATTGCGAATCGTGTCAAGAGGGCGGACATCCCTCCCCAGGGCGGACCGGAGGGTCCCAAGCCGGTTTCCCTGGAATCCGAGGTTTTTCTCCGGTGCCACTCCGAGGATCGCGGCCGCTGCCTGGCATCCCCGGCCAGGGCCTCCGACCCCTCAGCTCCGAGGGTGACCGCGCTGGAGTTCCTCCAGTCGCACCTTCACTCCCGGCCATTCCGCCGCCGTGACGCTGTACATCACCGTGTCGCGCACGAAGCCGTCGGGCATCACCATGTGGGAGCGCAGCACACCCTCGCGCACCGCTCCGATCCGCTCGATCGCGCGCTGTGACCTAACGTTGCGCGCGTCGGTCTTGAGCTGCACCCGCAGTGCGCCCAATCGCTCGAACGCGTGCTCGAGCAGGAGCTTTTTGCACTCCGTGTTCGCCGCAGTGCGCTGGTGCGCGAGCGCGAGCCAGGTCCAGCCGATCTCGAGCCCCCGGTGCGCGCGGCGGATCCTGAGGTACCGCGTCGAGCCGATCGCACGCCCCGAGACGCGGTCCACGATCGCGAACGGCGCCTGCAAGCCGTCGCGCGCGGCCTCGAGCGCCTCGCGGATCATCGCGCGCGCGTCGTCGATGCTCACGAGCGGTCCGCGCGGCATGGTGCGCCAGATCTCCGCGTCCCGCCCCGCCTCGAAGAGCTCCCGCGCGTGGCGCTCCTCGAGCGGCTCGAGGCGCACGCGCCGGCCCTCCAGGGTCACGGGCACGATGACGGGCAGGATCGCGGGGACCCTGATCGGCGGCGAATCCGGCATGAACGCGGAATGGGATACCATGCGCTCGATGCTCCCGCATCCGGGCGCCCGCCACCGACTCGTCCTCGGCTTCCTCCTGGCCCTCGCGCTCGCGCCGACGTCGGCCGCCCAGACGCTCGCCTTCCGCCGCTACGACGTCCCCGAAGGCCTGGCGAACAGCCGCGTCAACTCCGTCTTCCAGGACTCGCGCGGCTACCTCTGGTTCGGCACCTGGGAAGGCCTCTCGCGCTTCGACGGCGTCGAGTTCAGGAGCTACAGCACCCCCGAGGGCCTCCCCAACTTCCTGGTCAACGCGGTCACCGAGGATCCGCAGGGCCGCATCTGGGTCGCGACGCAGGGCGGCGGCGTCGCGCGACTGCTCGATCGCCAGAAGTCGCCGCCCGGAATCCGGACGGAGACGCCCCGCTCGATGTTCGAGAGCCACGCGGTCGGCGACTCGCGCGAGTCGAACATCGTCCAGGGCATCCTCTTCGACCGCCGCGGCGACCTGTGCTGCGGGACGCAGGCCGGGATCTTCATCGGCTCTCCCGGCGAGCACGGGGACCTCCGCTTCGAGCCGGTCGCCGGGAGCGAAGTCGTCGAGTGGGCGCAACCCGGATTCGTCGACGGGCGCGGGCGCCTCTGGTGCGCCACGAAGAACGCGATCCTCGCGCTGGAGGGCTCGCGCATCGCGGCTCGACTGTCTCTCCCCGAGCCCGCGAGCGATCTCGTGGAGCCGATCGCGATCTTCCCGCGCCCCGGCGGCGGCACGATCGTCGCCTTCACCAAGGGCGTTTTCGAGCTCGATTCCTCGGAGAAAGCGGACGCCGCGGCGCGCTGGCACCGCCTCCCGGTCGCGCTCGCACCCGCGCAGGACGTGCGCTGTGCCCTCTTCGATTCGAAGGGGACGCTCTGGCTCGGCACGACGGCGGGACTGATCCGCTTCCATCAAGGTGCGCAGACTACCTACACGCTGGAGAACGGCCTGCCCGACATCTCGATCTCGTGTCTGTGCGAGGACCGCGATCACGATCTGTGGGTCGGCACGTGGTCCGGCGGCGTCGCCAAGCTCGCCGGCGAGGCGATCGTCAGCTTCACGCTCGCCGCGGCGATGCCCGACCACAACGTGCACCGCCTCGTCGAGGCGCGCGACGGATCGATCTACGCCACGGCCAAGGCGGGCATCGTCCGGGTGCGAGGGGATCGCGTCGACCTCGTCCCGGGATCTCAGGACCCGGCCTTCGCGATGGTCGGCCAGCGCATCCTCCAGGACCGCCGCGGCGACTTCTGGATCGGCACGATCGGCGGCCTGCACCGCTTCCCCGGTCCCGAGCTCGACCTGAGGAGCGGTCGGCGCTTCGGGTCGGCGGACGGCATCGACGCGGCGGAGGTCTTCGGCGCGATCCACGAGGACCAGAACGGCAGGATCTGGGTCGGCCTGAGCAGCGGGAGCCTGTACGCGTGGGATCCCGCGCGCGACGAGAGCCCGCGCTTCGAACGTGTCGCGGTCCAGGATCGCCTCTCGACGCAGGCCCCGCGCGAGTACCTCTCTGACTCCGCGGGCCAGCTCTGGCTCGCTCCCTACGTCGGGCTCGCGCGGATCGCCGGGGACCGCACCGACCGCTTCGAGCCGAGCGAGGGCCTGCCCGACCTGCAGACGCGCTGCCTGTTCGAGGACCGCGACCGGCGCGTGTGGATCGGGACGCGCTTCCGCGGCGTCTCGGTCACCGACGAGCCCGCCGCCGCGCGGCCGCGCTTCCGCAACTACTCGACGCGCACCGGGCTCTCGAGCGACGCGGTGTGGTCGATCGCGCAGGACGACGAGGGCCGGATGTACTTCGCCACCTCGCGCGGCATCGAGCAGCTCGACGCCGCGAGCGGTCGCGTGCGCCACATCACGACCTTCGACGGGCTCGCGGGCGACATCGTCAACCACCTTCTGAAGGACAGCCGCGGCAACATCTGGGCGGCGACCTCGGGCGGGATCTCGCGCTACGACCCGCGGGCCGAGCCGCCCCAGCCCGACCCGCCGCCGATCTACCTCTCGCGCATCCGGATCGCCGGCGACGACCTGCCGATTTCGGAGATTGGCGAGCGCTCGGTCCCCGGCGTGACGCTCCCGGCTTCGAAGGACAACCTGCTGATCGAGTTCGTCGGCCTCTCCTTCCGCGGGGAGCGCTAGATCGCCTATCAGTACCGGCTCGACGGCATCGACGCGGAGTGGTCCGCTCCGTCCGCGCAGCGCTCGGTCCACTACGCGCACCTCGCGCCCGGGGACTATCGTTTCCTCGTGCGCGCGGTCCACGCGAGCGGGGCGCAGAGCGTCGCGCCGGCCTCCTTCGCGTTCCGCATCCTGCCTCCGATCTGGCGGCGGTGGTGGTTCCTCGCGGTCGCCGCGACCTTCCTCGCGGCGGTCGCCTACGCCCTCCACCGCGCGCGCGTGCGCCGCATCCTGGCGCTCGAGGGCATCCGCACGCAGATCGCCACCGACATCCACGACGACCTGGGCTCGGGGCTCTCACAGATCGCGATCCTCTCCGAGGTCGCCAAGCGCGAGGCGCCGCCTTCCGCGCAGCGCTACCTCGACGAGGTCGCACGACTGGCGCGCTCGATGCGCGATTCGATGAGCGACATAGTCTGGGCCGTCGACCCGCGGCGGGACCGTTTCGGCGACCTCGTCCAGCGCATGCGGCAGGTGGCCTTCAACCTGCTCGAGGCGGAGGGGCTGCGGGTCGAGTTCCGCGCGCCGCCGGACGCCGCGATCGAGGGCGTCGGCTTGGCGCCCGACAAGCGCCGGCACCTGCTGCTGATCCTCAAGGAGGCGCTCAACAACGTCGCGCGGCACGCGCGCGCCTCGCAGGTGGTGGTGGAGATCCGGATCGAGGCTCGCGCGCTGCGCCTCTCGATCCGCGACGACGGCTGCGGCTTCGACCCCGCGGCCGAGAGCCGCGGCCACGGCCTGCCGAGCCTCCGGCAGCGGACGGCGAAGCTCGCCGGGACGATCGAGATCGCCTCCAGGCCCGGCGGGGGCACCGCGATCGAGGTCGCCGTGCCGATCTGAGCACCCGGGCTCCCCGCATGTTCATGGAGTAGCGGCCGGGCTGAAGCCGGACTTAGCCTCATGCTGCCGCCCGGCATCCCCATGCCCACCGCAGAGATCAAGCTCGCGATCGTCGAGGACCAGGACCAGACCCGCGAAGGCCTGGCGATCCTGCTGCGCGGGATCCCCGGCTATCGCCTGATCGGGGCGTTCGCGTCGATGGAGAATGCGCTCGCAGGGCTCTCGAAGGATCCTCCCGACGTCGCGCTGCTCGACATCGAGCTGCCGGGAATGTCGGGGATCGACGGCGTGCGGCGGCTCAAGGAGCGCTTCCCCTCGATCCAGATCCTGATGCTGACGGTCTTCGCCGACAACGACCACGTGTTCGAGGCGATCTGCGCCGGCGCGAGCGGGTACCTCCTCAAGGACACGCCGCCGGCGCGGCTGACCGAAGCGGTGCGCGAGCTGTTCGAGGGCGGCGCGCCGATGTCGCCGGAGATCGCGCGCAAGGTCGTCGGCATGTTCTCGAAGGTCGCTCCGCCGCGGCGCGAGGAGCACCGGCTCTCGCCGCGGGAGGTCGAGCTCCTGAAGCTCCTCGCCGAGGGGCACAGCTACAAGACCGCGGCCAAGGCGCTGTCGATCAGCATCGACACGGTGCGGTTCCACATCCGCAACATCTACGACAAGCTCCACGTGCACTCGAAGTCGGAGGCGGTGATCCTCGCGCTGCGGCAAGGGATCGTGCGCTGAGCGGCGCCCGCGATCGGTCCCGGGCAATCAAGGCGACCAGAGCACGTCTCCCGCCGGCGACGCGTTGAAGGTGCTGGCCGTGCTCCCGCACGGACCGGCGGCGTGTGGATCGCGGTAGTACGCCATGTAGTAGCGGTGCTGGCCGGCCGAGATCGTGTCGCCGAGCTGACGCGAGCGTGCGTGCACGGACAGGTTGCCGCTCGCCGGCCGGCTGATCGCGCCCGCCAGCGCGTTGCCCGTGTACAGGCGCTTCAGGTTGGTCTGGATGCAGCTCACACCGGCCCCGAAGGTCGTCCCAGACGGAAGCTGGGCGGTAGCCTGGAGGAAGATCGTGAACGCCGAGGCGTTCTCCCCGAGCGCGATCAGCTCGAGCGTGTCCTGCGCGAGCGACGCCGTGCCGACCGAAGACAGCATCGCGCCTCCGCTCATCGCCCCGAAGTTGTCGCAGCCCCGTCGGTTCGACGCCGGAGGATTGGCGCAGGGACAAGAGACGACGCCGACCTGTCCGGGGAAACAGAACGGGACCATCGAGGTCGGCGGCGGACAGCCCGGGTTGGCGAAGAGTTTCAAGTAGAAGTCAGCGTGCGGGTTGCCGCCGAAGTAGTAGCAGCCCGGGCCGCCGGGGTCTGTCGTAATGCCGGCGATGCGGAAGAAATCGTTCGACGACATGCCGGTGCCGGCCTCGGACAGGTTGATCGGGCTGTCCCAGATCGTCCCGTCCGTTCCCGTGCAGGGTGTCAGGAGACCCGTCTGCGCTCCACCGGTCCAAGTGATGTCACCCGCGATGATGGGACCGGTACTGCTCAGCCCGCTGACTCCGGAGCTCGTCGGCCCGAGCGAGAAGCCGAAGTGGTCGGACCCGTCGTACACGCCGTTGCCGTCGGCCTGGAGCACGAACGCCGGCGTCGTCCCGGAGAGGTCGACGTCGATGACCCAGCACTGCTGGCCGCCCGTGGACGTCCCGACCGGGAGCCCGGTCACCGTGAAGCTGTAGTCGGGAACCATGTCGGCGGCCCCGCACACGTCGTAGATGTTCGCGAACTCGTACCGGTAGGTGAGTCCCACGCCGCCCATCTGCGCGATCGACGAGCAGTACGCGACCTCGAAGCCGTTGATCGTGTAGCTCGTCTGGCACCCGGGCGCCTCGTCGAATCGCGGCAGCCCGTAGAACACGCTCGGCGAGTAAGGACCAGTGGGGCTGGGCACTCGGCTCCGGTGCTGCCACTTCTCTCCCGTGCTCTGGTGGCCGAAGTAGCCGCCCGAGTTGCAGGTGTTGTTGTAGATCGTGTCGGGCCCGGTCACGTTCGCGAACGACGCGTTGCGAGTCCACGTCCCGGTCGCGACGTTGAACACGCCCGCGCGGCGGACGGGCGCGGTGACGGGCTGGAGACGCGAGCGAAGGATGTCCTGCGGGAATGCCAGGGCACCGAGGAGCGCGATCGCCGCGGCGACCGTCGAAAGGCGGCTCATGGGAACCCTCCGGGTTTGCGGACGTGACCTGGGACGAACGGCAGCCGGACCGGGTTCCCAGGGTATCGTCGTCTTCCCGGCGGAAGGAACTCGGAGTGAATCCGTCAACTAGGGGTTGACAGGTCCATCCATAATCAAGGCGACCAGAGCACGTCTCCCGCCGGCGACGCGTTGAAGGTGCTGGCCGTGCTCCCGCACGGGCCGGCGGCGTGCGGATCGCGGTAGTACGTCATGTAGTAGCGGTGCTGGCCGGCCGAGATCGTGTCGCCGAGCTGGGCCGAGCGAGCGTGCACGGACAAGTTGCCGGTCGCCGGCCGGCTGATCCGTCCGGCGAGCGCGTTGCCCGTGTACAGGCGCCTCATGCTGGTCTGGATGCAGCGTACGCCGGCCCCGAAGGTCGCCCCCGACGAAAGCTGGGCCGTGGCCTGGAGGAAGATCGTGAACGCCGAGGCGTTCTCCCCGAGCGCGATCAGCTCGAGCGTGTCCTGTGCGAGCGACGCCGCGCCGGCGGAGAACAGCATCGCGCCCCCGCTGATGGCCCCGAAGTTGTTGCAGCCCCGTTGTTGGTTCGGCGCTGGCGGATTGGCGCAGGGACAGGCGACCACGCCGCCCTGCCCGGGGAAACAGAACGGGACCATCGAGGTCGGCGGCGGACAGCCCGGGTTGGCGAACAGTTTCAGGTAGAAGTCCGCGTGCGGGTTGCCGCCGAAGGAGTAGCAGCCCGGGCCGCCGGTGGCTGTCGTCATCCCGGTGATGCGGAAGAAATCGTTCGACGTCATGCCCGTGCCGAACTCGGACAGGTTGATCGGGCTGTCCCAGATCGTCCCGTCCGTTCCCGTGCAGGGCATCGCAGTCGGGCCGGCCGTCCACGTGTAGTTGCCCGCGATGACGGGTCCCGTCCAGCTTCCCGTGGTGAAGCTGGGGCTCGTCGGCCCGAGCGAGAAGCCGAACTGGTCGGAGCCGTCGTACAGGCCGTTGCCGTCGGCCTGGAGCACGAACGCCGGCGTCGTCGCGGAGAGGTCGACGTCGAGGAGCCAGCACTGCAGGGCTCCCGTGGACGTCCCGACCGGGAGTCCGGTCACCGTGAAGCCGTAGTCGGGGACCATGTCAGCGGCTCCGCACTGGTCGTAGAGGTTCGCGAATTCGTACAGGTAGGTGAGTCCCACGCCACCCGTCTGAGCGATCGCCGAGCAGTACTCGACCTGGAAGCCGTTGACCGTGTAGCTCGTCCGGCACCCGGGCGCCTCGTCGAATTGCGGCAGCCCGTAGAACACGCTCGGCGAGTAGGGACCGGTGGGACTGGGCACCCGGCTCCGGTGCTGCCACTTCTCTCCCGTGCCCTGGACCGCGTAGTAGACCGAGCTACAGGTGTTGTTGTAGATCGTGTCCGGCCCGGTCACGTTCGCGAGCGACGCGTTGCGAGTCCACGTCCCTGTCGCGACGTTGAACACGCCCGCGCGGCGGACGGGAGCGGTGACGGGCTGGAGACGCGAGCGGAGGATGTCCTGCGGGAATGCCAGGGCACCGAGGAGCGTGATCGCCGCGGCGACCGTCGAGAGGCGGTTCATGAGAACCCTCCGGGTTTGCGTGCGCGACCTGGGACGAACGTCAGCCGGGCCGGGTTCCCAGATCCATCCCTATCAAGGCGACCAGAGCACGTCTCCCGCCGGC
>JBGPOP010000068.1:0-10819 GCA_041488095.1 Planctomycetota bacterium
ACGCTCAGCGGTCTCGAGTACGTCTACGTCGAGGGTCCGCTCGACAGCAACCCGAACAAGCTCGCGTTCGCCCCGTGCCCACCCGGGAAGAAGGCCACGGGCGGCGGCGCATACATCTCCCCGCAGACGACCGAGCTGGCATTGATTCGCAGCGAGCTGGGCGGGGGCGGGAACGGATGGATCGCCCACGCGGGAGAGGTGAGCCCGTACGCCGGCAACTGGATGGTCGCGGCGACGGCGATCTGCACCAAGGTCGGCCCGTAGCCCGCGACCCCGACTGTCATCCCCGCCGGCCGACGGGGAGGCGGGCTAGGCAACCCTCTTCGGTTGCGCCGTTCTACCTGCTCAACGCCAGGATGCGGTCAACGACCGCGCTCCGACCAGCGATCGTTCGTAGCTCCCAAGAGCGAGCCTCGGCCAGGCTCGCAGCCACCCCGTCTCGGTCGTCCGTCAACCGCCGGAGCGCTGCGCGCAGCGCGTCGCCCCTGACGGGCGCGCCCGGTACGCTGACCAGCGGCACTGCGAGGCCGAGATCCTGGCAACGGCGAGCCAGCGCGGGCTGGTCGCTGAACAGAGGGTAGGAGATCATCGGCACTTCGTGAAAGATCGCCTCGTGCGTCGAATTGAGACCGTTGTGGGTGACGAAGACGTCGGCTTCCCGAAGGGCGGCCCACTGATCAGCGTACTCGAACACCTGCACGTTCGGGCGCAGAAGTGCGGCGCGCGTGGCCGCGTCGAGCCGATGGCCTCCCAGGCCGATCACGACGTCGACGTCGAGGTCGGCACAGGTATCCGCGACGGCACTCAATGCCGCCCGCGCCACCGCCTCGAAGTACCACCAGACTACGGTTCCGAACGCGACGTAGATGCGGAGCTTCCGGCGGGGGCGAGGGAACACGGCGATCGTGCTGTCCGGCTGGAGAGTCGGCGCGATCGAGCCGAAAAAGGCCATCGGCTCGAAGGCGGCATGGTCCTTCTCGTCGAGGAACTCCTCCGGCTCAGGATAGAGGTTCAGAAAGGGACTGAGGGCCTCGGCGTACAAGAACGGGCTCGCATTGCTGATCCCGTGAACTTCTTGGAGACACTTGACCGCCGCCCAGCACTCGTCGGAGATGGCGACCCTTGGATCCTCGCGCAGCGCCGCGATCACGCGCGAGGGGACCGGCGCGTGGTTGGGGCACACGTTGACGTATGGAATGCCGAGGCGCCGGGCGATCACAGGTCCCACCACCGAGAAGGTATCGTAGACGATCAATGCGGGCGCGAGCGCCGCGACCTCCTCCACCAGACTGTCGGCGTACACGCCGGCGAAACTGACGAACCGGCTGGGGACCGGGATCGATGTCGCGTCAGCCCGCTCGATCGGACGCCGGGCAAAGAGATCGACGAAGCACGCGCCAGCCCGCTCGACCTTCGTTCGGAAGTCGGCATGGGTCAGCACGTGCACCGTGCGGCCGCGGGCGCGCAGGCTCTCGATGACCGGCAGGAGGGCCTGGAGGTGTCCGACCCCCTGCATGCAGACGACTACGACGGATTGGGTCACGGCGAATCCGAAAGGCTCTTGCCTTCCGCGAAGCGTCGGAGCAGTCCGAGCGAGGCGTCGAGGCGCTCGGGAAATCGCTGGAGGAAGACTCTGCTGGTCTCCAGGGACGCAACGATCCTCCAGAAGGCGATCGCTTCGGGCTCCATGAGCGCGGATGACCGGTACCCTCGAAGGAAACGCGTCCACGTCTCGTCCGACATCGGCCAGCGATGGAAGGTGCGTCCGAGGTCGAAGGCGGCCGGCGCGATCTCCAGTTGCTCGTTGTCGATGATCCGGAGTCGGCCGCGGGCGTCGATCAGCATATTCTCGGCACAGAAGTCCTTGTGAATAAGAACAACCCGAGCCACCTCGGGATCGCGCCGGGCAATCTCGGATTGGAGGGACGCCACGTCACCCGCCGAGAGCTTCCCGGCTAGACTGATGAGCGCCAAGTCCGACTCCGCGGCTTCTCTCCACTTTTGCGTGCTGGAGGTCGGCGGGACCTCCGCGCCGAGCGGGGTCGTGTGAAGCCGGCCCAGCAGGATCCCGGCGTCCTCTGCCCATGCCGCCGCTTCGCAGTCCCCGAGCGATGTGCCCTCGATCCACTCCTCGACGAGCACGGGCCCGTACTGTGCCAGCGGACGCGCAAAGGCCGCCCCCAGACCGGCGCCCAGCTCGAAGAGTCGGCGCGCGCCCTCCTCGCTGCCGAAGTGCCGCGCCTTGACCGTGCGCCCGTCCTCGAGGTCAACTCGATAGGCAAAGCGGATCCCTTTGCGTTCCTTGAGCGGGGAGATCAGGACGACCCGGCGGGGTCTCAGCCCGTGCTGCGCAAGCGCCCGGTCGATCTCGCGCCTCACCTCCAGCAGCGCGGTCATGACGGCAGGAGGGTCTCCAGGAGCCGTTCGCTGAAGCTGGGCTCGGCGTAGGCGTGCTGCCCCATGGCGAGCCGGTACCCGGGGGCTGCCTCCGCGAGCTCGTCACTCAGGCTTCGCGAGGGTAGGCTCCGGCCCCCGTCGAGGTCCTCGAAGATCGTCGAGCCGAAACGGGCAGACGAGCCCCCGTAGAGATTGGCCAGGATCCGCGCGCCGACCTCCTTCGGGGCAAGCCGCTCGGCGTCCCAGCCCGCGACGTCGGTTCTGATGTGCGGAAACACGATCGCGCCCAGCGGCGCCGAACCGAGGGGCTCGACCCGAAGCTGGTGCGCAACCTGTGCCGGACTCAGCGCGAACTCCGTGGACTCGGGTACTCCGTCACCGGTCACCATGCTCGCAAGCTCGTCGAGAGTATGGAGATACGGGCGCTCCACGGGCGGGAGACCTCGACGCAGCTCGGGAAACCCAGCCAGTGTGGGCGGGCGGACCTTCACCGCCGTGGGCATCCCACGGACCACGACGGATGTGCCGGCGCGACCGACGAAGGCACGATCGTTGGCCATCATGCGACAGCGCCCCGAGCGCAGAAGGTGGAGGGATAGCGTGGTCTTGCCCGCCCCCTTGGGGCCGACGATCAGAATGGCCCGGCCGGCCGCTTCGACGGCCGCAGCATGGACGTCCAGCTGCGTCCGGCGGAGGCGAGTGGCCGCGATCTCCTGACACACCCACATCGACGTGAATCGCCATCTGCGCGTCCGGGGATCCCCGGTCAGGTCAACCTCGAACGGGGTGATCCTCAGGAAGCAGGACCGCTCCGCGTCGCTGACGGTGAGTCCGTCACCGGTGGGCCAGGCAGGGAAGGAGACCACCTCCTGGTCGAGCGCGAAACACGCGCGCGGAGCAGCATCGAGGGGGCGCCGAGCACTCAGGTCGGCGTACGCATCGCGGGAGCTCGAGAGCCTCACGTGCCAGTCTGCGGCGCTCGGAGTGGGCGCAAACCACGGCTGCAGGACCTCCAGGAGCCAGTCAGCTGCGGCCGTATCGCTCGAGCGGAGCGCAATGGTCGCGGATCCGTAGGCAAGGGTGCGGTGCAGCTCTCGAGCGTGAGCCAGCATGGTCAGCGTTGCGCCTCTTGATGGATCCCACGGCTAGCGCGTTCGATGCCCTGCGCGCTCGGCCTGGACATCTGAAAGCTCCTAGCCGCCAATGGGCCGGCCCGCTTGGGTCTGGTCCAGGAGGGCGCTGTACACGTCCTTCAGTTGCCGGGCGGCGGACTCCCACGAGTAGCTCTGGTGCACGAACTCGGCGAGCCCCGGGTCGGGTCCGTTCTCGTACGCTCGCCTGACCACAGTCCGAATCGAAGCCTCCGATTCCGGGTTGACGTAGTAAGGCCGACTGCCCAGGTACTCGACGATGGGCGCGTACGGGCCGGTCGCGACGGCGCAACCCGCCGCCGCCGCTTCCAGCGTCACGAATCCCAGAGACTCGAACGAACTGGTCAGCGCGTGAACGCGGGCGGCCTTGAAGGCGCTCGGGAGGAGCGGATCGTCATGGGGAATCTGGCCAAGGTAGTGCACCCACTTTCGGCCTCTGAGCAGGGAGCGGAACTCCCGCACACCCTGCGGGTCTGTCGGATCCTCCGGTCCGATGATCACGAGGTCGAGACCCAGACCATCGAGGGCACGGATCAGTCTGCTCTGCCCCTTGTTCCGCCTCACGCGACCGACCCGGAGAACGAAGTTCTTGAGGCCATAGCGCTCCGTGAAGGCATCCGCGCGAGCGTCTCGGAATCTGTCGCCGTCTATGCCCGCATGGACGACTCTCAGCTTGCGGGGATCTAGACCGAACCGTGAGTGCAACGCCGCACTCTCGGCCTTCGAGGTCGCAATCACGATATCGGCGCGATGAAAAAGCCGCCGACGCAGCCCGTGGACGGTCGTGAGAGGCAGGAGTCGAGCAACGCGCACCGCTGCCCACCCCTTCCACACCGAGAGACCCGAGTCAAAGATGGCGGAGACGACGGTCGGAATTCCCAGGCCCTTGGCGCTCTCGACGAGCCCTGCCACCTCATGCGTCGAGCCGAAGACGTGCAGCAGGTCAAAGTCCCTCGACCGCTCCCAGTGGTTGAAGAGCGACACGTGCACCCCGAGTCGCTCGAGAGCCGCCTTCGAGCGCTCGACACGAACCGAGACGCCGCCAGGAGCCCAGATCGTCGGAGGGAAGAAGAGGAAGAAGGCAACCTTCATCTACGCCGACCCGATCCTGGACCGTGCGAGAGCCCCGTGGGCCCGGATCGCGGCGTGTCGAGTCAGCGGGCCGGCCGGCGCGAGAACGCCTCGATCGGGAACGGATCGAGCGCGTCTCCCCAGTTCCGCGCCGCCCGGAACCCGAGACACGTGACCCGCAGATCGGGCCCAGCGTGCCTGAGCTCGGACAGCCAAGAGGCCGCCCTGACGCGCACGGCCCGAGACCGTCGACCCAGACCCAACGCACGGCGTGCACTCATGCGACGCCTCCCTCGGTCCCCTGCGTGATCGTCGAGGACGCTCACCCCAGGCGATGCCGCATGGCGTCCCAGGAGTGCTCCAAGGAGGGGCCGCCGCACAGGACGCCACCTCACTGTCGAGTCTACCCGTCACCCAGTCCTTCTGTCCACGGCGGCCCGCGTCCCGTCACGCCGTCCAGCTCACCTCGTGATCTCTGCCGCCCTGCCCTGTGTCGTTCGCGGCCGCGACGGGCTCGCAATGGACCGCCCGGAGCGGGTCCGTGACTGGTGATGCCGGCAGTCGGCCGAGGATCACCCGGCCAAAGACCACGAGCTCCAGAGACTTGTCGCCTGAGACGCGAGCGTGTGATCCCGAGGCGCGAGAGCGGCAACGATCGCCGGATGTCCGAGGGCGCGCGCCTAGGCACGTCCCGCTCGCACATGGTTCAAGATCAGTTGAGTGAGTCGTGCTCGTTCACGATGGATCGACCTCATGCCTCTCTCTGCGACGGGCAACGATGGCACGCGGAGTCTCAAGCCGTCCACGGGCGATGATGCCCGCCGCGATCCGCCGCGGATCGTGTACCGTGGAATCGGCCACGCCGCTCTTAGAAGCGACGGACGCTCGCGCCGTTCACCGCGGCGGCTGGTGCCTCTGCGATCGGGGTGTAGGAGCGACGCCAAGAGGGAGCAGAATCGCTACGTGACCCGTGATCTCGCCCGGATCGTCACGAGGAATGCGCACTCGCGTGGCAGCTGCTGGCCGACGCTCCAGCAGACGCTGCTGCTGCGGGCGGTGCTTCTGACCGGCGCGCCGGCGCTCGAGGCCTTCCAGGCCTGGCGAGGGCAGGTGAACCTCGATCGCCTCGACCGGGGATCGTTTCGGCTGCTCCCGCTGCTGGCACACAACCTGCGCCGGCACGAGGTCCGGGATCCCATCATGGCGCGGCTCGAGGAGGTGTGCCGGGATACCCGGTCGAAGAACGTCGCCCTCATGGAGCGCCTTGCCACCCTGCTCGCGGCGTTCTCCGAGGCCGGCCTGGAAACCATGATTCTCAAGGGCGCGGCCCTGCTCGTCCTCTACTACTCGGATCCGGGGCTGCGCCCAATGAGCGACCTGGATCTGCTGGTGCGAACGGACAAGGCGTCGGGGGCGATGGCCCTGCTGCGGCAGTTGGGATGGACGCCGCAGCTGCCGGTTCCAGAACGCGTCGTTCCCGTCACACACTCGCATCTCTTCCAGGACCGCAGGGACACCAGACTCGATCTTCACTGGCACCTCTGCTGGGAGTGCTGCGGACCCGGGGCGGACGACGCCTTCTGGGCTGCGGCGCAGGCAGTGGCGGTCGACGGCGTGCCGACCTCGGCGCTCTGTCGAGCCGACCAACTCCTGCACGCGACCGTCCACGGCGTGGCGTGGAATCCGGTTCCACCACTCCGCTGGGTGGCCGACGCGATGCTGATTCTCCAAGCCGCCGGCCCGAGCTTCGAGTGGAGCCGGCTCCTCACCCAGGCTCGGCACCTCAAGCTCATCCTCCCGCTTCGAGAGGCGCTTGCGTTCATGCGAGACACGCTCGATGCGCCGGTCCCCGACGTGGTGCTGGCCACCCTCCGGGCCTCGCAGGTGTCGAGGTTCGAGCGGTTCGAGTACAGGGCCCGCATTCGACCCTGGGGGTGGTACGGCGCGCTTCCGCGCCTCGTCTGCCACTATCTGCGGCTGAGCGGCAGCGCCGGCCAACCCCAGGGCTTACAGGGCTTACGGGGCTTCCCGCGGTATCTTCAGCACCTCTACGGCCTCGCGCGCCTCCGCGACCTGCCGTCCGCCCTCTGGGCCCGGCTGCTGCGGAACGCCTGACCCACCCGGTCCGGCTACGTCCAGAGCTGCCGGCCTCGAGAGCCACTCGTGTCCTTGGCCTGGTCGAAGCGGCGGATCCTCGGCCCGGCCCCGCCGGGGGAGCGAAGACCCCTGGGCTCTCCGCGGATGTCGGCATCGGCGCCGGGCTGAGCCCCGCACCGACCAACGAAGACGTCGCCTCATCGAAGTCGGTCGGTTGTTGATCGGTGGGTCACGGGTACGTCGGCGTTGGCAGGCCGAGACGGCCGAACCCCACCCGTCGCACCTGGACGTGAAGGCGGGGTCACAGCGTGGGCTGTTATCGCGGGGCGCTCGTGGTTGCGGGAGCTCGCTCGCAACGGCCTGTGAGCCGGCCCTCGACTTCCGCCGGTAAATCGCGGTCGGAGCCCCGGCGGGCTCTCGATGACATCAGCGAAGGAGACGAATCGCCCCGAGAACGATGGGGTGGGCTCATCCCAGAGCGCCCGCATCGCGGCCAGGTACTCGTCGGTTCGAGCGCCCCGATCGGCGAGCGACACGCCGAGCGCCCGCAGAGTCCACCAGGTCAGATCCTCGCGGGACCATACTGCGCACTTCCATCTCACGGAAGGCCCCGCATCGGCCAACCGCGCGTCCCGATCGCCCCGCCCTTGACGGCCCCGCCTGGCGGGGGCCGACACCGGAACCGCATGGCCCGCCCGCGCGCGGGCGTAGCGATCCGGGACATGGCTCACATCACGGCGGGGGTTCACCGGAAACCTGCCGCGTGTCCGACCCCCGGCTGGTCCGGGCAACGTGGATCATCGTGACGTCGCCCGCCTCCCCTTTCGCCACGCTCCGGGCGATACGCCGGCGACTCGCTTGAAAGCCCGCGAGAAGGCGGCTTCACTCTCGTAGCCGACGTCCAGCGCCACCGCCACCAGCTTTGCGGTCGTGTCTCGTAACAGGCCCGCCGCGACCTGCATTCTCCACTGGGTCAGATATTGCATCGGCGGCTGGCCGATGAAATGCACGAAGCGTTCGTGGAGCGACGACCGCGAGAGCCCCGCCGCCTCGCTCAATCGCTCCAGCGTCCACGCTTCGGCGGGCTTCTGGTGGATGAGGGAGAGCGCGCGCCCAATAGTGGGATCCCGCATTCCGGCGAGCCACCCCTTCTGTTCCGGCGGGAGCGAGTCGATGTGCCGGCGCAACACCTCCACGAAGAGCATCTCGCTCATCCGTTCGAGCACCGCTTCGCCGCCGGGCCGCCTCGAGTTCGACTCGGCCACGACCGCCCGCATGAAGGTCGTGACCCAGGAGTCGGCTCCCAGCGTGCTCCCTGGAATCCGAAGCACGCGAGGGAGCGCCGCGAGAAGCGGATTGAACGGCCGGGCGTCGAGCCCCAGGAAGCCGCAGACCACCGTCGCACGATCAGGGTCGCTGCCGGCCAGGCGGGTCGTCGTCACGTCCGCCTCCTTCATACTCAGCGCATAGGGCAATTGGGGCGGGCGCGGCGAGAAGAAGAGGGTCGTGTCGACGCTTGGCGCGCGCATGCCAGGCGCGCTCGACATGACGTGCGGATCGCCCTGCGGGAAGAGGATGACGTCGCCCGCTTCCAGGCGAATGGGCGATTCACCCACAATCGCGGCCCAGCAGGAACCCTTCACGATCCCGTGGAACTCGATCATGTGCTCCGCGCCAGGCATGATGGCTGGGATGATCTCACGCACGTGAGGGGCCTCCGCCACCCAAGGCGGGGCCCCTTCGATGTAGTAGAAGACCGCGCCATGGAGCCGCACGGCGCGCAGCAGATCGGACAGGGTGTCTCCGCTCATCGTCCCCCCTGGACGTTCGGCAAGGACCCGCGGACACCTGGCAATGTCGGCAATGCGTCCCGGACGCTCGATCAAGTTTTCCCGACGCGCGGCCAGACGTCAACTCCGCCACCTTGGCATTCTTCTCCCATGAACGTGGTCCCAATCGGTCCGGCACATTGCCGAGGGGAGGGTTTCAGAATGACTCAGGTCGGTCTCAAGAAGCTCGATCGGAACCAGCACGCCATCCCGGTGGATGCGCTCGACGGACTGCGCGCGGGCCTCCGCGGCACGCTGTGCCTGCCCGGCGAGCCGGGCTACGACGACGCCCGCACGATCTGGAACGCGATGATCGACCGCAGGCCCGCGGTCATCGTGCGTGCGGCCGGAGCGGCCGACGTGATCCGCGCCGTCGGCTTCGCGCGCGAGCACCACCTGCTGCTCGCCGTACGCGGCGGTGGGCACAACATCGCAGGCAACGCCGTGTGCGACAACGGCTTGATGCTCGACCTGTCGCCGATGAAGTCGGTGCGCGTGAATCCCGCCGGCCGCACGGCGCGCGTCGAGCCGGGGGTGATCCTGAGCGAGTTCGATCGCGAGGCGCAGGCCTTCGGTCTCGCCACTCCACTGGGAATCAACTCCACGACCGGAGTCGCTGGCCTCACGCTCGGCGGCGGGTTCGGGTGGATCAGCCGCAAGTACGGGCTCTCGGCGGACAACCTGCTCTCGGTGGACTTGGTGACTGCCGACGGCACGTATCTGCAGGCGAGCGACAAGGAGAACTCCGACCTGTTCTGGGCGGTGCGCGGTGGCGGCGGAAACTTCGCCGTCGCGACGTCGTTTGAGTATCGGCTCCATTCGGTGGGGCCCGAGGTCATGGCCGGTCTGATCGTTCACCCGTTCGCACAGGCGAGGGAGCTCCTCGAGGGCTACCGCCGCTTTGTGGCCTCGGCCCCCGACGAGGTCACCGCATGGGTGGTGCTGCGGAAGGCCCCGCCACTCCCCTTCCTTCCAGCCGAGGTCCACGGCAGGGAGGTTCTGGTGTTCGCCGTGTGCGCCGTCGGGGACATGCAGAAGGCCGAGAAGGCGGTCGCGCCGCTTCGAGCACTGGGCAAGCCGATTGCCGACGTCGTCGGGCCGCACCCGTTCGCGGGGTGGCAGACAGCCTTCGATCCACTGCTCACGCCGGGCGCGCGGAACTACTGGAAGTCGCACGACTTCAAGAAGCTCGACGACGGATTCATCCGGGTGCTGCTCGACGCGGTGGGCCGGCTGCCGAGCCCGGAGTGCGAGATCTTCATCGGACACCTGGGGGGAGCGATCAATCGAATCCCCGCCAACTCCACCGCCTATCCGCACCGCGACGTGGAATTCGTCATGAACCTCCACACGCGGTGGAGAGATCCGGCGCAGGACCAGGAATGCATCGCATGGACGCGACAGATCTTCGATGCCGCGGCCCCGTTCGCCACCGGCGGCGTGTACGTGAACTTCATGCCCGAGGACGAGACCCAGCGGGTGCAGACGGGCGCCTACGGGGCGAACTACGAGCGGCTGGCGAAGCTGAAGGCGAAGTACGATCCGGCCAATCTGTTCCGGATGAACCAAAACATCAAGCCAGCGGCCTGACCATGGGTAACGGGCGCACCCCTCGAGCGAGGTCGAGCGGATGACCCGGTTCTCCGGGAAGTGGAGCGCATCGAAGGACGAGGGGTAGCCAGCTGGCTGGCGAAGTGGAGCGGAACCGGGTAGACCGTCGTCCTCGCAACCGCATGGTGCCATAGCCAGGTGGCTCTGCGAGGACGGCTGATCTGGAACCGGTCACGGGCGATGACCGAGGAACAGGGACGCATGGCGCCGCCGGTGACCGGCCTGGTCGGTCTGGCCTTCCCCCTCACGGCCTGCGTCATGCCGTACCAGCCGCGGGGTTTCAGGGGCGGCGTCTCGGATACCCGCCTCGACACGAACGCGAGTGCCAGCGGTCAGCGTGACCTGGCCAAGGCCCGAGCCTTCCCGGCCTGCCCGTTTGAGCCAGGGGGGGGCGGAGTGTCGTTCGGTCGACACTGGGAAGCTTGCGCCCAACACCTCGGATCGGCTCAGGGTTTTGATCCGCTGGGGACGCCGCGGAGAAGATACCGGGCTAGCGAAAGCCGTTCCGCGTACGCGGCTCCCGGATCAGGGTCGGAACACGTCAGTGCTGAGGTAGCGCAGCCCAGCGTCGACCACAATGGTGGCGACCGTCGCCTTGGGACCGAGCCGACTCGCCACACGGATTGCCGCAACCACGTTTGCGCCCGTCGACGGTCCGGCGAA
>JBGPOP010000069.1:0-10077 GCA_041488095.1 Planctomycetota bacterium
CCTTGCAGCAGCTTCAGAACGCAGGCATCAACTCTCCGAGGGGCCTCGTCAGTCCTCGACCCTCCTCGGATCGCACCCGGCCCTCTTCAGGTCCGGTCTCCGCCCAGGACCGCTTCGTCTGGTGAGAGATGCGGGCTAGAGCCACACCCGTACAGCGCGATGCACGGTCCATCCGACTCCCCCTCTTGCTCCGCTCCCACAGATCCATGTGGGTTCCCAAGGTCTCAGGGCCGGATTCGTCGGCAGCTCCCCACTCCACCCGTCCCGTTTTCCTCCCCAGGCTACCCCTCCACAGCGAAACCCGCGAGCAGGCGCGGCCCCGTCCCGGTGCGCCAGCGTCATGTCGTGGGGTCGCTCGGCCCACACTGGCACCGAGGCGCGCTCATTCCGCTGCCAGCCTCCGTCGGCGGTCGCCGGTGCGCGCGAGCTCGCCGGTGCCGGACGTCCCTCTCGACACCGAGCGCCGCGTCGGACTACGGAGCCCAGACGACCGCGCCCGCCTGGCTGTCGTTGAACGTGCTCGCCGTGTTGCCGCACGGACCCGCTGCGAGCGGATCGCGGTAGTACGTCATGTAGTAGCGCGACTGACCCGCTGAAATGGGGTCCCCCAGCGCGGCGGACCGCGTGTGCACGTTCGGGTCTCCCCCGCCCGGGCGCGTGATCGCACCGGCCGAGGCGCCGCCGGTGTAGAGACGCTTCAACGTGCCGTCCACGCAGCGCACCCCGGCGCCGTACTGCAGGCCGGTGGCCGTGCTCGCGGTGCCTTGCAGGAAGATCGTCAGCGACGAGTTGTTCTCGCCCGTCGAAGTGAACACCAGCGTGTCCGCCGCGAGCGAGCCGGTGCCCGTCGCGGAGAGGGACGCCCCGCCCGACATCGCGCCGAAGTTGTTGCAGCCGCGGCCCGAACCCGAGGGAACGTTGCTGCAAGGGCAGGCCATCACGCCGCTCGCTCCGGGGTCGCAGAAGGACGTGAACCCGCCCGAAGTCGTGCACAGGATCTTCTGCACCCGGACCGCGTCGACGCCCGCTTCGACGACGCTCTGTGGATTGGCGTCATTGGCGGTGAATCGCACCTTCATCGTCGAGGTGAAGCTCACACCGAGCCCCGTCAGCGTCGCCGACGTGACCGTGTTGGTTTGCCAGGTCGTGCCGCCGCCCGTCGTGTGCGTGGCGATCGTGGTCCACCCGCCGGCGCCGCCGGCGCTGTTGATCTCCACCAGCAGGCGGTCGACCCCGCCCGTCTCGTCGGTCAGGTTCAGGTAGTACGAGTAGCCGACGTCCGCCCCGCCCGTCATGTCGAAGTTCGGCGAGGTCAGCGTGACCGAGCCGTTGTCGACGTCGGTGTTGCCGAGCTGGTTCATGGTCAAGTAGCACTGGCCGCTGCCGTCGGCGTCCGAGACCGGGTCGTAGGCCCAGCCCGGATCGTTGACCGGCACGCCGCGCTCCCACGCGCCCGTCGTCGCGCCCGAGACCGACGTCGCCCAGCCCTGGTCGGTCTCGAAGTTGTCGTTGAATACGACCTGGGTGCCCGTGAAGACGCTGGCCGAGAAGAATGTCGCCGGCGCGCCGGCCGGATTGACCGCCGTGCCCGAAGTCGTGGCGGTGCTCACGTAGAACCGCAGCGCATCGAAGCAGGCTCCCGCGGGCAGCGTCGCGTCGTAGTGGTTCGCGGAGGTCTCGGTCATGGCCGTGGCCGTGAAGGCTCCGCCGTTGATCGAGAGGTGCAGCTGCCCGGTCCCCGGAATCGGCTGGAGGCTGCCGATGCCGCTGATGTTCACCTGGAACGTCGCCGCCTGTCCCGGGGAGAGCTGCGTCGGCCTGCCGCTCGGGTAATCGAAGATCACCGGCGTGTCGAACGCTTCGACGACGCCCGCGCTGGTGCTCCCGCTCGGCGAGGTGGCCGAGTAGCCGCAGCCGCGCTTGGCGAAGCCGGTCCAGATGTCGGCCAGGTTCGCGCTGCCGTTGTTCACCATGTCGGCCAGGAGGATCCCGTCGCGCGCCTGGAGGAAGTTCGGCGTGCCCGGGTCGTTCTTCATGCCGTCGACCACGAGCTGCATGAGCAGGTCGTTGCCCGCGAACCCGTGGCTGGCCCACAGGTTCGCGCGCACCTCGAGCAGCATGTTGCACCACACCTCGCCGACGTTGTGCACCTCGTTCGCCGAGTTACCGATCACCGGGCTGCGCGGGATGCCGGGCGGGAAGGACTGCTGCGCCGGGTCGATGTCGGCGTACGTGGTCGGGTTCTTGTTGAGGTCGGTGCTGTACGGGAACCGCCGGATCCCGAAGTAGTAGTTGTCCACGAAGCCCGCGCCGAGCAGGTACACGGTGTAGCCGCCGGTGTGGTAGGTCAGGCTGGGATCGTCGGACGGCTCGGCGTTGATCATCACGCCGAAGAAGTCGCTCCAGCCCTCGCCCATGCCGCCCGCCTGCACGCCCGAGACCTGCAGATTGTGCAGCCGGTTCGACAGCCCGTGGCTGTGCTCGTGGTAGACGATGTCGGAATCGACGTCCCCGTCGCGGTCGGGGTTCGGCCCGGTGAAGACGTACATCTGCATCCGGCCGCTGGTGCCGTCCGGCCCCGTGCCGAAGTTCGCGTTGTTCGTGCCGCCGCCGTCCTGCGCGTCGGCCAGCACGCGGTCGTTGCCGAGGCCTCCCAGTCCGAAGTTGTCGGTCTGGAAGTTCCCGGCCGCCTCGTCGAAGCCGAGCGAGTACAGCTTGTCGTGGTAGCGGTTGCAGAAGTAGAACAGGTTCGTCACCGCCGCGTCGCGCCAGAGCGTCGGCGACTGCGCGTTGTCCTGCGCGAAGTCGAAGGTGCGCGCCGGCGAGCCCGTCGGCCGCGGCAGGTCGGGCAGGTTGTCGTTGTCGAGGTCCAGGTGCGCATCGACGTTGTTGCCCTGGGTGTCGTTGTCGTTGTCGTTGATCCAGTTGTTCGGCGACTGGGGCACCGAGGCGGGCGTGATCGTCAGGAGCTGCCTCGTGTCGAAGGGGAACTGGAACCCGTTCGGGGTCGCGTTGCCGGGCGACCCGGGGGCCGGGCTGTCCCTCGTGTACACGCGCATCGTGATGTCCTGCGTGCCGCCGAGGAGGAACTGGAGCCGGTTCCGGCTCCACAGCCGCTTCCCGTCGGCCGCGTCGACGAGGACCTCGTAGGTGTTCCCCACCCCGATCTCGGGCAGGACCACCTTCCACGCCGGACGGATCTCATCGCGCGTCATCGGGAAATAGAGGAGCTCGGTCGTCACCGCGACGTCGGAGCGGAAGTCGGGCGTCGCACCCCAGGCCTGCAGTCGGCTCGCCCCTCGCGGCGCGCCCAGCCTCTCCGGATCGACGGTGACCGCCACGCCGATGCACGCCGCCGCGGTCCGGATCGCCTGGAGCGGCGAGAGCACGATCGGCCCCGGCGCGAAGTCCTCCGAAGGCCGCGGGAGCATCGTGCTCGACACGTTGATCAGCTCGCCGTGCCGCGTGACGTTCGCGCGCAGCTCGGCGCCGAACAGGTCGACGCCGCCGATCTGCTGCTGGAAGGTCAGGTGGCGGACGCCGTTGTGACGGGTGTGGAAGTCGCGCGAGCGGCGCGCGAAGTCGATCTCCTCGGGCGCGATCTCGAACAGCCCCGGGTGCGCGGCGACGAACCCGCGCGCGACCGCCACGCCGTCGAAGTCGTCGCCCGGCGCCGCCGCGGTCAGGAAGCGCGCCGTCGAGGCGACCCAGCGCGGCGTGCCGAACAGCGCGTCGTCGTCGACGCGCAGGAGCGGGATGCTCGAGAGGAGCGCTCTCTTGTCGGCTTCGCGAGCCGCCCTCGCGTTCTGGCTCGAGAGCTCGGCGTTCCTCTCGTTCACCCACTCGGCCGGCTGGCCGTCCCGGGTCAGGCGGACGTCGCAGTCCGAGAGCGGCTTCTTCGATGCGCTTGGCCGGGTGACCCCGGCGCCGTTCGGATCGAGCTGGGCCAGCGCCGGTGCGCACAGGCAAGGGATCGCGAGGAGCCATCGGCCGCGCAGGGAGGGTGTGGACATGGTCGTTCGCTGGGCTGTGGGCCGAGGCGCGGCCCGGGGGGAAGGGAACCTATCCAGGCTATCCACGAGAGTTCGTCCTGCACATCCGGCATCGCCGGGGACTGTGGCGGGCGCGATTCTCCTCATTGAGGCAGACCCGTCTCCAGATCCCCTCCCGAACCGCCGAGAGGCGCGAGCGCGGGCGAGATCTCACCGCGCTCCCGCAAGCGGTCGCGCATCGAGAGCACCTCGCGCGCGTAGGCGAGCGCACCGGTTCCTCCCTCGCGCAGGCGCGCCGCGCGCCAGGCCTCGTAGCCGCCCTCCGCCTCGATCCAGCGGTGGAGCTTGGTGCGCCCGGCGTTGTACGCGACGAGCACGCGCTCGGGATCGGGGCCTTCCTGCCTTACGAGCCAGGCGAGGTGCGCCGCGGAGAGCCGCGCTCCGAGCAGGGCGTCGGAGAGCAGCTCCTCGCGCGTCGGCTCGGGGAGACCCAGGCGCCGCGCCGCGTCGGCGGCCGCGGCGGGCATGAGCTGGAAGGCGCCGAGCGCCCCGCGCGGGGACACCGCGTCGATACTGCCTCGGCTCTCGGCGTACATGATCGCGGCGAGCAGGCACGGGTCGACATCGCTCTCGGCCGCGGCGGCGCGGATCTCCGCGGCATGGCCCTCGACGCGGCGCACGCCGACGAAGCTCCACAGCTCGCGCGCGACCTCGGGCGCCCGGCGCACGAGCGCCGGGACGAGCGCCACCGCGGCGAGCCCGGCGAGAGCGAGCCCGACGATCCAGGGCACGGACCGCGCGCGAGCTCCTCCCGCTCCGGCCCCTGCGCGCTGGGGATCGGGCCGGGTCACTTGCCGTCCGGCTCGGCGATCGACGCGCGGAGCGCGGCGATCCAGGCATCCCGGCCCCCGCCGCGCGGCGGCAGGGAGCCGAGGTCGCGTCCGAGCATGCGCGACAGCTCGCGGCGCGCGCGCTCGACCAGGTGCGCCTCGCGCCGCGCCAGGACCTCGAGCAGGAAGAGCCGCCCGTCCCGGTTGCCGGATTGGCACAAGGCCTCCTTCGCAGGTGAGGTCGCCCCCACCCGGGCCAGCGCCGCGATGAACCACGCCAGCGAGTCGTCGTGGACGACGCTGTCCCACCAGCTCCACCACGCTCCGGCGGGATCGGCCTCGGCCCGCAGGTCGACGCCCGAGAGGACGGCGAGCTCGCTCGCGATGTGCGCGTCCTTCGGCTCGGACGAGAGCATCGCCATGAGGGCCGAAGCGGCCTCGGGCACGCCCTGGCGCGACAGCAGGAGGGCCGCCTCGCGGCGCGCACGGTGGCTGGGCGAGTGCACGACGCGCAAGAGGTCGTTCCAGGCCGCGGATCCCAGGGCGAGCAGGCCCGCGCGCGCGGGCTCGACCGTCGGCGCGCTGTCGCCCTCGCCGAGCATCCCGATCAGGAGCTGCGCGCTCGAAGGATCGCGCAGATCCGAGAGCCCCCACGCGGCCGCGAGGCGGATGCGCGGGTCGGAGTCGGCCGCGGCGAGCGAGAGCGCGTCGAGGACCAGCTCGCCGCGCAGGCGCCCGACCGCGCGCAGCGCGGCCGCGCGCACATCCGGGAGGCCCAGGCGCGCGCGCACGAGCAGCTCCGTCCGCGCCGTCTCGACGCGGCGTCGGCCGAGGGCTTCGACCGCCGCAACCTCGACCGTGCCGTCGGGATCGCCGAGGAGCCGCAGGAGCGTGGCCACGGTCTCCGGCGCGGGCGCGGAGTCCTCGGTCTCGCCCGGGCCGGTCTCGGCCAGCCCGCGCGCCGCGGCCGCCCGCACCGTCGGGCGGGGGTCGCCCGCCATCGTGCTCGCGAAGCCGGGACCGCAAGCGGCGAACACCCTCGAGAGATTCTCGGCCGGAGCCGCGGGGAACTTCTCGACCAGGAGATCGACGAGGAGCCGGCCTTGCTCGACCGGGACGTCTCGCTCTCCCGATTCCCTCTTCTCGCCTTCCGCGGGCGTGGCCTCGGCCCCGATCGCACCTCTCGTCCGTGCGGCGCGCAGGGCGAGATCGAGCACCCGCCGGGCGGGCTCGGCCCAGAACCGCTGTGTCGCGAGCAGCTGCGCGAGCGGCGCGAAGTCCGCCGGCTCGGCCGCCCCGCTCCGCGCGTACAGGCGCTCGAGCTCCGCAATGCCTTCGTTCCGCCGGGAATCCGGGAGAGCCGGCAGGGCGGAGAGGACGAGCTGCTTCAGGCGCAGGGCCCTCTCGATGTCCGGGTGCTCCTCAGCCCACCAGGCCGATTGCTCCTTCCACAGCTCGTAGGAGGAAGCGTGCCGCGCCGGGTCGGGGTAGCGCTGCCATCGGTTGCGATCGAGGAGGTCGCGTGCGAGCGAGGCCGAGCGTTCGAACCAGGGCTCGGTCTGCCCCGACCCGAAGACGAAGCTCTTGCCGCGCCCCGCGATCGCGATCTCGAGGGTGCGCTCGTCACCGCCGCGCAGCCCGCGCACGCCGGGGAGGAGTTCGGGTCCGAGCACGCCCTCACGCTCCAGCGCCGCGACGAGGTCGCGCGCCTGGCCCTCGCTGAGGCGGACGGTCTGGCTCGCGCCGGCTGCGAGCGCGTTCGCGGCCCCTTCCGCGGTCTCGAGCGCGGGGCCGAGCAACGTGAAGTCGACCGCTTCCGCTCCACCCTGCTTGAAGCGAACCGAGATCCGCGGCGCGTCCGCGGGAGGCACGTCGAGCCAGGCTCGGCGAGCGAAGAATCCTTCGCGCGCGTGGACCCACCAGTCGACCCAGCGCGGGCCGTCGCTGCCGATGCCCTGCCCGGTCAGGAGCTCCAGCCGTCGCAGGGCCGGCCCGGTCAGGGCGGGGAGATCGCTGTGGAACTTCCTCCCCGAGACGGCCGCGACCAGGCGGTCGACGACGTCCTGGTCGAGCCAGCCGGTCGCTTGCGGGCTGCGACTGCGGAATCCGATCCCGGAGAGCGCGGCGGCGCAGGCGCCCGAGAAGAAGGGGTCGGCGGACTGGAGGCCGGTGACCAGCGGCTCGATGCGCGTCTCATCGAGGATCGGCCGCACCGCGCGGTCCTCGCGCTCGACGATCGCGAGCAGCGCGCAGGCTCCCGGGCGCAGGATCCAGCGCTCGCGGAAGGCCATCCCGAGGAGCTTCGCGTCGAGGTCGGGGTCTTCGCGCCCGGCCAGGGCCCCGGCGGCTGCAGCGGCGACGTCCGCGGAGGAATCGGCGACGTGGGTGAGCAGGATCTGCGTCGCGCCCGATCCGTCGACACCCCCCGCGACCTCGAGCGCCCGCTTGCGCGTATCCGCGCGTTTCGACGCGAGCGCAGGTTCGAGCAGGGGGAGGAGATCGGCCGTCGCGAGGGCGGAGAGGTGCTTCTGCGCCGCAGCGCGCACGCCAGCGTGGGGGTGGTCGAGCATCTCGGCGAGGAATCGCGGGCTTCCGCGGACGGGGTCGGCCTTCGCCAGGAGGTCGAGGAGCGGAGCTCCCGCCGCGATGGGCAGGGGCCCGCGCAAGCGCTCGCAGACGAGGTCGGCGTCCTCGGGGCGGCCCGAGCGCAGGAGCACGCGAGCGGCGGTCATCAGGGCGGGCGCTTCCTCGGCGGCCAGGTTTTCTCGCGCCGCAGCGAGACCCTCGGGGCCGAGAGCCAGCAGGCTCTCGACGGCGCGGAGCGCGAGGCTGTCGTCGACCCTCTTCAGCCGCTTGACCTCGGCGAAGATGAAGGCCGCGGGCCTGTTTGTCTTCGGCGCCGCCGAGCTCGACGCGGACCCGGTCGTCACGCGCGCCGTCGGAGCCGAGGGGGCAGGCCCGGATGGAAGGGTCTCGGGCCGATCCCCGACCGGCGCGAGAGGCTTCGTGGGGAGGACCAGCCGGCCGCCCTTCCCCATGGCCTTGCCCGAGGAGGTCGCGCGCGGCGGATCGGGAGGGCGCTGCGAGGTGTCGCGCTTGCAGTGCACGCACCATGCGATGACGAGTCCCTGCTCGTCGCGGCGTCCGTCGTCGTGGAGGTTGTAGTTGCGCTCCCCGCAGACCGCGCACACGAGGTGCGGCGCGAGGTCGCCGCCCTTCTCCTTCTTCGCTTCCTGGCCCTTGCCCGGGAGGATGATCTGGGCCTCGGCGGCGAGGGCGAAGAACGGCGACAGCGCCAGAAGGGCGGAGGCTCGGCGAAGGTGCAGCATGGCGCGGGCGGGGCCTGCCCTACCCGTTCGGGGCGGAGAGGATACCTCATCTGATATAGGGAGGTGGCCCATGGCCCCCCCCGCGCGTGCCTCCCGCCCCCTGCGCGTCGCGAGCCTCCTGCCCTCGGCGACCGAGATCGTCTGCGCGGTCGGGATGGAAGAGGCCCTGGTCGGCGTCAGCCACGAGTGCGATTTCCCGCCCTCCGTGGCCGGGCGGCCGGTGCTGACCTCGACCCGGGTCGGGAAAGGGCTTCCGAGCGGCTCGATCGACCGGGACGTGCGGCGGATCCTGCGCGAGGCGCTGGCGGTCTACGACATCGACGTCGAGGCGCTCGCGCGCGCGGCGCCGGACGTGATCGTGACGCAGGACCTGTGCGACGTGTGCGCGGTGTCGCTCGAGGACGTGAAGGCGGCGGCGCGAAGGATCGGCGGGCCCGGGGTCGAGATCGTGAACCTGCACCCGACGCAGCTCGCGGACATCTGGAACGACATCGGCAAGGTCGGGGCTGCGCTCGGGCGCGAGCGCGAAGCCGGTGAAGTCGTGGTGAAGCTGCGCGCGCGCGTCGAGGCGGTGCGCGACCGCGCGACCCGGCTCCGGAGCCGGCCTTCGGTGCTCACGATCGAGTGGCTCGACCCGGTGATGGTCGGCGGAACCTGGATGCCCGAGCTCGTCGAGATCGCGGGCGGACGACCCCTCGTGACCCGGCCCGGCGATCTCGCACCGACGCTCGGGCTCGAGGACCTCGCACGCCTCGCGCCGGACGTCGTCGTGGTCAAGCCTTGCGGCTACAGGCTGGATCGCACGCGGGCGGAGTCCGGGGCATTCCTCGACCAGGTCGGCCCGCTCGGATGGCCGGCCGTGCGCGAGGGGCGATTCTGGCTCGCCGACGGCAACGCCTACTTCAACCGCCCGGGGCCCCGGATCGCCGATTCGCTGGAGATCCTGGCGGCCTGCCTGCATCCGGCTGAATTCGCGGACCTGGCCGCGCGCCACGCTTCGGCCTTCCTCCGCCTCCACCTCACCCCTTGATCTCCGACGGGTGCGGCGGCGAGCTCCACGACAAGGGGTGCGCATCTTCGCACGCGGATCGAGGCCTCTCTAAATCCTTGACAGCGAGACGGTTAGCCGGACGGGGTTCCGGAGGGTAAGCAGTTTCTTGCGATCCGGGGGCAAGATCGTGCATGGACACACGGGGCCCGTGGTCGGGCCGGAGGGAGTCGGCATGCACGTCCTGGCGTTGGTCAACCAGAAAGGCGGTTGCGGGAAGACGACCACGGCCGTCAACCTCGCCGCCGCGCTCTCGGCGAAGGGCGAGCGCACGCTGCTCGTCGACCTCGACCCGCAGGCGCACGCGACGCTCGCCCTCGGATGCGCGATCGAGGACGAGCCCTCGTTGATCGACGTGATGCGCGAGCGTGTCACCGTCAAGGAGGCGGTCCAGACCGCGCCGGGGGGGATCTGGCTCCTTCCCGCGACCGCGCGCCTGGCCGAGTTCGAGGAGGAAGCGGCGCGCATGATCACCCCCGAGCGTGCGCTCGCGCGGGCGTTCTTCGTCTCGCGCTTCGCCTACGACTTCGCCATCCTCGACTGCCCGCCGCGCGCGGACGGGGTGCTCACGGCGAACGCCCTTCGCGCGGCGCACACGGCCCTGCTCGTGATCGAAGCGGGGACCTTCGCCCTGCAGGGCGCTCTCAAGGCCATGGGCCTCCTGGGCGCAACCGCGGCGACGCTCGAGCAGCCCTTCGCCGTGCGCGCGGTCGGAACCCTGTTCGACAAGCGCCTCCGGATCGCGCGTGAGCTGCTCGTGGGGATGCATGCCCAGCTCGGTGAGATCCTGTTCGACACGGCAATCCGATCGAGCGTCCGGCTGCGCGAGGCGGCGGCCGCGGGCGTGCCGGTCAACGTGCTCGATCCGGCCTGCCGCG
>JBGPOP010000070.1:0-9798 GCA_041488095.1 Planctomycetota bacterium
ACTTCAACAACTCGTGCGGCTCGTGCCACTTCGAGGGCGGCGACGACGCGAATGCCTGGCAGCGCCCGGTCGGGCCGCGCGCGACGATGCCTCTCTACGGGGGCACGCGCGGCACCGGGCTGATCCTGTGGAAGGGTGTGCTCCTGAACCTGGGCGAGACGGGACCCATGTTCCACGGCGAGAACGGGGGCACGGGCATCTTCACGGACGCGGAGCAGCAGGGCCTCGTCGATTACCACGAGAAGCTGGCGGTCCCCCTGAACCCGAACCTCGATCCGATGACGGCCCAGTACAGCCCGACGGCTGCCTTCGGCAAGGACTTGTACTTCGGCACGAACCTCACGGGCTTGAACCCCGCGCTGCGCTCAGCGGGCTGCGCCGTGTGCCACCCGGATGTCGAGACCAATTCCGGAAGCTTCCCTGGCCCGCGCTTCTACACGGCCGACTTCGTCGATCCCGCCCTCACCGGTGGCGAAAACCTGGGTTCCCTCGACCCGGGCTGCGTCTCGCTCCGCGAGAACATCGTCGCGCTGAACATCCGCAACGTGAACACGGGAACGAATGTCGATCTCGACAACAACGGCGCGCCGGATCCCGACCGCAACCTGGACGGCTACATCGACCTCGAGACGTACGCGATCATGAATGCCGACAGGGCGGGCGACTTCGAGCGCGACGACGCGAACAGCTACGACTGCCCGTGCAATCCGGGGACGGAACCCAACTGCGATCCGGTCACCAGCAAGCGCATCTTCACGCGTTCGCCGCAGGGCTTCTCGATCCCGACCAAGCTCGGGGTGTTCGCCAGCGGCCCGTATTTCCACGACCAGGCGGCCTACTCGCTGCGCGGCCTCGTCGATCCGGACGTGCAGGCGCTGAGCGCGATCTACGGCAGCCCGGCGTTCCCGACCCAGCCCCCCTATCCGGGTCTGAACAAGATCTTCAACGAGGTCCACGACTGCCGCGGGCACGAGCAGTTCGTCCCGGGGGCGTCCAAGGTGCAGCAGACGCTGCAGAGCACGCCGGCGTCGATCGATTCCGACATCGAGGCCATCCTCGCCTACATCCAGGTGCTCTGATCCTTGAGGCGTACCTCGCAGGTCCCGTCCTCTCGCCCGATGAAGAGCGCGTGGGCAAGGCCGACGAAGAGGCCGCTCTCGACGACGCCGGGAATCGCGGCGATCCGCTTCTCGAGCCCGGCGGGATCGGCGATGCCCTGCGCAAAATGGCAGTCGAGGATCAGGTTGCCGTTGTCGGTCGAGTAGGGCCGACCCTCCGCGAGGCGCAGCGACGGCGCGCAGCCCAGGCGCGCGAGCGCGCGCTCGACGGGGGCCTGCGCGAAGGGCACGACCTCGACCGGGAGCGGGACGGTCGTGCCCAGTCGCCGCACGACCTTGTTCGCGCCGACGACGATCGCCATCCGTCGGCTGATCGAGGCCACCACCTTCTCACGCAGGAGCGCGCCGCCGCCCCCTTTGATCATGTCGAAGGCGGTGTCGATCTCGTCGGCGCCGTCGATCGTGAGGTCGAGCCCGTCGACCTCGTCGAGGGTCGCCAGGGGAATCGCGAGCGCACGCGCCTTTCTCTCCGTGTCGAGGGAGGTAGGTACGCAGCGCACGTCGAGCTTCTCGCTCCGGATGCGCTCGGAGAGACGCACGATCGAGAAGTGAACCGTCGAGCCGGTGCCCAGGCCGAGGCGCATGCCGTCGCGGACGAGCTCGGCCGCCCTTGTCCCGGCGACTTCCTTGGGGTCGTGCATCCAGACTCTCTTCCCCGGCCGGGCCGCCGGGGCCCAGATCCTAGAGACGCAAACCCGCTGCGCGCCTCGGATTCCGCCGATCGGCGGGTTGGGGGCGCAGCGCCGCTCGAGGGGAGCACGTCCCGCGGTCGATCCAGGTGCTATACTTGAGAACCAGTCTCATCTAGAGCAAGCCCTTGAAGCCCCTTCGCGACCTTTTCCCCGGCCAGAGCGCCCGCCTCGTCGAGATCGGCGGGGACCGTTCCTTCCGGCGCCGGCTCATGGAGATGGGCTTCCTGCCGGGCACGCGCATCCGCCTGGTGCGCCGTGTCGACATCGGGGACCTCGTCGAGGTCGAGCTGCGAGGCTCCCACATCAGCCTCCGCCGGTCCGAGGCCGGGACGCTCTTCTTCGAGACCTAGGGATGACCGTCGCGTCTGCCTCGGTGACTCGGATCCCCGTCCGGCGGCCACTCGTCGTCGTCGCCGGGAATCCAAATACGGGCAAGACGACCGTCTTCAACCGTCTCACCGGCGCCGAGTACAAGGTCGCGAACTACCCCGGGGTCACGGTCGAGCGGCACAGTGCGACGCTCGCGCTCCCCGGCGGGGCCGTCGTCGACGTCCTCGATGTGCCTGGGACGTACAGCCTTTCGGCGCGCAGCCGTGAGGAAGAGCTCGCGATCCAGACCGTCGCGGGCCTCGAGCCATTCGAATCGCCGGATCTCGTCGTCCTCGTCGCCGACGCGACGCAGCTCTCGCGCAACCTCTACATGGTCCTGCAGGTCCTCGAGCTCGGCGTGCCGGTGGTCCTCGCAGTCAACATGGTCGACATGCTCGAGGAGCGCGGGCAGTCACTCGACCTCGCTTCGATCCGGCGGGAGCTGGGCATCCCCGTGGTCGAGACCACGGCCCTGCGCGGTCGGGGCATGGACGAGCTGAAGCAGGAGATCGAACGCGCGCTCGCCGATCCTGGGCGCGCACGTCCAGGCTGGCGCTGGATTCCCGAGGACCCGGCCTTGCTCGCGGACGTGCAGAGCGTGATGCAAACGCTGCCGCCGGGCTGGGTCCGGGGCAATCCCGAGCGCGGGCGGGCGATTGCGATCTGGGCGCTTCTCTCTCTCGACGCGCAGGATGAGCTCGAGGCGATTCCGGATGCCGTGCGGAAGGTCGTCGAGAAGCGCCGATCGGCCGCCGCGGAGCAGGGGCGCCCCATCGATGCCGAGATCATCGGCGGGCGATACGCGTGGATCGACGCGCGAATGCCGCTCTTCCTGCGGGAGCCCGATGCGAAGCGGGACACTCCCAACGAGCGCCGCACGCTCACGGAGAGGATCGACGCCGTCCTGCTCCACCCCACGGCGGGATTCGCGATCTTCCTGATCGTGATGGGAATCGTGTTCCAATCGCTCTTCAACTGGGCTGATCCCGCGATCCACGGCATCGAGAATCTCTTCTCCCTGCTGGCGTCCTCTTCGCGAGCGTGGCTGCCCACCGGCATCATCCAGGAATTCGTCGGAGGCGGCCTGATCGCGGGAGTGGGCAGCGTGGTCGTCTTCCTCCCGCAGATCCTGCTGCTGTTCTTCTTCATCGGGCTCATGGAGGACTCGGGCTACATGGCGCGCGTCGCGTTCCTCATGGACCGCATCATGCGCGCCATGGGCCTCCACGGTCGCGCGTTCGTGCCGATGCTCTCGGGCTATGCCTGCGCCGTTCCCGCGATCCTGGCCACGCGCACGATGGAACGTCAGCGCGACCGGACGCTGACCATGATGGTGATCCCGCTGATGACGTGCTCGGCGCGTCTCCCGGTCTACACCCTGATCATCGGCACGCTCTTCCCCCCCTCGAAGGCCTTCGGGCTCCTACCCGTCCAGGGTCTCCTGATGATCGGGATGTACCTGTTCAGCACACTGACCGCCCTCGTCGCGGCGATTGTGCTCTCGCGGACGCTCTTCAGGGGGCCGCCCGTCCCGCTGATCCTGGAGCTTCCGCCCTACCGCGTACCCCACTGGCCCTCGGTGGTGAGGATGATGTGGTTGCGCACCCGCAGCTTCCTCGAAGGGGCCGGGACGATCATCCTGCTCTGCACCATCGCCCTGTGGCTCCTGCTCTCCTTCCCGAGGAACTCGGCACAGAAGGCTCGCTTCGAGGCGGAGCGTGCGCAGGTCGTGGCCCGGGATCTCGCCGCAGGGGAGCAGGGCGTGCGCCTGGCCGCCATCGATGTCGCGGAGGGGAGCGAGCGAATGCGTTCGAGCTACGGTGCGAGCCTCGGCCGCGCTCTCGAGCCTGCCATCGCGCCGCTCGGCTTCGATTGGAAGATCGGCGTCGGCCTGATCGGCGCGTTCGCCGCGCGCGAGGTCTTCATCAGCACGATGGGGGTCGTCTACGGCGCCGGCGACGCGAGGGGATCCGGATCGACGACTTTGCGAGAGCGGATTCGTGCGGAGATGCGCGCCGACGGCCGGCCGGTCTACACGCCGCTCGTCGGGCTCTCGCTGATGATCTTCTTTGCGCTCGCCTGTCAATGCATGAGCACGCTCGCGGCGATCCGGCGCGAAACGCGGAGTTGGCGCTGGCCGCTGTTCCTGTTCGCCTACATGGGCGTGCTGGCCTGGATCGCGAGCTTCGCCGTGTACCAGGGCGGGCGCTGGCTCGGGCTGGCGTAGGCGCGACTACTCGAGCGCCTTGCCGCGCAGGAACTCGATGAACTTCACCTGCGACATCGCCCCCGCGCGCGTTCGCAGCTTCTGACCTGTCTTGGGATCGATGATCACGTAGATCGGCGTGGCGACAGAGCCCGTCAGCTTCTTTTGGAGCTCACGGTTCTCGTTCATCCTCGGCCCCCCGTCGTTGTGGAGCCGGGCTTCGATGAAGTTCTCCTTGAGCGCCTCGGCGACCGCCGGGCGGGGGAAGATCTTCTCTTCCATCATGCGGCAGTTCACTCATGTGAACCCGGTGAAGTTGACGAGCAGGAGCTTGCCCTCGGCCCGCGCGCGGTCGAGCGCTCCCTCGTAGTCGTCCTTGATGATCGTGTGCAGGGACGACGAGCTGGCTCCGCCGTAGCCCATCCCCGCAATCCGTCCGGAGTAATTGGGGATGATCGCGGTCATGATCGGATCCATCCCGTTGCCGAGGGCCCCGTAGCCGCAGTACAGGGCGAACAGAGTGAAGAAGAGGCCCGCGGTCATCCGTCCGGGAGAGATCTCGGTCGTGCGCTCATCCTTCAGGCGGATCAATCCGAACAGGTACACTGCGGCGACGACGAAGATCCCCATCCAGAAAAAGAGGAACAGCTCGCGCGACAGGAACCCCCACTGCCACACGAGATCGACGTTCGAGAAGAACTTCAGAGCGGCCGCGATCTCGACGAACCCGAGCGTCACCTTCAGGACGTGCATCCACTCGCCACTCGTCGGCATCGCCTTGACCTTCGCCGGCACCATCGAGAGCATCACGAACGGGATGGCCATGGTCAGGCCGAAAACCGCCATGCCCAGCGCGACGCGGCCCAGCCCCCCGCTGCTCGCGCCCTGAGCGAGCAGGGTGCCGACGAAGGGCGCTGTGCAGGTGAAGGAGGTCACGACGAGCGTGGCCCCCATCAAGAACACACCGAGGTAGCCTCCGCGCGTGGAGGCATTGCCGGCTGCGTCCAGCAGGAAGCGCGGCGCCTGGAGTTCGACGACGCCGAAAAGCACCAGGGCAAAGAGCAGGAAGATCGAGCCGATCACGAGATTCGTCACCGGGTGCGCCGCGAAGAGGATGATCAGCGGGCCGACCACGATGCCGATCAGCACGAACACGGCGACGATCCCCACTCCGTAACAGAGGGACAGAGGGAGCGTCCCGGTGTGCCGCTGCGTGGCCTGCTTCGTGAAGTAGGAGATCGTGATCGGGATCATCGGGTAGGTGCAGGGCATCAACAGCGCCCAGAGCCCCCACCACACGGCCGAGGCGAGGAACAGCCACAAGCTCGTTTCTCCATCCGGGTCCGGGGTCGCGGCGAGCGATGCGGAAGCGCTCGCGCCAGCGACCGCGAGGTCCGCCGGAAACGCCTTGAAGATCGCGTCGGGCCCCGGACCCTCGACCTTCAGCTTCTCCTCGTACGGGATGCACACGCCGTTGTCCTGACAAGTCAAGCCCGTCACGTCCGCGCCGATCGCGTCGAGGCTCGCGCCCGAAGACATCTTCCCGCGCGCGTAGATCACGATCGTGCCGTGGTGCTCGCGAAAGTGTGTCGCGGGCTCGTTCTCGGCGAACTTCTCCTCCACGACGTCGGGCTTGGGGAATCGCAACGGACCCCACTCGACTCCCTCACCGTGCAGCTGGACCGTCGTCGGCTTCCCTCCCTCGCCATCGGAGGTCACATCCTCCTGGGTCGGCCCGTGGTAGAGGTGCCAGCCGCGCTCGATGCGGATCTCCAGCGCGAGCTTCACGTCGGTGCCGTCGGCCCGGGCGTAGAGGGTCCCGCGGGCCATGTTCTGAGCCCGCGCCGGGACGGCCAGCAGCCAGCCGAGGCAAAGCCATGAAAGGAATGCGTGCTTCATGCGGTTGACCCGGAAAGCGGGGATCCTAGCACCCCCGCTACGGAGCTCCCTATCCTGGTGACAGCTGACTCCAGGTAAGGAACGTCCGCACCCGAATCACAGCCATGCAGCACTTCATCCCTCTGCTCATCTCGGCCTCATTCCTCTTGGGCCTTTCCCCGCGCGCTCCGATCCAGGACGAACAGGAACCCCGACCCGCCCTGCCCAAGTCCGCGCGCCTCGCGAACAAGAAGCTGATGGCGCAGATGCAGGGCGCCTGGCGCCTCGTCGACATGAAGCTCGTCGATGAGGACGCAGCGGGCTTCGGAGATCTGCGCGTCGATCACATCGGGTACTGCCTGATCAGCGGAAGCTATCTCTCGCTCGAAATCCACCTGCGACTGGTCGGCCGCGAACACCAAGAGCAGGGCCGGAGCTTCGTCTCCGGCCTGCACCGTTTCGAGCTCGAAGAGGGCGCGCAGATGGAGACCTCCACAATCATCGCGACGAGCCCGGATCCGGACGGTGTGCCCGAGTTCGAGCCCTCCGGCACGAAGCGCCGGTACAAGATCGACTTGGCAGGAGAGACGATGACCCTCACGCGGGATGACGGACATGGGCTGATCTTCGAGCGCATGTTCGACGACCGGTCACGTTTCGACATGTTCGGACGGCCTTCGCGCGAGAAGGCCTCCGATTCGGGCGATGAGGATCGCGACAGCGGGAAGAAGGACGGCGAGAAGGATGACGAGAAGGAGAAGAAAGGCGGGGGCGGATAGCCCCTGTCCAGGAATAACGCGGAGGGCGGCCCATCGCGGCCGCCCTCCATGGTCTTCAGGCGATCGCGTCGGCGCTCAGCACTGGCTGAACCCGCAGGCGTGGCACTTCACGCAGCCCTCCTCGAAGGAGAGCGCCGAGGTGCACGCCGGGCATTTCAGCTTGTACTGCGAAACGTTCCGCGGCTGCGACGACCTGACCCCCGCGCCGGGCGCCGGCGGTCGCTGGACGAAATCAGTTTTGGCGAGATCCGGTTCGGCGCCACCGAGCAGGAGGGTGTGGAGTCCGACCTTCTCCTTGGCGTCCATATAGCGCTGCAGCGCGGTCGCGAGCCCGTCGGCGAGCGACATGATGCGTCCGTCCTTGGTGGGCACGGACAGGCTCGACCCGATCCCCTCGAGCTGCTTGATCGCCATCTTCAGGCTGCCATTCGAGCGCAGCCACAACGAGAGGATGCGACAGATCGCCTCCAGGTCCGAGTTGGCGACGTCGCCGCCCTTGCCGAGCTGGGCGAACACCTCGCGCTCGCGCCCCGAGATCGGGTCGACCGAGACTTTCACGTGCATGTTGCCGAACGGCGTCATCTGACGGATGCGCAGGCAGCTCATGATCTCAGGCAGCTTGATCGGGTTGAGCTCCTCCTCGCCATCCTCGCCCCTCTTCGTCCGAAGGCCCTTGAGCGAGTCCCCGTAGGCCGGCCGGCCGGTCGCCTTCTCCAAGGGTTGGGTGGACGGCACAAGCATCTCGGAGTCCTTGTTCGAGTTCTTGAGCGCCATCGGCTGCAGGTCGCGGCACCCGTCGCGGTAGACGGTGACTCCCTTGACGTCTTCGTCGATGGCCAGCTCGAAGATCTGGCGCACGTCGTCGACCGTCGCCTCGCCGGGGAAGTTGATCGTCTTGCTGATCGAAGAGTCGCAGTGTCGCTGGAAGGCCGACTGCATCTTCATGTGCCAGTAGGGCGTGATGTCGTGCGCCGTGACGAACACGCGCTTGACGTCCTCGGGAACCTCAGCGCGGTGCTGCAGGGTGCCGGCCTCGACGATGCTGTCGACCAGCTCGTCCGAGTAGAAGCTGCGCTCCTTGGCGAGCTGCTCGAAGACGTAGTTGACCTCGCGCATGATCGTCGGACGACCGCGGTTGTCCTTCATCACCTGGCGGATGAACGCCAGGCTGAACATCGGCTCGATGCCTCCCGAGCAGTTGGCGATGATCGAGATCGTTCCCGTCGGCGCGACCGTCGTCGTGTAGGAGTTGCGCATGCGCCGGCCCTGCTTCTCCCAGTCCGAGCCCTCCCAGGCCGGGAACACGCCGCGTTCCTCGGCCAACAGCTCGGAGGCGAGGTGGGACTCGTCGTCGAGGACCTGCATGACGCGCTCGCCCCAGGCGCAGCCCTCCTGCGAGTTGTACGGGATGCCGAGCTTGTAGAGCGCGTCGGCGAACCCCATCACCCCCAGGCCGATCCGGCGCGTGGTCTTCGACATGTTGTCGATCTGCGGCAGGGGGTACTTGTTTGCCTCGATGACGTTGTCGAGGAAGCGCGTGGTCGTGTGGATGATCGTCTTGTACTCGTCCCAATCGAGGCGCGCGTTGCGTCCCTCGCCCTTGACGAGCGCGCCCAGGTTGATCGAACCCAGATTGCACGAGTCGAAGGGATGCAGGGGCTGCTCGCCGCAGGGGTTCGTGGCCTCGATGAGCCCGACGTTCTTGATCGGGTTGCGCTCGTTGATGCGGTCGATGAAGACGACACCCGGCTCGCCCGTGCGCCATGCGTGTTCGACGACCAGGTCCCAGATTTCCCCCACCGTCCAGAACGCGCCGGTCTCCTTGCCGTCCGCTTCGCGCCTCTTGAGCGGGGCCCACTGCTTGGTGCGCGGATTCTGCACCTGGTGGATCGTGTCGGGCTTGGTGCGCAGCTCGTGAATGAAGCGATTCGTCACCGTCACCGAGATGTTGTAGTTGGTCAACATCCCGAGGTTGTCCTTGATGGTGATGAACGGGACAATGTCGGGATGGTCGACGCGCAGGATGCCCATGTTGGCTCCGCGCCGGAACGCTCCCTGCTGGATCGCGTCGGTGGCCTTGGAGAAGACCTGGATGAAGGATAGCGGTCCCTCGGTCGTGCCTCCGGAGCTGCGCACGATGTCGCCCTGCGGGCGCAGGCGCGAGAAGCTGAAACCGGTGCCGCCGCCCGCCTTCTGGATGAGCGCGGTTGCCTTGATCGAGTCGAAGATCCCCTCGATGGAATCCTCGACCGGCAGGACGAAGCAGGCCGACAGCATCCCCATTTCGCGGCCGGCGTTCATCAGGGTCGGGCTGTTGGGCATGAACTGCCGTCGCGCCATCAGGAGATAGAACTCGCGCGCCACCGCCAGCGCACGCTCCGCGGTTCCGCCCGGGAAGTCGATCTCGGGCTTGGCGATGCTCGACGCCACTCGCCAGAGGAGTTCCCTGGTCGTTTCGCAGACCTTCCCCGTGTTCGGATCCTTCTTGAGGTAGCGCCGCTCGAGGACCGTGACCGCGTTCCCGGTCAGATCCGGATCGGGAAGATCCTGGGGCGGCGCGATGGCCTCGAGCTCAGCGAGGGCGTCCACGGAAGTGCGTGCTTCGGCTGGATGGGTGGTTCTCAGGAGAGAAGACGCGGTGGGGTTCAAGGTCGTTGTCCGTAGAAGAAGGGGTGCAGGGGAATTTCTTAGGTTGGCGGGGTCGGCCCTTCCTCAGGAGAACGGCCGGCCGGCGAGCGGGCGAAGGCTTTCTAAGC
>JBGPOP010000071.1:0-9611 GCA_041488095.1 Planctomycetota bacterium
CGCTCCTCGATCCCAACACGGGAGCGAACCCCGACTACCGCTTCCTCCGCTTCCGGATCAGCTTCGACATCAGCGCGAACGGGGCGCCGCTCACCTTCGACACGCCGATCCCGAGCCTCGACTTCTTCCGCGTGCCGTTCAGGTTCTGACGGGGCGCGCCGGACGAGCGACAGATGGAGGAACGGGGACCGACGGCGACCTGGCGCCTGCTCGCCTTCCAGGCGGGTGTCGGCGAGCCGGAGTCGGCGCTCCGCGAGCGCGCCTGCCGCGAGCTGGGGATCGCTCCCGGGGATCTGCGCGGGTTCCGGATCGCGCGCAAGGCCCTCGACGCGCGCCGGCGAGGCGGAGCACGGCGGCTGCGCTTCGTCGTCCACACCGACCTCGTCGTCGACGCAGGCTTCCGGAGCGCGGCGCTTTCTCGCGCACTGCGCTCGGGGAGGGTCGAGAAGGCGCCCGGTCGGGTCGAGCCGCGCGCCGGACGCGTCCACCCGACCCTCGCGGGGATCCCGCCTGCGCGGATCGCCGTCGTCGGCGCGGGACCGGGAGGCCTGTTCGCGGCCTGGGTGCTGGCGCGGCACGGCCTCGAGGTGACGCTCCTCGACCGCGGCTCGCGCGTCGAGCGCCGCAGCCGGGAGCTGGTGCGCTTCCATCGCACCCGCACGCCGGATCCCGAGTCGAACCTGCTCTTCGGCGAGGGCGGCGCGGGCACCTACTCGGACGGCAAGCTCCACACGCGCATCGACGACCCGCTCGAGGTCCCCCTGCTCGAGGAGCTCGTCGCCGCGGGCGCCCCGCGGGAGATCCTCTACGACAGCCGCGCGCACATCGGCACGGACGGCCTGCACCGGGTCCTGCCGGCGCTTCGGGCGACCCTCGAGGCCGGAGGCGTCTCCTTCCGCTGGAACACGCGCGTGGAGAGCCTCGTGCTCTCGGGAAGCTCGCCGGTCCGCGTGCGCGCGCTGGCGACGTCCGCGGGCGAGATCCCCTGCGACGCGCTGATCCTCGCGCCCGGACACAGCGCACGCGACACGTGGGGCGCGCTCATGGAGCAGGGGGTGCTCTTCGAAGGCAAGCCCTTCCAGGTCGGCGTGCGGATCGAGCACCCTCAGAGCCTGGTCGACACGAGCCAGCACGGAGAGGGGAGCGAGGCGACCTGGCTCGGCCCGGCCTACTACCAGCTCGTCTCCCGCGCGGGCGAGGGAACGCTCGCGGCCCACTCCTTCTGCATGTGTCCGGGCGGTCGCATCGTCGCCAGCGTCAGCGAGCCCGGGTTCCTGTGCACGAACGGGATGAGCAACTCGGCGCACTCCTCGCGCTACGCCAACGCGGCGATCGTGGCGACGCTCGAGCCGGCGGATTTCGGCGCGGGACCCTTCGCCGGAGTCGCGCTGCAGCGGGACCTCGAGCGGCGCTTCTTCGAGGCCGGCGGCGGCGACTACACCGCGCCCGCGCAGCGCGCGGACGACTTCCTCGCCGGCCGGGAGACGAAGAAGCCCGGTCCGTCGAGCTACACGTTCGGCACGGTGCCGGCGCGGATCGACGCGCTGCTCTTTCCCGCCCTGCGCGACGCGTTGCGGCGCGCGATCGCGCGTTTCGACCGCGCCATCCCGGGCTTCGCGGGTGAGCGGGGCCTGCTGGTCGGGATCGAGTCGCGCAGCGCCTGTCCCGTGCGCATCCGGAGGGACGCCCGGACGCGGCGCGCTCCGGGTTTCGCGAACCTGCTCCCGGCCGGCGAGGGCGCGGGCTACGCCGGCGGGATCATGAGCTCCGCGCTCGACGGCGCGCGCTGCGCGCTGGCGCTGCTCGAGCACGGGATCGGATGAGAGCGCTCGATCTCGCCGAGGCGTGCGCGGGGCGATAGATTGATGGGCTCCCCGCGGATCCTCCCATGCCGAACCCCCCTGCTGCTCCCAAGGAGCCTTCCGACCGCCGCAAGATCACGACCAAGAGCCTGCGGCGCATGAAGGAGCGCGGCGAGGTGATCGCCGCGCTGACCGCCTACGACCACACCATGGCGGCGCTGGTCGATCGCGCCGGGATCGACGTGATCCTGGTCGGCGACTCGGTGGCGACGGTCGTGCAGGGGAAGGAGACGACCGTCGCGGTGACCATGGAGCAGATGCTCTACCACGCCGCGCTGGTGTCCTCGGCCGTCGAGCGCGCGCTGGTCGTCGGCGATCTGCCGTTCATGTCCTTCCAGGTCAACGCGGACGAGGCCCTGCGCAACGCCGGACGCATGGTCAAGGAGTCCGGCGTCGAGGCGGTCAAGCTCGAGGGCGGTGCGGTGATCTGCGCGACGGTCCGCCGCATCGTCGACGTCGGGATCCCGGTGATGGGGCACCTCGGGCTCACGCCCCAGTCGATCCACAAGTTCGGGACCTACCAGGTGCGCGCGACCACGCCGGAAGAGGCCGAGGAGGTGCGCCGGGACGCCCAGTCGCTGCAGGACGCGGGCGCGTTCGCGCTCGTGCTCGAGAAGGTGCCGGCCTCGCTCGCGGCGTCGATCGCGAAGAACCTCTCGATCCCCGTGATCGGCATCGGGGCCGGCGGCGGCTGCGACGGCCAGATCCTCGTCAGCCACGACATGCTCGGGTTGTACACGCTGTTCCAGCCGCGCTTCGTGCGGCGCTACGGGAACCTGGCCGAGGACATGCTCTCGGCATTCGGGCACTACGTGCGCGACGTGAAGGGCCGGGAGTTCCCGACGCAGGCCGAGAGCTACTGAGCGCGGGCAGCTAGGACCGCCGCCGCTCCTCGATCGCCTTCCGGAACAGGCTCCCGAGGTTCGTGAGGGCCGGCTTGGCGGAGGACCTCTTCAGCGCCTCGTCGATGACCGACGCATCGACGGCCTCCTCGGATCCGAGGACCGCGCCGCGGGAGTCCAGGCGCGAGAGCGAGAGTCTCCGCTGCGCCGGGTCGACCGTCACGACGCGCACCGTGATCGCCTCGCCGGGCTTGAAGAGGTCGCTCGCGCGCCGGACGCGGTCCTTCCCCATCTGCGAGACGTGGAGGAGCCCCTCGAGGCCCGGCTCGACCTCGACGAAGGCGCCGAACTCGGCCAGGCGCGTGATCCGGCCGGCGATGATCGCATCGACAGCGTAGCGCGAGGGCGCGGTGTCCCAGGGATCGGGCTCGAGCACCTTCATCGAGAGGCCGATGCGCTTGCCGCCGTCCTTGATCTTGAGAATCTGCGCCTGGACCTCCTGGCCGACGGCGACCACATCTCCCGCACTCTCGACGCGCCGGCGCGAGAGGTTGCTGACGTGGACGAGCCCCTCGATCCCGCCCCCGAGGTCGACGAACGCGCCGAAGGTCTCGACGCGCGTGACCTTGCCGCGGACGATCTGGCCGGCGGAGAGCCGTCCGAGCGACTCGCGCACCGCGAGCTCGCGCTCCTTCTCCAGGACGGCGCGGCGCGAGAGCAGGATGCGCTTGCGGTCGCGATCGACCTCGAGGACCCGGCAGGTCAGGGTCTGCCCGATGTAGGCGGCCAGGTTCTCCTCGTGGCGCAGCCCGACTTGCGAGGCGGGCAAGAAGGCCGCCATGGGCCCGACCTTCAGCTCGAGCCCTCCGGTGTTCTGCCCGGTGACGCGCGCCTTGACGAGCGACCCGGTCTCGACCTCGTCCCAGGCGGCCAGGGCGGCGGCCTCGCGACGAGAGAGGATCCACAGGTCGTCCTCGCGCCCGTGGAGCGTGAAGTCGAAGGCCTCGCCGACCTTGGGCGGCGTATCGAACTCCTTGAGCGAGATCACTCCCTGGACGCGCGGACCGAGCTCGACGAAGACGTCGTCCCCGGAGACGCCGACGATCGTGCCGCGCCGCAGGTTCGAGGCTGCGGGCTTGCCGCCGCCCTTCCCGCCGCCCATGCCGCCGATCGTCCCGGAGGGCTGCGACGACCGAGGAGCGTCCGCCGAGGGGAGATTCTGGAGATCGACGCCCTCGAGCGCCGCGTCGATCTCGGCGGAGAGGGGATCCTGGGGATCGCGGGCCATGCGGGCGAAGATTCTACCGTCCGCCCCGGCCCGCGTTCACGTCACGGGAGTCTTCCGCGCCACCACCGTCGCGCTGGCCTGCGCCGAGGCCCACATCACGATCTCTCCGATGTTGACCCGCGCAGGCCGCGTGACGGCCCACACGATCGCCTCGGCGACATCCTCGGGCTTCAGGTAGTCGACCCCCGCGTAGACGGCGTTCGCCTTCTCCACGTCCCCCCGGAAACGGATCGGGCTGAACTCGGTCTCGCCGACCATCCCCGGATCCACGGTCGTGAAGCGCAGGCCGCTGCCCGCCATGTCGACGCGCATCGCCTCGTACAAGGCCCGCACGGCGTGCTTGGTCGCACAGTACACGGCACCGCCCGGGTAAACCTGTCTCCCGGCCACGCTGCCGAGCAGGACGACGTCGCCGCGACCGCGCACGACCATCCCCGGAACGACCGCGTGCACGGTGTGGAGCACCCCCTTGATGTTCGTGTCGATCGCGGCGGCCCAGTCCTCCGGTTTTCCCCCGGGAAGTCTCTCCATGCCGATCGACAGCCCCGCGTTCGCGACCAGCACGTCGATCTCGAGGCCGGAGAGCTCGCGCTCGGCGGCGCGCGCGTCGCGCACGTCGAGGACCACCGATCGCGACCCCGGGCAGGCGCGCGCGATCTCGGCGAGCCTCTCCCGGCGCCGGGCGACCAGCACGACCTCGGCTCCGGCTGCCGAGAGCGCCCGCGCCGTCGCCGCTCCGATCCCGGCCGAAGCTCCCGTCACGAGGGCCTTACGTCCGGCCAGAGGTCCCATGGCCGCACTCTAGCAATCCGACCCCGAGCTTGAAGGAGGTGTACTGTTGCGCGACCCTCTCGACCGATGAGAACGACCGGCATGCTCTCGCTCCTCTTCGCCGCCGCGCTCCTCGCCTCCGTTCGACCCGGAGACGGACAGAGCGCGTCCGGAGAGGCGCGGAAGGTGCCCGTGTCGACGGAACGGCCGACTCTCTTCCACGGCGGGCGGATCCTCCTCAACGATGGCAAGGGCACCGCCGTGCAGGCCCTGCTCGCGCGCGCCGGCAAGATCGTCGCCGTCGGCGCGCTGGCCGAGGTCGAGGGTTTCCCCGAGGCCAAGGACGCCGTGCGCGTCGACCTCGCGGGCGCGACCGCGGTGCCGGGCCTCCAGGACGCGCACGGACACCTGGTGAGCTACGGCGCCTCGCTCGTCAACGTCGACCTGCGCGGCTGCGCGTCCTTCGAAGAGGTGATCGCGCGCGTGGTCGAGCGCGCGGGCCACGAGAAGGAGGGCGCCTGGATCCTCGGCCGCGGCTGGGACCAGAACCTGTGGCCGGAGAAGACCTTTCCGCGCCACGCCAAGCTCAGCGAGAAGACGCCCAAGAACCCGGTCTTCCTGACCCGCGTCGACGGACACGCCGCGATCGCCAACCGGCTCGCGCTCGCGGCCGCGAAGCTCGACCACGAGTTCGTCGACGAGCCGAGGATCCAGGGCGGACGCCTTCTGCTCGACGGCGAGGGCCGCCCGACCGGGGTGCTCGTCGACCAGGCGATGGACCTCGTCCAGAAGAACATTCCGGACCCCGGCCGCGCGGCGACCGAGGCGCGCATCCTCGGCGCGCAGGAGAAGCTGCTCCCCTACGGCCTCACGTGCGTGCACGACATGGGCACGACGCGCGTGCAGCTCGACATCCTCGAGGACCTGCGCGCGCGGGGCAAGCTGCGCCTGCGCGTCGTCGCCTACCTGGCCGGGACCGACGACCTCACGGACGAGATGCTCAAAGGGCTGCCCCTCGCGCCCGACGAGAAGGATCTCCTGTGCTGCCCGGGGGTCAAGCTGATCGCCGACGGCGCGCTGGGCTCCCGCGGAGCGGCGTTGCTCGAGGACTACAGCGACGCGCCGGGCGAGCGCGGGCTCCTGATCCTCGACGAGAAGCAGCTCTCGACCAAGGTGGCCCTGTGCCAGAGCCACGGCCTCCAGCCCGCGATCCACGCCATCGGCGACCGCGCCAACCGCCTGGTCCTGGACATCTTCGAGACGCTGATGACCGTCTACCCGAACGCGCGCGAGCTGCGCCCGCGCATCGAGCACGCGCAGATCGTCTCGCTCAAGGACTGGCCGCGCTTCCCCGCCCTGGGCGTGATCCCGTCGATGCAACCCGTTCACGCGATCTCGGACATGCCCTGGGCGGTCGACCGCCTGGGCAAGGAGCGGGCGCGCCGGGCCTACGCCTGGCGCGCGCTCGCGCCGGAGCTGCGCCCCCTGGCCTTCGGCAGCGACTTCCCGGTCGAGAGCCCGGATCCGCTGCCGGGCCTGTATGCGGCCCGCATGCGGTCGAATCCGGCCGGCGGCCCGGACGCGACCTTGTCGGCTGATCAGAGGCTGGACGGCGCCTCCGCGCTGGCCGGGTTCACGAGCGGCGCGGCCTACGCCTGCCACCAGGAGAACCGGCGCGGCCGTCTGCTGCCGGGCTTCGCCTGCGACCTGACCGTCCTCTCCGTCGACCCGGTCGCATGCGATCCCGCGGCGCTCCTCTCCGCGCACGTCGCGATGACCGTGATCAACGGCGAGATCGTCTGGCGCGCGAAGTGATCCGGGCGCGAGCGCCTCTCACTTGCCTGGCTTCACATCGCCCACGAACTTGCTGTAGCTCGCTTGCCAGCGCGCCACCGTCGCCTCGGGGCCGACGAGCTTCGCGAAGTAGGGGTCCTCCTTGGCTTCGACCATCGAGGCGAGCATGCGCCAGCCTTCCTTGCGCAGATGCTGGCCCGAGCCCGGCGCGGTCTCGGCCACGTAGGTGCCGGAGATCTCGACGTCGTGCACGCTCATCCCGCTCACGGTCCGCGTCGTGTTCTTCATGACCTCGGAGGAGGCCCGCCCGTCGGGCTGTTCGAACTGGCCCGCCCAGCGATCGATGTTGGCCTGGGGGCTGCCTCCCTGCCCGGCGAAGAAGGTGACGACGAGCGAGGCGTCCTCGGCGTCCTTCTCCGCGTGGGGCAGGCGGTATTGGGCCTTGCGCATCGCGCTCGTGGGGGTCTCGACGATCCAGCCCGGCTGCGGCGTGAACACGAGCTCACCCGAGGCGGCCTGGATCGCAGGGCTCGGTTCGGCGCTCGGTTGCCGCGGCTCCGAGCCGGATGAGCAGGCGAGGCCGGTGGTCAGGGACAGGGCCAGGATGAGAGGGTGAGTGGAAGCCATCGCCGGATGATACGGCGCTGCGAGCGTTCGTCCCAGCTTCGAGCGAGGGCTCGCGCAAGGCTTGGTCCCGGCCCGGATCCGTGACAAACTGTCGCGGCACCGCATGGTCCAGATCCAGATCCGCTACGAGGGCGACCTGCGCTGCGTCTCCGTTCACGCTCCCTCGGGAGCGCGCCTCTCGACCGACGCGCCGGTCGACAACCAGGGGCGCGGCGAGTCCTTCTCCCCGACGGATCTCGTCGCCACGGCCCTCGGCACGTGCATGCTGACGACGATGGGCATCGTCTCGAAGCGCCACGGCTGGAGCCTCGAAGGCGCGGTGGCGACCGTCGAGAAGATCATGGTCGCCGACCCGGCGCGACGGATCGGCAGGCTCGAGGTCAAGATCCGCGTGCCCGCGTCGCTCGACGAGCGCGCGCGGGAGACGCTGGAGAAGACCGCTCGCACCTGCCCGGTCGAGAAGAGCCTTTCCCCGGCGGTCGAGATCCCGGTCGTCTTCGAGTGGGGTCCGGCTCCGGCGCCGACCCGGAACGCATGACCGCCCCGATCCTCGAGGCCTGCGGCGTCGTGCTCGACTACCCCGGCCCGCTGCGGGCGCTCGACGGCGTCGACCTGGCGCTGTTCCCCGGGGATCTCGCGGCCGTGATCGGCCCGAACGGCTCGGGCAAGAGCACGCTCGTCAAGGTGCTCGGCGGTCTCCTTGCTCCGACCTCAGGGGAAGTGCGCTTCCAGGGGAGCCGGATCGGGTCCCTGCCTCCGCGCCAGCGCGCCCGCCGGATCGCGATGGTGCCGCAGTTCCTGCCGGCCCTTCCCGAGGTGCGCGTCGAGGACTTCGTCGCGTCGGGCCGCTACGCGCGGATCGCGCGCTTCGCCTCCGCCGGCGCGGACGATCTGTCCGCGGTCCGCAGGGCGCTCGAGGAGTGCGATGCCTCCGACCTCTCCGGGCGCGTCATGGCCGAGCTCTCGGGCGGGCAGCGCCAGCGCGTGCTCGTCGCGCGGGCGCTGGCGCAGGAAGCCCCGGTGCTCCTGATCGACGAGCCGACCAGCGGCCTCGATCCCGAGCACCAGATCCGCGTGCTCGAGCTGATCGCCTCCCTGCGCGGCCCCGATCATGCCGGCGGGCGTGCGGCGCTCTTCGTGACGCACGACTTGAACCTGGCCGGCCAGTACGCGAGCCGCGTCGTGCTGCTCGACCGCGGCCGCGTGGCGGCCAGCGGCGGAGTCGAGGCGGTGCTCGCGCGCGCGATCCTCGAGCCGGTCTACGGGGAGCACCTCTACTATGGCAGGTGGCCGAGCGGAACGGGCGCAGGGCGGCCCTACGTGCTGCCCCGCCGGGAGGAGCGCGCCGCAGCGCGCGGGTGAACCCGTGTCCGAGTCCTCGACCCTGGTCACCGCGGCGCACTTCGAGTACCTGGCCGCGCGCACGCGCGGGGACGATGCGTTCCTGAGGAGCTTGAAGGAGGCCGCGCGGAAGGCCGGTCTGCCGCCGATCTCGATCGCGCCCGAGCAGGCCAGCTTCATGCAGATCCTCCTGCGCGCGGCGGGCGCGCGCGAGGTGGTCGAGGTCGGGACGCTGGGCGGCTACTCGGCCATCGCGATGGCGCGCGCGCTGCCTCGAGGCGGGCGCGTGCGGACGATCGAGGCCGAGAAGAAGCACGCCGACTTCGCGCGCGCCTGGATCGCGAAGTCGGACGTGTTCGATCGCGTGCTGGTCCACGAAGGCAAGGGGATGGACGTGCTGCCGGGCTTCGCGGCGGACTCGGCCGACGCGGCGTTCCTCGACGCGGACAAGGCCAGCTACCCGGCGTATCTCGCGGAGAGCCTGAGGATCGTGAGGAAGGGCGGGCTGATCCTGGTCGACAACGCGTTCGCGTTCGGACAACTCCTCGCGGAGCGGCCGTCGGATCGCGAGGTCACTGCGGTGCGGGCGTTCAATGAGGTCATGGCCAAGGAAAAGCGGCTGCAGAGCGTGATCGTGCCGATCGGCGACGGCCTCTGGGTGGGCGTGAAGCTCTAGTCATCGCCCGCCCAAGCTGAGTCCGCCCTGAGCCGCTGCATTCGCAGCCCGCCGTCCGCGGCGGGCTGCGAATGCAGCGGAACCGCCGGCGGGTACTCGCCGGCGGATCGGTGTCCGTTGCGTCTCGTCTGCCTCGGCGTCGTACGTCCGAGCAGGAGAAGTGTCTTCTCCTGCGGTGACGCACGCGCACGCAACGGCAGCCGCGGCGCAACGCGCAACCGCACGGCGGCCGGAGTGACCCCGGCCGCCGGATTCGTCATTCGCACCACGACGAAGTACAACGCGGCGAGCACGGCCGCACCGACCCCGATCTCCCACGATTTCTCGTGCAGGACGGCCATCATCGCATCGGGATCCTCCACCAGCTTCGGCTCGGACCCGAGCACGCTCACCCCGAACCAGGCGAGCAC
>JBGPOP010000072.1:0-8444 GCA_041488095.1 Planctomycetota bacterium
GGAGAGCTGCAAGAAGGCGAAAGAGCTGGGGGCGACCGTCGCGCCCGGATTTCCGTTCGACCTGCCGGACGGCAAGGGAGCGATTGGCCTCTTCACCGATCCGGCCGGGCATCCGATGGGGATGTACTCGAGGACGGCGCTTGCGAAGGTGAAGCCGGTGAAGTGACTGAGAGGTGGCGTGGTCGCACAGGTCGAGATGCACGCCACGCCCCGTCATTTCCAGCGTCCCAGAGCCACCCTCGACTTCGCTGCCGCGTCCGGGGTGGGGAGCCAACTCCCCCCCCGGCCAGATGCCCTTGCCGCAGCCGGAACAGATGATGAGCGCTGCCATCACCCCTTGGGCCACATCCAGGAGTACACCAGCCCGGTCGCCAAGCCGTAGATGATCGCATCGAACGTTCCCTTGAACGCCGTTGACCACTTCCGGAAATACCAGATCGACAGCGTCCAGCCGCCAAATCCATACGAGCACGCGGTGATGATCGCCGAGTAGTGGAAAACCGCGCGGGTGTTGCCGCCGGGCGCCACGATCGAGCCGGTCACCCACCCCGCAATCGCCGAGATGAGCAACATGAACCCGAACCACGAGCCCATGTACTTCCCCATGTGCATCCCCCCTGGGGGGATCAGCGTCATGTGGAAGGTGGGACCGCGCTCGAAATCCGCGATGAAGTTGGGGTTCTTGCCGCCTCCCGGCAGCCGCGGATTCGGGACCGCGTAGTCATCGGGAGCGAGGCTCAACGACTGAATTGCGGCGATCGCCGCATCGTGATTCGGCACGTTGGCGTAGTCGCTCTTGTGCCACGGCATTGCCAAGTGAACGATCATTGAGAGGATGAACACGGCAACCGCCGAGAGGACGATGGGCAGCAGCAACGACATGAACGGGGTCATCTGGGCCTCGCAGGCTGGTTGGGGGACGGGGTATTCTAACCTCCGGCCGGCCCGTCGCGGGCAAGCTGGGGATAGGACATCCAAGCGCATGTGCTCATGCGCTTGGATGTCCTATCCCCTCCCCCCAGATCCTCCACACCGCGCTTCGGGAGACGCAGATGAGACGTGCTACTGGCATCGGCGGAGTGTTCTTCAAGGCCAAGGACCCGAAGGCACTGGGCGAGTGGTACCGAACTCACCTGGGCATGAACGTCGAGGAATGGGGAGGTGTCGCCTTCCGCTGGGCGGAAGACAACCCCAACGGGAAGGGCACAACCAATTGGAGTCCGTTCAAAGACGACACTTCGTACTTCGCCCCGAGCACGTCGAGTTTCATGATCAACTTCCGAGTCGAAGACCTGCACGGGTTGCTCGCCAAGTTGCGGGAAGAAGGCTGCGCTGTGGACGAGAAGGTCGAAGAGTCCGAGTACGGCAAGTTCGGTTGGGTCATGGACCCGGAGGGCAACAAGTTGGAGCTGTGGCAGCCGCCAGAGGGTCAGTAACCGGCGAATTCGGTCGCTGCACGCCACCAGGGCGGCCTAACCCCTCGGTCGAGGCGAGGCCCAACGGCGGGCCACCAGGCCCGCCGAGTGCTGTGGTGTATCTTGCGCTCGTCGGGCCTGGCGGCGACGGTCGCTCGACCGCATCGAGGTTGCTTGCCGCTACCTCTGCACGCGCCTACTAGCGTGTCAGCGCCTGCCCGACGGCGGCGGCGATCCCCACGCTCGTCGCAGGCTTCAGCACGCCGTCCTCCATCTCGTAGACGGTGTCGAACACGTCCAGCGCCCGCTGGTCGTGGGTGACGACGATCACACCCGTGCCGTGCTCGTGGGCCACGTTGCGGAAGAGCTCCATCACCTGCCGTCCGTGTGTGCTGTCGAGGGCGGCGGTGGGCTCGTCGGCGAGGATGAGGCTGGGCTGATTCGCCAACGCGCGGGCGATGGTGACGCGCTGCTGCTCGCCGCCGGAGAGCTGGGTGGGCATGTTCAACGCCCGCGCCGCCACGCCGAGCGCGTCGAACAGCTCCATCGCGCGGCGGCGGGCCACGGACGGGGGCCGCCCGATCAGTTCGCTCACGACCTGCACGTTCTCGACCGCGTTGAGGAATAGGATCAGGTTGGACTTCTGGAAAACAAAGCCGATGTTCTCGCGCCGGAAGCGGCGGAGATCGACCAGGGGCCGGGGCCCGTCCATCGCGGGCGTGCCTCCGATGACGACGCGGCCGCGGGTGGGCGGGTTGATCAGCCCGACGCACAAGAGGAAGGTGGTCTTGCCCGCGCCGCTGGGGCCGAGCAGGGCGACGATTTCGCCGTTGCGCACGCTCATGCTCGCGTCGCGCATGGCGACGACCTCGGTGCGGCCGCTGCCGTACACCTTGGTCAGTCCGTCCGTCTCCAGCGCCAGCGTGCCGCTCATGCCCAAGGCGTCCTCCATCCTTTCGCTTCAGCCGATGGCCTCGTTCGGGGCGACGCGCATCGCCTTCCAGATGCCCAGGAGGCTCGACAGCACCGAGATCACCAGCACGATCCCGGCCAAGCTGAGCATGTCGCCGTTCGTGACGAGCACGCGGCGGGGGAATATCGGAAAGATCCAATGCCCGAGCAGCCACCCCACGCCGAACGCGAGCACGCCCATGATGAGGGCCTGCTGCATGATGAGGCCGACGATGACGCGGTTGGGTGCCCCGATGAGCTTCAGGAGCGCGATGGGGTGGAGCTTGTCGAGCGTGAGCGTGTAGATGATGAGGGCCATGATCAACGCGGATATGAACGTGAGCAGGACGCGGAAAAGGAGCAACTGGCGGCGGGCGCGGTCCACGCTCCCTTTGAGAAGCAGGTCTTCCTGCTGCGCCGCCGTATAGACCGTCACATCGCTCCAACCCTCGAACGTCCGTAGCACGGCGTCCGCGTCCACGCCGGGCGCGAGCCGCGCGATCACGGCGCTGATCGCCGGACCCGGAAGCGCGGGGATGCCGCGCGACGGCCCCGAGGCGCGCTCCAGCACGGACGGCTGCGTCCGCCCAAAGTCGATCCCGCCGGCGCGAGCGCGCCGGGCCTGCCGCTCCAGCCGGACCGACTCGCCCGGCACGTCGAACTGGATCGCCTGGGCATCGCGGCTGGCGAAACACGCGAGACCGTCGCCTCCCTGCGACACCATCCCGGAGGTGATTCCGACCACGGTGTAAGTGTCCCTTCCCAGCCGCAGCCTCTCGCCGAGCGCCAGTCCCAGCGTGGCGTTGGCGATCATCTCGTAGTGGTTCTGCGCTAGCGGGCGACCGGCGACCAGGTGCAGGCCCTCACCCTTGTCGGTGGGCCAGCCGAGTCCCAACACGCCCATCCGCAAGGGTCGGCCCCGGTGCTCGCGCTGGATCGTGTGAAACACGAACTCGCGAGCATCGGTCACGCCGGGGACCGCGGCCACGCGATCGACGACGTTGCGAGGCAGGCGCGAGACCTCGGCGAAGGGCCCGCGCGTGTCGCGCTGCACGATCCACAGGCCCGCGCCCACGCTCCGCGCCACGACCAGCGCATCATCCACCAACCCGCGGTACATGCCACCCATCCCCATCACGATCATCAGCAGCATCCCCACGCCAATCGTCGTCAGGACGAAGCGGCCCAGGCTGTGCCGGATGTCGCGGACGGCGAGGTTCATTCCGGGCTGATCCTCCGCCCGTCCCGAAGCTGACCGCCTTGCACCTCCGCCGGGCTCACCACGACGTCGCCGGGCGACAGGCCCCTGGTGACCTCCACGGTCTCGCGCCCGCGCAGGCCCACCGTGATCTCGCGCCACCGGGCCCTGCCGCCCTGGTCCACGATGACGCCCGTCTTCCCGTCTCGCACCAGCAACAGCCCCCCCGGGAGCGTCGTCACGTCCTCCCTGCGGTCCACGCGGATGTAGGTTTCGGCCCGCTGGCCCACGGCCCAGTTCGCGGGCAGCGTCTCCACCCGCACGTCCACCACGATCTCGCGCGTCTCGCGGTCGGCCTCACGCCCGACCCGTGCCACCACGCCGGGATACTCGACGCTCGGCTCGGAGCGGAAGACCACCCGCGCCGGCTGGCCTTCGGCGAGCCGCGCCAGCTCGGTCTCGTCCACCCACGCGGTGATCCACATCTCCGCCGTCGAGACCAGTTGCAGCACCGACGACCCCGCGGTGACGACATCGCCGGCCTCACGATCGCGCCGCACGACCAGCGCGTCGAAGGGCGCTTCGATCGTGGTGTCAGCGAGTCGGGCCCGCTGGAACTCAAGGGTTCTTTCCGTCGCGGCGAGTCGCTCTTGACCCTCCGCGATCACGGCCCCCGCGCGGGCCAGCTCGGCCTCCGCGACGGCGAGCGCCTCGGCGGCCTTGTCCACTTCCTGCGCCGAAGTCGCGTGCTTCGACCACGCCTCACTCAGGCGTTGGTGGGTCAGCCGCGCCTGCGCCAGCACCGCCTCGGCCCGCCGCTGGTCGGCCCGCAGCCGGTCCAGTCCCGCCGTCGCCGCCGCCACCTCCGCCTCGGCCACGCCCACCTGCTGCTTGAAGTCGCTGTCTTCCAGGTAGATCAGCGTGTCGCCCGCCTTGACCCGATCCCCCTGGTCCACGGATACTCGCGCAATCAGCCCGGGTATCTTCGGCCCGAGCGTCGCCCCCGTGCGGGCCTCCAACGTCCCCGTGCCCAGCACCTCCGCGGTAACGAGCCCGGCCAGGACCGTGTGCGTCGTGACCGCGACCGGCGAGAACAGGAACCACCACGCCGCCGACCCCAGCGCGGCGAGCACGCCCGCCAGCCGGACTGCGAGCCACAGCCGCCGCGCGTTACGTTGCCACCAGGTCCCCATGATCTTGCTCGTGCCAGAGTCGGAGGGCGAGGCGGTGGCGCTCATGCGACAGATCGTACCGCGCCCGGCCGCCGCTGCGCGGCCACACCGCACCGTGCGAAGGGCCCGTTCCTACTCGGCAAGCCACGCAGGCGTTCCCCTCCTCAATGTCTGCGCCGGGTGCCCTGGCGTGCTCCGTGGCTCAGCCGGGGCCGTCTCGGCAGCCGCCCCGGATATCCGAGGGACCTGGGACCCGGGCTCCCGAGCAGAGTAGACGGCAAGAGCCGGGAGGCCGTCCCGAACTACCTGGAATCGAAAGCAGTGCTGGTGCGATCTCTGCGCCCGATGTCTCTGCTCGTGGTCGGGGTTTCATTTCTCTTGGTCGCCGCGTTTTTCCGTTGGTTCCACTAGGATTGTTCCTATGAAGACTGTTGGGCTCTTCGCCTTCGTGCTGGCATCCGGACTGCTTTGTCAATCCGCGCGCTTCAGCCAAGAGAAATCCGCCACGCCGGCGCCTGCGTACCTGGTCGTCGAAGAAGCGACGAGCACCGGGATCAGCGGGCTTGCTCTCGTCGACAAGGATTTCGAGAGACTCGCATCCACCAGCTTGGGCGGGCGGCTCGAGTTCGCCGTTTCCCCAAGTCGGGAGAAAATTGCCGCGGCATGGATGGATCCGGAGGGCCAGAGATTTCTCCAGGTCTTCGATACGAAGAATCTGAGCCCTGCTTGCGCCAAGACGCCGATCTCCCAATATGCGACGACGACGACCGGATTCTGGAATCCGATCCTCTGGATCGGAGGGTCAACCCTCGTCGTGGAGTTCGTCTCGATGCCCCGCTCGTCCCCGGAGCAGTATTTCGATCGCTTCTATGCCCAGGTGTTCCAACTCCCGCGGCAACCGGACCAAGCGATCGCCCTGCATCCGGATTATTCGGAGCTCATCACTCTTCCTCCGGACAATACGCACATCCTGGGGATCAGCGACGGGAACGCGATCGTGCTGAACGAAGCTCTCGATCTGCGCACCGTGAATCTCAAGACGGGGACGATGGGGCCAGCGATCGAGGTCCGTCCCAAGGGTCAGGACGGGCTCATGGAGGCGCCGATGGGTTGGTGCTTCGAGGATGACTCGACGCTCCTGCTCTTTGGATTTGGAGGAGGCGTCAAGGAGATCCAAGTCGGAACTGAGCTGAAGATCGTGCGCACGATGACTCTGCCGGATCTTCCCTCCGGAGCCTGCGTCGCTCAAGGTGCCATCAGGAAAGACCCGTTCCGCCCAGACCGGCTCTTGATCGGTACCGAGTACCTCGACAGGGCTGGTCCTGTCGAGGTCATCAAGGCTGGTCCTGTCGAGGTCCGCGCCTCGAATGGATTGACGCTCATCGAATCGAAGGATCTTGGATCCGGAGGAGGATTTGCCGCAGGCAAGGACGGGGCGATCTTGTCTTGGAGCTACGGGCCTCCTGCCACGATCCGCATCCAAGGTCCGTCGGGAAGCTCGGATTTCAACTTCGACGGAGCGGTTGGAGCGATCGTTCCGCTCAGGTAGCTCCTTGCACTCGATCGATGGGCTTCAGTCTGATCCTGCTGCCAATCTCAAAGCCTCGGCAAGGGGGTCGCCCGCTGAAACCCGACGACGGGTAGCATCCATTCGTGGCCAGGATCCACCTCGAGACGAGCTTCGTCAGCGCCTGCGTGACCGACCGCACCGACGTCGGCAGCCTGTACCGACGCGAGGCCAGCCGCGGGTGGTGGAAGTCCCAGGCTCCGAGGCACGATCTCTACATCTCGGCGGAGGTCGTGGCCGAGCTCTCGGATCCCTCGCACCGCGGCCGCTCGAATGGATCGGGGGAGTGCCATTGCTCTCGCTGAGCGGCGAGATCCGTGGGCTGGCAAAGATCCTCGTTCGCGAGAAGGTGATGCCCGGTCCGGTTGCCGGGGACGCGATCCATGTGGCGTGCGCGTGTTGGCACGGCATGGACTACCTGGTCACCTGGAACGTGAGGCACCTTGCCAACCCGAACAAGCTGATGCACCTGCGCACGATCGGTCTGCGCCTCGGGCTCGTGCCGCCGCGGATCCTGACGCCCGATCTGCTCTGGGAGGAGGACGCCCCGTGACCCGGGCAGTCGAGGCTAGAATGAAGGCGAGGCCATGAACCCAATCGACCTGGAGAAGCTCTTCGAGGAGGAAGCGCTGCGCTCTTGCGAAGTGCTGAAGAAAGAGCACCGCTACAACCCCTCCTACTTCCTGCGCATGGTCCAGGAACTGGGGGCCGTGCGAGCAGCGCAGCGCCTCCTCGCCTCGAAGGAGGCCCAGGAGGGTCTCACCCGTCTGTGGGAGATCGGGCGCCTGGAACTGAGCATCGAGCACATGGTGGCGTCTCCGCGCTACGACCCCCTGTTCACCGAGGAGGAGCGCGCCATCGCCCGCGAGCGGTTGAGGCAACTCGGATGCGAGGCCCAGGCGACACCGCCCGGAGAAGTCCGGGAGTCGACGGAGACCCTTGCTCCGGATCCGCTCATCGACGAGGTGCGCGGACTTCGCCGCGCGCTCTCGGAGAGGTTCGGGAACGACCTCGATCGCCTGTGCGAGCATCTCGAGACCGTCGAGAAGGAGTACGAGGCCCGCGTCGTGCGGAAACCGCCGGCGAACCGAGGCCGGACGAAGGGGTAGCGCGCATGTGGGGGACAGTCGTATCCGGAGTCCCGCGCGTCCACCGGTCGCCGCGGCGCCCGCAGGTTGCGCTGGCCACGTCGGGTCACCGCACCCCCAGTTTCTGGAGCTTCCCGAGTAGCACACCCCGACACCAGACCCTCGCGGCTTCCGCCACCCGCGCGCCGTGCCGGCATGGCCGCGCTCTGCCTGTGGTGTGCAACGCAATTCCCTCCGCTTTCTGAAGTCAGAGCAGGCTGAGAGCCATCGCCTCCCTGAGGCCGGGCAGAGCCCGGCGGAGGAGCAGCGGTGGACGAGAAGCAGGCGGAGAGACGAGATTCGCGCACGCGAGGATCGCGGACAGGCTCATGTCAGCACGATCGTCGCGATCTCCGCCGGAGCCGCGACGCGCATCGGCGGTCCCCAGAAGCCGGTGCCGCGCGAGACGTAGATCTGCGTCCCGTCCTCCGCGCGGTGAAAGCCAGCGATCCACGGCTGGAAGATCGAGACCAGCGCGCCGAAGGGCCACAGCTGGCCGCCGTGCACGTGCCCGGAGAGCTGCAAGCCGACGCCGTGGCCCTTCGTCAGCGAGATCTGCCGCGGCTGGTGCGCGAGCAGCACGAGCGCGCGTGCGGGGTCCCGGTCCTTCAGCGCGAGGTCGAGGTCCGGCGTGTGGCCCGCGACGAAGCGCCCGCCGTTGTAGTCGGGCACGCCGGCGAGGTCGAAGGTCGCCCCGCCCGGCCGATCGTCGCCGACCGCGATGCGCTCGTTCATCAGCACGCGGATCCCGCGCCCCCGCAGGAACTCGACCCACTCCTGCGCGCCGCAGTAGTACTCGTGATTGCCGGTGACGAAGGCGACGCCGCACCGCGCGCGCAGCTTCGCGAGGGGCGCGAGAACGCTCCCGAGGCGCGCAACGGACGCGTCGACGAGATCGCCGGTGATCACGACGAGGTCGGGAGAGAGGCCGTTCGTCTTCTCGACCACCGATTCCAGGAAGCGCTCGCGGAGCAGCGGCCCGAGGTGGAGGTCCGAGAGGTGCGCGATGCGGAA
>JBGPOP010000073.1:0-8285 GCA_041488095.1 Planctomycetota bacterium
AGTCTGGGTGGAGAAGGTGTGACGGCACTCCAGGCACACAAAGCGCTGGACGGTTCTGCCGTCGCAGGTCCGGCGGAAGTGGCCTTTGAAACACCACCGGTGATGGCCCGAAGAATGCGAGGGGCAGTCGGGGCGAGGGCAACGAGGAGGCTGGAAGCGCACGAGAGGTCCTTTCTCCCCGGGCGAGGCCGGGGGCTGTTCCCCGGCGCGACTGGATGAACCTTCCTCGGTTTCAGGACAAAGCCCGAAAAACCCCCTCTAGCGTCAGCATCCCTGGACAGCGGTGGGGGCCAGATTCAACCGTTCCCTTCGAGCAGCTTGCCCAGGCCGAAGGCGTGGTCGAGGACCGAGCCCTCCTCCTTGCGCGACCAGCCCGACGCCTTGACGATCCGGCCGGCCAGGCGCGACAGCGGAAGCGACTGGAGCCACACCTTCCCCGGACCCGTCAGGCTGGCGAAGAACAGACCCTCGCCGCCGAACAGCGCGGTCTTGACCTGGCCCACGAACTGGATGTCGTATTGGACGCCCGGCTGCAGCGCGACGAGACAGCCGGTGTCGACGCGCAGCTTCTCGCCCGAGGCGAGATCGAGCTGGTGCACCGTGCCGCCGGCGTGCACGAAGCACAGGCCGTCGCCCTGGAGGCGCTCCATGATGAAGCCCTCGCCGCCGAACAGGCCGACCCCGAACTTCTTCTGGAACGCGATCCCCACCGAGACGCCGCGCGCGGCGCACAGGAACGCGTCCTTCTGGCAGATCAGCTCGCCGCCCAGCGCGCGCAGGTCGACCGGGATGATCTTGCCCGCATAGGGGGCGGCGAACGCGATGCGTTCCTTCCCGCTCTTGGACTGGTTCTGGAACACGGTCATGAACAGGCTCTCGCCGATGATGAGGCGCTTGCCCGCCCCGACGAGCGCGTCGAAGATCCCGCCGCTCGGCCGGCTGCCGTCCCCGAACACGGTCTCCATGCCGATGCCGGAGGTCATGTACATCATCGCTCCGGCCTCGGCGACCGCGCATTCGCCGGGGTCGAGCTCGACCCCGGCGAACTGCATCTCGCTGCCGAGGATGCGGAACTCGATCTCGTGCGCGTTCCGCCCGGGCGTGGAGGGGATCGGGGGTGCGGCGCCGCCGGGGAGGTGGGCGGCGAACAAGGGTACTTCGCCGAGCCGCTTCCACTCCTTCATCCCCGGACCGAAGACGAGCGTGTCCGCCCCCGCGGTCCCGTCGCGGATGTTCGCCGCGATCTCCTCGGCGCCGATCGGGCCGACCTGCTGGCCGCCGACCGCCATGTACCACTCGGCTGCGCTGCTCATGTCGTTCCTCGGTCGATGTTCTCGCCCGCCCGTCTCTCCAGATCCGCCACCGCAGCCGCGTCGAGGCCGAGGAGACCCGCGAGCTCCGCGAGCCAGACGCGCTCGTTGCTGCTGACGACGCCGTCGGCGCGCACGATCCCGTAGGAGAGGACGTACAGGTCGGCCTTCAGCTTGGGGTTGTCCGCCCCGGCGACGATCTCCGCGAGCGGGCGCTTGCGCGCGAGCTCCTCGGAGACGAGGTTCTCGGCGCCGCTCGCGCGCGCGTCCTCGCGGATCTTGCCGTACTCCTCCTCCGACAGCTCGTTGTCGCAGCGCGCGGCCGCGATGGTCAGCGCGACGAGACGCCGGAGCGCGTCGGGGCCGGCCGGAGCGGACGGAGCCGCGACCGCGCCGGCCGTGGCCGGGAGCGGAGGCGGCCGCGTGGAAGGCAGAGGCGGCGGTCCCCCGGCGAGCATCGGCGCCTCGCTCGCGGGGAAGCCTCCGCCCGCGACGGTGGTGATCGACTCGGTCGGCCTGTGGTTCTTGTAGGTCTCGTACGCGCCCCAGGCGAGACCGGCCACGCCGAGCATCGTTCCGAGGTTGAGGATCGGCGAACGGCCTCCCGTCAGGAAGCTCGCGGCCCCGAGGTAGGGCTTGCGGCGCACGCCCAGCGCGCTGTGCACCATGGAGCGGAGCAGGAAATCGGCCAGCATCGTGGTTCTCCGGGGGAAGAGGAGGGCGAGCTACGCCGCCGGGGTCGCGGCATTCGCGCCGGGACGGCCACAGCTCAATCGAAGAACACCACCCTGAGGCCGTCCGTCGCCACGACGCCGGTCCCGTCGGGATGGTGCGGGTCGCGCGACCAGCCCTGGTAGAACCGCGTCGAGCCGACCATCGTCGAGGTGATCGGGATCGCCCAGCTCGATCCGCCCGACCCGTCGAGCAGGTGCACGGGAAGGCGCGTGAACGGGTTGCCGACCCAGCGCGTCGCCGTGCCGCCGAGGAAGGGCTGGTCCGCCGGCGTCGCGCCGAAGAAGCCCAGCCCGAACTTGTTCGGCACCGCGTTCGTGTAGGTGAACGCGAAGTCGTTCGTCGAGAAGCTCGGCGTCCCCGTCCAGCCGACGCTCGGCAGCGTGCCGAGCGAGGTCGTCTTGCCGACCCCGTAGGCCTCGGGCGCAGGCTGCCTCAGGTACCACGCGGCCGCCGTCGGATCGGCATGGACGAACGCGAGCAGAGCCTGAGCCACCTTCTCCCGACCGCTCGCCGAGGGGTGGGTTCCGTCGCTGACGTAGTCCGAGCACTGCCAGACCAGCCCGTCGCTGCGCGGGACCAGGCCGTCGGCCCAGTTGTAGGTTCCCCAGTCGATCCAGGGCGAGATCACCGGCCCGGCCGCGGGGTCGTAGTTCAGGGAGGCGAGCCCCTGGATCTGGTCCTCGATCATCCACCGGCACGAGAAACCCTGCTCGTAGGCGTAGGGCTCGGGGTTGAGCGTCGTGGTCGCGTACCCGCCGTAGATCCGTGAGGCGACATAGCAGATCCGCGCGTTCGGATACTTCGAGCGGATCACGCCCATGATCGTCTCGAACTCCGTCTTCAGCGTGTTCGCGTATGCAGGGAAGCCGCTCGTCGGCCCCGCGTCCGCCTCCTTGAACCAGATCACCTGAACCTGCTGCGCGGTGACGCCGGCGCTCGCCAGACGCTGTTGCACGACGGTCCAGAAGTTCGCGGTGGGGTCCTGGATGATCGCCGCCGTCTGTCCGCCCTGGGCGCCGTCGACCGGCGCGACCGACGGTCGCTTCAGCGGATCGGCGTTGGCGAGCTGCACGAAGCGCGAGTACTCCTGCGTGCAGTTGGACATCCCGATCGACAGGAAAACGATCCGGCCGGCGGGATCGGGGTTGCCGGCCGCGTCGCGGGGCACCACTTGCGCCGCCTGGGAAAGGCCACCGACCGTGTGCGCGAACGGCCGGACGTTCGTGCCCCCGGGGTAGAGTCCGCCTTGGAAGCCCTGGTAGGTGCCGGTCCCAAGGTCGTTCAGCGGGATGCTCCCGGTCGAAGTGTTGGCGCAGTTCTGTGCGCGCGCGATCGCGGCCGTGAGCAGCAGGAAAGCAGCCGAGAGCGTCGCGAGTCTTCGCGGATCCATGGAGCACCTGGGGGGAGAGGACGAGGGCGCGCCCGAGCGCTCCCCACATTATAAGGGTGGGAGCGCACTAGTCCGCCTCCTGCTAGCATCCCGGCCATGCCGGGGATCCTCGAGAAGCACGGCTCCGCGCTGCGCGTGGGCAGCGTGCCCTACCTCGTCGGCCGGCCTCTCGACCGGGGGCTCGAGCGCGAGCCTGGGTTCGCGCTGTCGCGCCGCGTGCCCGCCGAGCTGGTGCGCGCACTGCGCGCGGGCGAGATCGACGTCGCGCTCGTCAGCTCGATCGAGCTCTTCCGCAGGCCGGGCTACCGCTACCTCGACGGCCTGGCGGTGTGCGGCGAGGGCTTCGTCGCGAGCGTGCAGGTGTTCCTGCGCAAGCCGATCGGGGAGGTGCGCACGGTCGCGCTCGATCCGGCCAGCGAGGCTGCGGCGGCGCTGACGCGCGTGCTGCTCTCGACGGAAGGGATGGCGCGGGAGTTCGTCGAGGTCGCGCTCGGCTCGGATCCGTCCAGCGCGCGCGCCGACGCATGGCTCGAGATCGGCGACGCGGCGCTGCGGCGCTACCTCTCCCCGGCCGCGCCGCCGGTGTTCAATCCGTCGGAGGAATGGTCGAGGCGCACCGGCCTTCCCTTCGCGTTCGCCGTGTGGATCGTCCGGCCGGGAATCGAGCTCGCGCCGCGGCAGGTCGAGGCCTTCGCGCGTGCGCGTGCACGCGGAGCGGGGAGCGTCGAGGCGCTCGCCGAGGAAGCCAGCCGGAGCTGGAAGCTGCCGCTCGAGGCGTGTCGCCGCTACCTCGCCGAGGAGTGCCGGTACGACGCGGGAAACCGCCTGGCGCCCGCGCTCCGCGCCTTCCGCGATGCGGCCGCGCCGCTCGGCCTGTGCCAGGGCGGCTTCGATCCCGAGGCGATCGCCGTTCCGGTCGCACATGTCGCCTAGGGTTCTCGACACGCGGACCTGCCCGCACTGCAAGGCCGATCTGCCGCGACCGACTCCGCGGTCCTGCCCCGCGTGCGGCGGGTCGCTGCAGAAACGGCATCTCTCGCTCGGTTGCCTGACCTCCGCGCCGAAGCTTCTCCTGGTCGCGACGGTGATCTGGGCGATCCGCAGCTTCGTGATCCGGGCGAGAAGCGGATGATGAGGGGGAGTCACTGCCGTCATGGCTCCCCGAACGCGAACCTCGATCCTCCTTGCGTTGCTCCTCGGTGCGCTCGGGATCTGTCTCGGGCGGACTCTGCGACCGTCCGCGCCGGCGCCGGTAACGCGAGTCGCTGCTCCCGTGGACGAGTCGGAGAGGGACGGGTCCGAGGCCGTGCGCCTGCTCGAGCGGCCTGCGAACGACTCGACCCGCATCCCTGGGACGACGGACGAGGACGCGGAATCCGCGCCCGCCTCCGCGGCGGTGAACGCGTCCGAGAGTCTGCTGGCGAAGCCGATCGTCCTCAGGGGCAGTGTGACGGATCGGGACGGAGCAGGCATCGGCGTCCCCAGGGCCCGCGTCACGGTGACGGATGCGAGCGGCAGGACTCAGTTCGCTCCGATCGGGAAGGGCGCATACAGGATCGGAGGCCTCGAGCCGGGCCCGTTCGATCTTGGCTGCGACGTCTTCGGCTTCCGACATGCGATCCGCACGATCTCGCTTCGATCGGCCGAGACCGAGCACCGCGAAGACTTCGTGCTCGAGTCCGTGTGGACGATCGCGATCCGCTTGGTCACCCCCGAGGGTCGAAACCTCCTCGATCGGAATCTGCGAGCGGAACTGCCCGTGGGGTTCATCGTCGGAGTGGTCGCAACAGTGGACCCACCCGAGGAGCGCCTGGTCCCGCGATCCTTCAAGTGGCGCCTCGCGCACCGCGGTAGCCGCTACGAACCCCGCGCGAGCCAAAACGAGAAGGTACCCGGCGATCCGTCCAAGGAATGCTCCGGTCGACTCGAGATTTTCAGCGAGCCGCCTGTCCACGTCAGCGCCGAAGTGCGCGACTACATCGTCGCGACGAAACGAGTCGACGCGCACGTCGACCATCTCACGCTCGAGATCCCGATCGAACGCCTGTGTGGCCTGACCTGCAGCCTCTCCTGTCGGTTGGTGGATGCGGAGACGCGTGGCCCCATCTCGGGAGCCAAGGCGGGCTTGTTCGGCGCGGGAGGCGGGACCCAATGGTTCGAGGCGGACGAATCCGGCGCCCTGCTCAAGGAGAAGCTCCTCCCTGGCGCATACACCCTCACCTTCCAGCCTCCGGGCTACGCATACGAGATCCGGCAGGTGGATCTCGCTCCCGGTCGAGAGAACGACCTCGGAACCATCGCCCTCGAGAGGGGAGTCACCCTTCAGGGCAGGTTTGTGGACCCGGAAGGTCGACCCCTGAATGCGGAGGGTTCGCTGTTTCCCTATTCGGAGGAGCACGCGCTCGAGGCGATGAACACACACGTCCAGTTGGGAATCGAAGGGGACGAGGACGGCCGCTTCGAGGGGGCCTTCGCCAAGCGCAAGTACCTCCTTCTCGTGAATCGGTTCTTGCACGCGGGCGCAGGACAGCCTGACTGGCGCGCTCGACCGATCACGGTCGACCTCACCCGCGGACCCATTTTCAATCTCGTGATCCCTTTGCGCCCAGGGGTCGACCTCTTCCTGCACCCCCTCAGCATGGAAGCCATGGACCTTTACTACTCGGTGGTTTCTCCTGATGGACTTCCGTGCGTGCGAGGAGGCTTCCCGCAGGTGGGCGACACAAGGGATCGAATCGCTCCGGGAAGCTACAGGCTGCTGCTGGATCGAGATGGATCGATCGTCCGCGAGATCCCGTTCACGCTCGGAGAGCAGCCGATGACCCTCGACATCGATCTCTGAGGCCTCATGAACCTTCGCGCGACGTATTCGGTCGGGCTTCCGCGCTTCCGAATGGTCGCAAGGGGCGAGGAACCGGAGGCTCTTCGCCCAATGGGGGCCTCAAGCCACCGGGATCGCAGCACTCCTCCGGACCCTTCCTGCCCGGTTGCGAGTCAGCCGTCGCGCGCAAGAACGTTGAATCGTCACACTCCCTTCCATAGAAACCGAGACCAGATCCCCACCACGAGGATGCAGCCTTGGCCAGCCCGAACCTGTCCGCCCCCACCCTCTTCGATCTCGACGAGGAGAAGGGTGTGCCCCCCGTGAAGGAGAAGAAGTCGAAGAAGCCAGCGACGGCGACCGCTCGCCCCGCCCCCGAGCGCAAGCCGAAGGCCGATGTCGAGGACGAGACCGAGACGGCTCCCGACCGCAAGAGGTCCTCCCGCCGCGCGACCGCCGAGGAGATGGCCGGCCGCCAGCGCGAGATCTCCGTCGCCGAGTTCTTCACCAAGAACCGCCACCTCCTCGGCTTCGACTCGCCGCTCAAGGCGCTGCTCACCGCGGTCAAGGAGGCGGTCGACAACTCGCTCGACGCGTGCGAGGAGGCCGGCATCCTCCCCGAGGTCGTCGTCGAGATCGCCCCGGTTTCGAACGGCGCCGAAGACCGCTTCCGCATCGCGGTCGAGGACAACGGTCCCGGCATCGTCAAGGAGCAGATCGCCAGGATCTTCGGCAAGCTCCTCTACGGCTCGAAGTTCCACAAGCTCAGTCAGAGCCGCGGCCAGCAGGGCATCGGCATCTCGGCCGCGGGCATGTACGGCCTGCTCACGACCGGCAAGCCGGTCCGCATCGTCTCGCGCACCGGCAAGAAGGCCAAAGCGCACGAATTCCTGCTCTCGATCGACACGGCCCACAACCGTCCCGACGTCCACGGCGAGAAGGAGGTCGACTGGGACCGCGAGCACGGCACGCGCGTTGAGATCGAGCTGGAGGCCAAGTACCAGAAGGGCCTGCGCTCGGTCGACATGTACTTGAAGCTCACCGCGATCGCGAACCCGCACGTCACGATCCGCTACACGGATCCGGGCGGCGAGAAGGTCGTCTACGAGCGCTCGACCCGGCAGCTCCCGGATGCCGTCGAGGAGATCAAGCCGCACCCGCACGGCGTCGAGCTCGGGCGCCTGATCGCGATGCTCAAGGACACACGATCGCGATCCCTCTCGGGCTTCCTCCAGGAGGAATTCTCGCGCGTCGGGCGCAAGGCCGCGGTCGACATCTGCAAGCTCGCCAGGCTCTCCGAGAAGGCCTATCCGACGCGCATCGCACGCGAGGAGGCGGCCTCTCTCCACGGCTCGATCCAGAAGAGCAGGATCTCCGCGCCGAGCATGGCCTGCATCTCGCCGATCGGCGAGGAGCTCGTGGTCTCGGGGATGAAGAAGGAGGTCGAGGCCGACTTCTACTGCGCCGCGACGCGCCCGCCGGCCGTGTACCGCGGCAACCCCTTCCAGGTCGAGGTCGGCATCGCCTACGGCAAGCCCGGCGGCGTCGGCCTGGAGATGACCGAGGCGGGACGGATCAAGAAGACCGACAAGGCCGCCGCCGCGACCGAAGACCTCGTCGGCGCCGCGGACGAGCCCATCCGCGTGCTGCGCTTCGCCAACCGCGTGCCGCTCCTCCACCAGCAGGCCGCGTGCGCGATCACGAAGTGCGTCATCGGGACCGACTGGAAGCGCTACGGCCTCCAGCATCCCCGGGGCGCGCTCCCCCTCGGGCCGATGGCGGTCCTGGTGCACATCGCGAGCGTGTGGGTCCCGTTCACCTCCGAGTCCAAGGAGGCGATCGCGAGCTACGCCGAGATCCAGAAGGAGATCAAGCTCGGCCTGCAGGAGTGCGGGCGCAAGCTCGGCGCCTACATCCGCAAGGGCAAGCGCCTGCGCGCCGAGTTCGACAAGCGGAGCTACATCGAGAAGTACATCCCCCACATCGGCATCGCGCTGCAGGAGATCCTCGACCTCTCGAACGAGGAGCG
>JBGPOP010000074.1:0-8244 GCA_041488095.1 Planctomycetota bacterium
CGACAACGCGGTGCTCGTCTTCGGGCAGATGAACGAGCCGCCGGGCGCGCGCCTGCGCGTCGGCCTCTCGGGCCTGACGATGGCGGAGTACTTCCGCGACGTGAAGAACCAGGACGTGCTGCTCTTCATCGACAACATCTTCCGCTTCGTGCAGGCGGGCTCGGAGGTGTCGGCGCTGCTCGGTCGCATGCCCTCGGCCGTGGGATACCAGCCGACGATGGCTTCCGAGATGGGCGCATTGCAGGAGCGGATCACGTCGACCAAGAAGGGCTCCGTGACCTCGATGCAGGCCGTCTACGTGCCCGCCGACGACATCACCGATCCCGCCCCGGTCGCGACCTTCGCGCACCTCGACTCGACGATCATCCTCGACCGCGCGATCACGGAGCTCGGCATCTACCCCGCGGTAGACCCGCTCAAGTCGACCTCGCGCATGCTCGACCCGAACGTGGTGGGGGAGGAGCACTACCAGGTCGCGCGCGAGACGCAGCGCATCCTGCAGCGCTACGCGGACCTCAAGGACATCATCGCCATCCTCGGCATCGAGGAGCTACCCGAGGAGGACAAGCGCGTCGTGATCCGCGCGCGGCGCATCCAGCGCTTCCTGTCGCAACCCTTTTTCGTCGCCGAGCAGTTCACGGGGACACCGGGCATGTTCGTGCCGCGCGCGGAGACGGTCAAGAGCTTCCGCGAGATCATCGAGGGCAAGCACGACGACATCCCCGAGTCGGCCTTCATGTACCAGGGCGGGGTCGATTCCGTGGTCGCGCGGGCGAAGAAGATGGCGGGCTAGGCACGATGGCGGGAACTCTCACCCTGCGGGTCATCACGCCCGAGAAGATCGCGCTCGACCGCGCGGTGACCTCGGTGCGCCTGCCCGGCCTCGACGGCTCGATCGGCGTCTTGCCGCGCCACGCTCCCATGGTCGCAGCGCTCGACACGGGGCTCCTGCGCTACCGGCCCGCCGACGGGCAGGCGGGGCGTGATGAGTGTCTGTTCGTCGCGGGAGGCTTCGCGGAGATGCGCGGGGAGACGCTGCGCGTCGTCAGCGAGGCGGGCGAGAAACCCGAGGAGATCGACGAGGAGCGCGCGCAGGCGGCCGAGAAGCGCGCGCGCGAGCGCCTCGCCGTCGGCCGGGCCGCGCCGGGTGAACCCATCGACCTGCTGCGCGCCGAGGCGGCGCTGCGCCGGTCGCTCTTCCGCATGCGCGCCCGCGGATTCCGGGGCTCCTGATGGCCGCCCCGATGGACCGGAAGTCCGACTGGCGGCGGACCCACACCTGCGGCGAGCTCCGCAAGGACCACGTCGGCGCGACGGTCACCCTGAACGGCTGGGTCGGCGCCCGGCGCGACCACGGAGGCATCTACTTCGTCGACCTGCGCGATCGCTACGGGCTGACCCAGGTCGTGCTCGGCCCCGAGCAGGCCGACGCGGCCAAGCTGGGCCCCGAGTTCACTGTTTCCGTGCGCGGCCAGGTGGTCGCGCGCGACCCGCAGAACGTCAACCCCGAGCGCGCGACGGGAGAGGTCGAGGTGATCGCCGAGCGCCTGGAGATCCTCTCGCGCAGCAAGATCCCGCCCTTCCCGATCGAGGACCAGGCCGACACCTCGCTCGAGACGCGCCTGCGCTACCGCTACCTCGACCTGCGCCGTGCCCCCATGCAGAAGAACCTCGTCCACCGCTCGCGCTTCATCAACGCGCTGCGGCGCGCGTTCGAGCGGCAGGGCTTCGTCGAGGTCGAGACGCCGATCCTGACGCGCGCGACGCCGGAGGGCGCGCGCGACTACCTGGTCCCCTCGCGCGTGCACCCGGGCGAGTTCTACGCGCTGCCGCAGTCGCCCCAGATCTTCAAGCAGATCCTGATGGTCGCGGGCCTCGACCGCTACTTCCAGGTCGCGCGCTGCTTCCGCGACGAGGACCTGCGCGCCGACCGCCAGCCTGAGTTCACGCAGCTCGACATGGAGATGTCCTTCGTCGAGGAGGAGGACGTCTTCGCGGTGTGGGAGCGCGCGCTCTCCGAGACCTTCCGCGAGGCGCTGTCGGTCGAGATCGCGACGCCCTTCCCGCGCATGCCCTGGATCGAGGCCATGGAGCGCTTCGGTGTCGACAAGCCCGACCTGCGCTTCGGCCTGGAGCTCAAGGGCGTCGACGAGTGGGCGAAGAGCAGCGAGTTCACGGTCTTCCGCGGCGCGATCGAACGCGGCGAGCGCGTGATCGGCCTGGTCGTCCCGGCCGCTCTGGAGCTGTCGCGCAAGGATGTCGCCGCGCTGGAGGAGACCGCCAAGGGCATGGGCGCCAAGGGCCTGGCCTGGTGGAAGGCCGGCCCGGGCGGCGGCAGCGGGCCGCTGGCGCGCTTCTGTGGAGCCGATCGCGGCGAGGCGCTCAGGCAGCGGCTCTCCGCCGCCGAGGGCGACACCTGCCTCTTCGTCGCCGACCGCGAAACGCTCGCGCGGCGAGTGCTGGGCGAGCTGCGCGTCCACCTGGGCCGGAAGTTCCAGCTCGCCAAGTCCGGCGAGCGGCGCTTCCTGTGGGTGACGCAGTTCCCGCTCTTCGAATACGACGAGACCGCGCGGCGCTGGTTCTCCGCGCATCACCCGTTCACCGCGCCGGTCGACTGGGAGATGGGCGGCGAGGACCCCGACCCGTGCAAGCTCTCCTCGCGCGCCTACGACCTCGTGCTCGACGGCTGGGAGCTCGGCTCGGGCTCGGTGCGGATCCACCGGAGCGACGTGCAGAAGCGCGTCTTCTCCATCCTGGGGATCGGTCCCGACGAGCAGCAGCGCAAGTTCGGCTTCCTGCTCGAGGCGCTCTCCTACGGCGCGCCGCCGCACGCCGGGTTCGCCGTGGGTCTCGACCGCCTGGTCGCGATGACGCTCTCGCTCGACAACATCCGCGACGTGATCGCGTTCCCGAAGACCACCTCGGCCGCCGACCTGATGTGCGAGGCCCCCTCGTCCGTCGCCCGGGAACAGCTCGAGGAGGTGCACATCCGCACCGTCGTCCCGCCGTCCGCGCCCGGAAACCCTTGACGAAAGCACCGGCACCCTCCCCAAACCCTGGCGGCAGGACCCGCGTCCGTCTATTCTCCAGCTCTTCCCCATTCGAATCCGCCCCACCCCGCCCGCCGCGCGAACCCGAACCCAAGGAGATCAGTGTCAGCGATCGACTACCGCGTCAACCGTCAAATCCGCATCGCCGAAGTCCGGCTGATCGACCAGAACGGGGAGCAAGTGGGCGTCGTGCCCACGATCGATGCGATGCGGCGCGCCGAGGAAGCCGGTCTCGATCTCGTCGAGGTCTCCCCGACCGCGCGACCGCCCGTGTGCCGGATCCTCGACTTCGGCAAGTTCAAGTACGCCCAGAAGAAGAAGGAGCGCGGGACGCACCGCGCGGGATCGCAGCTCAAGGAGCTGCGCGTGCGGCCGGCGATCGACAAGCACGACCTCGAGTATCGCCTGGAAGCGGGCCGGAAGTTCCTGGAGCAGGGGCACAAGGTGCAGGTGGTGTGCATCTTCCGCGGAAGGCAGATGGCGCACCCCGAGCACGGCTACGACGTCATGAAGCGCGTGGCCCAGACCCTCTCCGACATCAGCAAGATCGAGATGACGCCTCGGCTGATGGGTCGGCGGATGACCATGCTCCTCGCGCACAAGTAGCGAGCTTCCGAGGCGCGAGGAGATCCGGGAGGCCCCGGCCATGATGGGCATGCGGGCGCGCAGGTGGGCCGGAGCGCTCCTCGGCATCGCGGTCGGCCTGTCGATGCTCGCGTGGACGTGGGGCACGTGGCCGGACGTCCTGGTCGATTTCGGGGGCGAGCTGTACGTCCCGTGGCGGCTCGCGCAGGGCGACGTGCTCTACCGCGACGTGGCGTACTTCACCGGGCCGCTGTCGCCGTACTTCAACGCCGCGCTTTTTCGCGTGTTCGGCGCGAGCCTCTCGACGCTCGTCTTCGCGAACCTGGCCGTGCTCGCGGGGATCGCCGTGCTCCTCCACGGCCTGATCGAGCGGATCGCGGGCGCGATCGCGGCGGCCGCCGCGCTGGTGGTGTTCCTGACGCTGTTCGCCTTCGCGCAGCTCGAGTTCCTCGGCAACTCGAACTACGTCTGCCCGTACTCGCACGAGGCGACCCACGGGGCGCTCCTGGCGCTCGCCGCGCTGGCCGCGCTCGCGCGCTGGCTCGAAGGCCGGCGGGTCGTGTGGGCCGCGGCGATCGGTCTCTGTGTCGGTCTCGCCTTCCTGACCAAGGTCGAGGTGTTCCTGGCGGTCGCTGCGGCGGCGGGGCTCGGACTGTCGCTGGGGTTCCTCGCCGACCGGCGCGGGCTCGCGCGTGCGGCGATGACCGTTTCCGCTTGCGCCCTGATCCCCGTCGCGGCTGCCTTCGCGGCGCTGTGCACGGCGATGGACCCGGCCGGGGCGCTGCGCGGCACCCTGGGCGGGTGGCCGTACGTCGTCGAAGAGCGCATCACATCGCTCGCCTTCTATCGCTGGGTGATGGGGACGGATCATCCCGAGCAGAACCTCGGGAAGCTCCTGGCCTGGACCGGTCGGTGGCTGGCGGTCTTCGCTCCCGCGGCGGTCGCCGCGCTGGCGTGGCGCGGACGCGCGACGAAGCCCGGAGCGTTCGTCGCCGGCCTCGCGGGCGCCGCCGTCGCCGCGGCCGTCCTGCTCGCGCTGCGTCCCTCGCCGGAGGGCTGGATCGAGGCCGGCCGGCCGCTGCCGCTGTTCGCGCTCGCCTGCCTCGCGGTGGCATTCGTGGCCGCATGGCGGACGCGCGACGATCCACGGGACCGCGATCGCGCGGTTCTCGCCGCCGGCTTCGCGCTCTACGCGCTCGTCCTGCTCTCGAAGATCGGGCTCCACGCGCGGATCAACATGTACGGTTTCGCGCTGGCGATGCCGTCGACGATGCTCCTCGTCGCGGCGCTGGTCGGCTGGATCCCCGGACGGATCGAGCGCGCGGGCGGCCTCGGCGCGATCTTCCGCGGATTCGCGCTGGGCGCGCTCGCGGTGGCGGTGTTCGCGCACCTCTCGATCATGGAGACGTTCGTGAGCCGGAAGACCGTGCGGGTGGGGGAGGGAAAGGACGCGTTCCTGGCCGACGGGCGGGGAGCGTACGTGAACGCGGCGGTCGCGGCGGTGAAGAAGAAGCTCGCGCCGGGCGATACGCTGGCCGCGCTGCCCGAGGGCGTGATGATCAACTACCTGGTGCGTGCGAAGGCGCCCGCGCGCTACATCAACTACATGCCTCCGGAGCTGTTGATGTTCGGGGAGGACGCGATCCTGGCCGACTTCCGGAGGAGCCCGCCGGACTTCGTCGCGATCGTGCACAAGTCGACGGCCGAGTACGGGCTGCCCTGGTTCGGCGTGGACTACGGCGCGCGGCTGATGGCCTTCGTCCGCGAGAAGTACGCGACGGGGCCATTGATCGGAGGCGAGCCGCTGCGGCCGGAGACCTCCTTTGGCGTCCGGCTGCTCTGGCTCCGGCGTTAGCGGACGCACCCGTCTGGAGGCTTTGTAATGTGGTCTGCCGACGTCGAACGCGATCCGTCGGTTCGGCTCTACCAATTTTCGGGAACTCTCGGATAGGTTGCTACTGTCAGTAGGTCTCTACGGTTCGCCGCGCCTCGAGGAGCCGGCGTCCTCGCCAGCTCTCCTCCCACGCCAACCCCACCCAGCCATCCCCATGCGTATCCTGCCCCTCGCTCTGGTCCTCTCCACCGCGACCTTCACCCGCGCGAGCGTGTCCACTTCTCCTCAGAACCCCGCCAACTTGGCGACACCTCCCTCGCAGAGCGAGGGGACGACCGTCCGCGGCGAGCGGCTCGATCCTTCCGCCTTCGGCCCCGCGTGGGTCGAGAGCATGGAGGATGTCATCCGCCGCGAGCGCGAGAACCCGCCGCCGACCGGCGTCTACGTCGCGCACCCGCCCAGGATTCCTCCCGGCCTGCGGGCCGCCAAGCCGGCTCCCGGCGGCAGCTCGGGCAACCAGAACCTTGGCGGCGGCGGATCGCCGCCCACGATCGGCACGAACTTCGTCGGGCCGAAGCTGGGCGACCCGGGTGGCGGCTGGGTCCCGCCGGACACGTGCGGAGCGGTCGGCATCAACCACTTCGTCTCGGTCGTGAACTCGAACATCTCGGTCTGGAACAAGACGACCGGCGCGCGCTTGATGAACGTCTCGCAGGCGAGCTTCTGGGCCACGGGCAGCCTCGGCGACGGGCGCTGCGTGTTCGACCCGAACAGCCAGCGCTTCATCCTCATGAGCGACGATTTCAACACGAGGCTCTTCTTCGCCGTGTCGTCGACGTCGGATCCCACCGGGTCGTGGTTCAAGACGAGCATCAATCTGAGCCAGGGCGTCGATGCGGGCCACTGGCCCGACTATCCGACGCTGGGCGTGGACGCGAACGGCATCTACAGCTCGGCCTACATGGTCGGTTCACCGGACCTGATGAGCCTGTTCGCCATCGACAAGGCGCCGCTCGTGGCGGCGACCCAGAGCCTGGGCACGGTGACGGCCTTCCGGCATCTCAGCTGGGAGGGCGCGATCCATCCCTGCGTCACCTACGGCACGCCTAGCGGGGAATACTGCATTTCGTGGGGGACGCTGTATCGGGTGAATGCGCCGTTGACGCTCCCGACGCTGACGAACCTGGGAACCGCCCACATCCCGGGGTTCTCCGCGCCGCCCAACGCGCCGGCCATGGGCAGCACTTCCCTGCTCGACACCCTCGACGGCCGCTTGCTCAACGCGGTCTATCGGAACGGCTACGTCTGGACCGCGAATGCTGTGTTTGCGGGGGGAAGATCCGCTTGCCGCTGGTACCAGATCAACACGAGCCCGATCGCTCTGACCCAGTTTGGCACGATCGACGACCCGTCGCTCTACTACTTCTTCCCCGGGCTCTCGGTCAACGCCAACGGCCACATGGTCGTGGGCTTCACCGGCTCGGACTCGAGCCACTTCGCCGGCTGCTACGTCACCGGCCGCAAGGCGACCGACACGACGGGCCAGACCGCGCCGCCGCAGCTCTTCAAGACCGGCGACGGGAGCTACAACGACGGCGGCAATCCCAGCCGCTGGGGCGACTACAGCCTGACCAGCGTCGATCCCACGAACGACCTCGACTTCTGGACGATCCAGGAGTACGCGCGCACGGGCAACCAGTGGGGGACGTGGATCGCACAGATCCTCTACGACAACTGCGTCGCCGTGGCGCCGACCAGCTTCTGCACGGCCGCGGGGAATTCCTTCAGCGCCTCCGGCTCTCCGATCAGCTTCACGGGCACGAACTCGATCTCGCTGAACAACTTCGGTCTCCAAACTTTCAATGTCCCGCCGAACAAGCTGTGCCTGGCGTTCTACGGGCTGGACCAGACGGCCTTCCTGCCGATGGGCAACGGGATCCGCTGCATCAACAGTCCGTTCTACCGGATCTACCCCGCGACGACGTCGAACCTGCTGGGCGACGTCGACTACCCGGTGAACCTGCACACACTCCCCCCCGCTGGGCACATCAACGCCGGGCAATCGTGGGGATTCCAGATCATGTACCGCGATCCGGCAGCGGGAGGCGGGAACTTCAACGTCACGGATGGGCTGAGCACGACCTGGTGCCCGTGATTCGACGAGGCGTTCCGTAGCGAGGTGGACGCCCGGCACCGGCGAGGTCGCGCGCTCCGGCGACCGCCGACGAAGGCCAGCAGCGAGATGAGGGAGCCTCCACGCCGCCGTGAGCCGAGAGACTCCACGACGTGACGCCGCCGCTCACTGGGAGAGGGGTGCGTCAGCTCGCGGGTTTCGCTGTGGAAGGGTAGCCTGGGGAAGCGAACGGGACGCGGGGAGCGGGGAGCGTCGACGAGGCCGGCCTTGGGACCGCGGGAGCCCACATGCATCTTTGGGAGAGGAGCAAGGGGAGGAGTCGGATGAACCGTGCATCGCGTTGGACAGGTGTGGCTCTGGCTGCGGCTCTGGCGGGCAGCCTCGCGGAGGCGCAGACGACCGAGCGCGTGAGCGTGGCCACGGGCGGGACTCAGGGGAACGGCCACAGCCAGTATTCATCGATCTCGGCCGACGGCCGCTTCGTGGCGTTCAAGAGCAGCGCCTCGAACCTCGTCGTGGGCGACACGAACGGGAGCGATGACGTCTTCGTGCGCGACCGCCAGAGCGGGACGACCGAGCGCGTGAGCGTGGTCACGGGCGGGGCGCAGGGGAACGGCGGCAGCTTGTCTCCCTCGATCTCG
>JBGPOP010000075.1:0-7441 GCA_041488095.1 Planctomycetota bacterium
CCTTCAAAGCGCATCTCGCGCTGAGTACAATCTGTCATCGCCGTCCGCCCTCGTTTGTGGGTTGGAGCTCGTGTAACCAACTCCACTTACGAACGAGGCGACGGCGTGTTGCTCACATGTCGTGAGAGATCCGGGCTAGCGGCGCGATGACGCCTCCCATGCCGATGGAACCGGCGAGCGGGATCTCCCACAGGGCCGTGCCCGTGGCGCCGGAGAACAGAGTGAGAACCATCGTCCCGTACACGAAGGGCTGCAGGAAGCTCGAGACCGCAATGTCTCCGACTCCGTCTCCGTCGACGTCTCCCGCCGCGCAGACCTGGCCACCGAAGGCCGCGCTGCTCCCCACGGCGTGGAGGACGCGGAGGAGGCTTCCGTCGGCGCCCGAGCGCACCTCCGCGTAGCCCGGACCGGCGTAGAAGATTGTGTAGTGGTCGCCTCCTCCTATCACGATCTCTTGTGCGGCGCCCACGACGATGTCGGGATGACCGTCCCCATTCACGTCGCCGACGCCTGCGACGGAGGAGGAGTAGTTGTCGCCGAGCCCCGGCTGCTGGAACTCGAAGAGCAGCCGTCCGTCCCTGCCCGAGTAGACGCGCGCAAAGGTGCTCGCGCCGACGATCAGGTCTTCGAACCGGTCGCCGTCGACGTCTCCCGCGGCGGCGAGCGAGCGTCCGAACTGCGGATCGGGATCCGCGATCGTGCGGACGAGCGAGCCGTCCGCGCCGGAGAAGATCCGCACTTCAGCTCCGGAGTAGCCCAGGTGGAGCACCGCCGCGAAGTCGGGCCGATCGTCGCCGGTGATGTCGCGGAGACGGCAAAGGGGAGCCCCGAAGCTCTGTGTCGTGGGCACGACGATCTCGTACAGGACGTCGTTGGCGCGGGCGGGGGATCTGGCGAGAGCGGGGAAGAGACCGAGGACGAGGAGCGAGATGGGTGCGCGCATGCGGGGTCCGGGTCGGGAGTGAACGGAGTTCAGGGCTCGATCGGGTGGGAGCCGCGCGCCCGGTCAACTTCCATGCCGACATGTCGCGTCGGCTCCCAGGAGGTCGTCAAGACCGTGTTCTGCGTTGCAACGAGACATCCAGTGTGGAGATGTCGTAACGGAGCGGTCGGCTGAGAGATGGGCTCAGCAGGGAGCCGGCCGCTCCATCTCCGCGATGACCGACGTGTGGCAACTCGGCTGAGCGCCCTTGCGCGCGATCGAGCATTGCATTCAACCTGCCTTCTGCCTCGCTCCCAATTCGCAAGCGATCTCATCGAGGAGAGTCCACAACTCGCAGAAACACGGCTCGCGCGCTTGCTATACTGCCGAGGCGTCTGCGCTGCAGGGAGCAAGACACCCGTAGCGCGACAAGGGAGTCAGGCCATGAGAAAACGGGTCTCGCTCGTCCTGCTCCTCCTCGCCGGAGGCTTCCTGCTCTTGTGGCTAGTCCGATCCCTCAAGCTGGGGTCGAGCATTCCCTCGTCCGCAGTCGTTACCTCCGGACCTGCCTCGTCCTCCCAGGAAACGGCAGAGAAACTTGACCAAGCGCAGGTGTCTCGAGAGACGCTGGCTCTCAAGCAGATGCGCGAGCCCGTCTCCGCACTCGGACCTGCATCGAGCCAGGGAGCGACGCTCCTCGTCCACCTCATCAAAGGGCGATCGTCCGAGCCCGTGGCCGACGGGGTCATCCGGGCATCGACTCAGCCGCCGGCCGCGGGTGCCGGCGGGCCGGATGAACCTCAACCCGAACGTGTCCTCTGCGCACAGGGAACGACGGATGAGCAAGGTCTCACCGAGCTCGGCGTTCCTGCCGCAGCCGACCTCCAAGTATCGGTCGAGAGCAAGGGCGATCCCGAGGCCTTGCGCGATGACGAACCCACATTCATGCCCAGGACGGTCGAGGTCGGAGCTCTCGGATCCGGCGAGCGTCGCAGCCTCACGATCGACGTGGTATTCGGTCGGCAGATCGTTTTCTGGGGCAAGGCTGTCTCGGTTGAGGACCGGAGACCGATCGCCGGCGCACGTGTTTGGAGGTGGTTCGCTTCTCGGAACGGGAGCGACATGGTGGAGCTGCTGCAGGCACACCAGCATCCCTCAGCGGAATTCGTCGAGACCGATCAAGACGGAATGTTCGTCCTCCACTCGACGCACTGGAGCATCAACGACATGTGTATCGAGGCACGCGGTCTCGGACCGATGCTCTTCCAGGCAGGACGTGGACACGACCGACGCGAGGATCCTCTCGTCCTCAAGCTCGGGGCGACGGCCGAGCTCCAGGTGCGGGTGATCGATCCCGGAGGAGGAGGTCAGCACGAGCTCAGCGTGTGGATCAGCACTCCGTCCTACGCGCTAGGACCGATGGACGACATCGAAGAGGACGTGTATCAAGAGCCCGGACCATTCTGGTGGTCCACCTGCGATGCGGACGGTCGTTGCGTTCTCCGCAATCTCCCATCCCGTGTTCCTCTTGGAGTGGAGATCCGCCGCGATCGAACGATGGTCCTGAAGCTGTCTTGGGACAGGTTGGAACGACTTGCCCTCGATCCTGGAGAGGTGCGGACGGTTGATTGGCGGATCGGCGTGGGCACGCTCGTGCGAGGCCAAGCGCTGAAGGAGAGGGGTCAACCCGTCACCGGTCACGAAGTGTGGCTGTTGCGGGAGACGATCGCGGCGGTCTTGCAGCCTTTTGACACGTGCATGCTGATCCCTAGCGATGAAGATCAAGTCGTAGGGCGAGCGACGACGGACGAGCAGGGCCGATTCTCGTTCACCGAGGTGCAGACCGGACGTTGGTGGGTCGGGCTGGCTCCCTCCGAGGAATCCGAGACATCAGACGAGGAGCATCGCGTCGCTCCCCTCGCCGTCCGGTTCGACATCCCTGAGGGAGCCACGGTCCAAGAGGTCGCGATCCGCCCCCGCACGACGCTGTTCATTCGTGGACGAGTGCTTGCACCCGATGGCCAGCCTATGAACGAAGCCGCAGTCTCCTTCGGTCGCAAGGGGACACCCGCCATTCACGAGGCTCATCCCGACAAGAACGGCGAGTTCACGATCGGTCCGCTCGAGGAGGGCGAGTGGAACCTGAAGGCCTCGGCGCGTTTCATGCATGCCGATTCCGACGAGGTCGTCGCAAAGGCCGGAGACTCCGGGGTTGTGCTCCGTCTGAAGGCGGCAGGTTCTCTGTCCGGCACCGTCATCGCCTCCGAAACGGGTTCGGGAGCCGTTGCCAAGCTCGTCGTCGGGCCTTCGGGCGATGAGAAGGGAGCCTTCCAGACGGGATGCGGTCAGGACGGGAGATTCGAGTTTGTGGGTCTCGCACCGGGCGACTACGACATTTTTGCGCGCGCCTCCGGCGATTGGGTCGGGCTGCGGCGAGGGATCCGTGTTGAGCCCAATGTCGAAACAAGAGGCGTGACCATCGATCTCGTCCGTGGAGCTCGCCTGACTATCCGCTACCAGGGACAGCTTGAAGGGGCGAGCCTCCGGCTGCTGGGAGGAGGAGCGTCTCTCGGCTGGTCATACGTTGCCAAAGGATCCTGGACCACTGTGACGGTTCCGGCGGGCACGGTGACGATCCACTACTATGCAACGAAGGAGGGTGAAAAGCAGGTCCAGACCCGTGTGGACGCGGAGACGGAAGTCGTCCTCGACGATCCCTGATCGAAATGCGCTGGCCCCGCCCTCATTCCACCTCGGCGATCACCGGCGCGTGATCGCTCGGCTTCGTGCCCGAACGCGCTTCGATGTCGACCTCGACCGCGCTGCACGCGCGCAGAGCCGGCGGCGACATCAGGAAGTGGTCGATCCGCAAGCCGTGGTTGCGCTTGAACGCGCCCGTCCGGAAGTCCCACCACGTGTAGACCCCGCCCTCCTCGTGGTGCTTGCGGAACGCGTCCTTCAGCCCGCAGTCCATCACGCGCATGAGCGCCTCGCGTTCATGCGTCGAGCACAGGATCTTCTCGCGCCATCCATCCGGGTCGTACACGTCCCGATCGTCGAAGGTCACGTTGAAGTCGCCCGCCATCACGACCTTCTCCGTCATGATGTACCGCTCCCACATCAATTTGCGAAGCCGCTTGAGCCACTCGAGCTTCTTCTCGTACGCCGGCGCGCCGACCTCCTGCCCGTTGACCACGTACACCGAGAGGAGCATGACGTCTCCGACCGTCGCGCCGATCACGCGCGCCTCCTTGTCCTCGACGTCGTCGCGCAGCCCGCGCTGCACGTCGGTGATCCGCGACTTCGCGAGGATCGCGACGCCGTTGTAGGTCTTCTGCCCGAAGGTCTCGATGTTGTAGCCGAGCTCCTCGATCGGCTCGCGCGGGAAGGCCTCGTCGAGGCACTTCGTCTCCTGGAGCAGGACCACGTCGGGCTTCTTCTCCGCAAGCCAGGGCAGGACCCGCGGCAACCGCGCACGGACGCTGTTCACGTTCCAGGTGGCGATGCGCATGGGGATCCCCGGGGGGCTCCCCGGGGGACGGGGAGGATAGCGAGACGCCGGTCGATCGTCGCGGGCGTCGCGCCGGCCTCGCCCGCCGCCCGGCTCAACGCCGGGCGTCGTACACCCGGACCTCCGCCCGCTGATCCCCTCGGTGCGGGACGGCGAGGTACAGCTTCTCCTCCCCGGGCGAGTAGAGGCACGTCCGCGCACCCGCGGCCGTTTTCATCCTGCCGGCCGGCGCGTACCGGCCCAGCTCCCCGCGCTGGAACACGTCGATCGAGCCCTCGCCGCACGACACGAACACGCGGCTGCTCGCCTCGTCGAGGAACACGTCGTCGGCGTCGCCCGCCAGCTCCAGCGCATCGAAGGTCCGGCCGTTCGCCGGATCGAGCACGAGCAGCAGCGCCGGCTTGCGGCAGGCGACGAACACGCGCCGGTCAGCGCCCTGGATCGCCATCGGATAGTTCTTCTCCGCCTCCTTGACCGGCCACGTCTCGACCACCTTGCGGAGGGCGAGGTCGATCACCACGATCTGCCGCTTGTCGGGGACGTTCACCAGCGCCCTCTTCGTCCGCGCGTCGAACTGGAACGATTCGGGGTGCCCGCCCAGCGCGATCTCGCCGACGACCTTCCAGTCCTTCGCATCGACGATCGCGAGCGCTCCGGCGCCGTAGCCGACGTACACGAGCTTCGTCCGCGGATCGTAGCGCAGGTTGTCCGCGTCCTCGCCGATCTTGACGCTCGCGACGCGCTCGAGCGAGTGCGCGTCGAAGACGTCGAGCAGGCCGCTCCCGCCGTTCGTGACCAGGAGCTGGTCCTGCTCGTCGAGGAACAGCACCTGCTGCGGCTCGGCGAGGCCCGTGACGCTCTTGAGCCGCTTCTTGCCCTCGAGATCGACGACCTCCAGGCTGCCGTTCTCGAGCGCCGCGACGAAGAGCCTCCTCCGCGCGAGATCGAGCGCGAGGTGGTCGATGCGCCCCTCGACGCCCGGCAATTCGATCGCCTCGATCAGCCGCAGCGGCGGACCCGCGGGCGGCTCCGGCGCCTTCGATCCGGACTGCAAGCTCGTCGAGGCCGCGAGGATGGCCTCGATCACCAGGCGGACGGTCGACGAGCACATCGGCATCTTCCTTTCGTTCGGAGCGTCGGGTCCCTATCCTATTCGCCTCGCACAGACGCTCGACCGTCCCTTCGATTCCTTGAGCCCCTCTCCTCCCACTCGCGGCCGCGGCCGCCGCCCCGGCGGCCGGCGCGGCGGCGGCGGCCCCCCGGCCGGTTCCCAGGCCCACGCCGGCCACTCCCGGATCTCGCCGCTGCACCCGACCGAGGTGCCGCCCGACATCCACTCCTTCCTCGAGTGGAACCTCGGCGAGGACATCCAGCGCGCGATCGCCGACATGGGCATCACCGTCCCCACGCCGATCCAGAAGCTCGCCATCGGTCCCGTGCTCGAGGGGAAGGACATCATCGCCAAGGCCGAGACCGGGACGGGCAAGACCCTCGCCTTCGGCGCGCCGATCATGTCCAAGATCGATCCCGCCCGCGCGTCGGTGCTCGCGCTCACGCTGTGCCCGACCCGCGAGCTCGCCGAGCAGGTCTGCAAGGTGCTCGAGATCCTCGGCAAGGCGCGCGGCGTCCGCGTGGCGCTGGTCGTCGGCGGCGAGCCGCTCGGGCCGCAGGTCAAGGCGCTCCAGTCCGGCGTCCAGGTCGTCGTCGGGACGCCCGGGCGCGTGCTCGACCTCTACGGGCAGCGCTTCCTGTCCTTCCCCTGGACCGAGTACGTCGTCCTCGACGAGGCCGACCGCATGCTCGAGATCGGCTTCATCGACGACGTCCGCAAGATCCTCTCCTTCACGCCCGACGAGAGGCAGACGCTGCTCTTCTCGGCGACGTTCCCGACCGAGCTCCTGAAGCTCGCGCGCGAGCACACCCGCGATCCCGTCGAGGTCGCGACCGCCGCGGGCATCAAGACCGTCGACGCGATCGAGCAGTGCTGGTTCAACGTCACGGACGACGACCACGCGCTCGCGCTGATCCGCCTGATCGAGCAGAGCGGGCCGGACGACGTGTTCCTGGTCTTCTGCGATCGCCGCGACGAGGTGGACCGGCTGATGCGGCGCCTCGAGCGCCTGCCTTTCTCGATCAAGGCGCTCCACGGCGGCTACGAGCAGGACGCGCGCTTCCGCGTCATGGGCGCGTTCCGCACCGGCGAGGTCAAGGCGCTCGTCGCGACCGACGTCGCCTCGCGCGGGCTCGACGTCGTCCTCGTCACGCACGTCGTCAACTACTCGCCGCCGCGCGACCTCACGGAGTACACGCACCGCATCGGGCGCACCGGCCGCGCCGGGCGCAGCGGGCGCGCGATCACGCTCGTCACGCCGCACGGGATGAAGCGCTGGTCCTTCGTCTTGAAGCAGGCGACCTGGCCGATTCCGGAGGTCGATCCTCCCGGCCCGAGCCGCAGGCGCGAGGGACCTCCTCCCTCGCGGCGACCTCCCCCCGAGCCGCCCCGACCTCCCCCGATCGAGGAGCGACCCGCTGCGCCTTCGCAGGCAGAGGGTCGCAGCCGGGCTCGGCGCCGTCACGGAAGATAGGATCGGGGCCTATGAGGCCCGCGCCATGGGCGGCACGAACCCGTACATCAAGCCGGTCGAGTCGAAGCTGCCGACGAAGCGCTACTCGATCACCTTCCTCCCCATGAAGAAGGTGGTCGAGGTCGATCCCTCGAAGCTTCCCTACTCGCGCGAGGGTCTGAAAGGATCGATCCTCGAGATCGCCCTCGGCCACCGCGTCGAGATCGACCACGCCTGCGGCGGAGTGTGCGCGTGCTCGACCTGCCACGTGATCGTGAGGAAGGGCCTCGAGTCGATCCCCGGGGCGACCGAGGACGAGGACGACCAGCTCGACAACGCGCCCGGGCTGACGCCACAGTCGCGCCTCTCGTGCCAGTCGGTTCCGGACGGCTCGCGCGATCTCGTGGTCGAGATCCCGAGCTGGAACCGGAACATGGTCAAGGA
>JBGPOP010000076.1:0-7122 GCA_041488095.1 Planctomycetota bacterium
CAGCATCGCGACCAACCTCGTCCCCGGGGACACGAACGGATCCGGAGACATCAACGTACGCGATCGCAAGAGAGGCACGACCGAGCGAGTGAGCGTCGACTCGGGCGGGGCGCAGGGTAACGGCGGCAGCTACGCCCCCGCGATCTCCGCCGACGGCCGCTACGTGGCGTTCGATGGCTCCGCGACCAATCTCGTCCCCGGGGACACGAACGGGTTCTCGGACGTCTTCCTTCGCGACCGTCAGAGCGGCACGACCGAGCGGGTGAGCATCTCTTCGGGCGGGGTACAGGGAAACGGCTACAGCTACTTCCCCTCGATTTCCGCGGATGGCCGCTACGTGGCGTTCGAGAGCTCAGCGACCAACCTCGTCGCCGGGGACACCAACGCGTTCGTTGACGTCTTCGTCCGCGACCGGCTGAGCGGCACGACCGAGCGGGTGAGCATCTCCTCGGGCGGGGTACAGGGAAACGGCGGCAGCGACGCTCCCTCGATCTCCGCCGACAGCCGCTACGTCGCGTTCCAAAGCTACGCGAACAACCTCGTCCTCGGGGACACCAACGGATTCGTTGACGTCTTCGTCCGCGACCGCCAGAGCGGCACGACTGAGCGGGTGAGCGTCGACTCGTTCGGGGCGCAGGGGAACGACCACAGCTACGTTCCCTCGATCTCCGCCGACGACCTCTACGTGGCGTTCCATAGCTACGCAACGAACCTCGTCCCAGGAGACACCAATGGGTTTGCCGACGTCTTCGTTCACAACCGCCTGAGCTTCTGGACCGAGCGGGCGAGCGTCTCTCCGGCCGGGGTGCAGGGAAACGGCAACAGCTCCTATCCCTCGATCTCCGCCGACGGCCGGCACGTCGCGTTCGCGAGCACCGCGACCAACCTGGTCCCCGGGGATACGAACGGAGTCGAGGATGCCTTCATCCGCGACCGCTTGAACAGCACGACCGAGCGGGTGAGCGTCTCCTCGGCTGGAGCGCAGGGGAACGGTGACAGCGGCGACTACGGCCCATCCATCTCTACCGACGGCCGCTACGTGGCGTTCGAGAGTGCCGCGGCCTTCCTCGTCCCCGGGGACACGAACGGGGTCAAGGATGTCTTCATCCGCGACCGCGACGCGACCAGCTTCGCGAGCCTGTGCGATCCCAGCGTGGGCGGCGTGATCGCGTGCCCCTGCTCGAACCCGCCCAGCGGGGCCGGCCGCGGCTGCAACAACTCCGCCGCCACCGGAGGCGCGTCGCTCTTTGCAGCCGGTGTCGCCTATCTCTCGATGGACAGCCTGGTCTTCACGACGAGCGGGGAGAAGCCGGTGGCGTTGAGCATCGTGCTGCAGGGCAACGCGCTCCTCTCCTCGGGCCACGTCTACGGCCAGGGCGTGCGCTGCGCGGGCGGGACGCTCAAGCGGCTGTTCAACAAGATCGCTTCCGCCGGCAGCATCACCGCGCCCGACTTCGGCGCTGGCGATCCAACGGTTTCAGCGCGTTCGGCGGCGAGGGGCGACACGATCCTGGCCGGCCAGAGCCGCTGGTACCTCGTCTACTACCGCGACCCGACGGTGCTGGGTGGCTGCCCCGCGTCGAGCACGTTCAACACCACGCAGACGGGGCACGTGGCCTGGTCGCTCTAGCCGTGAGCGGTGAGCCCGAAGTCGAGTAGGGCTGAATACGCAGAGAACCGATCATGAAGTGCGCGGATGTCCTCACCTCACATGGCCGCGGGTCTTCCGTCGGACAACTCCGAAATGCCCGTCACCTCCGTGGTGACGGTGAGCTCAAGGGCTCGTGATGGCCCGGGCGGGGCGGAGGCCGAGGTCGTAGCTGCGGAACTCGGGCGAAAAAACGTCGCGGGACGCCGAGCGCGCGTAGATGGCGGTGGTGCCGAAGCAGCCGCCGCGGACCATGCGGCGGCGAGGGCCCGGGACCTCTCGCTCACCATCTTCCTGCTTCACCGGTGATGAATAGCTGGCGTACGCATCACGACACCACTCCCACACGTTGCCGTGCATGTCATGAAGGCCCCAGGCGTTCGGCTCGAATCTTCCGATCGGAGCGTGGAGAACGAAGCCATCCGCGAAACCAGCCTCGTACTGCCAACTCGGGGAGTAGGCGTCCTTGCTTCCCTCATCGGCGATGTTGGCGTGACCGGCCAAGGTCGCGACCGTGTCGCCTGTGCACCAAGATGTGTGGGTCTTCGAACGGCATGCGTATTCCCATTGCGCCTCGGTAGGCAGGACGAGTGCCAGACGGGACACGATCTGGCTGCAGTCGAGCCAGCTCACCTGCTCGACCGGATGCAGCGCGGTGAACACCGTTCGCGCGTTCCTGCTGCCGACGGCGTAGTAGCTCGGATTGCTTCCGGTGAAGCGCATCCACTGGCCCTGTGTCATCTCGTACTTCGACAGGAAGAATGGCGACAGCGTGATCTCGTGCACGGGCATCTCGCGGTCCGAGCATTGCGGGTCGTAGTTGGGTCCGGACGGGTCCGTGTTCTGCGCGCCCATCTTGAAAGTCCCGCCCGGAATCAGGACGAAGATGATCCCCGTTTCCTCCTTCAAGACCAGCTTCCCGTCGGGGCCACGCTCCGCCGGCTCGCCGATCTCCAGGTGCGCGAACTCCCACAGGCCTGAGTCGGGATCACGCCCGATCGGAAGCAAGCCGGGCTGGGGCGCGATCACGAGGCCGTCGTACATCGGACTCCGCGCGGTGTCCCGGATCGAGGCGATCGCTTCGGCCCAGCGCTTGAGAGCTTCGGGGCCGCTCACGCTCCGCTCCTCGATCGTCCGAGCGAAATCGAGGCGCCTCTCGACGCCCCAGCCGTGCTCTTTCGAGATCCCGGGCGAGAACAAGCCGGCCTTCGGATCGGAGAACGCCTGCAAGTCCGCGATGAGCTTCACGAGCTGCACGTGCCACCAACGGTCCTCGCCGTCGGCAAAGGCCCACTCGTGCCGGCTTGCGAGCTCAGTTGCGCCCGGGTGCGAGGCGCGCTGCCTGGCCTTCTCCTCCTCGCTCCAGGGGAGCGCGCGGGCTTCGAGCTCTGCGAGCTTCTGCTCGTGCTCGGCCAGGCCGGGCCTGGCCTTGATCCCGCGCGCGGGGTCGGCCGGACGCCCTTCGAGCAGCGCCCGGGCGTCGCGCAGCCACTCCTCATACTTCGCGATGTTTTCGGGATCGGCCGGCCAGAGCTGATCCGCGCGGTCGACGAGGTCCTGGAGGTTCTGGATCGCCGAGAGACTGAGCACGTCGTCGGCCTTCTGCGTCGCGACGTGCTCGTTCGCCTCGGCCTTGGCCTTGGCCGTAGCCAAGCTCACGTTCGTGGCCGACAGCTCCTTGTTCTTCTCGGCGACGGCCCTCCCCGCGGCGGTCTGCACGATCGAGACCCATGCGAGCCCCCCGATCGCGATCACGATCGCCGCCGCGATCGCCAGAGCCAGGCGCGGTTCGCGCCGTGCCCAGCGCAGCACGCGGCCGTAGAGCGGGACAGGCCGCGCGGCGATCGGCCGGCCCGCGACGCACGCTTCGAGGTCGTCGGCCAGCGCCGACGCGCTGCGATAGCGCCGGCCTCGGTCGCGCTCCATCGCCGTGGCCGTGACCACGGCGAGATCGCGCGACACGGAGGTGTTCAGCACCCGCACACCTGCCGGCGCGCCGGTGAGGATCGCGTGGTACAGAGCGGCCGGCGTGGGCGCGTCGAACGGACGTCGCAGGGCCAGGCATTCGTAGAGCGTCACGCCCAGCGCGTACACGTCGCTCTGCACGTCGGGCCGCGGGAGCTCCCCGCTCACGCTCTCGGGCGTGAGATAGGCCGGCGTGCCGGGGGCCTCGCCCGTGCTCGTCAGCGAGCGGCCGTCCGACACCTCCGCGATCGCCAGCCCGAAGTCGAGCAGCACGGGAGAGCCGTCGGGTGCGACGATGATGTTGGAAGGCTTGATGTCCCGGTGCAGGACGCCTTGCTCGTGGGCGGAGTGCAGCGCTCGCGCGACCTTGGAAAGCAGGCTCGCGACGAGGAGGGCCGCCTCGCGCCCTCTCGCGCCGGTGGACGCGAGGCGCACGCAGCTCGCGCCTCCCGCGCGCGCGTCCCTGCGCGTATCGGCGATCGCGCGCGCCAGGGTCCGGCCTTCCACGTAGCGCATCGCGATCCAGGGGCGATCGTTTTCCACGCCGGCGCCGTAGATCGTCGCGATGCCCGAATGATCCAGGCGCGCCGCGAGCTCGGCCTCGCGGCGGAAGCGCGCGCGCGCCGACGGGCTCGACAGGAGCTCGGGCGGCAGCACCTTGAGCGCGACGCGGCGGTTGAGCGGCTCCTCGACCGCCTCGAGGACGACGCCCATCCCGCCGCGTCCCAGCTCGCGAATCACCCGGAACGGGCCGATGTGCTCCGGCAACGGTTCTGGGTCGGTCTCGACCGTGGCGCGCTCCAGCGCGATCAATGCATCGAGCGCACTCTCGAGCTCGGGCGCGAGCGAGGGATGAAGCGCCGCGAAGGCCTTCGTATCGACAGCCTCGCCTCGTTGCCGACGCGCGAGGAAAAGCTCCACGGCTTCCTCGGCGGTGGCCGGGGTCTCGCTCATCCTGGCCCTCCCGTCTCCCCGGGCGCGAGGGACTGCAGCGCCGGGCGCAGGCGCACGAGCGCGCGCACGAAGCGCTTGCTCGCCGCCGCCGGCTCGATCGCGAGCTCGGCCGCGGCCTCCTCGTTCGAGAGGCCCTCGAAGTGGCGCAGCGCCACGATCTCGCGGTCGACCTCGTCGAGCTCCTCGAGCGCCGCGAGGACGCGCGCGCGCACCTCTTCGCGCTGCACGGCCTGGGTCGGCGTCGTCGCGCTGGCGACGAAGGCGTCGGCGGCGTTGGCCGCGCTGACGCTCGGCCGGCTCTCGGGCGAGGGAGCTTCGCGCAGCGCATCGCGCATGTGCGCCGCGAGGTGGCGGCGGTGCGCTCGCGCGAGCGTCTGGCCCGTCACGAGCCGCAGCCAGACGTGAATGGGCAGCGCGTCCTGCGCGCACCACTGCGGAAAACGACGCGCGACTTCCAGCCAGGACTCCTGCACGACGTCGGCCGGATCGAGACGGCGCCGCAGGCTCGCGTCGAGCCGCAGCTCCACCATGCGCACGAGGCGCGGTCGATGGGTTTCGAACAGCTCGGACAGCGCGCGTTCGTCGCCGAGGCGCGCACGAGACGCGAGGTCCACGGTGGGATCGGGATTCATCCAGGGACAGGTCCGATTCTAGTCCGCGCGCACCCCGGCGACAGCGCCGGGGCTGGAGGCGTCGGGCAGACCCTCGCCGGGAAGCTTCAGCGGAACCTGGCACACTTCGCTGTCCTTGACCCTCGGGGAGGTCCAGTCGGCGCAGGGGGTTGCGACCGATCACGAGCGCCAGGCACGCCGGGGGATGCTGGACCGCTGACAGAGTGTTGGCGGAGAAGGACTTGGGGCGGATCGAGGCACAATCAAGGGGGCCAGATTCGCTTCAGCGAGCCCTCGCCCTTGACCGCCCGAGACCGCTCGAGAAGCCGTGTGCCACGGTCTCGAGCTGCGGCCAGGCCGGACTCGGCTCCGTCCCGGGTCGCATTCCAGGAATTCGTGTCTCGCCGGCGGCGAGCCGGGAGGTCGGAAGGACAGGCGGCTCGCGGGCACATCCGAGGCAGCGCCCCAAGGACCCGGAAGACGGATGCCAGGCATCCGCGGTGGAGAAGAGCGATGAAGAACAGACAGACCTTGCAGGTGTTGGCTCTTGCTTTCGTTCTGGGGAGCACAGGTTGGGCGCAGGTGACCCAGCGGGTGAGCGTCGACTCGGGCGGGGCGGAGGGGAACGGCGACAGCGGCTACGACGGTCTATCCATCTCCGCCGACGGCCGCTACGTGGCGTTCGCGAGCATCGCGAGCAACCTCGTCCCCGGGGACACGAACGGGTTCATTGACGCCTTCGTCCGCGACCGGCAGAGCGGTACGACCGAGCGGGTGAGCATCTCCTCGGGCGGGGTGCAGGGGGACGGCGACAGCTACTACCCCTCGATCTCTGCCGACGGACGCTACGTGGCGTTCGAGAGCTTCGCGGACAACCTCGTAGCCGCTGGGGACACGAACGGATCCTGGGACGTGTTCATCCGCGACCGGCTCAGCGGCACGACCGAGCGTGTGAGCCTCGACTCGGGCGGAGCGCAGGGGAACAACGGCAGCTATGCCCCCTCGATTTCCTCCGACGGCCGCTACGTGGCGTTCCATAGCTACGCGTCCAACCTCGTTCTCGGAGACACGAATGGGGTCCTGGACGCCTTCGTTCGCGACCTCCAGAGCGACACGACCCAGCGGGTGAGCGTCTCGTCGGCCGGGGTGCAGGGGTTCTGGGAAAGCTCATCTCCCTCGATCTCCGCCGACGGCCGCTACGTGGCGTTCGAGAGCCTCGCGTACAACTTCGACTCCGCGGACACGAACGGGAAGGTGGACATCTTCGTCCGCGACCGACAGAGCGGTACGACCGAGCGGGTGAGCATCTCCTCGGGCGGGGTGCAGGGGGACGGCGACAGCTACTCCCCCTCGATCACCGCCGACGGCCGCTACGTGGCTTTCGAGAGCTTCGCGGACAACCTCGTACTCGCTGGGGACACGAACGGATCCTGGGACGTCTTCGTCTGCGACCGGCTGAACAGCACGACCGAGCGTGTGAGCCTCGACTCGGGCGGAGCGCAGGGGAACAACGGCAGCCATGACCCCTCGATCTCCGCCGACGGCCGTTGCGTGGCGTTCGAGAGCTACGCGACCAACCTCGTCCCCGGGGACACGAACGGGACTTGGGACGTCTTCGTCCGGGACCGGCAGAGCGGTACGACCGAGCTCGTGAGCGTCGACTCGGCCGGGGTGCAGGGAAACAGCGTCAGCGCAGTCCCCTCGATCTCCGCCGATGGCCGTTACGTCGCTTTCGATAGCTTGGCGACCAACCTCGTCCCGGGTGACAAGAATGGGTTCATGGATGTGTTCGTCCGGGACCGCCAGAGCAGCACAACCGTGCGGGTGAGCGTCGACTCAAGCGGGAGAGAAGGGAACGCCAACACCTACGTCGCCTCGATCTCCGCCGATGGCCGCTACGTGGCTTTCGAGAGCTACGCGAGCAACCTCGTCAGCGGGGATACG
>JBGPOP010000077.1:0-6649 GCA_041488095.1 Planctomycetota bacterium
AGGCTGGTGCGCAGGACCTGGGCGGCGTCGAAGCTGCGGGAGCGGCTCGAGCGTCACGCGTGGATATGGACTGTGTGGCGCAACTACGTACGCGGGATCACGAACCGAACGCCTTGGATCTCGCCGGCGATGGTCCTGGGCATCGAGGACGAGAAGTGGCGGGTCGCCGAGATCTGCGCCTGGAAGGTGGCGCCCTCGACCTGATTCCTGGACAGCGGTGTGGGCCAGATTCCTTCCTCGGCCGCAATCCAGCGCACGGCGGGCCCGGGACGACCCTCCTGCGTAGCCCGTGCGGCGAGCAGGGGTAGGATAGTGAGGATCCCGGAAGGGATCCGGTTGCCGCTCGTCCCCCTCTGCGAAATAAGCGAGGTGGAAATCGACAGGTCTGCGGTTCCCGTCGTCTGACCCTCATCCGATGCGCTCTCCGCTCGCACACCTGCATGCCCTCGCGCTGATCCCCGGCGCCCTCCTGTTCGCCGGGTGCACGGCGGACGCCTACGAGCGCCAGGCGGATCGGGCCGTCGACGAGATCCTGCGCGAAGGCACGGACCAAACGCTCGGAAGGAGAAGAGAGAGCGTCGTCCAGCCCAAGAGCGAACCTGCCGAGCCCGCGCCGGCGCTCGAGCCGGGTCAGCCCGCGAAGCTCGCGCCGCCGGCGGAAGGCGTCCAGGTCCTCTCGCTCGCCGACGCGCTCGACATCGCGATCCGCACCAACCGCAACTACATCTCCCAGAAGGAGGGACTCTACCTCACGGCCCTCTCGCTCACGGGCACGCGGCGCACCTACTCGCCGATCGTCTCCGCGGCCCTCTCCTACCTCTTCGCCGGCAGCGACACGGGTCCGGAGAGCCACGCGTCGGGCCTGGACATGTCGGTCTCGAAGCTCTTGCCCAGCGGGGGGAACCTGTCGCTCGCGGGATCGACCGCCTTCTCGAGCAGCGGAGGCAACGCCTTCAGCTCGAGCGCGAGCATCCGCCTCGCGCAGCCGCTCCTGCGCGGCGCGGGGCGCGAGGTCGCGTACGAAGGGCTGAAAGAGGCCGAGCGCGGCCTGATCTACGCCATCCGCGACTTCGAGCTCTACCGCGAGGGCTTCTCGATCGACGTCGCCAGCCGCTTCTACAACCTCGTCCAGCAGAAGCAGGCCGCCCTGAACCAGCGCCGCAACCTCGAGGGCTTCGTGTTCGGACGCAAGCAGGCCGAGGCCCTGTTCAGCGTCGGCCGCACGAGCGAGCTCGAGGTCTTGCGCGCGCGCCGCAGCGAGCTGACCTCGCAGAACAGCCTGATCGAGGCCGAGGAGAGCTATCGCCTGGCGCTCGACAAGTTCCGGATCTTCCTGGGCCGGCCGGAGACGAGCCGGATCGAGGTGGCAGCCGAGGAGCCGGCCTTCGTGCCGGTGAGCTGGGACGTCGGCTCGGCGATCGAGGTGGCCAAGCAGAACCGTCTCGATTTCCTGAACCGCAAGGAGCAGCTCCAGGACGCGCAGCGCGGCGTCCGCATCGCCAGGAACGGACTGCTGCCCGACCTCTCCCTCTCCCTCGACTACTCGCGATCCGGCCCGGGCGACGCGAGCTTCGCCCGCCAGAGCCTGGACGACGCCTCCTACAGCGCCGCGCTCACCTTCGGCCTGCCGGTGGACCGCCTGCCCGAGCGCAACGCGTACCGCTCGTCCCAGATCGCCCTCGCCCGCGCCTTGCGGTCCTTCTCGGAGTTCCAGGACAACCTCGAAGTGAGCGTGCAGAGCACCTTCCGCGAGCTGGTGCGCCGCAAGCAGAGCCTCGACATCCAGACGCAGCTCATCTCCGACCAGGAACGCAACGTGAAGATCGCGCAGCTGCGCTTCGAGCAGGGGAACTTCTCCAATCGCGACGTGGTCGAGGCCCAGCAGGCCTTGCTCGACGCGCGCAACGCCCTGATCCGCGAGAAGGTCGACTACGAGATCGCGCGCCTCGAGCTCCTCAAGGACCTCGGGATCCTGTTCATCGACGAGAAAGGGATGTGGAACGAATGAAGACCGCGCTCATCGTCATCGGCGGGCTCGCGCTCGCGGCGGGGGCGGTCAAGCTCCTCCTCAGGAGCGGCTCCTCGCCCGTCCACGCCGGGGAAACCGCGGCCGAGGCCACGTCGCCCGTCCGCCGCGGCGAGCTGAAGATCACCGTGTCCGAGACGGGCTACCTCAAGGCCAAGAACTCGGTCAACATCCAGCCGCAGTTCGCGCGCGAGGGGACGATCACGCTGCTGGTCAAGGAGGGCAAGTCGGTCGAGAAGGACGAGGTGCTGGTCGAGTTCGACAAGACCGAGCTGCAGAGCCAGATCGACGACATCTCGAACAACCTGATCCAGTACCGGACCGAGCTCGAAGCCGCGAAGGCCGAGTTCGAGATCCAGAAGCGCGAGAGCGCGGCCGCCGTCGAGAAGGCGGAGTTCGAGCTGCAGGTCGCGCGGATGAAGCTCGAGATGTACGAGAAGGGCGAGGCGCCCAATGAGATGCGCAAGAAGGCGCTCGCCGCGGAGAAGGCGCACTCGGAGCTCGAGCGGGCCAAGGAGCGCTTCGACAAGGTCCCCGAGCTGCGCAAGGAGGGATTCCTCACCAAGATCCAGGAGGAGGAGGAGCGCATCGCGCTGCGCGAGAAGGAGATCGAGGTCGAGAACGCCGACAAGGACCTCGAGCTCCACCAGACGTACACGCAGCCGATGGAGCTGCAGCAGCGACAGAACTCCGTCAAGGACGCCGAGCGCGGCCTGACGAACGCGCGAGAGAAGACCGAGATCAGCCTGAAGGAGAAGGAGGCGCGCCTGACGAGCTCCGACGGCAAGGTCAAGTCGACCGAGGCGCGCCTGGCCAAGCTCGGGAAGGAGCTCGGCTTCATGACGATCCGGGCCCCGCGCGCCGGCCTCGTGTACTACGGCAACCCGGCCGAGCCGTGGAATCACGACGAGATCAAGGTCGGCAACCGCATCCACCAGGGCAACACGCTGATCACGCTGCCCGACTTGAAGGAAATGCAGGTCCTGATCCAGGTCCATGAGGCGGACATCGACATGGTCAAGCTCGACCAGGCGGTGCTGGTCACGCTCGAGGCCGTCAAGGACAAGACCTTCCAGGCCAAGGTGACCCGGATCGGCGCGGTCGCCAACTCGAATTGGGGGAACCCGGAGAACAAGACCTTCGAGGTCGAGATCACGATGGAGCCGATCGACATCGAGCTGCGCGCCGGCACGACGGCCAAGGCGGAGATCCAGGTCGAGACGGTCCCGGACGCGCTTCAGATCCCCGTCCACGCGGTGTTCGCTGAGAACGGCGAGCGTTTCTGCTTCGTGAGCGGGAGCCCGTCCTTCGAGAAGCGGACGATGAAGATCGGGAAGAACAACAACCACTACGTCCAGGTCCTCGAGGGCCTGAAAGAGGCCGAGCGCGTGCTGCTCTACGATCCGCGCGAGACGGGTCTGGCGGAGCAGAAGGAATCCCGGGTGGAGGCGGCTCCCGCTGCGGAGGGAGCGTCCTCGGCCCCCGGGATGGCCGCCTCTCCGAAGTCGAACTGATGGCCGGCGAGATCGTCCTGCTGGAAGGCGTCGGCAAGATCCACGGGGCGCCGGAGACCGGGCTCCAGGTCCTGCGCGACGTGCGCCTGTCGATCCGGAAGGGCGAGTTCGTCGGGATCGTCGGGGCGTCGGGCTCGGGCAAGACGACGCTGATGAACATCCTCGGCTGCCTCGACCGCCCGAGCGGCGGGCGCTACGTCCTCGACGGGCAGGACGTCTCCGCGCTCGACGACGACGAGCTGTCGCTCGTGCGCAACCGGTCGGTCGGATTCGTCTTCCAGTCCTTCCAGCTGATCCCGCAGCTCACGGTGCTCGAAAACGTCGAGGTGCCGCTGTACTACGGCCACGTCCAGCGTCATCGGAGGAGGGAGCGGGCCGAGGAGGTTCTCGCGGTGGTCGGCCTGTCGCATCGGCTCTCGCACCACCCCGCGCAGCTCTCGGGCGGCGAGTGCCAGCGGGTGGCGATCGCGCGGGCGCTCGCCAACGAGCCGGCGATGATCCTGGCCGACGAGCCGACCGGGAACCTCGACAGCCGGAGCGGCGAGGAGGTGCTCCAGCTCCTGGTCGAGCTCAACCGCCAGGGACGGACCGTCTTCATGGTCACGCACAATCCCGACATCGCCGCGCGGCTGCCTCGCGTCGTCGAGCTGCGCGACGGAGCCGTCCACAAGGACAGCGGTGCGAGCCGGGAGGCTGTCTGACGGTGTGGCTCGAAGGCATCTCCGAGGTGTTCCGCCTGGGGTTGAAGAACCTCCTGCGCAACAAGCTGCGCTCGTTCCTGACCATGCTGGGCATGATCTTCGGCGTCGGCTCCGTGATCGCGATGCTGTCGGTCGGCGCCGGGGCGCGGCGCGAGATCCTGGCGCGCATCCAGGAGCTCGGGATCCGGAACATCATCGTCAACTCGGTCAAGCCGCCGGAGGAGACGAAGACACAGACCCAGCGGAGCTGGATGGACCGATACGGGTTGACGTTCAAGGATCGCGACCTGCTCGAGGCCACCTGCCCGACGCTTTCGAAGGTCCTGCCCGTGAACCTGGTCAAGACGCCGGTGTGGCGCGGGAGCCGGCGCGTCGACGCGTCGGTGCTGGGCGTGCTGCCCGAGCACCTGGCGATGTTCCACCTCGACGTGGGTCGCGGCCGGGCGTTCAACCAGATCGACGCGGCGGCCGACAAGAAGGTGTGCATCGTCCGCAAGGGGCTGGTCGAGCAGCTCCAGATCCTCGACGACCCGATCGGGATCACGGTCCACGTCGGGACCCAGCCGTTCGAGATCATCGGCATCCTCAAGGACGAGCAGTTCCGATCGCACACGCGCAAGGCGCTCGCGATCGACGAGCGGTCCCAGGAGGTGTACATCCCGTATTCGACGTCGATGCGCGCGTTCGGGACGATGACGTTCGTCAACCACGGCGGCAGCGAGGAGCGCTCGATCGTCGAGCTGGACCAGATGATCGTGGTCGCGAAGGAGCCCGAGCTCGTCCGGCCGACGTCGCGGATCATCGACCGGGTCCTGAAGAGGTCGCACAAGAAGAAGGACTACGAGATCATCGTGCCGCTGGAGCTCCTCCAGCAGAGCGAGAAGACGCAGGACGTGTTCAACGCGGTGATGATCGTGATCGCGGCGATCTCGCTGCTGGTGGGGGGGATCGGGATCGCGAACATCATGCTGGCGACGATCACCGAGAGGACGAGGGAGATCGGGATCCGGCGCGCGATGGGCGCCCGGCGCCGCGACATCCTGCTGCAGTTCCTGACCGAGACCACCGCGATCGGCGCGGTGGGGGGGCTGTTCGGATGCCTGTTCGGGATCGCCGCCATCCGCGGGATCGTCGGCTTCACGCACTGGCAGGCGCAGACCGAGCCGCACTATGTGATCGTGGCGCTGGTGATCTCGTGCTGCGTGGCGGTCTTGGCGGGGATCTATCCGGCGCGAAGAGCGGCGAGGATGGATCCGATCGCGGCGCTGCGGTACGAGTAGGCTGTCCACCGAGCGTCGGGCGTGGCACAATCCCTTCCTGCTTCTCGTCGCGGTCTTCAACTTTCCCGTGGATCCCTGATGAAAGCCCTAGGAGCGGTAGATCACCTGGGATGTGTGATCCGTGATTCACGAGGACGCCTGGTAATGAGGCGGATCTTCCTCGCTCTCGTGTTCGCGGTTGGTTTTCACCCTGCCTCCGCGCTGGCTCAGTGTCTGAACTGGAGCACACAATTCTCCCAGACGGGACCGGGCGGCCAAGTGTTTGCCCTGCTCAGTCACGACGACGGAAGTGGTCCCGCGCTCTTCGTCGGTGGCGATTTCACGTACCTGGGCGCGCACATCACGAAGTGGAATGGGACGGCCTGGACACCTCTTGGCTCCGGTTTAGATGATGTAGTCCTCGCGTTGACCACCTGGGATGATGGGAGCGGCCCTGCCCTGTTCGTAGGAGGGGTATTCCTGAACGCAGGAGCCACGCTTGCACCGGGCATCGCGAAGTGGAATGGATCGTCGTGGGCCAATGTCGGAGTTGGGCTGTGGGGTCTTGGTCATGGAGCACTCGCCTTTGCCGTCTACGACGACGGCAGTGGCCCGGCCTTGTTCGTGGGCGGCAGCTTCGTGACTGCAGGAGGGACAGCAACCTCTACCTCGATCGCAAAGTGGGATGGGACGACCTGGTCCTCGCTCGGCAGCGGCATGGGCGGAGGGGGCCCGTACGGTCCCGAGGTACGGGCTCTAGCTGTCTACAATGACGGCAGCGGGCGGGCTCTCTACGCCGGAGGAAGATTCTCGACGGCCGGCAGCGGTTCAGCCAACTCCATCGCGAAGTGGGACGGCACCTCCTGGTCAGCCCTCGGAACGGGGACCGATTACGACGTTGACTCTCTCGTCGTGTTCGACGATGGCACCGGGCCAGCTTTGTATGCAGGCGGTTGTTTCGTACACGCCGGCGGTGTCCCTGCGTTCGGTATCGCCAAGTGGAATGGAACGAGCTGGTCGTCCGTGGGGAGCGGACCAAACGGTTGCGCAGAAGCGCTCTGCGTCTTCGACGATGGCACTGGCCCTGGACTGTACGCTGGCGGTAGCATCTTCACCATCGGTGGAATGACCGTGCGTCACATCGTCCGC
>JBGPOP010000078.1:0-6280 GCA_041488095.1 Planctomycetota bacterium
GAGGTCCTTTCTCCCCGGGCGAGGCCGGGGGCTGTTCCCCGGCGCGACTGGATGAACCCCCTCCGGTTTCAGGACAAAGCCCGAAAAACCTCCGGGAGTGGCTGAAGCTCTAGACAGCGGTGGGGGCCAGATTCCACGCCGGCTAGGAATCCTGCCTTTGCCGCCAGACCACTCCCTTGGGCGTGTCCTCCAGCGCGATGCCCTTCGCGAGGAGGAGGTCGCGGATGCGATCCGCCTCCCGGAAGTCCTTGGCCTTGCGCGCGGCCTCGCGTGCGTCGATCAGCCTGCGTATGTCGGCGTCGAGGATGTCCTCCTCGAACCGGATCACGCCGAGCACCCGGTTCGCCTTCTCGACGAGTTGCAGGGCCTGCGACGCGGCCGACGCTCCCAGGCGTTCCTCGAGAACGCTCGTGCGCAGCTTGAAGAGGGCCGACAGCGCGCGCGGCGTGCTCAGGTCGTCGTCCATCCCCGCCTCGAACTCCTCTTTCGCGTCGGCGACCTCCTCGAGCCCGTCGTCCGCGCTCGGAGCCGCGCCCTGGCCACCGGCCGCGCGGCGCAGCCTGGCGACGAGGTCGTCGAGGCTCTCGAGCGCCGCGCCAGCCTCCTTCATGATCTCCCACGTGAAGTTCAAGGGCTGCCGGTAGTGGCCACGGATCAGGCACAAGCGCAGCGCGCGAGCGCTGAAGCCCTTGGCCTTGACGTCGTCGAGGCTGTACACGTTGCCGAGGCTCTTGCTCATCTTCCCGCCGTCGACCTGCAGGAACTTGGCGTGCATCCAGTAGCTCGCGAACGGCTTGCCGGTGTAGGACTCGCTCTGCGCGATCTCGCACTCGTGGTGCGGGAAGATGTTGTCCTCGCCTCCGGTGTGGATGTCGATCCGCTCGCCGAGGTGCTTCATGGCCATCGCCGAGCACTCGATGTGCCAGCCCGGGAATCCGTCCGGGCCGAATCGGCTCTTCCACTTCATGACGTGGTGCGGGTCGCTCTTCCACAGCGCGAAGTCGGCGGGATGGCGCTTCTCCTCGCGCACCTCGATGCGCGCGCCGGCGTCGAGCGCCTCGACCTTGTTGCCCGAGAGCCGCCCGTAGGCGGGGAACTTCGCCACCTCGAAGTACACGTTCCCCTCGACCTGATAGGCGAATCCCTTCGCGACGAGTGCCTCGATGATCGCGAGCATCTCCGGGATGTGATCGCTCGCGCGCGGGTAGCAGATCGCGGGGCGCAGACCGAGCGCGGCGATGTCGGCGAGGAAGAGATCGGAGTACGCGCGGCTGATCTGCCAGGGATCGCGGCCCTCCTTCTTCGCCTGGACCTCGAGCTTGTCCTCCCCCTCGTCGGCGTCGTCGGTCAGGTGGCCGACGTCGGTGATGTTCATCACCTGGCGCACGTCGTGGCCGCGGTACTCGAGCCAGCGGCGGAGGATGTCCGCGAAGAGGTAGGTGCGGAAGTTCCCGATGTGCGCGCGGCCGTAGACGGTCGGGCCGCAGTTGTACATGCGCACGCGCCCGGGCTCGAGCGGCTGGAAGGCCTCCTTCCGCTTCGTCAGCGTGTTGTAGACGGTAAGGACCACGTGGGCAGCTTCGGGGTCGGGCGCGGAGAGGGTATCCTCGGCAGCCTAGCGATTCCCGCCGACCCTTTCAGGGAGGTTTTCCGTGCGTTCCCTGGTGATTCGAGTCGCGTTCGTGCTCGCCTGCCTGGCCGCGCCGGACGCCGCCGATCTCGCCCCCGTTCGCCACGCGACGTGCCTGCGCTTCTACAGCCTGGAGGGCGAGGTCAAGCCCGAGGCGCTGCGCAAGGCGGTGGCGGCGCTCGGGACGAAGGAGACGGAAGCGAGGGTCGTGCTCGGGCCGGCGGCAGTCTCGTCGCGGCCCAAGGCGCGCTTCCTCGCTCTGGAGGTGCCGGCGAAGACGCCGGCGAAGGACGTCCAGGCGGCGCTCAAGAAGGTCTGTTCGCACACGGACGAGCTCGCGTGGACCGCGTTCCAGGGAAGCGAGCGCGAGCTGCCCTCGATCTACGGCTTCTCGGCGCTCGAGTGCATCGTCGGCATGGACAACGACCTGCGCTGGTTCGACCTCTCCGCCGGGAGGGCGCGGTTCTTCTGCCTGCCGGGCAAGCTCGACGCAAAGGACCTGCGCGCGCGCTTCAGCAGGCTGTACCAGCCGTTCAACGCGGGAGAGCTCGGCGATCTCGTCCACGAGTCGATCGAGTGGAAGCTCGCCGAGCCCCTCGACGCCGCGGCGGCGAAGGCGGCGGAGAAGGCGATCGCGAAGCTGCCGGGCGTGAGGAAGGCGAGGATCGACGTCGAGACGCACACCCTGACGGCCGAGATCGAGCACGATGGCCTGCGCGCCGCGGCTCCCGGGAGCACCGCTGGCGGGGCGACCGGGAAGGAAGCGGAAGCGCGGCTCCCGGGCGGCGGATTCCTCGTCGACGACGTGCTTGGTATGCTCGAATCGACGAAGATCGCGCTCGAATCCGCCGCGGCCGGGAAAGAGAAGCGCTGACGGCAGCTTGAGCGCGTCCGCGCAGGATGCGAGATTCTCCGCTCTCCCGTGGCGCGCAGAGAACCCCGTTTCCGTCTCGACCGCGAGCTCGGCTCGGGCGCGACGGGCCGCGTCCTCCACGGCACGCTGACCCAGGCCTTCGGCCCCTGGCCCGCCGGCTTCGAGGTCGCGGTCAAGTACCTGCACCCGCACCTCGCCTCCGATCCCGCCGCGCTCTCGACCTTCGAAGCCGAAGCGCGCGCCGGCCGCGCGATCGAGCATCCCGACGTCGTCCACGTGCTTCACGCCGGCAGCGACTCGCGCGGCCGCTACCTGCTCATGCCCTACGTCCCGGGCAAGAGCCTGCGCGAAGTCCTCCTGCAGAGCGGCATGCTCCCCGAGCCGCTCGTGCGCTCGGTCGCGCGCCAGATCGCGGGCGGTCTCGCGGCGCTGCACGCGGCCGGGATGGTCCACGGGGATCTCAAGCCCGAGAACGTCCGCCTCGACGCCGAAGGCAACGCCGTGCTGCTCGACCTCGGCTTCGCCCGCGAGGCGGCTCCGCCCGCTTCGCGCAGTCCTGCGACCCGGCCCGGCAGCCTGCCCTATCTCTCGCCCGAGCAGGCACGCGGCGAGGCCGGCTCCGAGAAGAGCGACGTGTTCTCCCTGGGCGTCCTGATCTTCGAGCTCGCGACCGGCCTCCACCCGTTCTCGGCGTTCGCGGCGAAAAGAGACGGGCGCGGCCGTGCCCGCGGTCACGTTGCGCTCGCCGGGAGCGGCTCGAGCGGGCTCGTCTCGCGCGCGGCGCTGGAGAAGGAGGGCGCCGATCGCCTGCTCGCCTCGATCGCGATCGCGCGCTACGTGCCGCCTTCGCACATCGTCCCCCAGATCTCGCCCTTCCTCGACCGCCTTCTCCAGGACGTCCTCCAGCGCGACCCCGAACGCAGGCCGTCCTCGGCGGACCTCTCGCGCCGACTCGTCGAGCAGGAGAGCGGCGCGTGGTGGCGCGGAGAGATCGAGTTCGGCGCGGCCGAGCGGCGCGGCGGCAGCGGCGAGAGACACGCCACGCACCTGACGCCGCTCGTCGGTCGGGAGGCGGAAATGGCGACGCTGCTCGAGGCCTACCATTCCGCGGTGCGCTCGACGGGGACCCCATCCGGCAGCCGTGCCGTATGGATCCGCGGCCTCCCCGGGAGCGGCAAGTCACGGCTCGTCAACGAATTCGCTGCGCGAGCCCGCATGAGCGACGATCCTCCGCTGTTCCTCTACGGCCGCTGCCGCGAGCTCGAGGAGGAGCGCCCGGCGCAGCCGGTGCTGAGACTGGTCGAGCGCTACCTGCGCCTGCCGCAGGGCACCGCGCCGAGCGCGCGCGAGATCGCGATCCTCGCAAAGCTCGTCCCTCCCAAGGCGGCCGAGACCCTCGCACGCGCGCTCGATCCGCGCGCCGAAGGCGAAACCCCTCTGGCCGTGCCCGTCGCGCTCGGGCTCCTGCTCGCGGGCCTCGCGAAGGCGATGTCGCTGGTCGTCTTCCTCGATGACGTCAACTGGGCCGGGGACGACACGCTCGATGTCCTGGCGTACCTCGCCGGAAAGCTCGCCGGTACGCACGCGCTGCTCATCCTGGGAGAGCGCGCGGGCGCGCAGGCGCGGCGCCCCGAGCGCCTCGAGGAGCTCTCGAAGCGGCTCGAGGCCGGGCCGGGCCTCGCGCGCATCGACCTTCTTCCTCTCGACGAGCGCGCGGTCGAGGACCTGGTCGCGGGCATGTTCCACCACTCTGCGCCGAGACTGCGGCTCTCGCAGGTGCTGTGGGAGAGGAGCCGCGGCAACGCCGGGATGCTCTCCGAGCTGTTGCGCGGGCTCGTGGCGCGCGGCGAGGCCGTTCCGCAGCCGGACGGCGGAGGATTCACGCTCGCGATCTCCCCCGACGAGCTGCCGCTCCCCGGCTCCCTCAAGGCCGCGATCGACGACTCCTACCGGAGGCTGCCGGCTCCCGACCGGGCCTGGATCAAACGTCTCGCGGTCGTCGGCGGCCGGATCGAGACGGACTTCCTGCTCTCGGCCTTCCCGGATGCGCGGCGCGCGGAGATCGACCTCGTGCTCGCGCGTCTCGTGCGCGCGGGCTGGCTCGCGCCTGCGGGACCGCGGTTCCGCTTCACCCGGCCGGCGCTGCGCGAGGCCGTGTACCGCTTGCTGTCGCGCGCCGAGCGGACGAAGCTCCACGCCGCTGCGGCGGCGGCGTTGGCGCCGGCTGGCGGCGAGGCCGTCGCGCTCGACGACGCCTTCCAGCTCGCCTTCCACCTGCGCGCGGCCGAGGACCACCGCGGAATGCTCCCGCTCCTTCCGCCGCTGCTCTCGCGCCTCTTCCTGGCCGGCCAGCCCCAGCGCGTGCACGCGCTCGCGCGTTGGGGCCTCGCCGCGATCGACGCCCTGCCGCGCTCGCGGGAACTCTCGCGCATGCGCATCGAGCTGCTGGAAGCGGCGGTCGACGCCGCCGATCGCCTCGGCTACCGCAAGGAGCAGCGCGACCTCCTCGACCGCCTCGCCGAACTCGAGTTCGACCCGAGCGAGGACCCCGAAGCGGTCGGGCGCGTCTACCTCCTTCACGCGCGCTACGCCGTGAGCACGGGTCAGTACGGCCTTGCGCGCGGCTGGCTCAAGAACGCCGCCGAGATGTTCGAGCGCGCCGGCAGGAAGCTGGAGCTCAGCGAGTCGCTCCGGCGCCTCTCGCTCGTGCAAAGCCACGTCGGTGAGATGAAGGAGGCCCGCAAGCTCGCCAAGGAGGCGCTCGCGCGCGCCCAGACCGACGCCCAGCGCGCGCTCGCGCGGGTCGCGCTCGGCACGATCGACGTCCTCGAGGACCGGCTCGAGCCGGCGATGCGCAATGTCGACCGCGCGCTCGCGCTCCTGCGGGCCGAGGAGGGACGCGGTCGCCCCGGGATCGTCGCCGCGACGCACCTCTTGCGCGCTCGCGTCTACCGGGTGTTCGGGAGCGCGGGCCGGGCGCACGCCTCGGCCAGCCGCGCGCTGGAGCTCTCGCGCGTCGCGGGCGAGAGGCGACTCGAGACGGAGGCCGGTGCACGCTTGGGCGGCATCCTGCTCGATCTCGACCGACCGGTAGAGGCGGAAGCGGCGCTCCGGGAGGCGCTGCGCCTCGCCACGGAGATCGAAGACCGCCGCGGCGAGGCGATCGCGCGCCTGTTCCTCGGGATCCTGCTCTGGGAAGCGGCGCTGCCGGAGGCCGCGCCGATGCTCTCGAAGGCGGGCGAGCTGGCGGTGGAGATGGGACTGAACCGCGTCGAGGCCGTCACACGGTCGATCCAGGCACGCATCGCGCGCGAGGCCGGCCGGATCCCGGAGGCGCTCGAACAGAGCGACCGCGCGATGGCGCTGCTCGACCGCTACGGCGCGGAGCTCTCCGACCGGATCGTGATCGCGGGCACGCACGCGCTCGTGCTGCGGACGGACGGCGAGGAAAAGCAAGCCCTGGAGCTCGAGAAGCGCCTCTCGGAGCGCTTGCGGCGCGAGACGGCGCGGATCCGCTCGCCGCTCCTGCGGCTGCGACATCAGCGGGCCTCGCGGCGGCTGCTCGAAGCGGTTCTCTCGCCGTCGGGGCCGGTGTACCCGCGAGTCGGCGAGCCCGCGGACGAAGTGCGGCAGCCCTAGCCCGGATCTCTCACGACATGTGAGCAACACGCCGTCGCCTCGTTCGTAAGTGGAGTTGGTTACACGAGCTCCAACCCACAAACGAGGGCGGACGGCGATGACAGATTGTACTCAGCGCGAGATGCGCTTTGAAGGCC
>JBGPOP010000079.1:0-5993 GCA_041488095.1 Planctomycetota bacterium
GAGTACGCACGGAAGTTGGTGGTCGCATCGCGCGTGCCGAGGCCCGCGATCCAGTGGAGCGAGAGCCCGGCGAGCCGCGAGAAGGTCCGCTTGAGCCAGGGTCCGCCCGTCTGCGAGCCGCCGCGCATGTAGCGAGATCCCGATACGACATCGGCGCCCGCGCGGATCGCACGGGCCATCCGGGGGATGACCTCGGGCGGATCCGAGAGGTCGGCCATGCTCGTCACGACCACGTCGCCGCTCGCGGCGGCAAAGCCGGCGCGGATCGCGTTGAGCGCACCGCGTCCGAGCGTGTTCCTGACGAGTCGCACGCCGGGCGGACGGTCGGGCATCGCCGCGATCGCGGGCAGCGTCGTGTCCTCCTCGAAGTCGTAGATCACGAGGATCTCGTGCTCCTCGGCCGAGAGCGCCGCCGAGAGGCCTCTGAGGCACGCAGCGATGCTCTCACCCTCGTCGTAGACCGGCAGGACGACGCTGATCAGGGGCATGCGAGCGGGTCCAGCTCGGGTTCAGGCCTTGCGCGCGCGGATCAGGAACTGGCGTCCCATGAGCCGCCACGCGATCGGCACCCGCAAGTAGAGCCGCACGAGCCAGGGCGCCTTGGGCAGCGACGAGCGCGTCGTGTAGGGCAGGAAGCGCGGGTGGCAGTCGACGGTCGTGAAGCCCAGGGTCTCGAGCGCCTCGACCAGCGAGCGGTCGGTGATCGGCACGAGATGGTCCCAGAAGTCCCAGTACTCGCCGGGAAGGAAGCGCAAGTTCGGGCCGAGCGCGATCAGGTGCCCGCCGCTCCTCAGGACGCGCGCGGCCTCGGCGAGCAGCTTCTCGACGTCCGCTTTCGAGGGCAGGTGCTCGAGCAGGTTGCTCGTGAAGACGACGTCGAGGCTCCCGTCCGCGAGGAAGGAGAGGTCGCGCACGTCGCCGGCGTGGAACTCGATCCCCGGCGCGAGCGAAGCGGCCATCGCCGGGTTGATGTCGATGCCGATGCGCTTCGCGCAGCGGACGTGGTTCAGGAACTCGCCCATGCCGCAGCCCACGTCGAGCACGCGGTCGGAGGGGGAGATCCAGCGCTGGAGGAATTCCTCGACGACGGCCTTCCAGACCTCGGTCTTGGCGCGCCGGTCCTCGGGGCCGAAGCGGCGGTCGTACAGGCGTTGCAGGTCGTCGGGGCGCGGCATGGATCGTCCGTCCGCCGCGAGCCTACCGGATCGCGAGGAGCGCGCGAAATGCCCGGGATCTCAGCCCTGCCGCTGCAGCCGCGCAGTCCCGGTCGCGGGCCGCCGCGCCGCCAGGAACGCGGAAAGGCGCGCGAGCGCACGCTCGATGTTGGCGATCGACGTCGCGTACGACAAACGCACGTGGTCGTCGACGCCGAAGGCCGAACCGGGGACCACCGCGAGGTTCTGCTGCTCGAGGAGATCATCGCAGAAGCCGGCCGAGCCGCGATCGTCGATCCAGCGCGACACGTCGGGGAACGCGTAGAACGCTCCGCGCGGCCAGGGGACCTCGAGCCCGAGCTTCTTCAGGCCCTCGACGAGCACGCGCCGCCGCCGGTCGAACTCGGACACCATCGCGGCCACCTCCGGCGGCTCGTTGCGCAGCGCGACCTCGAAGGCGGCCTGGGAGATCGCGTTCGGGCAGCCCGTGAGCTGGCTGTGCAGCCGCGAGATCGCGGCGGCGATCGGCGCCGGCGCGGCGGCGTAGCCGATGCGGTAGCCGGTCATCGCGAAGGCCTTGCTCGCGCCGTCGACGATCACCGTGCGCGCGCGCACGGCGGGCGAGACCTGCGTCGGGCTGAAATCCGGATCGCCCTCGTACACGAGGCGCCGGTAGATCTCGTCGGACACGATCCACAGGTCGTGCTTCTCGGCCAGCGCCGCGATCGCGCGCACCTCGGCCTGCGTCAGGACGTATCCCGAGGGATTGCAGGGCGAGTTGAGGATGACGCCGCGTGTCCTCTTCGTGATCGCGCGCCCGATCGCGTCGAGGTCGGGTCCGCAGTCCGGCCGCGAACGCACCGAAACGGGCGCGCCTCCCGCGAAGCGCACGATCTCGTCGTAGCTGACCCACGCGGGCAGGAGCAGGAGCACCTCGTCACCGGGCTCGATCAGGGAGAGGCACGCTCCCGAGAGCGCGTGCTTGGCGCTGTGGCAGACCGCGATCTCCTTCTCGGTGAAGGCGATCCCGCGCGTGTGCGTGAGGCGCGAGGCGATCGCCTGGCGCAGCGAGAGCGTGCCCTCGGCCGGCGTGTAGCGCACCTCGCCGCTCCGGGCCTTCGCGGCGGCGGCCTCCCGCACGGACACCGGCGTGCCGAAGTCGGGCTCGCCGACCGACATGTTGATCACGTCGCGGCCGGCCGCGGCGAGGTCCTTGGCCCGGGCGTCGAGGGCCAGGGTGGTCGAGAACGAGAGCGAGCTGACGCGTTGGCTCGGGCGCATCCCCCGATTGTCCGGGGCTCGCGTTCGGGATCAAGGCCCGCCCGGAAGATCGGGGCGCCGCGGTCGTCCAGTCGGGCCCGTCCGCAGCTCGGCCTTGGTTTGGCCGTGATTCGCCGAGCCGTTTGGGGTATCGAAGCCGCCCGGGGTCGCCGCACCGCCACGACATGACGCTGAAGTCCCGCATCCTGCGCTACGTCCTGATCGGCTTCGCGATCCTCCTGGTCGCGGGGTACGGGACCTTCGCGACGCTGTTCTTCAACCCGATGGAGTCCGACCTCGACGCCGACGTCGCCGCGCTCGTGCCGCGCGACGTCGACTTCTTCGTGGCCAAGTCGGACCTGGCCGAGGCGTTCGACCGCTTTCCGCACCTCGCCGTCGAGCGCCGCCTCGAGAAGAACAGGACCTGGCAGAGCTTCGCCTCCTCGCCCGAAGGGAAGGAGCTCGCGAAGAGGCTGCACATCGACGAGACGCTCGCGCGGCTCTCCGAAGCGGCCGCGCAGATCCCGCTCGGCCTGCAGCCGCAGCAGGTGTTCGGCGGCCGGGACATCGCGGTCGCGGGGTACTTCCGGGGAGCCGACCTCTCGCAGGCCGACTGGGCCGTCTACGGGCGCGCGAACTGGGCCGGGAAGCTCGCTGCGGCGGGGCTCGAGCACCCCAAGCTCCTGCGCCTCGACGAGCGCGGACTGACCGTCGAGATCACCCCTGACCACGTCGCCGTCTCGGGCCGCAGCCTGCCGCGCAAGGTGTACGTGACGCGCCTCCGCGACGTCGTCATCGTCTCGACGGTCCCCGAGCTGACGCAGAAGGCGCACGCGCTCGTCGCCAAGGGGTACGAGGACTCCTTCTTCCAGAGCGCGGCGTACTACGACTGGATCCAGAAGGCCTCGCGCGACGACAAGCGCGACGAGTTCGAGGTCTATGTCAACGCGCGCAAGGCGATCGAGAACCTCAAGCTGCCGACGGCCTGGCCGGACCCGAAGAGCCAGGAGTTCGCCACGGCGCTGCTCGGGCGCGCGTTCCAGCTCGGCAGCCTGAAGAACGCGATCGGCGTCGTCGGGATCGACGAGGGCGTGGCGCTCGACCTGCACGGCGATCTCACCTCGGAGCAGATCACGCCCGAGCAGGAGCGCCTGTACCGGACGCGCAGCTTCGACCGCAAGGTGCTGCTCGAGGAGGCCGCGCGCCTGGCGCCGCGCGACACCGCGCTGTTCGTGTTCCTGCACGCGCCGGTGGCGGACTTCCTCCACATGCTGCTCGGGAGCTGCGAGCCGGCGCTGCGACAGAACCTGGAGGACGCGTTCCACAACACGGGGAAGTACCCGACCATCGAGAAGCTCGTGGCCGAGCTGGATGCGTCGCTCAAGGACCGCGCGGTGCTGATCGTGCGCCCGAACGACTACCCGGCCGATCCCGAGGGCCCGCCCCACAACGATGCTCCCGTGCCGGCGGTCGCGCTGGTCCTGTGGACGAAGAACGTCGAGCAGGTCAACGCGCTGCGCGAGCTGATCGGGCAGCAGGGGAGCAAGTTCGGCCTGCAGGGAAAGCGCACCAACGATCCGGGCTTCTTCAAGAACTCGGAGGCCGGGTACGAGACGCGCGAGTACTGGTCGCGTGGCGTGGACGGTACGGGGATCGTCGTGACCGCCAACGCGGCGCAGCTCACGATCGTGACGAACTCGCTCGGGATGATGGGCCACATCCTGAAGACGTTCACGCAGAAGTCGGAGAAGTACCCGAGCCTCGCGGACGACGAGCGGTTCTCGGCGCTCGCGCAGAGCTCGCTCGCGCGCGCGAACGCGGTCGTGTGGGTCAATCCGCGGACCTTGGCGCCGATTTTGAGGAATCGCGCGAGGCGGATCGCGGAGAACGCGTTCTCGTTCGACGCCAACGCCGAGCGCTCGCGGGTCGAGACGAAGGTCCTGCGCGAGAGCTACGCGGGCAAGGCCAAGACGGATCTCTCGAAGGAGGAGCAGGGCGAGCTGGATACGAAGGTCGACGAGGAGATGGCCGCGCTGCGGAAGCGGATCAAGGAGGAGCAGATCCCGCTGCTGATGGCCCAGCAGGAGCGCTGGATCTCGTGGTCGGAGGCCCTGACGGGCGCGATGGTGATGGTCGCGCTGGATTCGAAGAGCTTCGAGGTGTCGCTGCGCATCGTGGCGCCGCTGCCGGAGAAGTAGGGGGTCGGGCTGAGCCCTTGCGCGGAGCGCCGGATAGCGGATTTGCGGCGCCGGGAGTAGGTTGGCGTGCAGCTGGCAAGTGTGCTCGATGAAGGTGGGTACTGCCTTGGCCTGCGCGACGAGCGCGGCGATCCTTCTGGGTGTCGATGTCACGGCGCAGGTGACCCAGCGGGTGAGCCTGAGCTCAACTGGAGCACAGGGAAACGACCACAGCGTCGCCAATTCGATTACTCCCGACTGCCGCTACGTGGCCTTCGAGAGCTTCGCGAGCAACCTCGTGCCTGGCGACACGAACGGGTGGTCGGATGTCTTCGTCCGCGACCGCCAGAACGGTACGACGGAGCGAGTGAGTATCGAGGCGGGCGGAATTCAGGGGAACGGGGATAGCTACGGCGGCTGGTTGTCGGCAGACGGCCGCTTCGTGGCGTTTGGGAGCATCGCGACAAACCTCGTCCCCGCGGACACGAATGGGTTCTCCGACGTCTTCGTCCGCGACCGCCGAATCGGCACGACCGAACGCGTGAGCATCAGTTCAGGAGGAGCTCAAGCGAACAACTTCAGCGGCGCCGGTCCAATGACTCCAGACGGCCGTTATGTGGTCATCGTGAGCTTTGCGAGCAATCTGGGTCCCGTGGCAACAAGCGGACAGCAGGTCTTCGTCCGCGACCGCCAGAACGGCACGACCGAGCTCGAAAGCGTCGCCACGGGCGGGACCCCGGGGAACAGTTGGAGCTATGGAGCTTCGATCTCCGTTGACGGCCGCTATGTGGCATTTCTCAGCGATGCGAATAACCTCGTCCTCGGCGATACAAACGGATCCACCGACGTGTTCGTCCATGACCGCCAGAGCGGCACGACAGCACGCGTCAACGTCGCCTCGAACGGCGCACAGGCGAACTACGGATTTGACACGCATGCCTGGATCTCCGCTGACGGACGCTACGTGGCATTCTCCAGCGATGCCACGAACCTTGTCCCAAGTGACACGAACAATAGCGTTGACGCCTTCGTCCGCGACCGCCAGAGCGGTACGACCGAACGGGTCAGCGTCGACTCTGGCAGCCTGCAGGGGAACGGCGACAGTGACTGGCCCAGGATCTCCGCCGATGGCCGCTACGTGGTGTTCAATAGCGATGCCACCAATCTCGTCCTGGGGGATACGAACTGGTTCGGGGACGTCTTCATCCGCGACCGCCGAATCGGCACGACCGAACGCGTGAGCATCGGTTCTGGCGGAGTGCAGGGAAACAGTGACAGTGGCACGTGGGTACCTCCATCTTTCGATGGCCGATACGTTGCATTTATGAGCACTGCGACCAATCTCGTCCCCTGGAACACAAACGCGGCTGACCAGGTGTTCATCCGCGACCGATTTGGTGGC
>JBGPOP010000080.1:0-5714 GCA_041488095.1 Planctomycetota bacterium
ACCTTGATGGTGCGGAGCCCGCACATCGAGTCGGCGGTCGGCAAGTCGTTCGCCCACCTGCCGCTCTTCCGAGAGGACCTGCCGGCGACGGCCGCGGGTAGCATCCGGACGTCGGCCGCAATCGACGGCGTGGCACGCCTCCTGAGCTACCGCACCGTGCCCGACCTGCCCCTCGTCGTGTTCGTCACCACCAGCCAGGCAGAGACCCTCGTCACCTGGTGGCGTGCGGTGGTCGCCGAGACGATCGCGGTGCTGGTCTTCGTCGGAATGATTGCGGGGCTCACCACCATTCTCGCCCGACAGATCCGGAACCTGGGCGACAGCGAGGAGCGGTTCCGCTCCCTCTTCGAGCACCACCCCGATGGCGTGCTACTGACCGCGCCGGACGGCCAGATCCTGGACGCCAGCCCGGCCGCCGAGCGGCTCTTCCGGCTGACCGCGGTCGAAATCCGCGCCCAGGGACGGGCAGCGCGTGTCGAGGCCGGCGACCCCAGCTTTGCCGCCGCCCTGGAAGAGCAAGAGCGGACGGGACACTTCGACGGTGAGCAGAACCTCCGCCGGGGCGACGGGACGATGTTTCGGGCGCACGTCACGACGAGCGGATTCAGGGACGACCGCGGCGAGCGGAGAAACGCGGTGATCATCCGGGACGTCAGCGAGCGCAAGCGGCTCGAGGCGCACGTGCGTCTCCAGGCAGCCGCGCTGGAGGCAGCCGCGAACGCGATCATGATCACCGATCGCGATGGCACGATCGTCTGGACCAACCCCGCGGCCACGGCACTCACCGGCTACGCCGCGGCAGAGCTGTGGGGCCGGAACCCACGGATCCTGAAATCCGACGCGAATACGCCGGAGCTCTACGAGGATCTCTGGCGAACGATCACCGCGGGCCGCTCTTGGCACGGCATGCTCACCAACCGAAGGGCGGACGGTACCCTCTATTCTGAGGAACAGACGATCACGCCGGTGCAGAACGAGCACGGTGAGATCAGCCACTTCGTCGCGATCAAGCAGGACATAACTGCCCGCCTCCGCGCCGAGGAAGAGTTGGCACGCCAACAGGCGCTGGCGCGCCAACAAGAGAAGCTCGGCGCGATGGGTGAGCTCCTGGCCGGCGTGGCGCACGAGCTGAACAATCCTCTCGCGGTGGTCACGGGGCAGGCGGCGTTGCTTCGCGCAGCCGTCGCGGGTGGGCCACTGCAGTCGCGGACCGAGAAGATCGCACAGGCCAGCGCGCGCTGCGCGCGGATCGTCCGTAACTTCCTGGCCCTCGCGCGCCAGTACCCGCCCGAGCGTGAGGAGGTACGGCTTGGCCAAGTCGTGCGCGAGGTCGTGGAGTTGCTCGCGTATCAGCTCCGTGTCGACAACGTCGAGGTGGCAATCGACCTCCCCGAGGATCTGCCTTTGCTCTGGGCCGATCCGCACCAGCTCCAGCAGCTCATGGTGAACCTCGTGAGCAACGCCCATCACGCGATGCGGACGAGCCCGCCGCCGCGCAGCCTCACGATCACGGTGCGCGCCGACGAGAGCCGCTCGCGCATGGTCTTGAGGGTGGCCGACACCGGCCCCGGCATTTCGCGGGAGATCCAGGACCGGATCTTCGAACCCTTCTTCACCACCAAGCCTCCAGGCCAGGGCACGGGCCTCGGCCTCTCCCTGTGCCGCGGGATCGTCGAGAGCCACGGCGGCGCGATCCGGGTCGAGAGCCGATCAGGACAGGGCGCGACGTTCGTGGTCGAGCTCCTCGTGCAGACCCCGCCCGCGGGCGCGCTCCAGGCGCCGCCCGCCGTCGCCCAGCCTTCCGTCGGGGGCAAGACCATCCTCGTGGTGGACGACGAGCCGGACGTCGCGGACACCATCGCGGAGATGCTCGCCTCGGACGGTCATCAGGTGGAGAGGGCTGCCAACGGAGCGGTCGCGCTCGCGATGCTCGCGACGCGCACATACGACGCGATTCTGAGCGACGTGCGCATGCCGGAGGTAGACGGCCCGGCGCTCTACCGGGAGGTCGAGCGGCGCCACCCGGCTCTTGCCGGGCGATTCGTCTTCCTCACCGGAGACACGCTGAGCGCGAAGACGAGCGCCTTCTTGGAGCAGAGCCGGGCGCCGAGCATCACGAAGCCGTTCGACCTCAAGGAGCTACGGCATCTCGTGCGTCGGCTGCTGACCGGCGGCGCGGCGGCGGCGCAGGGGCCGCAATGAACGGACCGCCCACGCGCGTAGTCCTGGCCGACGACGAGCCGGAGTTCCGGGCGCTGATGGCGGAGTATCTTGCGCGACACGGGTTCGAAGTGACCCAAGCGTCCAACGGGCTGGAGACGCTTCTCCAGGTCAAACGCAGCCGTCCCAGCGCGATCGTGCTCGACCTCAACATGCCTCGTCTCGGCGGCCTCGAGGCACTGAAGCGGATTCGCGCGTTCGATCCCGGGATCCGGGTCGTCGTGGTCACCGGTGAAGCCGACGAGCAGATCCACCGCCAAGCCCTCGCACAGGGCGCATGCGGCGTCCTCCGTAAGCCGGTTGCCCTGCCAGACTTGCTGGCGGCCCTCGGCTCGCCCGGAGCGCCCCCCAACTCCACGGCCCCCGCAGCGGCCCCGCCGGCAACGGGACCGTCCTTGCCCGCGGCAGCGCCCCGGGTTCTTGGCGTCAACGACGACCCGGAGGTGCCGGCTGAGCTCCTCGGACGCTCGGCCGACCCGTCGCCGGCGCCCGCGCGCATTCTCCTCGTCGATGATGACGCGGACATGCGCAACACGCTCCAGGAGCTCCTCGCGTCCCACGGCTTCGAGGTCGCCACGGCCGCGAACGGCGACCTGGCGATGCAGGCGATCGCCCGGCGCACGCCGGACGTCATCCTTCTCGACATCATGATGCCCGGGCTGAGCGGCGTGGAGACCCTCCAGACGATCCGGACGATCGCGCCGCGGGTGAAGGTCATCATGGTGAGCGGCGGGACCACGCCAGCGCAGGGGATGCGGGCCCTCGCCCTCGGCGCATTCGATTTCGTCACCAAGCCCGTCGACGTCGCGTACCTCCTGCAGAGCGTCGACACCGCCCTCGTCATGAAGGAGCTGGAGACCTCGTTGAGCCATGCTGCTCTGCGGAGCCGCCGCATTGATGAAACGTGACCATGAGGCGGCTTCGATGCCCAGAGTCCTTGCCGATTGTCGAGACTCGTGGGTCGGACTGGCGGGGTGCGGATGCCGAGTAACCGGTCCCTGATTCTTGTCGTCGACGACGAGCCGCAGATCGTCGAGACCCTGGTAGAGCAACTCGAGGAGCTCGGCTACCGGACGGCCAGCGCATGCGACGGAGAAGAGGCGCTCGCGCAGGTCCGGGCCGAGGCGCCGGACCTGATCCTGCTCGACGTGGTCATGCCGGTCGTGGACGGGCTGACGGTCTGCCGGACTCTGAAGGGCTCCGAGGACACCCGACTCATCCCGATCGTCATGATGAGCGGCCTCACTGGCGTGGACGACCGGATCCGCGGCATCGAGGCCGGTGCAGACGACTTCCTCACGAAGCCCGTCGATTCGCGTGAGTTGATCGCCCGCATTCGAACCACGCTGGCGTCGAAGCGTTCGGTGGAGCGAAGGCTCGGCGAGCTGCGCCGCATCAGCGAGCACTTCGCGAAGTTCGTGCCCGAACCCGTCCGCAGGCTTGTCGCGGCGCACCCCGACGCGCCGGAGCTCGAAAAGCGAGCGCAGGACGTGACGGTCCTCTTCCTCGACCTCAGCGGATACACCCGACTCAGCGAGCTGCTGCCCCCCGCCCTCGTCGACGAACTGGTCGAGAGCTTCTTCTCGGCGTGCCTCGATCGCATCCGCGACGCTGGCGGGGACATCAACGAAACGGCCGGCGACGGGTTTATGGCCATCTTCCAGGACACCGATCCGCACAGGCACGCAGTCTGCGGTGTGGAGACCGCGCTCGCCCTGCGCGACTTGGCCACTCCGAGCCGGCGTGAGGACGCCGTGCTGGCCGTCCACATGGGCATCAACTCCGGCCTGGCCCTCGTGGGCTCCACACGTTTCGAGGGCGCACGCGGTTCGCGCTGGACGTTCACCGCGAGCGGACAGGTCACGAACCTGGCGGCGCGGCTCGCCAAGAGCGCCCAAAAGGACGAGTTGATCGCAAGTGTTGCGATCGTGGCGCGTTTGGGCGACCACTATCGGATCGAGAGCCTTGGCCCCGATCATCTGAAGAACTTGTCGGATCCGATCGAGCGCTACCGCATCGTCGGCCGCGAGAAGGGGAATATTCGATGACCCGACGCGGGAGAAATTGGGCTTGACACACAGCGAGTGCGATCTCGGCTACCATTGGCGCCGGAGGCGCCATGAGACCATTCTTCGTCCGTTCCAGGATCGTCACGCTGGTCGTCCTGCTGCTGCTCGCTGCCCTCTCCGGGCCCGCCGCGGCCGCGCCCGAGGGAACGCTCACCTGGGGGCTCCACGTCACCCTGGCCACGCGCTGGCTCGACCCGAGCGACACCGAGGCGTTCATCAACCCGTTCATGGTGCTGTACGCCATCCACGACGCGCTCCTGACCCCTTCACCTTGGCAATACTCTCTAGGACGGCCGTTACCGCGTCCAACCCGCATTCCTTGAGGATCGCCGAGTAATTCGTCTCCCCCTCGATTGACCAACCGCCCGCGGCCGTAGGGGTCACGGTCAGTCTGTGGGGGATGATTTTCCTGAGCACCTGAGCGGCCGTGCTCGTGTTCTTCTTCAGATGCTCACGCCAGTCCGCGATGACGGGCAACACCTTCTCGGCGAACTTGGACAGGTCGAAGGACTCGGCAACGCCCAGGCCCGTGAGTGTCCCTTCCAGGTGTTCGAGTCGCGCCTTGCGAGCCCGTACCGCGTCGTGGATATCCGACAGGTCCCCGGACGCGAGACTTTCGACCAGCCGGCCGATCTCAGCCTTGATCTTCGCGGCTTCGGCTTTCAAGGGCGCTGGGTCGATGGCCAGACGCTTCTGCGCGTCGAGCGCCTGCTCTAGCTGGCCGAGCACGACATGACCGACGAGCCCTTCCTCGAACGATTTCAAGATCGCTTTGTCAGCCCACTCGACGCGCAGGCCCTTGCCCTGCGGACAGCCCTTCGAGCCCCGGAGATGGTGCGTCGTGCACGTATACAGCCGCCGCGTGCGGTCACCCTTGCCGCTTTGCTTCGGGTACATCGTGCCGCCGCACGTGCCGCATGAGAGCAGGCCAGACAGCAAAAACTCCGACTGCCCGGCACGAGACTTCAACCGCCCGTCCGGCCCTCGCCACGTCTTTGCAGCGTTGGCGTCGCTGATCGCGTTCGCCTGCGCCCATACTGCATCCGAGACGAGCCTGTATCGCTCGCCGGGCGTGGTGATCACGTTCTCGGGGGACGCCTCGAACAGCAGCTTGCCCTTGCGCTTGACTCGACGAGTCGCGCCCCACGTGAGCAGACCTTTGTAGGTTGTGTTGCGGATGATGCTTTGCACCTGAGAGACGTACCACCCTTTGCCTCTCGCGGGCGGGATGGTGTCGCGTTCGAGCCTGCGGGCGATGACGTACAACCCCTTGCCCGCCGCGCGCTCGCGGAAGATGCGCTCGACCACCTGGGCCTGCTCGGGGTGGCGCTCGCCCTGGACTGTGCTGTAGCCGTAGAGCCGACCACCTGGACGCCGGCCGGACTGCGCGAGCCGTTGCGCGACGACGTGCGTACGCTGGCCTGC
>JBGPOP010000081.1:0-4977 GCA_041488095.1 Planctomycetota bacterium
CGGATCGTGATCGCGGGCACGCACGCGCTCGTGCTGCGGACGGACGGCGAGGAAAAGCAAGCCCTGGAGCTCGAGAAGCGCCTCTCGGAGCGCTTGCGGCGCGAGACGGCGCGGATCCGCTCGCCGCTCCTGCGGCTGCGCCATCAGCGCGCCTCGCGCCGGCTGCTCGAAGCGGTGCTGTCGCCGTCGGAGCCGGTGTACCCCCGCGTCGGCGAGCCCGCGGACGAAGAGCGGCAGCCCTAGTCTTCGGGTCTACGCGCTGATCTTCGCGCGCGATTCGCCGCCGTCCTCGAACTGCGCCTCTTCGGTCGAGCCCTCGAGCGCCCGCGTGGACGTCGTGCCGGCCGAGATCGCGGTCATCACGGCGTCGAAGTACCCCGTCCCGACCTCGCGCTGGTGCCGCGTCGCGCTGTAGCCGGCCGTCTCGGAAGCGAATTCGGCCTGCTGCAGCTCGGAGTAGGCCTCCATGCCGCGCTCCAGGTACCCGCGCGCGAGCTCGAACATCGAGTGGTTCAGCGCGTGGAAACCGGCCAGCGTCACGAACTGGAAGCGGTAGCCCATCGCCGCGAGCTCGATCTGGAAGCGCGCGATCGTCTCCGGGTCGAGCTTCTTCCGCCAGTTGAACGATGGGGAACAGTTGTAGGAGAGCAGCTTGCCCGGGAACTGGGCGTGAACGCCTTCCGCGAACGCCCGCGCCTCGCCGAGGTCGGGGTGCGACGTCTCGCACCAGATCACGTCCGCGTAGGGCGCGTAGGAGAGCGCCCGCGCGATCGCGGACTCGAGGCCTGCGCGAACGCGGAAGAAGCCTTCGGGTGTGCGCTCGCCGGTCAGGAACGGGCGGTCGCGCTCGTCGACATCGCTCGTGACGAGCGTCGCCGCGTCCGCGTCCGTGCGCGCGACGAGCAGCGTCGGCACGTCCAGGACGTCCGCCGCGAGGCGCGCCGCGTTCAGCGTGCGGATGAAGGACTGCGTGGGCACGAGCACTTTCCCGCCGAGGTGCCCGCACTTCTTCTCGGAGGCGAGCTGGTCCTCGAAGTGCACGCCCGCGGCGCCGGCCTCGATCATCTGCTTCATCAGCTCGAACGCGTTGAGCGGCCCGCCGAACCCGGCCTCCGCGTCGGCGACGATCGGCGCGAACCAATGCGTGGAGTGGTCGCCCTCCATGTGCGCGATCTGGTCCGCGCGCTGAAGCGTCTGGTTGATGCGCCGCACGACCATCGGGACGCTGTTGCTCGGATAGAGGCTCTGGTCGGGGTACATGTGCCCCGCGAGGTTCGCGTCGGCCGCGACCTGCCAGCCCGAGAGGTAGATCGCCTTCAACCCGGCCTTGACCATCTGCATCGCCTGGTTGCCCGAGAGCGCGCCGAGCGCCGGGACGAAGTCCTCGGTGTGGAGCAACATCCACAGGCGCTCCGCCCCCATCCGGGCCAGCGTGCATTCGACCCGGACGCTTCCGCGCAGGCGGTCGACGTCGGCCGTGGTGTAGTCGCGTTGGATCCCCGCCCAGCGCAGGGCGGCGTGCTTGGCTTCGTGTCTGGACATGTCCGGGTGTCGTTCAGGCGAGGTCTAGGATGAATGGGTATGCGGGTAGAGTCAGGAAGTCCCCCATCTCCGGGGAGGTGGCCAGCTCCTCGATGAGCTTGGCGGCGAGGTCGAGGCGGTGTTCGGCGCTCGGGTCCGGCGCAGCGCCGAGCGATCGGCGGATCGACGCGACTTCCTCGGCGAGGAGCCGCCGCACGAGCGGCGCGTCGACGCGAGATCCGTCGGCGAGACGCGCTCCGTGGTGCAGCCACTGCCACACCTGGGCGCGGCTGATCTCCGCCGTCGCGGCGTCCTCCATCAGGTTGTGGATCGGGACGCAGCCGTTGCCCCCGAGCCAGGCCTGGAGGTAGCGCACTCCGATCTCGAGGTTCGCGCGCAGTCCGGCTTCGGTGACCGGTCCCGCGGGCACCGTGAGCAGCTCCTTCTCGCCCACCTTCACGTCCTCGCGCAGGATTTCGAGCTGGTTCGGCCGAGCGCCGAGCACCCGGTCGAAATCCTCGCGCGCGACGCCGACGAGGCCCGGGTGCGCGACCCACGTGCCGTCGTGGCCAGCCTCGGCCTCGCGGCGCTTGTCGGCGCGCACCTTCGCGATCGCCGCGGCGTTGCGTTCGGGATCGCCCTTGATCGGGATCTGCGCCGCCATCCCGCCCATCGCGTGCGCGCCCCGGCGGTGGCAGGTCCGCACGAGCAATAGGCTGTAGTCCCGCAGGAATCCTTGGTCCATCGTCACGAGCCCGCGGTCGGGCAGCACGAAGGCCGGATCGGCGCGGAACTTCTTGATGAAGCTGAAAATGTAGTCCCAGCGGCCGCAGTTGAGACCCGAGGAATGCTCGCGCAGCTCCCACAGGATCTCGTCCATCTCGAAAGCCGCGAGGATCGTCTCGATCAGGACCGTCGCGCGGATCGTTCCGCGCGGGATGCCGAGCGCCTCCTGGGCATGGACGAACACGTCGTTCCACAAGCGTGCTTCGAGGCGGCTCTCCAGCTTGGGGAGATAGAAGTAGGGCCCGGTGCCGCGCGCGATCAGCTCGCTGGCGTTGTGATAGAGGAACAGCCCGAAATCGAAGAGCGAGCCCGAGACGGGTTCGCCCTCGACGAGGACGTGACGCTCGGGGAGGTGCCATCCCCGGGGACGGACGACCAGCGTCGCCGTGCGGTCGGCGAGGCGGTACTCCTTGCCCGTATCGGGCTGGACGAACCGGATGCTCCGGCGCACCGCGTCCTGGAGGTTCGCCTGGCCCTCGACCAGGTTCGCGAAGGTGGGCGAGTTGGAGTCCTCGAAATCCGCCATGAACACGTTCGCGCCGCTGTTCAGCGCGTTGATGATCATCTTGCGGTCGACCGGACCGGTGATCTCGACACGGCGGTCCCGGAGGTCGTGCGGCGCCTCGGCGACCTTCCATTCCGACTCCCGGATCTCGCGCGTCTCCGGGAGGAAGCCCGGCCGTTCGCCGGCGTCGAGCCGGGCCTGGACGCCCGCACGTCGGGCCAGGAGCTGCCGTCGACGCGGACCGAACCGGCGCTCGAGATCGGCTACGAAGGCGAGCGCCTGCGGGGTGAGGACGCGCTCGCCGCCCCGGATGGCGGGCGCCAGGACGGAGACCCCGGCGGGCGCGCGAGCCGAGAGGATCGGGCCGGATTCCACGACAAACCCTATCCCAGGATCCCGGGCCCCGAGTCAATTGAGAACGAGTCTCATTTAGATCTTGACCCGGCGGCCATCGTGGCCCTACCCTGGTGAACCGTTTTCCACCGGAGATCCGCGTGACACGATCCCCCGCCCACCTCGGAATCCTCCTCCTCGCCTCCCCGGCGCTCGCCCAAGAGGGTCAGCCCGCCCAGGAGGATCTCCAGAAGCGCATCGAGGAAGTTCGTTCCGAGTCCGAGGCTCGCTACCGGACCCTCCTGGAGGAGCTGGACGCCTGGAAGCGCTCCGCAGCCGGCGCGCGTCCCCCCTCATGGGCCGACCGGATCACGCTCGGCAGTTACGGCGAGATCCACTTCAACTCGCAGAACGTGGACGGCAACGAACAGATCGATCTTCACCGCCTGGTCGCCTACCTCGGCTATCGCTTCGAGGACTGGATCCAGCTCCACTCGGAGGTCGAGGTCGAGCACGCCCTGGTCGCGCCCGATGGCGAGGGAGAGCTCTCGATCGAGCAGCTCCACTTCGACTTCCTGCTCCGCGATGGTCTGAACGTCCGCCTCGGCCGCTTCCTGACGCCCCTCGGGATCATCAACGAGCGGCACGAGCCCCCCAGCTTCAACGGTGTCGAGCGGCCCGACTTCGAGACGTTCGTGATCCCCACGACCTGGACCACGGACGGAGCCGGGATCTTCGGGAACCTGTCCGAGACGGTGAAGTACGAGGTCTACCTCGGCAGCAGCCTGGACGGCTCGCGGTTCGACCCGGTCCAGGGCATTCGCGAGGGGCGTCAGGAGGAGCGGCCGGGTGTGTCCGAGCCCGCGCTCAGCGGCCGGCTCGACTGGTATCCGGCCAGGGCTTCGAGCGACCTGCGCCTGGGACTGTCCTTCTTCGGAGGCGGCCTCGACAACGGGAACCAGGGCCAGAACTCGGGGATCGACGCGGACCTCGAGGTCTACTCGGCGGACGTCCAGTACAGCCTCGGGAGATGGGACTTCCGCGGCGTCTACGCCTTCGAGAAGATCAACGGTGCGGCCGACATCGGCAACAACGTCGCCTCGGAGATCGACGGCTTCTACGTCGAGGCAGCTCGGCACGTCCTGCCCGAGACCTGGAAGAGCGGACGCCTCGAGAAGGCCGACCTGGTGGCCTTCCTGCGCTACGACTCGATCGACACGCAGAAGGAGGTGCCCGACGGTGTCTCGCGGGATCCACGCGGGATCCGCGACGAGATCACGTTGGGTCTCTGCTTCTTCCCGACCACCGGTCTCGCGATCAAGACCGACTACCAGATCCGCGACGACGAAACGTCGAGCGGCCTGCCCGAGCGCTTCAACCTGGGCATCGGGTGGAGTTTCTGAGTCCGCCGCGATGCTCGCTCACCAGTTCCTCCTCGCGCTCCTCGCGTCCGCAGGCCCGGCGGTCGACGCCCACGCCGAGATCTACCTGACCGAGGACCAGGCGCTGAAGATCGCCTTTCCCGGCGCGGACGCCATCGAGAAGCAGCTCGTCGCTTTCACATCGCAGCAGCAGGCGGCGATCGAGACTGCGACCGGAAGGAAGGATCCGCCGCGGATCTTCCGGTACTTCGTCGGCCGGAAGTCAGGCGAGGTCCTCGGCTACGTCGCGATCGAGGATTGCATGGGCAAGAGCGAGCCGATCACCTACATGGTCGCGACCGATCCGGCCCTGTCGATCCGCGCGGTCGAGATCCTGGCCTACCGCGAGTCGCGCGGCGGCGAGGTGCGCCAGGAGGGCTGGCGCAGGCAGTTCGCGGGCAAAGACCCGGC
>JBGPOP010000082.1:0-4097 GCA_041488095.1 Planctomycetota bacterium
AGAGCGTTACAAGGCCACCTGCCGGCGGCTCGAGGAGCGCCTCGGTTGCGAGATCCACTTCCGCATGTGCGAGACGCCCGTGTTCCTGCCGGCGGGGCTGCGCGACGAGATGGTCCGGGCGGCGCGAGAGATCCTGGAGGAGCTGGCGCGGCCGGAAGAGCTCGCCTTTTCGCGCGAGGCGATTCCGTCGAACCTCGACGTGCCCGGCGAGGGGCCGCACCCCTTCTGCGCGCAGGTGGACTTCGCCGTGGCCGACGTCGGGGGCAAGCTCGCCCCGCGCCTGATCGAGCTGCAGGCCTTTCCTTCCCTCTACGGCTTCCAGTTCGTCCAGGCGCAGGAGCAGCGCCGCGACACCCCGGGCGGCGAGAGCCTCGGCTTCCTGCTCTCGGGCCTGACGGAAGAGGGCTACCGGCGCGCGCTCGGCGACGCGCTCACAAACCGCCACCCGGCCGAGAACGTCGTGCTCCTCGACCTCGACCCGCCCACGCAGAAGACATACCCCGACTTCGCCGCGACCGAGCAGCTCTGGGGCATCCGGCCTGTCTGTGCGACGAAGGTGGAAAAGCGCGGCCGCGAGCTCTGGTACGACCGCGACGGAAAAAAGACGCGGATCCTGCGCGTCTACAACCGGGTCATCTTCGACGAGCTCTTCGCGAAAAAGATCGAGCTCCCCTTTTCCTTCACCGAACCGCTCGACGTAGAGTGGGCCGGCCACCCCAACTGGTACTTTCGCTGGTCGAAACACTCGTTGCCGCGCCTCAAACACCCGGCCGCCCCGGAAGCCCACTTCCTCTCCGATCTCGCGAAGTGGCCCGAGGACCTCAAGAACTGGGTCTTGAAGCCCCTCTTTTCCTTCGCCGGCTCGGGCGTGAAGGTGGACGTCGAGGCGTCAGACCTCGACTCAATCGAGCTCTCGCGCCGGCGCGACTTCCTCCTCATGCGCAAGGTCGCCTATGCCGAAGCCGTCGCCTCGCCTTACGGCGGCGGCTCGAAGGTCGAGGTCCGCGTCATGTTCCTGTGGAAGGACGGCCAGCCCCTGCCCTTGACCACGCTCGCCCGCCTCTCGCAGGGCAAGATGATGGGCGTCGCCTTCAACCAGAACAAGAAGTGGGTCGGCTCCTCGTCCTGCCTCTGGCCGGTGTGACCGACACAGAAGGGGCCGTCACGGCTTCGCGGCCCGCCCGAAGACGGCGGGCCAGTCCGTGACGAGCTCCAGCTGTGTGATCGTCTGCCGTTTCGTCTCGAGCGGCTTGATGAAGAGGAATCGCTTTCCGTCGGGAGAAATGTCGTACTGCCGCCCGTAGTCCTCGCGCCCACCCGACAAATAGAGTTGCGTCTTCAGGACGAGCCGCGAAGCCGAGGCGGCGAGGGTCGGCGACCTGACGATCCTCACGGCCAACAGATCATCGGCCTCGGAGCGGTAGAGGATCTCCCTGCCGTCGGATGACCAGAGGGGCTCGCTGCCGCCGTCGCTGCCCGAGACCTTGATCCGCCCTCCGGGACCGGGGAAGGGCCGAACATACACTTCGGCCTTCTGGCCGGCCTCCTCGGCAGTGTAGGCGATGAGGGCGCCGTCGGGTGAGAAGAAGGGTGAGTACTCCTTGAAGGGCGTCTCGAACCACGCGCGCCGCTCCCTCTTTCCGTCGAGCGCGAGGAGCCAGACGTCCATGGAGTCGATCCCACCTCGCGGATCTGCGGTGTAGGCGAGCGTGCGCCCGTCCGGCGAGACGCTCGTCGGAAACTCGGGCGTGTCTCCGGCGGAGAGCGCTTCGGGCGAGCCGCTCCCGTCGGCGCTCTTCCAGTACAGACGTGGCCATCCCTCGTCGAAGGAGGCAAACACGATCCGACGGGAGTCGGGAGTCCAGGTCGGGTTGAAGGAGCGCCCCGCCTCCGGAAGGAGAGGCGAAAGGACGTTTCTCGCGAGGTCGTAGGTGAAGATGCTCTCCCGCGCCCCTTCGGTGACGTTGAGAGCCAGGGTCTTTCCGTCGGGCGAGAGGCGTGGGCTCCCGTAGGCTCCCGGCGCGAGCGCCAGGGGTTCCTCGCGACCGGCGCCGTCCACCCACACCAGCGTTGACGACGGCAACGGTTCCGACTCTCCGGCGGCATACGCCAGCACACCGGCCGCCGCCGCGAGGTAGGGCTTTCTCGCGTACCCGGCGACCATGACGTCGGCCGGCAGCGCGAAATGCGGGCCGGACGGCTCGAAGGTTCGCGGATCGCAGGGAGCCGCCAGGACCGAGCTGCCGCGGAGAAAGAGGAGATGGCCCGGTGGCTCGTACTGGCCGAAGGAAACGCCGGCGAGAACCGTGCGCAGCGTGCGGCTCTCGAGCGACAGGACGGCGAGATTGGATCGCTCGTAGTCCTGGAAGTCTTTCCCCGCCCGGACGACGACGAGAAGTTGCGAGCCGCCCGGCAGGACTTGTGGCCAGACGTGCGCGCGCTCCCCGGCCTTTCGGTCGGGCGTCGTGAAGGGCTCGGGATTGCCGCCGGAGGACCGAACACGCTGGAGGCCCGCGTTGACTATCCCAAAATAGATCCAGCCGTCCGGCGTCCAGGCCCCGCCTTGCGCAACCGGAGGCACTGCGCAGACGACCAGAGGCGCCCCGCCGGCGAGAGCCACCTTCTTGAGCTCCCGGCCGGTGAAGAACCCCAGCCATTCCCCGTCCGGCGAGAAGAAGGGACTGTGGCCAGACTCGGTGCCGGGTATGGGCTCGATCTGCACCCGGTCGAGAGCGCGCACGTGAAGACGACCCTTGCCGCCGCGGACCGCAAGGACCAAGCGCCTTCCGTCCGGCGAGAAGACCATCGAGGGCTGGAACGGCCCGGTGCGCAGGGTCGCGCCGGGCGGCAGCGTCAGGGCGGATCGGGCGGGAGCCGGAAGCGCAGCGCTCGGGCGCGAGAGCCTCAGGGCGCGCTCCGCGAGGAAAGCGGCGAGCGCTCCCGCGATGAGCCCCGCCGCGCCCCAGACGAGACGGCTCCCGAGGGAAGCGCGGACCGGCGCGGCCGGCGGGATCTCTGGCTTCTCGAACACGTCCTCGATCTCGATGCGCGCGTCGGCGATGTCGTGGAGGCGCCTCGCGGGATCCTTTTCGAGACACCGTCGCAGAAGAACCCGGACCCTGTCAGGCATTTCCGACGGCAGCGCGTCTCGGTCGGGCTCCGACGTGAGGATGGCGGCGAGCGTGTCGGAGATGGTCTCGCCTCCGAAGGCCCGCCGGCCGGCCAGACACTCGTAGAGCACGCAGCCGAAAGAGAAGACGTCCGTGCGCTTGTCGAGCGGCTTGCCGCGAGCCTGCTCGGGGCTCATGTAGGCCGCGGTGCCGAAGATGACGCCGGCCTCAGTTGCGGCAGTCAGAGTCGGAGACTTCGACTGGTCCTGTAGCGTCGTGGACCCCGAGTCACCCGCCCGTGCGAGCCCGAAATCGAGGACCTTGACAGATCCGTCCGGGCGGACCATGACGTTGCCGGGCTTCAGGTCGCGGTGAATCACGCCCGCCTCGTGCGCAGCCGCCAGCCCCCGGGCGATCTGCGCGCAAACGGCGAGGGCTTCTTCGATCGAGAGCGGTCCCGACGCGAGACGAGCGCCGAGAGTCTCCCCTTCGACGCACTCGAGGACGAGGAACGACGCGCCGTCCGATTCTTCAAGCCCGTAAATCGCCGCGATGTTGGGGTGATTCAACGAGGCGAGCACGCGCGCCTCGCGTTCGAAACGGGTGAGGCGGCCGGGGACCTGCGCGAACTCCTCCGGCAGCGCCTTGATCGCGACGTCGCGCTGCAGGCGGGTGTCCCGAGCCCTATGGACTTCTCCCATGCCACCCGCTCCGAGAGGCGAGAGGATCTCGTAGGGCCCCAGACGCCGGCCGGGGGAGAGCGCCATCGTTCTCCCAATCATAGATTGGGCCTAACGGTAGAATCCCCTAACCATGCCGATCTCCCCTGGCAGCCGTCTGGGACCTCACGAGATCCTGGCGCCCATCGGCGCCGGAGGCATGGGCGAGGTCTACCGCGCGCGGGATACGCGCCTCGGGCGCGACGTCGCGATCAAGGTCCTGCGGGGGCATCTGTCCTCCTCCGAGGAGCTGCGGCAACGCTTCGAG
>JBGPOP010000083.1:0-4049 GCA_041488095.1 Planctomycetota bacterium
AGGCGACGCCCTATCTGCCGCTCGTCGATCTCCTGAAGGGCTACTTCAAGATCGCCGATTCGGACGACACGCGCGCCATCCGCGCCAAGGTGACGGGCAACGTCCTCACCCTCGACGAGGCGCTGAAGGACAGCATCTCGCCGCTCCTCTGGGTGCTCGAAGCCCTTCCGCCGGAGCACGAGTTCCTGGCGCTCGAGGCGACCGTGCGACGCGAGAGCGCGCTCGAGGCGGTCAAGCGCGTGCTGCTCCGGGAGAGCCGGAGTCAGCCGCTGCTGCTCGTGTTCGAGGATCTGCACTGGATCGACGCCGAGACGCAGGCGCTGCTCGACAGCCTGATCGAGAGCGTGCCGAACGCCTCCGCCCTCCTCGCCGTCAACTACCGGCCCGAGTATAGCCACGGCTGGGGGAACAAGACGTACTACCGCCAGCTCCGGGTCGACCCGCTGGCGGCGGAGAGCGCCGAAGCGCTGCTGGAGCCGCTGCTCGGTGACGATCCCGGGCTCCACCCGCTCCGGCGCCAGCTCATCGAGCGGACGGAAGGCAACCCGCTGTTCCTCGAGGAGAGCGTTCGGTCGCTCGTCGAGACGCGCGTTCTCGTCGGCGAGCGCGGTGCCTATCGCCTCGGGAAAGATCCCACCACCATCCAGGTTCCGGCCACCGTGCAGGCGATCCTGGCCGCGCGGATCGACCGCTTGCGCCCGGACGACAAGCAGCTCCTGCAGGCGGCCTCGGTGATCGGCAAGGACTTGCCGTGGGCGTTGCTCCTCGACACCTCGGAGCTGGCCGAGGACGACCTCCGGCGCGGCCTCGCGCGGCTCCAGGCCGCCGAGTTCGTCTACGAGGCGAAGCTCTTCCCCGACCTCGAGTACACGTTCAAGCACGCGCTCACCCACGAGGTCACCTACGGAAGCTTGCTGCAGGACCGACGGCGCGCGATTCACGGTCGGATCGTCGGCGGGATCGAGCGCGTGTACGCGAACCGGCTCGCCGAGCACGTCGACCGCCTCGCCCACCACGCCTTTCGCGGCGAGATGTGGGACAAGGGGCTTCACTATCTCCGTCAGACGGGGTCCTTCTCCTCCCAGCCGAGCATTGACGCCGTCGTCGGGGGTCCGGAGAGTCCGGGAAATCTCTGGTGGCGCGGCGCGCATGACCGTGCCGTCACCCTGGCGACCCGCGAACGCGCCATGCACGCGAGCTTCCGAGCCTTCGCAGGGATCCTCATCTCGAACTTCCGACTGGGGCAGGCCTACCATTCACTCGGCGAATACCCGAAGGCAGCCGATGTCCTCACGCGCACTGTGACCCTGATCGAGAGCGATCTGCGGGGGCAAACCTTCGGGTTGGCCGGGTTGCCCGCGGTTTTCTCGCGGGTCTGGCTGGCCCTCTGCCTGGCGGAACAGGGGGCGCTCGATGAAGCCGAGGCGCACGCCGAGGAGGCGATCGCGATCGCCGAGGCCGAGAATCACCCGTTCAGTCTCGTGGTCGCCTGTGGGGGAATCGGAACTCTTCGCGCCCGCCGAGGAAATTACGAGAGCGCCATCGGGCTTCTCGAGCGCGGCCTGCTCACGCAGCACACTGCCGCGATTCCGCTTCTCTTTCCGACCATCGCCGCGCCCCTCGGCTGGGCGTATGCCCTGGCCGGCCGATACGCCGAAGGCATCAATGTCCTTCAGGACGCCATAGAGCGCGCCGAGGCCCTGGACTTTGCCGCCAACCACGCTCTCCGGCTCGCATGGCTCACGGAGGCACACCTTGCCGCCGGGCGCGGCGATGACGCGAAGCGGGTCGGATCACGGGCGCTGGAGTTCGCGCGACGGCACCAGGAGCGCGGACACGAGGCGTATGCCCTGCACCAGCTCGGCGAGGCCGCGATGAAGGCCAGCCCGCGGGACGAGGAGAAAGGCCGTGAGTACCATCGCGGGGCCCTCGCCCTCGCCGAGGCGCTCGGGATGCGCCCGCTCGTCGCCGCGCTCTCTAGCTCCCTTCCTTGACCTCGACGATCTCGTCAGCCATGGCGCCGTGCGCCTCCCGGTGCACGGCGGCGGCGGCTTCCTTGCTCGGAGCCTGGACCAGACAGAAGACCTTGCCCGTCCCTTCGTCGAACCAGTACCGCAGGTAACTGACGCCGTGCTTGTGCTGGACCTCGAGATCCTTGCGGTGGGCGTCTGCCGCCATCTCAGCGTCCAATCCATCGATCTTGTTGTGCACGTCAAGATAGAGCGGCATCCCGGTACCTCCTGGCGTTGTCTGGCCAACGCGCTTCGGCGTCGTCTCGTGCTGCGTCAGTTCGAAATCCTGCCAATGAGCCTGCTTCCCAGGAGATCGACTACCCCCACCGCGGCTGTTCGCCGAGATCGATACCGAGAACGGTCTTGCCGACGATCTCGTGGACGAGCAGCGAGTTCGCCGGGTGGAAGCCGCCGCAACGGACATCCCGGTAGAGCCGCTCCAGCTCGTTCGACTTGAACATCCCCGCCCCGCCGGAGATCGCCATCGCGAGATCGACGACCTTCTTTGCCGCCTCGACGCAGTTATGCTTGGCGGCGACGAGCTTCATCGGCCACTGGGCACCATGGTCGACGCCGTTCGACCAGTCCAGGGCGACGCGATCGACCTGGGGCCCCGCCGACTCGAGGGCGAGCTGCATCTCGGAGCAGCAGTGCTGGACCTCGGGATGGTAGGCCATGGACCGCGTGAGACCGAGCGACTTCTTCTTCTTGACACCGGCCACGGCGAGATCGCGTGCCCGTTCGGCGAGGCCCAGGTAGATACTCCCGAAGGTCGGCTCGGCCCAGCCGAAGATCGACAGCACGAACAGGTCGGCCGTCCCCGCCGGTACGATCCGCGCGACGTACTTGTCGGGTACGAAGGCGCCGTCCATGACGGTGTCGTCGCTACGAGTGGCCCGCATGCCGAGCGTATCCCAGGTCTCCTTGATGGTGTAGCCCTTCGTGTCGCGCGGCATGAACGCGTGGACGATCTGCGGGCCGCGGGAGTCCGCGGCGTCCATCGCGTGGAAGCCGAGACGCGTCCAGACGGGTGTGAGGCTGCTGAACATCTTGTGGCCCGAGAAGCGGTAGCCCCCATCGACCCGTTCCGCCTTCGCGGTGGAAAGGAAGAGCGGCAGGTCGTTCCCCGTTTCCCCGTGACCCGCGGCGAAGACCTCACCCGCCGCCGCCTCCCGCAGCATCCATTCCAGGGACTTGTCGCCCATCGCCCGCAAGGTGGCGGCCACGCCCGTCCAGTACAGGTGCATGTTCGTGGCCAGGGCGGTGGCGGGAGCGCGATAGGCGAGCCGCCGCTGCTCCCGGCACACCTCGGCGAGCGACATCCCGAGCCCTCCGAGCTCCTTGGGCACCGCCAGCTTGAGATAGCCGGCGGCGCGCAGCTCCTCGAAGTCTTCCGTGAAGAACCGGTTCTCCCGGTCGTAGCCGGCGGCCCGTTCGCCGCAGTGAGTGATGATGGCGTCGGAGAGCACGCTGGGAGCCGCTGTAGTGGTCATGCATATCTCCTTGTTCGAACGGTAGGGGCCGCTCCGCAGAGAGACTACTATCATGCCCGTCGACACGTGAGTCAAGCGGTCAAGCCGCGCCTGCCCGACGGCGGCCCCGGAGGGCCTCGCGGACCGTGCCGAGCACCCCCTTGGGGAAGAAGAAGACCACGAGCACGAAGAGGACGCCGAAGACGAGGAGCCAGCGCTCGGTCAGCCGCAGGACGATCTCCGAGCCGCCGAGGAGCGCGGCCAGCCCGCGGAGATCGGGCAGGAGCAGGCGCGCGGTCAGGAGCACGGCGGCGCCGATCAGGCCGCCCCAGAGCGTGCCGATGCCGCCGATGATGACCATCAGCAGCACGTCGAGCATGAGGGGGACACCCAGCGCGGACTCGGGATTGACGTAGCGCACCCACATGACGTAGCAGCCGCCGACGATGGTCGCCACCACGCTCGCGAAGGAGGACGAGACGATCTGGAGCGCGAAGGTCGGCACGCCGAGCGCCTCCGCGCGCAGCTCGTTGTCGCGGATGGCCTGGAGCGTGCGGCCGAGCGG
>JBGPOP010000084.1:0-3703 GCA_041488095.1 Planctomycetota bacterium
ACGGTCCCTGGACCCTCGAGTTCGTCCCGGGCGAAGACCTCGTTTGCCAGCTGATCCTCTACCGCGTGACAACACCGGTGGCCAAGCGAGTAGCGGACGCGCTCAGCAGCTACGTGCGCCAAGCAACGCCCTTCCCGAAACGGCGCCCGCAGAGCGGCGCTCTCAAGAGCAGACGGCGGTAGCAGTTCGTTGATGTCGGAGGCATCGCGCGGCGCCTCCGCCACGTGGTGTGGCTCACCGCTCGGCTCGTGGCGCGCGGCACCTTGCCCCGCGAGCACCGGAACTCCTGTCGCCGACGCCGCTGGGAGTCCCAACGACACGCGCCGCGAGCCACTGCTCGATGTCGCTGGCCCTGTATCTCACGAGGCGGGGTGACAGGCGGAGGAATGGAGGCCCATAGCCGCGGCGACGCCAGGCTTCGAGGGTTCGTGCTGACGGCGGCCCGAGCCGCGTTGCTGCTTGACGTTGATCGAGAAGGTCGTCGGCCATTCGTGTTCTCCTCGGAGCGCTGTGCCCGCCCGGCTATGTGCTCCGTGTTCTTGGACGGTTCGTCAAGAGATCAGGCTGCTTCATCCTCGGTACGAGCCACGCCTTCCTACGAGTGATCGGTTCCTCATTCTCGATCGCCGTGATACCGCGCGATCGCCCGCTCCAGCGACGGGCCGATCTCGTCGGTGAGCGAGTAGACCGGCACGACCGGATCCGAGTGGGAGAAGTAGCCGGAGAGCGGACCGTCTTTGGGATCGATCACGCACGCCGGCTGGATCTCGTGCAGGGCGACGCCGGCGCTCCGGAGCGCGCGCAGGAGCCGCGGCTTGATCACCGCCAGGCCGGCGCGCGCGCCGCGCGGCCGCGCGTACTCGCCGATCGCCTGAAAGAGGCCGAGAGGAGTCAGGAGCCCGCCGATGACGATGCCGTGGACGGCCTCGGCCACGACGCGGCTGACCTCGATGCGCTGGGCGATGGGGGTCTCCCCAACCACCCGCGGCAACTCGAGCTCGAAGGCCTGCTCGGCGGGGAACCGGAACGCAGCGCGCGACTCGCCGAAGATCAGCCGCGCGCTGCCTAACAGCACGTCGCCCAGCTTGGCGTCCTGCAGAGTGGCGACGAAGTAGGCCGCGTTCGTGTCGTAGACGTCGCGATCGGCTCCGAGCCCGGCGCGATAGTAGCCCCGCCGCTGGTAGACGCGGAAGCGCTGCGCCAGGACCGCGGCTCGCTCCTCGTTCGTGATCGCGAGGCCGCACGTGATCACCCGACCACCCGCCTGAATTCGCGCGAGCACTTCCATCTTGCCGCGCTGCTGAGTGCAAGTCCGGCTGGCTGGTCGACCCGGCCGAGGCGCGCGCGGGCGCAGCACGGTTCTTCTCGCATGTGGACGGCGCGCTCGGCCCGCTCGGGGATCGCGTCGTGCCGCTGCGCGTGGCCGTGCACTGGCCCTCGAAGCCCTTCGCCGAGCCGGAGGGCGGATCCCGTTCCCCGAAAGATGTCGCCGGAGCTGCTCGGCAGTCTCCGAGAGCTGGCGCGCACCCGACCCGGGCTGATCGAGACGCTGATCGCGCCGCTCTGCGACGCCGAGGTGCCGCTCGGTCCCGAGGAGGAGATCGAGCTGGACACGCGGCTCCGCCGGGTGCGGGAGGGTGCGCTCCGGGGCGGCTCGACGCTCTCGCCCATCTACGCGCTCAGCTTCTGGCTGATGAAGCGCCGGGCCGGGCAGGTGGGCGAGCGATTGGGCCGCGAGTGGCTGGCGCCCACGTTCACCGCGCTCGGCGGCAAGGCACCGCGGCTTCACCTGATCGGCCACTCCTTCGGGGCGAAGCTCCTCGCCTCGGCGGTGCTGGGCGGGCTCCGGCCCGAGAGCCTCGTGCTGCTGCAGGCCGCCTTCTCCGCGTTCGCCTTCGCGGAGGAGGTGCCGAGCATGAAGCGCCCGGGTTTCTACCACCGGGTGCTGGCCGAGCGGCTGGTGGCCGGCCCGATCGTCGCGCTCCGTGCCGAGCACGACCGCGCGCTCGGCACGCTCTACCCCGCCGCGACGTGGGGCGAGCAGGTCGATTGGGCCGCACCGAACCGGGGCCGCCTCCGGCAAGTGCGCGAGGTGGTCGCGCGCAGCGCGATGGGCGCGGTGGGCGTGCGTGGCGTGGGCGCGCCCGAGCTCGACCTGGTGGACGTCCAGAAGACGGGGATACCCCGCCGTGTGGAAGCCGTCGTGAAGAGTCGTCCCCTTCGCGCGGCCGCCAAGCGATCCTACTACTCGGGCACGCTCGTGGAATTCTGCGCAGCCGACCGCGACGAGATCTTTGCGCGAATGGCTCTCCAGAACGATTTCGACCTCACCGGGACGCAGCGGAACGCATGGCTCGAGGAGGCCGAGATCCTCCATCGTGTTCTGGCGCACCACACGGGCGCGATCTACCTCGAATTTACCATTCCGCGCATGGGCCGCCGAATCGATGCGCTCGTCATCATCGGACCGGTCATCTTCGTCCTCGAGTTCAAGGTCGGGGAACAGATCTTCTCATCCCGGGACGTGGACCAGGTTGTCGACTACGCCCTGGACCTGCACAACTTCCATGAAGGGAGCCATGACGCATTCATCGCTCCTGTGCTGATTTGCACGCACGCCCGTCGGGATCTCCGGCGAATTCCCGACACGCGTCCTTCGGGTCGTCTGTTCGAGGTGTCGCTGACGAACTCCGACGGTTTGGCGGGGACGATCGAGCGCATCCTGAGCCTGGTAGAGGCGTCGGAGATCCAGATCGATCAATGGGAGGGAAGCGGCTACAAGCCCACTCCGACAATCATCGAAGCGACGCTGGCGCTCTATCGTGGGCATTCGGTCACTGAGATCTCGCGGAGCGACGCCGGCGCAACCAATCTCAGCAAGACTGCGGGCACCGTTGCCGCCATCATCGCGGTGACGAAGGCCCGCTCGCAGAAGGCCATTTGCTTTGTGACCGGGGTTCCCGGAGCGGGCAAGACACTGGTTGGCCTCGACGCGGCGACGAAACACATCGAGCACAGGGATGAGCTCTACAGCGTGTTCCTGTCGGGCAATGGCCCTCTCGTTGAGATCCTGCGGGAGGCCCTGGCACGGGACAAAGTCCGTCAGGAACGCCTCCGAGGAAGGGCAGCCCGGAAGGGAGCGGCACTGAGCGAGGTCCGGGCATTCATCCAGAACGTTCATCACTTCCGCGACGAGTGCCTCGTGGACGTAGAGAAGCCTCCGATCGAACACGTCGCCATCTTCGACGAAGCCCAGCGTGCCTGGAATCTGAAGCAGACGGTTGACTTCATGAGGCGCAAGAAGGGCCGCGCGGACAGAGGTGGCCGCGCTTTTTAGGACAAAGAATCGGGCTGCGTTAAGTGGATGAACTGCTCCCTCGTAACGGCGATAATGCCAATGCAAAGGAGAGTAGCGACCATGAAACGCTCACGTCGGAACCACTCCTCGAAGTTCAAGGCCCGGGTGACCCTGGAAGCGCTCCGGGGCGAGGCCACGCTGACCGAAGTTGGCTCACGCCACGGCGTCCACCCCACCCAGATCGCCGCCTGGCGCAAGCAGGCGCTTGAGCACCTGAGCGAAGTCTTCGACAACGGAAATCCGGTGCTCGAGGACGCCGAGCGCCATATCCGGGATCTGCGCGCCAAGGTGGGGGAACTCACCATGGAGCGGGAGTTTTTGGCCGGTGCGCTCGGCCGCTTCGAC
>JBGPOP010000085.1:0-3559 GCA_041488095.1 Planctomycetota bacterium
CCTCCTCGCGGGCAAGTCGCTTGGTCATCAGGGTGGCCTCGTCCGTTCCCATCACGCGATGTTCGTCCGCGACACGTTCGTCCCAGAGCGCCGGCCGGAGCGCGCTCGGCATGTGCTTCCAGCCTTCGATGCCGTGGAGCGCATCGTCCGGCTGCACCGCCACGATCCGCACGCCGCGAGGACGCAGCGCCGCCGACACACCAACGATCGTGCCCGACGTGCCGACGCCGGCGACGAAATGCGTGACGCGTCCGTCCGTCTGCGACCAGATCTCGGGTCCGGTCGTGAGCTCGTGCGCGCGCGGATTCGCCGGATTGGAGTACTGGTCGACGTAAACGTGCGCCACGCTGCTCGCCGCGAGGCGGCGCGCCTCGCGGATCGCGCCGTCGGTCCCATCGAGCGGATCCGTCAGGACCACCTCCGCGCCGAACGCGCGGATGATCCGTTTGCGCTCGAGCGAGATCTTATCCGGCATGACGAGACGTGCCGGGTGGCCGCGGACCGCGCAGACCATCGCGAGCGCGACACCGGTGTTGCCGCTGGTCGCTTCGAGGACGACCGCGCCTTCGCGCAGCCGCCCCTCGTCTTCCGCGGCGATGACCATCCACAGGCCGGCGCGGTCCTTGACGCTGCCGCCGGGATTGGACGACTCGAGCTTTGCCCACAGCTCGCCGGGGAGGCCGGCCCCGATATGGCGCAGCCGTACCAGCGGTGTGTCGCCGATGAGCTCGAGGATCGTGCCGCGCACGCGCTCGCGCACGAGGGCAGCCGTGAGGGTCATGCAAGAAAGGCTAGGGGTAGGCGCAGGGCGCTATGTGCGAGCTGTCTCCAGCGCGCGGCGCGCGAGCCGCAGCGCCTCTTCGCTGTCCCCGGTCGACTCTGCCGCGTGCGACCAGCGATCGAAGATCACGCGGAGCAGGTGTGGGGCACGCTCTTCCGCCAGCAGCCGTGCATCCTGGAACGAGCGCCGCGCCGCGGCCGCGTTCGCGCTCATGCGCAGCTCGCCGAGAAGAACAAGCAGTCGGACCTGCGCGTCCGGCTGGTCGACCTTTCGCGCGAACTTGAGCGCTTCCTGCGCCAGCTCCGATGCGTGCTTGGGATCGGTCCTCGCGGTGACCTCCGCTTCGGAGGCTCTGATCGAGGCGAGCGTGCCGTCGTGCTGGGTCTGGATGGCGAGGTCGGCAGCCCGGATCAGACATTCGCGGGCCCGCTCGCGGTTGCCGTACTCCGCATACAGGAGCGCGGCGTTGTCGAGCGCGCACGCGACCTGGTCGAACAGCCCGAGCTCCTCGAAGATCTGGAGGCTCTTCTGGTTGTAGACGATCGCAGCCTCGAGATCATCTTGGTTCTGATAGGTCTTGGCCATGCCCGCGTAGAGATTGCCGAGCGCCGGCCGGTCGGCGAACTTGTCCGAGAGGGCGAGGGCGCGCTCGTAGGCGGAGAGCGCCTGTTTCGGCTGCCGCGCGTTGGTCAGAACGAGCGCCAGTTCCACGAGTCGGCGGAAATGGAAGGCCGGATCATTGAGGACACCGCTCTCGCAAGCGGCGACGATGTCTCGCAGTAGCCGGAGTGCTTCCTCGTAGGCGTAGGTGCGCGCGTAGGCGCTGGCGAGGACCGCGCTCACGCGCAGTTGCTCCTCGGCATCCCCGAGGAGCTCGGCCATCCGCTGGGCGCGTTCGATGAGCGGGAACGCCTGCTTCGGCTGGCCGGCCATGTTGTAGGCCGCGGCGAGGTAGCGCAGGCGAACGAGCTGGTCGGAGGCGCCGAGCCCTTCCTCGAGGCCTTCGAGGATCGGGATCGCCTCCGCGGCCCGCTGCTGCTCGATGTAGCGGCGGGCCTCGAGGAGCTGGTACTGGGGCGTGGCCGGGGCCGCGACACCGCCAAGAAGGTCGGCCGGCTTGACGCCGAGGACGGCGGCGATGTGCTCGAGGGCCTTCATCGAGGCGCGTGTACGCCCGGACTCGAGCATCGAGATATACGCCTTGGTGTAGTTCGGCTCGGCGACCTGCGCCTGGGTGAGCCCCTTCGCTGTGCGCAGGGAACGGATGCGCGCGCCCACGTCGGCGACCATCGGGGACCGGACGGCAGGCATCGCCGGGCACTTTACGGCGCGACAAGTACCAGGTCAACCAAGGTTTTACCGAGTAACTTCGGACCGAGACCGGGGCGATGCCGGTCAGGGGTCCGCGGGCCCAGATGCCCGATCTGTCTCGGTCGGCCGAAACGCTCGCTGGCTACGGCCTAGGGTCACGCGAATTCGTTAGCAGAAGCCGCCACTTCCACCCGGGTCGCACCCGAGAGCGTTAGCTGGCGAGCTTGCGACGTTCGACGAGAAAGCGAGAACGAGGGCAACGGTGATCGCGATGATGAAACGACGGAACGACATGAGTGGGTCCTCCCGACCCCACCGGCGAAATTTGTCGCTGGGCCCGTCGTGGCGACTATCGCGGCGTGACGGACGGAAGTAAAGGAGGGTTTGCCCTGGATCGAATCGCCTCGCCGCTCGCGGCTCAGTCCGCGGGAGACGCGACCGCAGCGGGCTCAGGCCGCGAGCCGCCGCCCGCGATAGCGTTGAGCGCGACGGCGACGACCACCAGGGCCGCGCCGGTGACCATGTGCCAGGTGATGGTCTCCCCCAGCGCGAGCGCGCCGATCAGCATCGCCTCCGCGGGAATAACGACCTGTGCCAGGGTGATCGTGGTCGGACGCAACCGGCGTGTGAGCCACATCTGCAGCACGAGCCCGGCGCACGAGCCGAAGAAGACCAGGTAGCCGAATGCGAGCACGGTGCCAACACTCCAATTCGCGGCCTGGCCCGCCTGCGTCGCGGCGAAGGGAAGGAGGAACAGCGATCCGGCTGAGGTGCCGATCGCGACGAGCGGTAACAGAGAGCCGTGACGCAGCTCGCGCGCCTGCAGGATCGTGCCGACCGCCCACGTGATGGGCATCAGGGCGAGCAGCACGGTGGCCGTGAGAGCCTCCGGTCGGCCGCTCGTGTCGGGCGCGCCAACGAGTACCGCGATGCCCGCGAGTCCGAGCAGGAGGCCGAGCACCTTCGTCGCGGAGAGCCGGTCGCCGCGCACCAGGAAGTGCGCGAGCAGCGCCGTCCAGATCGGGCTCGCCGCGCCGAAGACCGACACGAGGCCGCTCGGCACGTACTGCTCGGACCAGAAGATGATCGCCCAGCTCGATCCGGTGTTGAAGACTCCAACGACGATCGCGGACAGGATGACGCGGCGATCGCGCGGGAACGGATATCGCATAACGAGCGAGATCGCGACGAGGACGATCGAGACGACGACGGCGCGCTCGAACGCGAAGACGAACGGCGGCACCGCTTCGACACCGACCTTGATCGCGGCCCAGGTCGAGCCCCAGAGCGCGATGAGCACGACATAACCGACGCTGACGGCGAGCGGGGGCATCGCCCTCGATGATGGGCCATATGCTCGACCGGTGATCCGCGTCGTCGTCCTCGCACTCGCGTGCGCGCTCGTGATGTCGGCGTGCGGCGAGGATCGCCTCTTCGGCACGGAGCTCGAGAAGAACGCGGCGCCCG
>JBGPOP010000086.1:0-3136 GCA_041488095.1 Planctomycetota bacterium
ATGTCGACGACCCAGCACTGCTGGGTTCCCGTGGACGTCCCGACCGGGAGCCCGGTCACCGTGAAGCTGTAGTCGGGAACCATGTCGGCGGCCCCGCACTCGTCGTAGAGGTTCGCGAACTCGTACTGGTAGGTCAGTCCCACGCCGCCCGTCTGGGCGATCCTCGAGCAGTACGCGACCTCGAAGCCGTTGATCGTGTAGCTCGTCTGGCACCCGGGCGCCTCGTCGAACCGCGGCAGCCCGTAGAACACGCTCGGCGAGTGGGGACCGGTGGGGCTGGGCACCCGGCTCCGGTGCTGCCACTTCTCTCCCGTGCTCTGGGAGCCGAAGTAGACTGCGCTGCAGATGTTGTTGTAGATCGTGTCGGGGCCGGTCACGTTCGCGAGCGAGGCATTGCGAGTCCACGTCCCGGTCGCGACGCTGAACACGCCCGCGCGGCGGACGGGTGCGGTGACGGGGTGGAGACGCGAGCGGAGAATGTCCTGCGGGAATGCCAGGGCACCGAGGAGCGCGATTGCCGTGGCGACCATCGAGAGGCGGTTCATGAGAACCCTCCGGGTTTGCGTGCGTGACGCGGAACGAACGGTGGCCAGGCCGGGTTCCCAGCGTATCGTCGACGGGCCGGCAGTACCATGCTCGCCCCGCGCAGCCGGCGGGCACACGATGAAGGCCGCCGCCCATATGGCCCCGACGGCCAAAGCCTCTCGATGACGGTCTACGTCCTCGCCACCCTCGACACGAAGGGCCGCGAAGCCGCGTTCGTCCGCGACGAGCTCTCGAAGTCGGGAGTCGAGGCGAGGCTCGTCGACACGGGCTGCATCGGCGAGCCCGCGGTTCCGCCCGACGTTTCGCGGGAGGAGGTCTTCCGCGCCGCGGGGACGACGCTCGCGGCGATGCGGGCGAAGGCCGATCGCGGCGAGGCCGTCAGCCGCGCGGCCGAGGGCGCGGCGGCGCTCGCGCTGCGCTGGCACGCCGAAGGCAAGCTCGAGGGCGTCCTCGGCCTCGGCGGCTCCGCAGGCACGACGATCGGCACGGCCGCGATGCGCGCGCTGCCGATCGGCGTGCCGAAGCTGATGGTCAGCACGCTCGCGTCGGGCGAGGTCGGGCACTTCGTGCAGTCCTCCGACCTGCTGATGATGAACTCCGTCGTCGACGTGGCCGGGATCAACCGCATCAGCCGCGCGGTGCTCGCGCGGGCGGCGCAGGCGATGGCCGGCATGGCGCGCGGGAGGATCCCCGCGGGCGACAGCGACAGACCGCTCGTCGCGGCGAGCATGTTCGGCGTCACCACGCCGTGCGTCGAGCGGGCGCGCGCGGTCCTCGAGGCCGCGGGGTGCGAGGTGCTGGTCTTCCACGCGACCGGCACGGGCGGACGGACGCTCGAGCGCCTCGCCCGCGACGGGATGCTCGCGGGGGTCCTCGACATCACCACGACGGAGCTCGCCGACGAGCTCGTCGGCGGCGTGCTCACGGCCGGGCCCGACCGGCTGACCGCGGCGGGCGAGCGCGGGATCCCGCAGGTCGTGTCCGTCGGCGCGCTCGACATGGTCAACTTCCACGGGATCGACACGGTGCCCGAGCGGTTCCGCGGCCGGAAGCTCCACCGCCACAACGCGAACGTGACGCTGATGCGCACGACGCCGGAGGAGAACGCGAAGCTCGGTGAGGAGATCGGGCGCAAGCTCTCGGCGGCCAAGGGGCCTGTCGTCGTGATGCTTCCTCTGCGCGGCGTCTCGGCGATCGACAAGGCCGGGCAACCGTTCGACGACACCCGGGCGCGGGGAGCGCTCTACGCGGCGATCCGCGCCAACCTGAAGGGCAAGAAGCTCGTCGAGATCGACGCCCACATCAACGACCCGGAATTCGCCGAGGCGGCGGCGCGGGAGCTGCTCGCCCTCATGCGCGCGCCCGCTCGGCGCTAGACTCTTGCCTCGCATGCCTGAATCGCGCGACTCGATCCTCCAGCGCTTCCGCGCCCAGCGCGCGAGGGGCGAGCCGGTGATCGGCGGAGGCGCGGGCACCGGCATCTCCGCGAAGTGGGAGGAAGCCGGCGGCATCGACCTGATCGTGATCTACAACTCCGGCCGTTTTCGCATGGCGGGCCGCGGGTCGCTGTCGGGCCTGATGCCGTACGGCAACGCCAATGCGATCGTCAAGGAGATGGCGTTCGAGGTGTTGCCGGTGGTCAAGAAGACACCGGTGCTCGCGGGAGTGTGCGGCACCGACCCGTTCATGATCCCGAAGGTTTTCTTCCGCGAGCTCCTCGAGCTCGGCTTCGCTGGCATCCAGAACTTCCCGACGGTCGGCCTGATCGACGGCGAGTTCCGTCGAAACCTCGAGGAGACCGGGATCTCGTACCGCCAGGAGGTCGAGTGCGTCGCGCTGGCGCGGGAGATGGGCCTCCTGACGACGCCGTACGTGTTCGACGAGGAGCAGCTGCGCTGGATGCTCGACGCCGGCGCGGACATCCTCGTGCTGCACATGGGCACGACGAGCGGAGGGTCGATCGGGGCGCGGACGGTCCAGACGCTCGACGACTGCGTCGAGCGCTGCCGGACGATGACCGCGCTGGCGCGGTCGATCCGGCCCGAGGTGCTCGTGCTGTGCCACGGCGGCGCGATCGCGGAGCCGGAGGACGCGCGCTACGTGCTCGAGCGCGTCGAAGGCCTCGACGGCTTCTACGGCGCGAGCTCGATGGAGCGGCTGCCGACCGAGATCGCGATCCGCGGCCAGACCGAGAAGTTCAAGAAGATCCGCCTCGGACGGCGCTGAAGGGAATCTGGCCCACACCGCTGTGCAGGAATCAGGTCGAGAGCGACACCTTCCAGGCGCAGATCCCGGCGACCCGCCACTTCTCGTCCTCGATGCCCAAGACCATCGCCGGCGAGATCCAAGGCGTGCGGTTCGTGATCCCGCGCACGTAGTTGCGCCACACGATCCATATCCACGCGTGCCGCTCGAGCCGCTCCCGCAGCTTCGACGCCGCCCAGGTCCGGCGCACCAGCCTCGAGATCCCGTCCCGCATCATCGCCAGGGTGTGATTGATCGGGAAGAGCGGGTTCTTGTAGTCGCGCTTGTCCCTGGAAGAGACGCGCTGATGCACGAGCCGGCCCGCGAACTGGCGCTCGAGGATGCC
>JBGPOP010000087.1:0-3095 GCA_041488095.1 Planctomycetota bacterium
ACGGAGGAGCTGTTCGGCTACGGGCGCGCCGAGCTGCTGGGGCAGCCCGTGGAGAAGCTCGTGCCCGACCGGTTTCGCGACGGGCACGAGGCACACCGCACGAGCTACTTCGCCGACCCGAAGGTTCGGGCAATGGGCGCCGGGCTCGACCTTTACGGGCAGCGCAAGGACGGCGTTCAGTTCCCCGTCGAGATCAGCTTGAGCCCCCTCGAAACCGAGGAAGGCGCGCTGGTCTCGGCGGCGATCCGGGACATCACCGAACGAGTCCAGCTCGAGGTCCGGCTGCGCCAGTCGCAGAAGATGAGGCGATCGGGCAGCTCGCGGGAGGCGTCGCTCACGACTTCAACAACCTGCTGACCGTCATCCTCGGCTTCGCGGAGCTGCTCGCCTCGCGGGCGACTCTGGAGCAGGAGGCGCGCGAGGAAGTCGGCGAGATCCGCAGCGCGGCCGAAAGGGCTGCCGTCCTGACGCGACAGCTTCTGGCCTTCAGCCGCAAGCAGGTGCTCGAGCCGGTTGTGGTGCGCGTCAACGACCTCGTCGCGAACCTCGAGAAGATGCTGCGGCGCGTGATCGCGGAGGACGTGGCCCTGGTGACGCGGCTCGACCCGTCCGCGGGCAACGTCCGCGTGGACCCCGGCCAGCTCGAACAGGTGATCCTGAACCTCGCCATCAACGCCCGCGACGCGATGCCGCGGGGTGGCAAGCTGACGATCGAGACGTCCAACGCCGACCTCGATGACGCGTACGCGCAGCGGCACGTCACCGTCCAGCCGGGTCGATACGTGATGGTGGCCGTCAGCGACACGGGCGTCGGCATGGACGCCGCGATGCAGGCGCGCCTCTTCGAGCCCTTTTTCACGACGAAGGAGAAGGGCAAGGGAACGGGGCTGGGCCTCGCGACGGTGTACGGGATCGTCAAGCAGTCGGGGGGATACATCTGGGTTTACAGCGAGCCCGGGAAGGGGACGAGCTTCAAGGTGTACCTGCCGCGGGTCGGGGAAGCGCCGGCCCTCCCGGAGCCGCATGTCCCCGCCCTTGCTTCTTTGCGCGGGACCGAAACGATCCTGCTCGTCGAGGATGAGCAAGCGGTCCGGACGCTCTCGCGCCGGGTCCTCGAGGCGCGGGGCTACCGCGTGCTCGAGGCGGGCAACGGCGCCAAAGCCCTGGAGGTCGCCCGCGGCAGTACCGGCCCGATCCACCTGATTCTGACCGATCTCGTCATGCCGGATATGACCGGGACCGAGCTCGCCTCACGTTTACTGTCGCTGCGACCCGGGGTGCGTGTGCTCTACATGTCGGGCTACACAGACGATTCCGTCGTTCGGAATGGTCTGCTCGAACAGGGACGTCTCTTCCTCCAGAAGCCCTTTACACCCGAGACACTCGCGCGCAAAGTGCGCGAGGCGCTCGGTGGGTGACGCGGCAAGGCCCCGCGGCGCTCCATGACAAAACCCCCCGGGAAGGAAACACCGGCGATCCTCGCCGAGACGCTCCTGGAGGCGGCGCCCGACGCGATCGTCATCGTGGACCGAAATGGGCGCATCGTGCTCGTGAACCGGCAGACGGAGCGGCTCTTCGGCTACACGCGCGCCGAGCTGATCGGCCAGCCGGTGGAGACGCTCGTGCCGGAGCGCTTCCATGAGAAACACCTGGGCCACCGCGCCGGCTATTTCGCTGCCCCCCGCGCGCGCGCCATGGGGTCCGGGCTCGAGCTGCGGGCGCGCCGGAAGGACGGCACGGAATTCCCTGTCGAGATCAGCCTGAGTCCTCTCGAGACCGAAGAGGGCTTGTTCGTTTCGAGCTGGATCCAGGACGTCACGGAGCGAAAGCGCTCGGAACAAGCGCTGCTGGAGAGCGAGGAGCGCCACCGCCTGATCCTCTCGAACGTCGACGAGATCGTTTACATGGTCGGAATCGAGAACGGGAATCCTCTGGAGTCGCGCGCGCAGTTCGTCAGCGAGGGCGTCGAGCGCATCGCGGGCTACGCCGTCGAGGACTTCCTGCGGGATCCCGGGCTCTGGCTGCGGGCGGTCCATCCGGACGACCTCTCCGCCGTCGAGCAGGCGACGCGGAGGATCCTCGAGAGCGGGGTAAGCGGCACTCGGGAGTACCGGTTCCGCCACGGCAAGACGGGGGCGTATCTCTGGATCGAGGATCACGTGATCCCCCGGCTCGACGATTCCGGCAGGCCGGCGGCAATCCTCGGCGTGGCTCGCGACGTGACCGAACGCAAGCTCGCCGAGGAGAAGTTCCGAAGTCTGCTGGAGTCGGCCCCGGACGCGATGGTTATCGTGGACCGGAACGGGGAGATCCTGCTCGTCAACGCCCAGGCCGAGCGTCTCTTCGGCTATACGCGGCAGGAGCTTCTGGGACAGCCGGTCGAGATTCTGGTGCCGCCGCGCTTTCGCGAGCGGCACTGGCATCATCGCTCCGACTACTCTGTCGACCCGCGCGTGCGGCTCATTGGAGCCGGCAGGGAGCTCTACGGCCTGCGCAAGGACGGCACGGAGTTCCCGGTGGAGATCAGCCTGAGTCCCCTCGAGACGGAGGAAGGCCCGCTCGTCTCGAGCGCCATTCGCGACATCACCGAGCGCAAGCGGGTGGAGAAGAAACTTGCCGAGAGCGAGGATCGCTATCGCGATCTGGTCGAGCACAGCCAGGAGCTGATTTGCACCCACGATCTGGAAGGCCGCATCCTCTCGATCAACCCCTGGGCGTCACGCACGTTGGGCCGCAAGCTGGAGGATCTGTCGAGGATGAACGTGCGCGACGTTCTCGCGCCCGAGGTGCGCCACGAGTTCGAGGCCTACCTCGCCGGGATCCGCCGCGACGGGGTCGCCCGCGGCCTCATGCTGGTCGAGACCGCGACGGGGGAGAAGCGGATCTGGGAGTATCACAACACGCTGCGCACCGAAGGGGTGCCGGCCCCGATCGTGCGCGGCATGGCGCACGACGTAACAGATCGCAAGTGGGCGGAGAAAGAGCTCAAAGCCTCCCGCGGGCGGCTGCTCGCGCTCTCGCGCCGGCTGATCGAGGCGCAGGAAGCGGAGCGCCGCCACATCGCGCGTGAGCTGCACGACGAGATCGGCCAGGAG
>JBGPOP010000088.1:0-3067 GCA_041488095.1 Planctomycetota bacterium
ACGAAGCGACCGTCGCGAGAGATTGAGGGAATGTAGCTGTGGCCGTTCCCCTGCGTCCCGCCCGTGGCCACGCTCACGCGCTCGGTCGTCCCGCTCTGGCGGTCGCGCACGAAGATGTCTATGTAACTGTTCGTATCGCCCGGGACGAGGTTCGAGGCGGCGCTCTGGAACGCCACGAAGCGGCCGTCGGCCGAGATCGAGGGCCAGTAGCTGTCGAAGTTCCCCTCTGCCCCGCCCGTGGCCAAGCTCACGCGCTCGGTCGTCCCGCTCTGGCGGTCGCGCACGAAGACGTCAAAGAACCCGTTTGTGTCGCCCGCGACGAGGTTCGAGGCGAGGCTGAAGAACGCCACGAAGCGACCGTCGCGAGAGATTGAGGGAATGTAGCTGTGGCCGTTCCCCTGCGTCCCGCCCGTGGCCACGCTCACGCGCTCGGTCGTCCCGCTCTGGCGGTCGCGCACGAAGATGTCAGCGGCCCCGTTCGTGTCGCCCAGGACGAGGTTCGAGGCGAAGCTGTGGAACGCCACGAAGCGGCCGTCGGCCGAGATCGAGGGGTAGTAGCTGTCGAAGTTCCCCTCCGTCCCGCCCGTGGCCACGCTCACGCGCTCGGTCGTCCCGCTCTGGCGGTCGCGCACGAAGACGTCAGCGGCCCCGTTCGTGTCGCCCACGACGAGGTTCGAGGCGGGGCTGTGGAACGCCACGAAGCGGCCGTCGGCCGAGATGGAGGGATACTCGCTGGTGTTGTTCCCCTGAGTCCCGCCCGTGGCCACGCTCACGCGCTCGGTCGTCTGCGCCCGCGCGAGGCCACACGCCAGCGCCGCAGCCAGAGCCACACCTGTCCAACGCAATGCACAGCTCAGCCGACTCCTCCCCTCGCTCATCTCCCGAAGATCCATGTGAGTTCCCGCGGTCCCGGGGGCGGTCTCGTCGGCAGCTCTCCGCTCCCCGCGCCCCGTTGTTTCCATCAGGCTACCCCTCTGCAACGAAACCCGCCAAGCTGGCGCGGCCCCGTCCCGGTGCGCCAGCATCACGTCGTGGGGTCTCTCATCCCAAGCCGGAGCGGAGGCGCCCTCATCCCGCCGCCGGCCTCCGCGGGCGCTCGCTGGTCCGCGCGAGCTCGCGCTCGACGAGCTCGCGCGCGCGGATCATGTCGGCGATCCGGTGCTCGCCCGCCTCGCGCTCGATCATCAGGTCGATCTCGATCTTCCTCTCGCGCAGCACGCCGAAGAACGCCGGCCAGTCGACCTCGCCCGTCCCGACGGGAACCTCCTCGCCCCACGTGCCCGCCACCTTCGTTCGACGCGCGTCCTTGACGTGGATCTGCCGCACGCGCGGCGCGAGCATCGCGAGCGCGGCGACCGGGTCGCCCATGCCGTACAGGATCATGTTCGCCGGATCGAAGTTGACGCCGCACCCGGGCCGGTCGAGCTCCTCGAGCACCCCGAGCAGCACCTCGGCGCGCTCCTGTCCGGTCTCGAGCGCGGCGCTCACACCGTGCTCGGCCAGCTCGTCGACCACCTGCCGCAGCCGCGTGAGCATCGACTTCCGCTCGCGCGAGCTCTTCTCCTCCGGCAGGAACCCGGCGTGGAACGACACCAGCGACACGCCGATCTTCCTCGCCGCCCGGGCGACGGACGCGGCGAGGACGAGGTTCTGCTCCCAGTGCTCGTCCGGCCGCACCCCGCCCGTCCGCCGGATCGTCTCGAGCGTCCTGTAGTCCTCGCCGACGGTCGCGAGCATCCCCGATCGCACCTCGATCCCGTTCTCCGCGAGCGCCCCGAACGTCCGGCCGAGCTCCTTCTCGTCCGCGCAGAGCGGCGTCAGCGCGAGCTGCACGGCGCCGACGCCGACCGCGCGCACCTGGCTCACGAGATCCGCGGGCGATCCCGCCTGCAGCGACCACGAACACACGCCGATCCGTCTTCCCGAGTCGGTGGAGCCGGACGCGCGCGACATCCCGCGCAATGTACCTTCCTCCGCGCTCCTCCGGTACACTGCGCAACCCGCACATGGATCCCACTCGTCGTGCTCTCCTCGCGACCGCGGCAGTCGTTCCCTTCGCTTCGCTGGCGCGGACTCGTTCGCAGGCTGGTGCGAAGCCGATGCTCCCGCGCATCTCGCTCGCGCAGTGGTCGTTTCATCGCGCGCTGCGATCGGGACAGCTCGCGCACCTCGATTTCGCCGCCCTGGCGAAGAAGGACTTCGGCCTCGAAGGCGTCGAGTACGTCAACCAGTTCTTCAAGGACAAGGCGACCAGCTACAGCTACCTCACCGAGATGAAGAAGCGCGCCGAGGATGCCGGCGTGAAGAGCCTCCTCATTATGGTCGACGGCGAGGGCTCGCTCGCCTCCGGCGACCCGGCCGAGCGCCACACCGCGATCGAGAACCACTTCAAGTGGATCGCCGCCGCCGCCTACCTCGGCTGCCACTCGATCCGCCTCAACGCCTACGGCTCGGGCACCCGCGACGAGCAGCTCGCCAGCATGGCCGACTCGCTCCACCGCCTGTGCACCGTCGCGGACGGCTACGGCCTGAACGTCATCGTCGAGAACCACGGCGGCCTCTCCTCGGACGGCTCGTGGCTCACGGCCGTGATGAAGAAGGCCGATCATCCCCGGGTCGGCACCCTCCCCGATCTCGGGAACTTCACCCTCGAGAAGGGCAAAGACTACGACCGCTACAAGGGCGTCGAGGAGATGATCCCCTGGGCCAAGGCCTTCAGCGCCAAGTCCTACGACTTCGACGCCGACGGCAACGAGACCACGATCGACTACTTCCACATGGCCAGGATCGCCGTCGCTGCGAGCTACCCGGGCTGGGTCGGCGTCGAGTACGAAGGCGAGCGGCTCTCCGAGCCCGACGGCGTCAAGAAGACGATCGATCTCGTGAAGCGCGCCTTCGCGAAGGCCCTCGAGGCCAAGTAGGGGATGCTAGCGCTCCAGGTTCCCGCACAGGAGCCCTACCAGCCCTTCGTCGCCGCCGCTTCCGACGAGGGCAAGGCGGCACTCTCCCGGATCCAGGTCCCTTCCGGATTCCAGATCGAGCTGTGGGCCGCCGAGCCCCTGCTCGC
>JBGPOP010000089.1:0-2975 GCA_041488095.1 Planctomycetota bacterium
CCCTCGTCGGCACGCGGCGGCCGGCCTCGAAGAGAGACAATCGGCCGCCGCTGAGGGTTCGTCGCAGACATCGTGAAGCTCAAGAACACTCCTTCCAGGCTCCTCACCCATCACCTCCTCCGGGAAACGCCGTCGGCTCCGGGCCTCTCCTCTCGCCTGTTGACACACTGCGAGCCCCGGCGCGGGGGCGTTTCCCGCCGGGACCCTCGAAGTCGCGTTGGTGTGCAACGGCCGTTGTCTGTCCTACGCACGACTGTCCCTTGCACCGATTTCGCGAGCGGCGGCCATGGACGGTTTCCCTCCAGCAACGGAAGGCCGCCGCGTGGTCCCGGCGGGAAAGGACCCCGCGCCGGGGCGGCTTGGCGAGCAGCTAGAGGTATTTGAAGCCGGTGCCGGTGTTGAAGAGGACGATGCGGCTTGCTCGGGCGAGCTTCCCCTCGGCGGCGAGCTTCTTCACGGCGGCCCAGGCGGCGCCGCCTTCGGGGGCGACAAAGAGGCCTTCCGAGACGCCGATCTCCTCGCAGGCGCGGCGCATGTCGTCGTCGGAAACCGCGACGGCGAAACCGTGCGAGGCGCGCACATCGGCGAGGATCAGATAGTCGGCGTAGGCCTTCGGAACGCGCAGCCCGGAGGCGTAGGTGTGCGCGTTCTCGAATCGCACCGAGACAGGCCGGCCTTCGGCGAAGGCCTTCGGAATGGGCGCGCAGCCATCCGCCTGAACGGCAATCATCTTCGGGCGCTTGCCGCCGATCCAGCCCATTTCCTCCATCTCTTCGAACGCCTTCCACATGCCGATCAGGCCCGTGCCGCCGCCCGTGGGGTAGACGATCGCGTCGGGCAGCTCCCAGCCGAATTCCTCGGCGAGCTCGTAGCCCATCGTCTTCTTGCCCTCGACGCGGTAGGGCTCCTTCAAGGTGGAGACGTCGTGCCAGCCTGCCTCCTTCGCGCGCGCCGCGACGAGCTTCCCGCAATCGTCGATGAGTCCATCCACGAGCGTCACCTCGGCGCCGTAGCGCTCGCACTCGAGAGGGAAGAGGCGCGGCGTGTCGCGCGGCATGAAGACGTGACATGCCATTCCCGCCTTCGCCGCATAGGCGGCCGCGGCTCCGCCCGCGTTGCCGGCGGTCGGCAGCGCGATCGCCGCGAAGCCGAGCTCCTTCGCCTTCGACACGGCGGCGGAGAGGCCGCGCGCCTTGAACGAGCCCGTCGGGTTTCCCGATTCGTCCTTGATCCAGAGGTCCGGGAAGCCCGCGGGCGCGCCGAGCCGGTCCGCGCGCAGAAGCGGCGTGCCGCCTTCGCCAAGCGAGACGATGTTCTCGGGATCCTCGACCGGCATCAGCTCGTGCCAGCGCCAGATCGAGCGCGGCCGTCCGAGGGCGGCGTCGCGGTCGAGTGGCGCGGAGTGATAGCGGGCGAAGAGAGATCCCGCGCAGCCGGCGACCGGACAGAGATTCAGCCGGCTGTCGCGCCCGTACAGGGCCCCGCACTTCGTGCAGACAAGGTGAGCGAAGCGGGAAAACATCGCCTTTTAAGGATACGCGAAGGAGGGCGTCGCCAGCGCACCGGGGGCCGCGCGACGCGTGAAGTATAGCAGAGGCGGCGCGCTTGACGGTCGTCGGAACCGGAAGCCATAATCGCGGCGGACATGGACATGAACGACGATCTGCGCGAGATGCTGAAGGATCTCGGCCAGGCGATCAACGAGTCGATCTCCGGCTCGGGCCGCGTGCACGATTCCATTCAGCGCATTCGCGACGAGGGCTACAACCTGTACATGGTTCTCGACGCGAAAGTCGGCGTGAACCGCCGCGAAGCGAAAGCCCGTTCCTCGCGACGCAAAGGCGCCCGTGTCGAGCCGATCGTCGAGAAGGTCGCCACGGGCGATCAGCGAGCGGCGTTCCTCATCAACATCAAGGATGTCCGCATCCTGAAGTCGCTCGGCATCGATCCGACGCGCAAGGTGCGGCTGCGCGCCTCGATGGTTCGCCGCGCCCCGCGGATGGCGCGCCGCGCGACAACCAGGTAGCGCCCTGTCTCCTCGTGAAGCCCTCGGCCTGTCGGCCGCCTCATGGGAGGCGCTCGCGCTCGAGTGGGGTCTTCCGCGGTATCGGGGGCGGCAAGTCTTCGACGCGCTCCACTTGCGCGGCGCGCGTGACTACGCTGCGATGCGCGAGCTGCCCGGGGACCTGCGCGAGCGCCTCGCTCGGGAGCTGCCGATCCGCCTGCCTGAGATCGTGCGCCGCGAAGAGGCCGCCGACGGCAGCGTCAAGTATGCGCTGCGTCTCGCCGACGGCGCGCTCGTCGAGGCCGTCTTCATGCCGGGAGACGAGTCGCGATCGGCTGCGAACGAATTCACGGACGCGAGGGACGAACGGGGGAGTCCAAAGTCCAAAGTCCAAAGTCCAAAGTCGACAGAGAGCCTGAACCGGTTCACCGTGTGTCTGTCGTCGCAGACGGGGTGCGCGGTGGATTGCGTGTTCTGCGTGACGGGGAGGCTCGGAGGCGGGCGCAACCTCACGGCGGGGGAGATCGTGGGGCAGCTTGACGCCGTGCTCGACGACGCCGGGCGCTCGAGCGAAGGCTTGCGCGTCGTCTTCATGGGAATGGGCGAGCCGTTCTTGAACCCGGACGGCGTGATCGGCGCGCTCGAGGTGCTTTTCGAGATCGTCTCGCCGCGGCGGGTGACCGTTTCGACCGCTGGGCTAACGCCGGCATTCGAGCGGTTCGCGGCGCTGCCGAAGCGGCCGAACCTGGCGGTCTCGATCAACGCTGCCGACGAAGAGACCCGGACCGCCATCATGCCGATCACACGCTCCTACCCGCTCGCGGGGCTCGTCTCCGCGATGAGCGCCTGGCCGCTCGAACCGCGCCGCAGGATCCTCATCGAGTACGTTCTGATCGCCGGCGTCAACGACTCGCCCGAAGCAGCCGGCAAGCTGGCCCGTCTCCTCCACGGCCTGCGCGCGAAGGTCAAC
>JBGPOP010000090.1:0-2961 GCA_041488095.1 Planctomycetota bacterium
CGAGATCCTCGAGCACTGGGAGACCTTTCTTCGCGACTTCTGGAGGATCTCGCCCAAGGAGCCGCCAGCCGTGAGCGCCCTGCCCGGGCCCGCCTGGCGACCCGCGGCGACGCGGAGACATCCGGGCCCCGGCCAGCCCCGCGCCGTTGCCGTCGCGGCTCTCTCACGAGCCCGGACGCTCTGAGGTCTCCCTCGACTTCCTCAGCCTTACGGGAAGGCCGCGTCGAGGCGGATCTCCGCGATCTGTTCGAGGTGGCGCTCCACGTGCGCGGACAGGGAGAGGACCCACTGGTAGCCGTCGATTTCCCCGGCGAATGGGTGCGGGAAAAAGAGCCCGCGCAGATCGTTCTGGGTCGTGCGGACGAAGGCGATGTTCGCGGTGCGGCGCTCGGCGAAGGCGGCCAGAGTCTCGGCGCGGCCCGCAAAGCGGCCCTTCGGTCGGATGCGCTCGGGCGCTTCGTCGCGACGAGAGCGGTCGCGGATTCTTCGACGGACGGCCTCGTCGCTCGGGCGGCCCCCTGGCGCCTCCGGCTGCCGCCGCGCGCCTGCGAGCAGTTTCGGGATTGCGACCTCGGCGGCCACGAGGTGCTCGGCGCACTCGGCGATGGACCACCGGTCGGGCCCGGTGCGGAAACTCCATTGCGCCTCGCTGAGAGGCTCGAGCGCGTCGAGGTAGGCGCGCCGCGAGGCCTCGAGCTGCTCGAGCGCGGTCTCGCGCTCCTCGGGCGTCATCAAGCGGCACGATAGCCCTCGCCGCCGGCCGTGTAAAGCGGCGGGCCGGGTAGACTCTCGGGCCGTGGCGGGGAAGAAGCGCATCCGGTGGGCGCTGGCGGCGGTGGGCGTCGTGCTGCCGGCGCTCGTTCTGGTTCGGTGCACCTCGTTCCCGGCTCTCGACCGGCTCACGCTCGACGAGAAGATTGGCCAGCTCTTCGTGTATGCGGCCCACGGTGTCTTCATGAACGAGGCCTCTCCCGAATACGCGGCGCTCGCTCACCAGGTGCGCGGTAACCATGTCGGCGGCATCATCTGGTTCGTCTCGAACGTCTATGAAACCGCCCTGTTGAACCGGCACCTGCAGGAGCTGGCTTCCATTCCGCTTCTGATCAGCTCGGATCTCGAAGCCGGGAGCGGCATGCGCTTCGAGGACACGACGTACTGGCCGTACCAGATGGCGGTGGCGGCGACGGGCGATCCTTCGCTGGCGGAACGGGAAGGCCGGATCGTGGCGCTGGAGGCGAACGCGATCGGCGTGAACCAGATCCTCGCCCCGGTCGCCGACGTGAACGTGGATCCCGCCAACCCTGTGATCAACGTTCGCAGTTACGGCGAGGATCCCGCGGAGGTAGCCCGCTTCGTCGCGGCGTTCGTCAAGGGCGTGGAGTCGGGAGGCGTCATTGCGACGGTGAAGCACTTTCCAGGCCACGGGGACACGCACACGGACTCTCACCGGTCTCTCCCGGTCTTGAACGTATCCCGCCAGCGGCTCGAGGCCGTCGAGCTCGTGCCGTTTGAGGCTGCCCTTTCGGCCGGAGCCCGATCCGTCATGGTCGCCCATCTGTCCATTCCGGAGCTGGACCCGACACCGGCTCCGCCGCTTCCGGACCGGTCCCGGAAAAACCCTTACGCCGCGAACACGTCGGAAGTCGCCCTGGATGCGACGGTCCCGGCCTCGCTCTCCCCCAGAATCATCGATGGCTTGCTGCGCGGCGATCTCAAGTTCCGGGGCCTCGTCGTCACCGACGCCCTCGACATGGGGGGAATCACCGACCACTTCGAACCGGGGGAGGCGGCGATCCGCGCCATCCTGGCGGGAGCAGATCAGATCCTGAAGTCTCCCGACACGGACGGCGCGATCGAAGCGGTCCGCCGCGCGGTGGGAACAGGGAGGATCTCGCAGGCGCGGCTGGACCAGTCGGTCCGGCGAATCCTGGATGCCAAGGCCCGCCTCCGCCGGACGGTCCCCGACCCCGAGCGGATCTTCCGGCTGGTGGACGATCCCGCGCACCGGGCGCTGGCGGAGGAGATCGCGCGGCGCGCACTGACCCTGTTGCGCGAGGAGTCCGGAAGGCTTCCGCTTCGTCGGGAAACACGGGTGATTCATCTCGCGATCAGCAACTACCCGGAGACAAAAAGCCCGGGCGCCGAGTTCTCGAAGGCGCTGGCGGCGCAGACCGCGATGCCCCCGTCGAGCTTCCTTCTCGACGCCAGAGCGCGCGAGGAAGACCTCGAGCCGATCCTCGCCGCCGCGCGGGACGCGGATTGCGTGATCGTCACGTTCCACATTCGGCCGCGCAGCGAGGAGGGGCGGATTCAAGTTCCGGAGGTCGGTCGAAAGGCGATCGAGCGGCTGGCCGATACGGGGGTCCCGCTGATCTCGGTCTCTCTGGGAAGCCCCTACGTGATCGGCGAGCTGGCGCAGTTGAAGACGTATCTGCTGGCCTACGGCGGCCAGCCGGTGATGCAGGTCGCCGCGGTGCGGGCCCTTTTCGGCGAGACTCCGATCACCGGCCATCTCCCCGTCACGATCCCGGGCATCGCCGCGAGGGGAGAGGGGATTCAGCGATGATCGCTGGCACCTCCATTCTCCTCGCCGCGGCGCTCTCTGCCGCTCGCCTGGCTCGTGTGGATGCGGTCGTCGAGGATTCGATCGCGCTCGGCGAGGCTCCGGGCGCTGTCGTGCTGATCGAGCACCGCGGGCGCGTCGCCCTGCGGCGGGCGTACGGCCTGCGCGCGGTACAGCCCGCGCCCGAGAAGATGACCGCTGCCACGGTCTTCGACGTGGCGTCGCTGACGAAGGCCGTCGCCACGGCGCCGTCCGTGATGATCCTGGTCGAAGAGGGGAAGATCCGCCTTTCGGACCCCGTCGTGCGCTACATCCCGGAATTTAACGCGGGCGGGGGAGATCGCGACAAGGTCACGGTCGAGCAGCTGCTCACGCACCGCGCGGGCTTCCCGCCCGAC
>JBGPOP010000091.1:0-2791 GCA_041488095.1 Planctomycetota bacterium
ACTTTCGTCTCGTCCGCATCCAGCGGGACCGTGAAGGTCCGGAGGAACGTGCCGTAGGAACGCTCGATCCGGTGAAACTTCTTGCCCTTCTCTTCCTTCTCCATCTTGCGCTCGCCCTGGATCGTGAGGACACCGTTTTCGACGGTGACTTTCACGTCCTCCTTCTTGACCTCGGGCAGCTCCACCTTCACCAGGTATTCCTTGTCGGTCTCCTGGATGTCGACCAAGGGCGTGAACTCGGCCACCGTGAGGGGCTCCTTCACATCGAAAGTCCTGGGCAAGGTTCCGAACACCCTGTTCAGGCGGTCCGTCATCTCCTCCATCTCCCGGAAGAGCGGCGTCTCGAAGGGACGGAAGACGGTGAATGGGACCGTGGGCTCGCGACGAATGAGGTTCATGGGTTCCTCCTTTCTCGTTCGTTCGATCTCACGAGAAGAACATCTCCCATTTTTCGGCGCCCGTCATGAAGCACTTGAATCAATTGCTGCGCTTCTCGCCTGAAACCACCGTTTGCGCCGAAAGGCTTCATCGCGTTCGTCTTCCTCGATCGCGCTCGCGACATCGCGGATCTCGCACTCGAGCCCGGGCAGAACGATCATTTCGAGAGCGTTCAGCCTTCGGTTTGTGCGCGCGAGCGCGCGCGCAAAGTTGCGCACGCCGAGCTCCGCCTGCGCGAGGTCGGCGAGCAGGGGCAGCGCGCCGTTAAACACCGCCGCGGCCCGGTCGAGAGACTCGGACGTGCCGCCGGGCGACCAGCCGATCATCCACTTCTCGGGACGGAGGCGAACCGCGGGCGCCGACACCCCCAGCACGCGTGCCTCTCCGATCTCTGCCGATGCTGCGGGCGACTGCGCCAGGGCCGCCGCGTCCACAGCGTCCCGCCCGAGCTCGACCTGCGCCTCGCGCAGCGCCGGCCGAGCCGCCGCGAGCGCGGCAGCCGCCTTCTCGCGGGCCTTTCGCCGTGCGGCCGTCCGCCGCGTGAGCTCGCGCTGGAGGATCTCGCGCTTCTCGTCGAGCAAGTCGCGCCCGCGCTGCGCGGACTCCCGCGCAGAGCCAAGCTCGAGCAATCGGGACCGAGTCGCGGCGGCGCTCATGCGCCGGCCTCCACGCCGGCCGCCGCGGGACGCGTGCGCCGGGTGTTGAGCAGGGCCTCTGGGATCCGGGTCAGCTCGGACTCGGGCAGCACGGTGAGCGTCTCCCAGGCTCTGTCGAGCGTCTCCCCGATCGTGCGGCGCTCGTCCTGCCGCTGCGCGAGGAAGCGCTTCTCGAAGAGATCGCCGAAGGCGAGGTACGCGCGCTCCGTCGGCGACATCTCCTCCGACCCGATGATCGACTCCAGGGAGCGCGCCCGCGCCGCCCGGGCATAGGCCACGTAGACTTGCTGGGCGACCGCCGCGTGATCGTCGCGCGTCGAGGCGCCGCCGATTGCTCCGCCCATCAATCGCGAGAGGGACGGCAGGATCGAGACCGGCGGATCCACGCCGCGCCGCGCGAGCTCGCGATCGAGCACGATCTGCCCCTCCGTGATGTAGCCGGTCAGGTCCGGGATCGGGTGCGTCAGGTCGCCCGAAGGCATCGTCACCACGGGAAGCTGCGTCAGCGAGCCCGCAAGCCCGCGGATGCGGCCGGCCCGCTCGAAGATCGAGGCCAGGTCGCTGTAGAGGTAGCCCGGGTAGCCCTTGCGGCTCGGCACCTCGCCGGCGGCCGAGGACACCTCGCGAAGCGCCTCGCCGTAGTTGGTCATGTCGTTCAAGACGACGAGGACGTGCCGGCCCTGGTCGAAGGCGAGGAACTCGGCGGCCGTCAGCGCGCACCGCGGGGCAATGAGCCTTTCAGCGGCCGGATCGTCGGCGTAGTTGACGAACGCGGTCACGCGCGCGAGCGATCCGCTGCGCCGGAAGTCTTCCTCGTAGCGCATCGCCACGTCGCGCGGCAGGCCCAACCCGACGAACACCACCACAAACCCCTCGGCCTCTCTCGCGCGGGCCTGGCGGATCACCTGGAGGGCGAGCGCGTCGTGGGGAAGGCCCGACTCGGAAAAAATCGGCAGCTTCTGCCCGAGAACGAGCGTGTTCAGGCCGTCGATCGACGAGACCCCCGTCTCGAGCACGTCGCGCGGGTCCTCGCGACGGCACGGGTTGATCGGGGCGCCGTCGATCGGACGCTCCTCCAGAGCCGGCGGCGGCGGCAGGCCGTCGCGCGGGCGGCCGAGGCCGTCGAAGACCCGGCCCAATAGCTCTTCGCCCACGCCGAAGCGCAAGGGGCCTCCGTGCAGGAGCACGCGGCAGTCGTGGAGCTGCAGCCCATCACTGCCCGCGAAGAGCTCGATGACCGCGGAATCGCCGGAGACCGAGAGCACACGGCCCACGCGCGGCACGCCGTCCCCGCCCACGATCTCCACGTGCTCATGGTACGAGACGTCCCGAGCCCCGGAGAGGAACGCAAGGGGCCCGCGCAGGGCGGCGAGGCCCCGGTACTCGAGACCGGCGGAGGGTTTCACGACGGGGCCTTTCCTGCTTCGCCCGCTTCGAGCGCGTCGAACTGGCGGTCGAGCTCCGCCTGCAGCTCGCCGTAGCGGTCGAGCTGTGCCTCTCCAAACGACGCCTTCGCCCGCTCGACAGCGGCCAGCACGGGCAGCGCGCCGATCTTCCGGTCGGACACGCCCCGCGCCACGGCGGCCAGGCCACGGTCGCGCAGCCGCACGAGCAGCTTCAAGAGCAGGACCTGCCTCGCCGGCGAGCAGAAGGCGTCCTTCGCGTCGAGGGCGCTCTGTCGCAGATACCCCTCTTCG
>JBGPOP010000092.1:0-2763 GCA_041488095.1 Planctomycetota bacterium
CCCGCTGTGTGGCCGACCTGGCGCCCATATCGCCGCGCCCGCATCCGGGCCGATCAACGAGGCCCGCGTCCTCCCCCGGCAGCGCGTGGGCGAGCCTTGCGGCTCCCTCGTCGGCCGCGGCGGCCTCGCGTCGAACGTTCCGAGCGTGACCTTCTTCCGCCCGGCGCGCTCTCCCGCTAAAGCGGACACGCTGGACGCCTACTGGGCGTTGAACCCGGCCGAGGTGATGGGACATCTCCGCTCGGGGCCCGCGGGCCTCTCGTCGGCGGAAGCGGCACGCCGGCTGGCCCAGTATGGGCCCAACGAGCTCCGGGAGCAGGGCCAGCTGTCCAGGGCGCGTGTCCTCTGGAACCAGCTCCGAAGCCCCCTGCTGCTGCTTCTGGTCTTCGCCGCCGGGGCCTCCGCGCTCACGGGGACATGGATCGACGCCGCCATCGTGCTCACGATCCTCGTCGCGAGCATCGGCATCGGCTACTCGAGGGAGTACCGCGCTCAGGTGGCTGCGGACGAGCTGAGAGTCCGGGTCCAGGCGGTGGCGACTGTCCTTCGAGACGCAAGACCGGCGACGATCCCGCTTCGCGAGGTGGTGCCGGGTGACGTGGTCGTGTTGGCCGCGGGAAGTTTGCTCCCGGCGGATGCCGTCGTTCTCGAATCGACGGATTGCTTCGTGAACGAGGCGGTGCTGACGGGCGAGAGCTTCCCCGTCGAGAAGAGGCCCGGGGTCGCTGCCCGCACGGCCGTCCTCACCGAGCGCGCGAACTGCGTCTTCCTCGGCACGAACGTGCGGAGCGGCACCGCGCGCTGTCTCGTCGTCGCGACCGGTGCCGCGACCCAGTTCGGCGCGATCGCCAAGCGGCTGAGCCTCCGGCCCCCGGAGACGGAATTCGACCGCGGGCTGCGTCGGTTCGGCTACCTCCTCACCAGCGCGATGCTCGTGATGGTGCTCGTGGTGTTCGCGGCGAACATGCTGCTCGGACGCCCTCCGATCGAGACGTTGCTCTTCTCCATCGCGCTGGCCGTGGGATTGAGCCCCGAGCTGCTCCCCGCCATTCTGTCCGTCAACCTCGCACGGGGCGCGCAGCTCATGGCGCGTCACGGTGTGCTCGTCAAGCGGCTGAACGCCATCGAAAACCTCGGGAGCATGGATGTCTTGTGCACCGACAAGACCGGCACCCTGACCGAGGGTGTGGTTCAGCTCGAGGGGGCCTACGACGAGCATGGCGAACGGTCGGCGGGCGTCCTGGAGCTCGCGAGCCGGAACGCCGCGCTGCAGACCGGCCTGACGAACCCGCTGGACGAGGCGATCCTGCGCGCTCACAAGGCGGATCTGAGCTGCGTGGAGAAGCTGGGCGAGATCCCCTACGACTTCGTCCGCAAGCGCTTAAGTGTCGTCGTCCGCAGCCGCACGGGCGTCGCCCTCGTGACCAAGGGGGCGTTCGAGTACGTTCTGGAGGCGTGTGCGCGGTCCGCGGGCGGAGGGCCGCTCGACGCAGTCAGGAGGACCGCGCTGAGGGACCGGTATCTCCGGTGGAGCGCCCAGGGCACCCGCGTTCTCGCGGTCGCCACGCGCTGCCTGGAGGAGAAGCCGTCGTACGGCCGGGACGATGAGCGCGAGCTGGACTTTGTCGGATTCCTCACCTTCCTGGATCGACCGAAGGAAGGCGTCACCGAGGCCCTCGCGGACCTGGCGAAGCTGGGAGTATCCGTCAAGCTCATCACGGGGGACAGCCGGCTCGTCGCCCAGCACGTGGCGAGGGCGGTGGGCATGCGCGCGGAGCGCGTTCTCACGGGGAAGGATCTCGATGAGCTGCACGACGAGGCCCTCTGGAGCGCCGCCGAGCGCACGGATCTCTTCGTCGAGGTGAATCCGAACCAGAAGGAGCGGATCATCCTCTCGCTCAAGAAGATGGGCCGCGTGGTCGGCTTCCTGGGCGACGGGGTGAACGACGCGCCCGCGATGCACGCGGCGGACACCAGCCTGTCGGTGGATCAGGCCGTGGACGTGGCGAAGGAAGCAGCCGACTTCGTCCTCCTCGAGCGTCACCTCGAGGTGATCCGACGTGGCATCGAGGAAGGCCGGAAGACCTTCGCCAACACGCTCAAGTACGTCCTGACGACGACGAGCGCGAACCTCGGGAACATGGTCAGCATGGCGGTAGCCTCGATGTTCCTCCCGTTCCTGCCGCTGCTGGCCGGGCAGATCCTGCTCAACAACTTCCTGTCCGACGTGCCGGCAGTGGGGCTGGCCGACGACAGTGTGGATCCGGAGCTCGTCGATCGCCCGCGCCGCTGGGACATGCGCTTCATCGGGCGATTCATGGTCGTGTTCGGCGTGCTGAGCTCCCTCTTCGACTTCGTCACGTTCGGCGCCCTTCTGTGGTTGTTTGATGCGACGCCCGAGCTCTTCCGCACCGGGTGGTTCGTCGAGTCCCTGCTGACCGAGCTCGTCATCGCGCTCGTCGTGCGCACCCGGCGGCCGTTCTTCCGGAGTCGACCGGGGACGACGCTGCTGGCGTTGACGGCCGCGATCATCGTCGTGACATTTGTTGTTCCGTTTTTGCCGTTCGCCGGGCTCTTCGGTTTCACGCCGTTGCCGGGCCTGGTGTTCCTGACGCTGATCGCGATCACCGTGCTGTACATCGGGGCGACCGAGCTCGCGAAGGCGCGGTTCTACCGCGGAGTCGAATGACGAGCTGGATCTTCAGCTTGGTGAGCGTGGGAATCGTCAGCCTGGTGTCGCTGGCGGGTCTCGTGACCCTGTCC
>JBGPOP010000093.1:0-2754 GCA_041488095.1 Planctomycetota bacterium
ACCATGCAGCGCCGGCATCACCGGCAGGAGGAAGCGATGGCCACCATCACCAGCCGCAACGGCGTCGACGTCGATCGCCTGGTCGCCACCATCGGGGCCGTGCAGGCCGACCCCAACGTTGCCAAGTTCACCTTCCGCGCCCGCAGCACGTGGGAGGATGGCGGGCGCAACACGGGCGAGATCCGCGAGTTCGAGCATGCCGGCGCCACGACGACCGAGCGTCCGCACGCATTCCAGCTGATCGGCGACGAGCCGCCGGTCCTGCTCGGCAGCAACGCCGGGCCGAACGCCGTCGAGCTCGTCCTCCAGGCACTCGCCTTCTGCTATGCCGTCGGGTACGCCTACAACGCGGCGGCCAGGGGCATCGAGATCGAGGAGCTGCGCTACGAGGTCGAGGGCGATCTCGACCTCCATCGCTTCCTCGGCCTGGGCGGTCCGCGCGCCGGCTTCTCGGCGATCCGGGCGAAGAGCTGGGTCCGCTCGTCCAACGCCACGACCGAGCAGCTCGAGGAGCTCTGCCAGTACGTCCAGGACACCTCGCCCGTCCGCGACATCCTGGCCAGCCCGGTCCCGGTGACAACGGACCTCGTCGTGCTCGATTGACGACGGGTCGCCCGCTGACCCCGGTCCTGCGAGGGCCGGGGTCAGTCACCTCACGGGCGTCCACCGAGGACGCCTTCCTCGACGCGGCCGAGCGCCTGCTCATCAGCATCGGCTATGGCGGGATCACAACCCGCGTTCTGGCCAAGGAGGCGGGAGCGAACCATGGCCTCGTTCATTACTACTTCGGCTCCATGGACAACCTGTTCGTCCGCGTCCTCGAGCGGTTCACGGCGCGGTTGATCGCGCGCCAGCGACAGATGTACGGGGCCGACATCCCGTTCCTCGAGAAGTGGCGGCAGGCGATGCGCTATCTCGACATCGATCGCGAATACCAGAAGGTCTGGCTGGAACTCCAGGCCCTGTCGTGGAGCCGCCCGCACCTTCGCGATCGGATCTCGGCCGTCAACACCGAGTGGCGTGCCGTTCTGACGGAGGCCTTCGGCGAGCCACGCCAGCGGCTGGGGATCGGGATCCCACTCGACGCCCTCGTCTCGCTCGTGATGACGTTCAACGAGGGGATCATGCTCGAGCGGCTGTCCGGGGTGGAGACGGGACAGCGTGAGCTTCTCGACTGGATCGACGGCTGGTTGCAGCGGGGACAGGCCGAGATCAGCGACCAGGGGCGGATCGCATGAACGTGACGGAACCATCGATCGTCACCGGCACGGAGCGCGAGCAGACGCGCGCCGCATATCCCATCCGCGACGGCTACATCGAGCGGGAGGGTGTGCGGATCTTCTGGGAGCTCTATGGCGAGGGTGATCGGACGATCCTCTTTCTGCCGACGTGGTCGATCATCCACTCGCGGACGTGGAAAGCGCAGATCCCGGACTTCGCCCGTCGCTGTCGGGTGCTGACCTTCGACGGGCGGGGGAACGGCCGATCGGATCGGCCCGAGGACCCGCTTGCGTACGCCGAGGAGGAGTTTGCCGCCGACGCCCTCGCGGTGATGGACGCGACAGACACCAGGACGGCCGCGATCGTCGGGTTCTCGACGGGCGCTCGGCGGGCGCTCATCCTCGCCGCGAACCATCCGGACCGGATCGAGCGGGTCGCCTTCATCGGCCCCTCGGTGCCACTGGAGCCGCCGCGGCCGGAGCGGGCCGCTGCAGTTCGGCAATTTTGGGTCGAGCAGGCCAGCCCCGAGGGGTGGGCGAAATACAACGCGAACTACTGGCTCACGGGTTACCCGGACTTCCTCGACTTCTTCTTCTCGCAGGTGTTCAGCGAGCCGCACTCGACCAAGCAGATCGAGGACTGCGTGGGCTGGGGCCTCGAGACGAGCGGCGAGATCCTGGTCGCAGGGGAGAAGGCCCCGGAGTTCAGCGGAGAGCAGGCCCTCGAGCTCTGCGGACGCGTGACGTGCCCCGTCCTGGTCATCCATGGCGAGGATGACCAGATCGTCGCTCCTCGGCGCGGTGAGCTGCTGGCGAGGGCGACAGACGGCGCGCTCGTCACGCTCGAGGGATCGGGCCATGCGCCCCACGCGCGCGACCCGGTGAAGGTGAACCTGCTTCTTCGGGAGTTTCTCGACCGGCCGCAAGCGTCCCCAAGGAGATGGACACGGGCGAGGAGCCGGCGAAAGCGGGCGGTCTACATCTCATCGCCGATCGGACTCGGCCACGCGCAGCGCGACGTCGCGATCGCACGGGAGCTGCGCCGGCTGCACCCGGACCTCGAGATCGACTGGCTCGCCCAGGATCCGGTGACCAGGGTCCTCCAGGCGAACGGGGAGCGGATCCATCCCGCCAGCGCGCGCCTGGCGAGCGAGTCGGGTCATATCGAGTCCGAGTCGGGGGAGCACGACCTCCACTGCTTCCAGGCCGTGCGGCGGATGGACGAGGTCCTCATCTCGAACTTCATGGTCTTCCACGACGTGGTCAAGGAGGAGTCGTACGACCTCTGGATCGGTGACGAGGCCTGGGAGCTCGACTATTACCTTCACGAGAATCCCGAGTTGAAGACGGTCCCCTACGTCTGGATGACCGACTTCGTCGGCTGGCTGCCCATGCCCGACGGCGGGGAGCGCGAGGCCTTCCTGACCGCTGACTACAACGCCGAGATGATCGAGCAGATCGCGCGCTATCCGCGTGTCCGTGACCGGGCCATCTTCGTGGGCAACCCGGACGACATCGTTCCCGACACCTTCGG
>JBGPOP010000094.1:0-2701 GCA_041488095.1 Planctomycetota bacterium
CGAGATCGGGCTCGAGCTGACGGTCAAGGCCCATCTCTCCGGCGGGCGGGTCGCCGAGGTGCCGAGCTCGTGGGTCGACCGGGAGTCGGGCCAGAGCCGGTTCCGCATGTGGCGCTGGATGCCGAGCTACCTGCGCTGGTACCTGCGCGCGATGGCGGCGCCGGTCCTCGTCGGTCTCGCGTGGATCGCCATGCTCGCCTCGGCCCATCACTACATCGCCGCGTATTCGAGCCCGGTGCCTCACGGGGATGAACTCAGCCTGATGCCATTGGTCGCCGGCGACACGCGGCTGACTCCCGGGTGGTACTGGTCTCAGCACAACGAGCACCGGATCCCCCTCCCGCGGCTCGTCTACGTCGGCCTGATGAAGCTGACCCACGACCACGACTCGCTCATGTACGCCCAGGTCTATCTGCTCGCCGCCTTGTCTCTGGGCTTGACCCTCGCCGCGCAGCGCATTCGCGGTCGGACCAGCGTGACCGATGCGTTTTTCGCCTTCCTCTTCCTGCACTTGGGGCACCACGGCAACTGGCTGGCGGCTTTTCAGATCGCCCTGGTGCTGCCCGCGGCGCTGTCCTGCGCGATCGCGATGCTCGTGGCCGCGGGACCGACAGTGCCGGACCGACGCACGGGGTTCTGGGTAGGCTCCTGCCTGCTCGCCCTTCCACTGTGCGGAGGCGCGGGCTTGCTCCAAGTGCCCCCGATCGCCCTGTGGATCGGGCTCGCTGGCCTCACCGGATGGAGATCGCGCGATCCTGCGCGGCGTCGCTCCGCGCCCCTGCTGCTCGCCGTGACAGCAGCGATCGCGGCATTGATCGGGCTCTACCTTTGGGACTACCACACTCCGGTTCAATCCCGCGATCACTCAGGGTTCTCCCTGACGCTCTCATCCGCCCTGCGCTACCTGTCGATGAGCCTGGGTCCGACGGGGACGGATTTCTGGCCGGTCACTGGCTGCCTCCTCGTCGGATTCTGCCTCTTCACCACACCGCTCCTGCTCGCGACATGGCGCGCGCACCCCGAGGAGCGCTGGCGCGAAGCCGGGATGATCGCCTGCGGACTCGGTGCCCTGACCCTCGCGCTGGGAATCGGTTGGGGACGGGGGTTGAAGCCCGGGTCGGGCGCAGCTCTCCGCTACGTGACGCTCGCCTCCCCCTTCCTGGGCTGGATGTATCTGGTCTGGTGTCGGTACGCGACCGGTGCGGCGGGCCGCCTCGTCCGCGCCTGCCTGTGCCTTACCATGGGCGCCCTGGCTGGCTACGACGTGGGACCCGCCCTGAGCTACGGGAGAGAGCGTGTGCGCGCGGCTGACGACCTCGTGCGCGACGTCGAGGCCGGTCTCGTGCCGGAAGAGCTTGCGGCGCGGCATTGGCGGTCCTTCTTCGGCACTGAGGAGGGGTTCGCGACGCACCTGGAACAGCTGCGACGGCAGGGGTTGGCGCCGTACCGTGAGCCCGTCTCGGGAGACGAGCCGGACATGAATGTCATGCGGCCCTTCTTCTATTGGAAGGTCAAGCCGGTCGACTCCCATTCGGACGAACCCATCTCGCGACGCAAGGTCGATGGCGTTCGCGTGGTCTTGATCCACGCTCCGGGCGAGATCGTCCTCGAGATTCCCCCCGACGCGAGGCGCGCCCGGGGGGGATTCGGGATCCACCCGCTGGCGTACCAATCGACGAGGAGGAGGACGGACGGGGTCCTCTTCAGGGTCGAGCGCGCACTCGCTCCGGGCGCGCCCGAGGTCCTCTTCGAGAAGCTGCTCGATCCGGTGGGCGATCTCCGCGACGTTGGCTTCCACAGCTTCGCGGTCGAAGTGCGCGGGGGCGCGGGCGAGAAACTTTTTCTGTGCGTGTCGAACCCGCCCGGCCGCGACAACGAGATGGACTGGGGGTTCTGGACCGAGATCGAATTCGACTGACCTCCGGCGCCATCGTGATTCTCCCTGGATGGCACGCGGATCCGGTCGGCTTGGTCGTCCGCTGTACGATTCCTGCGCGCCGCGCCAGAAGGACCCGTAGCCGCCCCGCATGCCTCTGATCAGCGTCGTCCTGCCGGTCTACGAGGAGCGCGAGAGCATCGCCGCGTGCCTGAGAGGTCTCTCGGCGGCGCTCTCGGCCGAGGAGCACGAGATCCTCGTGGTCTACGACTTCGAGGAGGACACGACGCTGCCCGCGGTCGCGGCGATGCCCGATCGCTCCCAGAGCGTCCGCCTCGTCAAGAACTCCCTCGGATGCGGAGCGCTCAACGCGATCCGCGCCGGCTTTGCCGCTGCGAGCGGCGACGTGGTCGTGACGTCGATGGCCGACCTCTCCGATCCGCCCGAGGTCATCCCCCGGATGGCCCGTGCGATCCGCGCGGGCGCCGACGTCGTATCGGGATCGCGCTACATGCGCGGCGGCTCGCAGACGGGCGGACCCTGGCTCAAGCGGACCTTCTCGCGGCTCGCCGGGCTCTCGCTCCACTGGATCGCGGGCCTCGGCACGCGCGATGCGACCACCAACTTCCGTGCGTACTCGCGTTCCTTCCTCCAGCGCGTGGAGATCGAGAGCCGCGGAGGCTTCGAGATCGGGCTCGAGCTGACGGTCAAGGCCCATCTCTCCGGCGGGCGGGTCGCCGAGGTGCCGAGCTCGTGGGTCGACCGGGAGTCGGGCCAGAGCCGGTTCCGCATGTGGCGCTGGATGCCGAGCTACCTGCGCTGGTA
>JBGPOP010000095.1:0-2698 GCA_041488095.1 Planctomycetota bacterium
AAGCGGATGCGGCTGGCGGTCAATTACGCGCTGAACAGGAAGCTGATCAACGAGGTGGCCTGCCTGGGCTACTGCCCGCCGGCCGGGGTCATCGTGCCGCGGGTCATGGACTTCGCCCTCCAGGCCCCGGTGCTCCCCTACGACCCCCAGAAGGCCAAGCAGCTCCTCGCCGAGGCCGGCTACCCGAACGGCTTCGACGCGGGAGAGTTCGTCCCGATTCCTCCGTTCTTCACGGTAGCCGAGACGGCCATGAACGATCTCGGCAGGGTCGGGATCCGGATGAAGATCCGCACCATGGAGCGCGCGACGTTCCTGGCCGCCTGGCAGCAGAAGAAGCTGCGCGGGCTGTTCCTCACCGCCGTCGGCCAATCGGGCAATGCGGCCAGCCGCGTGGAGGCCTTCATGTACTCCAAGGGGAGCTACTCCTACGGCGGCTATCCCGACATCGACGACCTGTTCCAGCAGCAGGCGAGCGAGCGGGACGTCGTCAAGCGCGAGGCCCTGCTCCACCGCATCCAGCAGCTCACCATCGACCGTGTGATGTTCGCGCCGATCATGGATTACCGCACGCTCCGCGGGGTGGGGCCGCGCATCGCCGAGCACATGCTCGACTCGATGCCCCTGGTACCGTTTCCGGCCTACGAGGACATGCGGCTCAAGGGCCAGTAGCAGCGCCACACCGAAGGGGATGGCGCGCCACGATTCTGGAGGGGCGACCGAGTGGACGAGCAGCGCGTGTCGCGCCTGAATGAGATCGGCGCCGTCCGCCTGCTCAGCCTCCTAGGCGATTCGCTGGCGATTGTGTGCGTGCTCGCTGCCGTCGTCGCCGGCTGCACATCCCCGTCCCCGACAGGCCTTCGCGACGGCATCGCCTCCGGGTCTTCCTCCGCCGAGCCGTCAGCGCCCTCCGCGCCTCGCTTCGCCGCGGGCGGCCCTGACACCAAGGACTACGGCGTGAGCGAGGGCTATCCGATCGGCGACCGCGCAACCTTCTTTCAAGTCCCGTTCCTCGTTGGCTCTCACAGTCATCTCGACCAGATCTTCGAAGGCCGGTTGATTCGCCGCGCCACCACGCCGTCGCGTCTCGCACGGGTGGGCTCCGAGCCGGCGCTCCGCTACGAGTTCGGGGGCGAGACCCACACGCTCGACGACTACCTCGCGCGCCACCCGGCCACCGGTCTCCTCGTCGCGCGCGGCGACACGATCCTCATCGAGCGCTACCAGTACGGCCGGAACGATCGGCATCGCTTCACCTCGTGGTCGATGGCCAAGACCGTCACCTCCATGCTGGTCGGCATCGCGATCGCGGAAGGCCACATCCGCTCGGTGGATGATCCCGCTGCCGCGTACGTGCCGGCGCTCCGCGGCACCGAGTACGGACGCACTTCCCTCCGGCATCTGCTTCAGATGTCCTCGGGCGTGCAGTTCGTCGAGCAATACACGGGACGGGACGACGTGTCGCTGCTCGCCGCCGACACGTTCCAGCAGGCCGGTCCTGGCGGCGTCGCCGCGGTGACATCGTTCAACGAGCGGGTCAGGCCGACCGGCACCATGTTCTCCTACGCCTCTGCCGAAACCCAGGTGCTCGGCCTCGTGCTACGAAGCGCGGTCGGGCGACCGGTCGCGGACTACGTGCAAGAGAAGATCTGGGCGCCGATCGGCGCTGAAGCCGACGCCACCTGGCTCATCGACCGCTCGGGTCAGGAAGTGACGTTCTGCTGCATCAACGCGGTCCTGCGCGACTACGCGCGGCTCGGCTTGCTGCTCGCTCACGACGGGAATTGGCGTGGCCGGCAGATCATTCCCGCCGCGTGGATCGAGGACGCGACGCGGGTGGCTCCGGACCAAGCACATTTGCGGCCAGGCATCGCGACGGGATTCTTCGGGTATGGCTATCAGGTCTGGATTTTCCCGGGCGAGCGGCGGATGTTCGCGTTCCTCGGCGTACGCGGCCAGGCGATCTTCGTCGATCCGGCCAGCCGGCTCGTCATGGTCCACACGGCGGTCCGGAAGCAGGCGGTCGATCCGGGCGGCCGAGAGGCGACCGCCCTCTGGCGGGGTATCGTGCGGGAGCTGGGGGGCTGACGGGCGATACCGACGCGGTGGCGCGGCCACCACAGCGCTCTTTCGAGAAGCGGCGGCTACCCGCAACTTGGCGCTGCCGCGCCGCCGCTCAAGCCGACGTTCGGCGACGGTGGTGATCGAGTGTCGAACCACGAATTGAGATGGCAGGGAGAGCGGTCGCGGTCCTCCTCGCGCGTGTCAGCGAGATGCGTCGATGGGGGCTGGTTGCGTTCCGGCGTAAGCCTGTGTATGGTGGATGTATGGCGCGATTGATTTCGACGACGGTCCGGCTCGAAGTGGAGGATGTCCGAGCTTTGCAGAGAGCCCGAGCGGCAGGCTACTCCGCCTCGGTCCTTATTCGCAAGGGGCTGCGAGTGGTGGCGTCCCGCTACTATACGCTCCGCCGCCCGCCCTCTACACGTCTCTTCGAGTCGACGGACAAGAAACTCGGCGATGAATCGGAGCTCTTCCGAGATCTCGAGGGTTGAGTTCGCCGATCGTCGCGGACACCGGCGGGCTCCTCCGCGGCCTCGCCAGCACGAGAGACGGCGGGCCGAGTTTTTCTGAGTACGAGAAGGTCCTGACGTCCGCCAGTCTGGTTATCGTGCCCGGACTCGGGCTCGCTGAGGTGGAC
>JBGPOP010000096.1:0-2632 GCA_041488095.1 Planctomycetota bacterium
ACCGCGGAGACCACCGCGTGGACGACCTCGCCCATGGCGTAGTCGCCGAGCGAGAGCGGGAGCTGTCCCGCCTCCATCTTGGAGAGATCGAGCACGTCGTTGATGAGGCTGAGGAGGTGGTGCCCGTTGGTCTTGATCCGCTCGAGGGTCTCGCGGATCGGCGGCGGTACGTCGCCGAAGATGTCATCCAGGATGAGGTCGGTATAGCCCAGCACAGCGTTCATCGGTGTGCGCAGCTCGTGGCTCATGTTGGCGAGGAACTGCGACTTGTGCTTGCTCGCGAGCTCGAGCTGCTGACTCTTCTCCTGGATCTCCTGGAACAGGCGGGCGTTCTCGACGGCGACGGCGGCCTGCGCGGCGAAAGTGTGAAGGAGGTCGACGGTGTGGGGCAGGATGGACTTGCGGCTCGTCCGGTTATCCGCGGCCAGGACACCGACGGTTCGGCCGCGGGCGATCATGGGGATGACGAGGAAGCTCCTGACGCGCATTCCGGCGAGGGTCGAGTAGGGCGCGCGCAGGTGGTACTCCACCGGCAGCGGGTTCTCCTCGGTGAAGAGCAGGGGCACACCTTCGCGGCAGACGGCGGCCAGCGCCCCCGCCTGGCCGATGGGGATGGTCACGCCGGCGAGATTCTCCCAGTCGCGCTCCTCGAACCCGGCCTGGGCGGTGACCATGAGCCCGTCGGCCCTCGGGCTGAGCGTCCAGATGTAGATGCGGTCGAGGCCGACCACCTGGCGCGCGGCGTCGAGGACGCGCGTGAGCTGCTCGGTGAGGGACAGCGGCTCCTGGAGCGCCGTCGAGAGGCGGGAGAGCTGCTCCTGGTTGCGCGAGAGCGCTTCGAGCGCCCGGCTCTTCTCTTCGATCTCTCGGAAGAGCCGCGCATTCTGGATGGCGATGACGGACTGGGCGGCGAAGGTCTGGAGGAGATTCACGATGTCCTCGGCAAACTGGCCCACCTCTCGTCGCCAGACCACGAGCACACCGATGGTGCGCTGCTCGATGAGGAGCGGGACGGCGAGCAGCGACCGGTACCCGCGCGGTTCGAAGACAGCTCGAATCCGCGCGACGTCGTACGTCCGCTCATCCAGGATGTCCGGAACCTGGACCGGCGCACGAAGCGCGGCCGCCTTCCCCGCCACGCCCTCTCCCAGGCGGATCGGCGCTGCCCGGATCACCTGTCCCAGCTCCTCGTCGAGACGGTGCGAGCCCCGGATGAGATGAAATTCCTGCTTCGCCTCGTCATACTCGTAAATGATTCCACCGTGGGCGGAGGAGATCTCCACGGCCCGCGCGATGATAGTGTTGAGCACCGTCTGCAGGTCCAGACTCGAGCTGACCGCCTGCCCCACCTCGCCGAGCGCCCGGAGCTCGCCCACCGAGCGCGTCAGTTCCTGCGTCCGCTCCTGCAGCTCCGTGAACAGGCGCACGTTCTCGATCGCGATGACGGCCTGGTCGGCGAAGGTCTGGAGCAGGGCGACCTGGCGCTCGGTGAAGCGTCCAGCCTCGGTGCGGCGGAGGCTGATCGTGCCGATCGCGACACCTTCTCGCATCAAGGGAACGCTGAGGTGCGCCCGACTGTCCTCCTGCCGCGCGAGCTCACTGCCCTGGGGAAACTCGTCCGCCTCGTTCTGCAGATCAGCGACGTGGACGGTCCGCCCGCCCAGCACGGATCGGCCGTTGACCGTCCCGCGGACCAGGGGGAGTGTGAACTTACCGATGGCGCCGAGGACGGGGATCGGGCCGTGATGAGCGACGACCAGGAGCCGATCGCCGTCCCGCCGGAAGATCTGGGCGTCGGACGACTCGCACAGCCGAGCCGCGTTCTCCGCCACGGTGTCGAGCACCGGCTGGATGTCGGTCGGCGAGCTGCTGATGACGCGCAGGATCTCGCTCGTTGCCGTCTGCTGCTCCAGCGCCTCCGTCAGGTCGCGATTGGCGCCGGCCAGCTCTCGCGTGCGCGCCTCCACCCTCTGCTCCAGGCCCTCGTAGGACTCCTTGAGGCTTGCCGTCATGCGGTTGAACGACCCCGCGAGGGCCTCGATCTCGTCGCCGGTGTGCAGCTCGATCGGTTGGTCGAGCCTCCCGGCGCCAATTCGCTCCGCTCCTTCCTGGAGCACCCGGATCGGCGCGACCATTCGCCGGGCGAGGAGAAGGCTTGCCAGCATCGAGAGCCCGAGGCCCAGCACGAAGATGACAGTACTCCGGAAGATCGGCGCGCGGAGGGGGGCGTACGCGTCCGCGGCCGGCCGCTCGACGAACACCAGCCAACCGAGGGGGGCGATCGCCGCGTGCGCCGCGAGCACCCGCCCGCCCCCGAGGCTATCGGCGACCACGGCGACGGGCGCGTCCGCCGTCGACCCCGAGCGCTCAGCTCGCGCAGACCTGATCTGGTCAAGAGCGGAGAGATCTCTCTTGTCCCGGAGCATCCGGCTGTCCGGATGGGCAACCAGATGGTTGCGGGAATCCACGACGTAGGCATACCCGCCCGGGCCGACCTCGATCTGGGATACCATCTTCAGCATGGCGCCGAGCTTGATCTCGGCCGTCGTCACCTCGACGGCTTACTAGCCAACCGGCACCGCCAGCGTCACGTACGGCTCGGACTCGTTCTAGACATACACGGGAATCCAGT
>JBGPOP010000097.1:0-2608 GCA_041488095.1 Planctomycetota bacterium
GCGCCCATGGGATCGGTCGGGCGCCGAGGGCCGGCGAAGTGCCGCTCGGCGAGCCAGACCCCGTCGATCCCGGAGGTCTCGGCGAGGTCGGCGATGGATAGCGCCTCGGCAAAGGCCTCTTCCTGCGTCCGTCCCTCGCGATAGTCGCATTCCATCACCATGCCGACGTGCATCTCGTACCTCCAGGTTTTCCCGCCCCGAATCGCTGCGGCACCGCGACGGAGGGCCCACGCGGCCAGGGTCGCGAGCACAACGGCGCTACGCTACCGCAAGGACTCCCGCGATGCAACGAGGCTCGGCGACGGGGGATGCAGTCGTTGGCGGTCAGTAGAGGGGGCAGGTCCCACTTGGTGACCGTCGCTGGCGGGCCGCGACACCGGCTCCACCTCGGCGCACACGGGCATCGCCACCGGACTCCGCAGGTGGAATCGACACCCCGACGGCAGGGCGAGGGCAGCTCGGGACCTCCCCGACGATCCTGTCCAGGTACATCACGGCGATGCGGTGGCTGATGTGCGCCGCAGTGGCGAGATCGTGACTGATCCAGCGACGCTCCGGGCCATGCTGCGTTCGCTCGGCTTGTCGACCGAGGCCGCCGAGCGGGCCCCGCCCAGCGCCTACCGCGGCTCATACCCCTGGCGCCCGCCCGGCCTGATCTCCTACACCATTCCTGCTCCCGCCGTTTGCCGGTGCCGCCTCTCCCCGGCCGCGCTGCCAGATCTCTGCGCCCGCCCGCCGATCTCAACCCACGGTCGGGCCCTGCCCGGCGCCCAAAGTTCCCGCTTGACGCCTGATCCTTCTGTGCGGTACCAAGCTTAGACGTGACCAGAGCAGGGAGGTCGGGCTGTCCGCGCCCGGGTCGGCCCCGCGCGGTTGTCCGCGCTGTCTCTGGGAGAGGGGCAGGTTTCCGATAGGCAGGCGTCCGATAACGGGCTCTATGTCGTCTACGCTCGCGGAGGAGTTTGCCGCCCTCGTCGCCCACATCTGCGCGAACTCGATGCTGAACGGCGAGGTGATCCGTCTCGACGGCGCGATCCGGATGCAGCCTAAATGAGCCGCGCGACGAGCACGATCCCAGCCGCCGCCATCGCCGTCACCCTGCTTGGAGCCTGTTCCGACCCCGCCATGGACGAGACCCCGTCAGCATCGACTCCCGCAGCCGTCGCGGCCTTCAACGTGCCGGTCGAGTACCACAAGCTCGCCAACGGACTGAAGGTCGTGATCTCGGAGGATCACACCGTGCCGATCGCCACGGTCGGCGTCTACTACGCCATAGGCTTTCGCACGGAGCCGCGCGGCCGCACAGGCTTCGCCCATCTGTTCGAGCACATGATGTTCCAGGGCTCCGCCAATCTCGGCAAGAAGGAGTTCTTCAAGGTCATCCAGGGCGCGGGCGGAGTGCTGAACGGCTCCACGCGCTTCGACTTCACGAATTACTTCGAGACCGTGCCGGTGCACAAGCTCGAGACGGCGCTGTGGGCCGAGGCCGATCGCATGCGCGGTCTCGCGATCACGCAGGAGAATCTCGACAACCAGAAGGCCGTCGTGGAGAACGAGGTCAAGGTCAACGTCCTGAATCAGCCCTACGGCGGCTTCATGTGGCTCGACGTGCCGCAGTACGCGAACGAGAACTGGTACAACGCACACAACTTTTACGGTGACTTCGCCGAGCTGGACGCGGCGACGCTCGGCGACGTGCAGAGCTTCTTCGACACCTACTACGCGCCGAACAATGCCGTCGTCCTCGTCGTCGGCGACGTCGAGCCGAAGGCTGCGCTCGCGCTCGTCGAGCGTTATTTCGCGAATATTCCGCAGCGCGAACAGCCGCCGCGACCGGACATCTCGGAGCCGCGCCAGACCGAGGAGAAACATGCTTCGCGGAACGACCCCCTCGCGCCGCGTCCCGCGCTGGCCTTCGCCTATCACGCACCCGAGCGCGGAAGCGCCGAATGGTACGCGATGGGCCTGCTGGACGAGATCCTCTTGCAAGGAGACGATAGCCGGCTGAGCGAGGCGCTGGTCAAGTCGCGCGGGCTCACCGACTCCGTGTCGGGCGGCCTGAACCTGATCGGCAACATGTACAACTACAACGGCCCGATGCTCTGGACCGCCGGACTCATCCACGATCCCGCGCATACGAGCGACGAGATCATGGCGGTGGTGAACGAGGAGATCGAACGCATGCGCCGCGATCTCGTGACGACGGAGGAGCTCGAGCGCGCGCACCTGAAGATGCGCTCGGGCTTCTACGACACGATCGGCTCCGCCACCCGCTTCGGCCTCGTCGACCTCCTCGCCGTCTTCGCCCTGTTCGACGACGATCCGGCGCGCATCAACACGCTCGAGAGCGCATTCAAGGACGTGACGCCGGAGCTGATCCGCAAGACGGCACAGGAATACCTGCGTCCCGAGAATCGCACGGTGCTCACCGTCGTGCCCGGCCAGGAAGGGGCACAAGCACAGGAAGGAGCGCAAGAATGATGGCCCGCATATCGATCGCCGCGCTCCTGCTCGCGCCTACCCTGCTCCATGCCCGCGAGACGCCTCCGGCCGGCGGCGCGCCGCAGCCGTTCAACGTGCCCGCGAAGGAACGCTTCGCGCTGCCCAA
>JBGPOP010000098.1:0-2596 GCA_041488095.1 Planctomycetota bacterium
CGTACAACCACGACAACACGCACGAGTTCTTCAAGCAGCGGACCCGCAAGCTGGAAGAGCTGGGCCACGACCCGACCAACTTCCAGGCCGCCATGGAGCAGGGCCGCCAGTGGGGCGAGGTCATCCCGATCGGCCTCTTCTGGAAGTGCGAGGATCTGCCGACGCTGGACCAGCTCGAACCGGTCCTGAGCGACGGCGGGCCGCTGTCGCACCGTCCGCTGGGCGTCGCTCCGGAAATCGCGCAGGCCCTCATCAAGGAGTTGATGTAGCGGTCGCGCGACCGAGCGCGCGGTCGACGCGGCGCGCGGACGTCAATGGGTGGGCTTCTGCGCGACGGCTCTCGTCCGACTCTGTTCGATCTCGATGGCCTGGCCTGCCCGCGCGGTGGCGGCCGGCTGCGGGTCATCGCTACCGTGCAGGATCCCCTCGCCGTGCAGGCCCCCGGGCCCGCCGCCGCACCCCTGCGCCCGCTTCTTGACCGCACGCCCGTGGCGGTGCAGCATGACTCCGGTCCGCGGGCGATCGCGATGCCGACCCCCGCCTTCGCCCCGGTAAGGCGGACAGTCCCGGTGTCACGCCCGGGGATCCAGAGGGGACGGCTTCGGCCTCACGCTGGTACGACCCCGCTGTGCCATCGGCTCCTGGGGCGGGCGGCGTCCGAGTCTAGCAGGTTACGTCACGTTGACGGGGCCGAGTGGGCCCGCCAAGGGAGGGGCGACCGCCGCCGGATGTCGTTCGTGTTGCCTATCCTCCGCCACCAGCAAGGATCCCGCGGCGGCGAAGGCGCTGGTCGATTTCCTGCGCTCGCCCGAGACCGCCGCGGTGCTCAGGGCCAAGGGCTTCGAGATGTGAATCGACGGCGGGGTCGCCGCCATCACAGACGATCTCGATGCGTCCGAACTGTTGTTAGCGGGTCGGCCGACGACCTCAGAGCAGCGCGCATGAGCATCGCGCCATCCGTCGGGGCCCGCGCCAGATCGCGTCCGCCGAGCAGCGTCTGCTTGCCACGGTACAATACACTGATGGTCTCGACTCGGCCTCCACAGCTCACGCGCGCGCCGGAGAGCGGTCGCGTCCCCGCGGCTCTGCGCGACCCCACCGCCCGGCCCGAACCGATACGCCGCGAGTGGAGCGACGACCGCGGACGGCGTGCGGCCGGCGAGCACCGTCGACGCCTCGTGGGCGCGTTCCGGCGCGTGCGGAAACCGCTCGACGACTTCCAGCCGGACGCGCTCGTCCAGCACGACGTCGCCAGCGGCCCCGGTTCGACACGATGACCGACGCGCGCGCGCGCTTCGACCAGAGGGAGACGGAGCGCTTGCCGTTCGATCGCGGAGAGGTCGAGCGCTCCCTTCCCGAGCGCTTCGCCAGAGTCGCGGCGACCCGGCCGTCCGCAGTGGCCATCGCGTCGGGGAGCGAGCGGGTCACGTACGGCGAGCTGGCTTCCCGATCGGATGCGCTTGCGGCGGCCATCGGGCGCCAGGCATCCGGGAGTGAGGCGCCCGTGGCGGTCCTCCTGAGTGATCCGATCTCGATGATCACGGGCATTCTCGCCGCATGGAAAGCGGGGAGGCTCTGCGTTCCCCTAGCTCACACCCTGCCACCGGCGCGCCTCGAGGTCATTCTGCGCGACTCGGAAGCCGGGCTGATCGTCACGGACCGGAAGGGGAGCGCCGCCCTCCCGCCGCTTCCCGGCACCTCCGCGCGGCAGCTTCTCCTTGACACGGTCGATCTCCTCGCGGCCGTCGAGCCGCCTCGCGTCACAGTGACACCGGACACCCTCGCCTGCCTTCTGTACACGTCGGGCTCGACGGGCAAACCCAAGGGCGTCCTCAAGACCCATCGGAACTTGCTGCACCGCGCTCGCTGCTTCATCACGTCCGTCGCCATCCGGCCAGAGGATCGGGTCAGCGCCCTCCACTCACCCGCCTTTGCCGCGGGTCTCCGCGATGTCCTGACCGCCCTGCTCAGCGGAGCCACCCTCCTGCCCTTCGACCTCCGACGCGCGGGGCTCCGCGCGCTCGCGGGCTGGATCGATCAAGAGGAGATCTCGGTCCTGTGTGCGGTCGTGACCACGATCCGCCATCTGTTCGCGAGCCTCGGCCCGGAGGCTCGTTTCCCTTCGGTCCGCGTCGTGCGGCTCGGCAGCGAGCCCTTCTACCGACAAGACGTCGAGCGACTCCGCCGGCATCTCCGCCCTGACTGCGTTCTCATCTCGGGCTACGGCGCGAGCGAAGCCAGCGGCATCGCCGCATACCGCGTGGACCAGGACACGCCCCTGCCCGCCGGGCGAGTTCCGGCCGGCTACGCGCTAGATGGTGTCGAGATTGTTCTCCTCGACGACGACGGGCACCCGGTGGGCACTGGTCAGGCCGGGGAGGTGGTCGTGCGGAGCCGATACCTTTCCCCGGGATACTGGCGTCAGCCGGACCTCACCCGCGCGATGTTCCTCCCCGATCCCGCCGACGCGCAGATGCGGGCCTACCACACGGGAGACATTGGGCGGCTGCGGTCCGACGGCTGCCTCGAGGTCCTCGGGCGGAGGGATCACCAGGTCAAGGTGCGCGGGTACCTCGTGCACCCGGGCGAGATCGAG
>JBGPOP010000099.1:0-2588 GCA_041488095.1 Planctomycetota bacterium
AATGTACCTTGGTACCAAGGTAACGTCAAGTCTCGGGCTGAGGCTAAACGGGATCGAACCAGGCCGCCTCGCAGGGGAGCCGTCGGGGTTCAATGAGATGGTGGAGCTGAACGGGATCGAACCGTCGACCTCCTGAATGCCATTCAGAGGTCCACCCTCGCGGTCGAGCAAGAACCTAGCAAGCGACCCGCCGCGCCCTTCTCGCGCTGCCACGCTGGCATGACTGATTACTGTATGGACCGCCGGGTCTCCAGGGCTGGAAGCCCTGTTGGTGATCCCTGTATCGTTGGGCGACCTTGCGGAACAATAACGCTGAGACTCCCGTAGACGTGCTGCAGGAAGTACTGGAGTGGTCAGTACCACGGCCAGCCTGGCAGCGCGACGCTCTTCCTCCTACCGCAATCCCGACGGGACGACGAGGATCGAGCATATTCCGGCATGGTAAGACGTTCAGCCGCAGGCGTTTGCTTCGCGAATAGCGGCCGAGAGAGTTCAGAACTCGGGCCGACCACGTCAGCCGCCGGCCATCATGCGGAGGGCTTCCCGAATCGGCGGTTGCGCGGGGTCCAGCGAGAGAGAGCGCTCGAGGTAACGGCGCGCCTCTTCGCCGCGCCCGAGACACAGCTCGGAGAGGCCGAGAAGATTCAGGGTATCTCGGCCGCCCGTCTGCGCGAACGCGTCGAGGGCCGAGAGCGCTCCACGGCAATCCTTCGCCTCGAAGTGCCGGCGCGCGAGAGCGAGGGCGAGCTTCTCGGAGCGCGGATAGCGCTCGATGCCTCTGGCGAGCAGGGAGCGCGCGATCGGGCCGCGGCGGGCCTGGTCGGCCAAAAATACCCACTGCAAGAGCGTCTCCTCGGGTTCCGAGTGCCCCGCCTGCAGTGAGTGGAAGAGCCAATCCGTCGCCGAGTCCCAATTGCCGCGGGTCCGCTCGAGCACGGCGAGGTTGAACATCGGGGGGGCGTAGTCCGGCCGCATGCGCAGCGCCTCGCGGAAAGAACGCTCCGCCTCGTCGAGCTGTTCGGCTTCCCGCTGGAAGAGGCCGAGGTTGTTCCAAGCCCCTTCCGTCCTCCCGGGCCACGGGCCTTTGGGCGGAACGGATGCGATCTGGGATTCCGAGCCCGTGAGGTAGCCGAGCGCGCGCAGCTTCGCCGCGTACTCGCTCCGTTCGGTCGGGGAAGGCCCGGCGACGGCGAGCCTCCGGACCGCGGTTCCCGCGAGGACTTCGCTGCGGACCGGCGGGGAGACCCCGCGAAAGAGTGAAAGCAGAGCTTTGCCAGACATCTTCGCATCCTGAGGAAGGTGCATCAGCGCGGATATGGTCGGGACGAGGTCATAGACGCCCGCGTCTCCGCGCGTCGCCGAGGGCAGGACACGCACGCCCCACGCTGCGAGGACCCCGTCTAACCGGTGCCAAAAGGCCGCGGTAGTCCAGTTCAAAGAGGAGCGCGTGCAGGTGCGGTCCTCCCCCCACTTGAAGCCGTGGTCCGAGCAGAGCAGCAACGTCGCGCCGTCTTCGCCTGCCCGTCGCATCCATTGGCCCAGCATCTGGTCGATCGTGGCGTAGTAGGCGTCTGCGGTTCCCGAGTAGCGGCGGAAGTCTGCCTCGGAGACGCAGGAGAGGCGGGGCGGCGCATAAGACGCGAAGACGTGCCCGACGGCGTCGGTGCCCTCGAAGTAAACGGCCGTCAGATCCGGTCTCTCTCGGTCGTAGAGATCGCGCGCGATCCGCTGGACGGTTCGTGTCGCCCCGAGGATCTTGGCCATCGCGATCACCGGGTTCCCGAGCCCTCCTCCCCGCTTTCGCTCCGCGGCGATCGCCTCGGCCGCCATGGCGAAATAGGGCTCGAGGTCCGAATCCGCAACCCGACCCTCCGCGTCGATGACTCGCCGGACGCCCGGCTCCAGAGAGACCGGATAGGCGATCCCCTCCCGCGTGCCCTCGAACAGGATCGGGCTCGCTCGATCGGAGACGAAGAAGCCGTTGACCTCTTCGGCCGGGTGCGTGGCCCACCACCCCACGACGCCCACACGCAGGCCTCTGGCCGAGGCGATGTTCCAGATCGCCGCAGATCGCCGGGAGTGTCCTGAGATGGGAACGACGGCGCCGCTCTCCCGATCGACCTCCTGGAAGTCGAGGACGCCGTGCAAATCCGGAGTGACCCCGGTCGCCACCGATGTCCAAACGATCGGCGAGAGGATCGGGACGAAGCTCTTGAGGCGCGCCGTGCGCCCCTCGCGGAGGAGACGCGCGAGGTTGGGCATCCGGCCAGTCGCTGCGAGTCGGTCGAGCAGCGACCAGTCGGCTCCATCCCAGCCGATCAGGATCACCCGCGGGCGCGACGCGAGAGCGACGCGCGCCTCTCGGGGAGAGTCTTCGCTTTCGACGGCCGCGCGCCGCTCGGGTGCCGCGGGGACTGAGAGGCGATCCGACCGGCCGCAGGCCGACATCACCACAATCAGAGGGAAGACCGGAAGGATCATCGAGGCGTGTCCGCGCGGACCCGACGAGAGACGACCCAACGATCGGCCGATCAAAGCGACGAAAACAAAAGGGGCCCCGAAGGCACAAAAGGAGAAGGCCGCCGAGA
>JBGPOP010000100.1:0-2578 GCA_041488095.1 Planctomycetota bacterium
ATCGTCAGGCCGATGCCGCGGCCTCTCTGGCCGCTCGTCGAGAAAAGAGGCGTGAAGACGCGCCCCGAAATCTCCGGCGGAATGCCCGTTCCCGAATCCTCCACGGCGAGCAGCGCGCCGCCTCCTGGAAGGGGCGCGGTCACGATTCGAATCGGCGCACCCGGGGCGCCGGCTTCCCTCGAGTTGAGGAGCAGGCAATCGAGCGCGCGCCGGATGTCAGGGCGGCGGCCGCGAGCGGGCGGAAGGCCCGAGCCGAGGTCGAGCGTGATGGCCCCCGCTCCGTGGATCGGATCGCTCGCCGCCTCCAGCGCGAGGTCGTTCCACTCGAACGATTCCGGTTCCCCGTGGCCGATCGAAGCGAGCTGCTCGAGACTTTTCGAAAGCCGCGCGACCTGCTCGGCCGCCTTCTCGATGGCAGCGCAAGCCTCTTCGGGCGTCTCCGCCGCGGCGCGAAGCAGATAGAGGTGGCCGGAAAGAATCGCGAGGGCATTGTTCAGGTCGTGTGCGGCGCGCGAAGCCAGGCGGCCTAGCAGATTCTGGCCGGAGGCGCGGGGAGGGCCGGCAGGCATGGATCAGCCCGCGCCGAAAACGCCCGCTTCGTCCACGGTGGCCGAGAGCTCCCGGACGACGTTTGGGTCCCACCACCCCTTCGCGACTCCCTCCCGGAGAATCTCGAAAGCCGTCGGGACCTTCAGGGCGGCCCGGTAGGCCCGGTCCGTCGTCAGCGCGTCGAAGACGTCCGAGACCGTCACGATGCGCACGGGCAGGGAGATTTGATCGCCGGAGAGGCCATCGGGATAGCCCGATCCGTCGAGCTTCTCGTGGTGGGAACGGATGATGGGAACCATCCGGCTCATGGTCTTCAAGGGGGCAAGAATTTCGTATCCCACGCGGGAATGCTCCTGGATCGTCGCGCGCTCCTCGGTGGTCAGCGCGGCGGTCTTGTGAAGGATCTCGTCGGGGATGACGATCTTTCCGATGTCGACAAAGAGGGCGCCGCGCCGCATATGGCTCCGCGCCTCCGGGTCCATGCCGAGCCGCTGCCCGATGCGCTCGGCATACTCGGCCACGCGGCCTCCGTGCCCCGCGGTGAACGGATCTCGGGCGTCGATCAGCCTGGCGAGGGTCAGCAAGACGCGCTCGCCGTGCTCGTGCTCGTCGGCGAAGTGCTTCATCAGCACGAGGGACCGCACGCGGGGCATGAGCTCTTCGGGCGCGAAGGGCTTGGAGAGGAAGTCCGAGACCCCCTCCCGTGTCGCGCGGATCTTCTCGTCGCGCGTCGCGTGCCCCGTCAGCATGACAACGGGCAGAAGGCGCGTGGCCGGGTCGGCGCGGATCTCCTCGAGCACCTTGTGGCCGGAGAGGTCGGGCAGGAGCAAATCGAGAAGAACGAGGTCCGGGGGGTCCGAGCGCAGCCGTTCCAGCGCGGACGAGCCCGAGTCGAACTCGAAGACCTCATAGCCGGCCGGCTCGAGCAGCTTTCGGAGCAGTCCTCGAATTCCCGAGTCATCGTCCACCACAAAAACTCGCCCGGCCGAACCCCTTCCTTGGTCGGAGGCGTCAATGAATCCGTGCTTGTTGTTCATGCGGCCAGCGTGCTCGTGCAGGTTAATGCGGCTCTTTTTCGGGCCATTCTAACTCCGGGGGATGGCGCGAGACGCTACAATCGACCGCTTCGATGGTCCGCATCGCGCTGGTCGAAGACGATCCCGACGTTCGCGCCCTGTTTGTGCGCGTGCTCGGGACGGCCGGTTACGATCCCACTGTGTTTGAAGGCGGGGATGCGTTCTTAGCATCCGGTGAGGCCGGGTCCTTCGACGTCGTCATGACCGACTTCCAGATGACCGGCGCGAGCGGCCTCGACGTTCTCAAGGCCTGCCGGGCCGCGCCGGACCCTCCCGAGGTGCTGCTCGTCACGGGCTTCGCGTCTGTCCGCAACGCCGTCGAGGCCATGCGGCTCGGGGCCTTCGACTACCTCGCCAAGCCCGTGGATGCCAAGGAGCTGTTGCACCGCGTCGCCCAGGCGCTCGAGGCGCGCCGCTTAAGAAGGGAGGTGGCGGCCCTTTCCGGCGAAGTGAAGCGGCGCCACGGTTCGGCGCCGCCCATCGGCGGCAGCCGCGTCCTCCTCGATTTCTTGGCGCGGGCGAGGCGCGCCGCGGACACCTCCTCCACTGTTCTCCTTCTCGGGGAAACGGGAACCGGCAAGGACGTAATCGCCCGACTGATCCAGTCGAGCGGCCCGCGGGCCGATCGCGCCTACCTGACCGTCAACTGCGCGGCTCTGCCGGAGAACCTGCTCGAGAGCGAGCTTTTCGGCCATGGACGGGGCGCCTTCTCGGGCGCCACGGAGATGAAGCGCGGCCTGTTCGAAGAGGCGAGCGGCGGCACGCTCTTTCTCGACGAGATCGGCTCGATGACGATGGCGGCTCAGGCAAAGCTCTTGCGCGTGCTCGAGGAGGGGACCGTGCGGCGCGTGGGCGAGAACAAGAGCGTCCCCGTCGACGTGCGGATTCTCGCGGCCACGAACCGGGACTTGCGCGCGGCGATCGAGAAGGGCGAGTTCCGCGACGATCTTTTC
>JBGPOP010000101.1:0-2570 GCA_041488095.1 Planctomycetota bacterium
CCTTCAGCCGCTCCTCGAACTGGCCGCGGTACTTGGTGCCGGCCACGATGAGCGAAAGGTCGAGCGCGAGGATTTTCTTCTGCGCGAGGAACATCGGGACGGCGCCCTCGACGATCCGGGTCGCGAGCCCCTCGACGATCGCCGTCTTGCCGACGCCGGGCTCGCCGAGGAGAATCGGGTTGTTCTTGGTCCGCCGCGAGAGGATCTGGATGATCCGTTCGACCTCTTTTTCGCGGCCGATCAAGGGGTCGAAACCGCCGCCCGAGGCGAGCTGCGTCAGATCGCGGCTGTACTCGGCGAGGAACGGCAGCTCTTTCTTCTGCTTGGAGACCTCGCGCTCCTTGATGAGCGAGATCGTCTCTTCCCGAACGCCGTAGAGGTTAAAGCCGCGCGCTGTGAGCAGCCGGCCGGCGACGCACCCATCCACACGAAGTAGCCCGATCAGGAGGTGCTCCGTCCCCACGTAGGGGTGCATCATCGATTCCGCCTCGTGCGAGGCGTACGCCAGGATCTTCTTCGACTCTTCGGACAGCGGCAGCTCGGCCGTCGAGGAGATCCGCTCGACAAAAATGCGGTCGCCTTCGATCTCCCGGCGGACCTCCTCGGGCTTTACGTTGAAGCGGGAGAAGATCTCCTTAATGATGTCCTCCCCCTCACGAAGGATCCCGAGCAGCAGGTGCTCGGACTCGATGACCTTCGAGCCCAGCTTCGAGGCTTCGTAGCGCGCGAAAAAGAGCGCCCGACGTGCTTTTTCGTTGTACTTTTCGAACATCGTCGCTTGCGCTCACCCTCGCCCCGGTTAACCCCGAGCGAGAGAAAATCCTTCCCGCGACATCTGGTAAATTTTATCACAGCGACTCGCGAGTTCCGGGTTGTGCGTGACGAGAACAGTCGTCATGGCGCGCTCGCGATGCAGCCCCTCCAGCAGCTCGAACACGGTCCGGGCCGAATCGGCGTCGAGGTTGCCCGTCGGCTCGTCGGCCAGCAGGAGCTTCGGTCCTCGCGCCAGGGCGCGGGCCATTGCGACCCGTTGCTGCTCGCCACCGGAGAGAGCACCGGGCAAATGGCCTCGGCGGTCGGCGAGCCCCACGCGGGAGAGCAACTCGGCTGCCCGCTGCCCCGCTTCTCGCGCCGGCACGCCCGCGATGCGGTGCGGGAAGGCGACGTTCTCCTCCGCGGTGAACTCGGGCAGCAGGTGGTGGAACTGGAAGACGAACCCGATCCGCTCGTTGCGCAGCCGCGCGCGGTCGCGCGCGTTGAGCGCTTCGAGCGCCTGGCCGAAGATGGCGACGCGGCCCGCGTCGGGACGGTCGATGCCCGCCAGCAGGTGCAGGAGAGTCGACTTGCCGACTCCCGACGGTCCCATGATCGCGGCAAGCTCGCCTTCCGGAATCGAAAGCGACAGGTTCCGGAACACCGTGACCGGCGCGCCTTCGCCCGTGTAGGTCTTGGACAGGCGCTCTGCCTCGACGGCGAACATCGCGTCAAGCCTTCATCGTGAAAGCCGTATGGCCTCGCCCGGGGCCAGGCGGGCGGCGGCGCGGGCGGGAAGCACGGATGCGCCGAGTGCTGTCAACAGAGCAAAGACCGCGACGACCCCGAGCTCGCCCAGGTGAAGCGTGAACGGCACGCTGGAGAGCATGTAGACGTCCGCGGGGAGCGGCAGGATCCGGTACCGGTCGAGCAGCCACGAGATGGCGGCTCCCGCCGCGAGACCTGAGGCCGTCCCGAGGCTGCCGATGCAGAGCCCGAGAAGGAGGTACACGCGCGAGAGAGAGGCCGGGGACGCTCCGAGCGTCGCGAAGACTCCCAGGTCGCGCTTCTTTTCGACGACGAGAAGGGCGATGTTCGACACGATGTTCAGCGCAGCGACGAGGATGACGAGGGCCACCGTAACGAAGATGACGAGCTTCTCCAGCCGCAGGGCGAAGCCGAGCGCCGCGTTCAACTCCCGCCACGTCTGGACGCGGTAGCCGGGACCGAGGGTCGCGGCTGCGGACCGCGCGGCCTCCTCCGCTTTGTCCGCCGACTCGAGCCTGGCGGTGTAGGCCGGCGCTCCCGAGGGCACCCCGGCGAGAATCCGCGCCGCCGCCTCGGGAATCTCGACGTCCGGGGAGCGGTCCAGGGCCGAGCTGCGGCGCACGTCCTCGACCCGGAGGACCATGGCGATCGGGACCGGGCCGATCGGAGAGAGGCGCATGCGCGAGGACGTCAGCCGCACGAGCGATCCCGCGTGGGCGCCCGTCCGGCCAGCCACCGGCCCCACCAGCCGCGCCGGCGGGGCGCCATCCGTTTCGGACGGGCGCAAGCGCCCGTTGCAGAAACGCACGGGCGCGGCCGTCAGGCCCTCCGCGTCCGAGAGCCATCCTCGCCCCTCAATCTCCGGATCGACCTCGACGACTCCGGGAAGGGCGGCAAGCGCCGCCCGCGCGGCCGCGGCATCCGGAAGGTCGGCCCCTCTCGCGGCCGAGACCCGCAGGTGCGGCGTCCTTTCCGCCATCTGCAGGTGGATGCGATCCTGGAAGCCGGAGAGGAGCGCGAGAGAGATCACGAGCGCGGCGACGCCGATC
>JBGPOP010000102.1:0-2520 GCA_041488095.1 Planctomycetota bacterium
CCCCGCCGACCGCCGGAAGGCATCGCTGTCGTCTACGAGAAAGACACGAATCCCCTTGTCGCTCGTGAGCTTAGCCACCGCAATCTGCACCACTATCGTCTTCGGGCACCGGCGGCGACAATCCGGGAGAAGCGGCAGGGAACCCGGAAAAAGACCTGAGATCGGAGTGGGAGAAACCGGAGGAGGCTACTTTCCGGAATTGACCAGCCCGGAGCGGATCGCGTAGCGCACGAGCCCCGCGACGTCGTGGATGTCGAGGCGCCTCATCAGCGCCGCGCGGTGGGTCTCGATGGTCTTTACGCCGAGATCGAGCTTCCTTGCGATCTCCTTGGTCGTATGGCCTTCGGCGATCAACTGCAGGATCTCCCGCTGCCGCGGCGTGAGCGCCTGGAGCGAGGTGGTCTCGGCCCCCGTCCGCCGGACGTAGTCGGAGACCACCTGTTTGGAAATCGCGGGGGAAAGATACGTGTCGCCCCGCGCGACTGCCCGGACCGCGAGCTCCAGCTCCGCAGCCCCTGCGTCCTTCAGCAGGTAGCCCGCGGCCCCGGCCTTGAGCGCCTGGTGGACGTACTCTTCGTTGGCGTGCATCGACAGAAGGATCACGCGCGTGGCCGGAAACCGGCGGGCCGCGCGGGCCGCCGCCTCGAGGCCGTTCATCCCCGGCATCGAGATGTCGAGCAGGGCCACGTGCGGCGACTGTGTTTTCAGAAGCTCCAGGGCCTCCCGCCCGTCGGTGGCTTCGCCCACGACCTCGACGCCGGGCAGCTTCTCGAGCAGCGAGCAGATCCCCGCGCGGACGAGCGCGTGGTCCTCCGCCACGACGACGCGGATGGGCTTCATCGCGCGGGGCCAACGGGGAACACGGCCCGGATCTCGGTGCCTCGGCCCTGCGATGAGTCGACCTTCAGCTGGCCGCCGAGCAGGCGCGCGCGCTCCGTCATGGAGAGCAGACCCAGGCTCGCGCCATGGCTGGCCCTCTCTCGGGCTGCCTTGACGTCGAAGCCGACGCCGTCGTCCTGGATGAGCAGCCGCAGCTCTCCCTCACTGAGCGCGACCTCCACGCGGACGTTGTGCGCCTGTGCGTGCCGCACGACGTTGTTGAGCGCCTCCTGCACGACCCTGTAGCAGCCGATCTCCACATCGGGCGAAACGCTGATCCGGGCCGGCTCGGCCTCCAGACGGGCCTCGAACCCCGATCTCTGGGCCTGGTGGTCCACAAACCAGCGCAGCGCCGCCACCAGCCCCAGGTCGTCCAGCAGCGAGGGGCGCAGGGCGAGCGACATGTCGCGCACCTGCTGGATGGCTCGCTCGACGATGCCCATGCTGTCCTCGAGGCGAGAAGCCAGTTCCGTGTCGCCGCCCGGACGGTGAGCAGCCTGTAGATTGATCTTCAGCGCGGTCAGCTCCTGGCCGATCTCGTCGTGCAGCTCACGCGCGATGTGGCGGCGCTCCGCTTCCTGCGTCTCGATCAGCCGGCGCGAGAGCGCGAGCAGCCGCCCGCGGGAGGCCTTGAGCTCCTCCTCCGCCCGCTTTCGCTCAGTTACGTCGCGAATGGCGCTCGAGACGAGCGAGCCTTCCTCCGTCTCGAGGGGGCTCAGGCTGATCTCCACCGGGAACTCCGTGCCATCCTTGCGCAGGCCGTAGAGCTCCATGCCGGCTCCGATGAGCCGCGCGCGCGGGTCGGCAGAATAGCCGGAGCGATGCTGCTGGTGCCGCTCGCGCAGGCGCGGCGGCACCAGAATCTCGACCGGCTGCCTCACAAGCTCCTGCCGCGCGTAGCCGAAGAGACGCTCGGCCTGGGCGTTGACGAGCAGGATCTCCCCGTTCCGGTCCACGATGACCATCGCGTCCGGGGCCGACTCCAGCAGACTTCGGAACTTCTCCTCGGCGAGCTTGCGTTCGGTCACATCGCGAGCCACGCCGAGGATTGCCGCCGGCCTGCCGGAATCGTCGAGCTGGGGGATCACGTGATCCTCGATCCAGATGTACGCCCCCGTCTTCCCGTGGCGGAGCCGGTACTCCCGAGTGCCGCTTGCCCCGCTCTCGAGGATCCTCCGCGTCGCCTGCTCGACGGCGGACAGGTCGTCCGGATGGACCGCCCGTAGCCAGAGCCCGGGGTCCCGCAAGAAACCGTCGACGGGATAGCCCGCGACGCGCTCGACGCCCTCGCTGACGAACTGCACGCGCGACTCCAGAGGATTCCCGTTCTCGATTCCGACCATGTAAACGATCTCGTCGACGTTCGACAGAATCAAGCGGTGGCGCTCCTCGCTCTCCCGCAGCGCTTGTTCCGAGCGCTTTCGCTCCGTGATGTCGTGCACGAAGCCTTCGAAGTAGAGGACGCTGCCCCCGGCGTCCCGTACGGCGCGCGCGTCGAGCTGGACCGGCACGGGCGAGCCGTCGTTCCTCTTCAGGACGACGTCGATCTTGGCGATCCGGCTGACCTGTCCGTACTCCGCGATGAGCCGCTTCCGGTCGGCCGGGTCGAGGAAGACATCCCTCGGGATGTCCAGCGCCAGG